>JAUVUZ010000025.1 GCA_030604885.1 Alphaproteobacteria bacterium | reverse complement strand
CGCGAGCCGGAGGTTCGGCCGGGCGGCGCGGGCGGGCGGCAGCGGCGCGGCGGCCAACTGCGGCCACTCGAACAGGCGCAGGCGCGGCAGCAGCCACAGCAGCAGCGGCCCGCCGAGCAGCGCGGTGGCGACGCCCGCCGGAATCCGCTCGCCCGCCTCCCCGGCGGCGGCCAGAATCAGCCCGTCGGCGAGGCTCAGCAGCAGCGCCCCCACCAGCGGCGCCGCCAACAGCCGCGCCCGCGCGGTGCGCGCCCCGGCGAGGGTGGCGAGGGCTGGGGCGGCGAGGCCGACGAAGGCGATCACCCCGACCTCGGCGATCGACGCCGCCGCCAGCGCCACCGCGACGCCGAGGGCGGCGAGCCGGGTGGCGCCGACCGCGAGGCCGAGACCGCGCGCCCCCGCGTCGCCGATGCCGAAGGCGGCAAGCGGCCGCAGCAGCAGCGCCGCGCCGAGACCGCCGAGGCCGAGCGCCAGGGCCACCGCGCGGGTGGCGCCCCAGCCCTGCTGCACCAGCGAGCCGCCGCCCCAGATCAGCAGCGAGAACAGGTATTCGCCGTTGGCGAGCACCAGCGCCGCGCTGGCGGCGGAGAGGGTGAGGCCGAGCATCATCCCCGCCAGCGCCACCGCCACCGGTTCGAGGCCGCGCCGCCAGGTGAGCGCCAGCAGCAGCGCCACCGCCAGGGCGCCGCCGCCGAACGCGGCGAGCGGCGGCGGCACCTCGGGGGCGTGGAGCGCGGCGAGGCCCAAGGCGAGCTGCGCCCCCGGCGCGATGCCGAGGGTGGCGGGTTCGGCGAGCGGGTTACGCAGCACCCGTTGCAGGATCGCGCCGGAGAGGCCGAGCGCCGCCCCAGCCGCCAGCGCCACCGCGAGGCGCGGCAGGGTCGCCTGCCACAGCACCACCGCCGCCAGCTCCGGCGTCGGCGCGGCGCCGCGCCCGCCCGCCAGGTTGAGTGCGGCGACGGCGAGGGCAACGGCGGCGAGCAGCGCCAGCCTAAACATCGGCGGCCGCCAGCAGGCGCGCGAAGCGCAGCGCGGCGGGCAGGCCGCCGTAATGGTTGACCGGCGGCAGCACCGCCACCCGCCCGGCGCGGACGGCGGGCAGCGCCCGCCAGATCGGCCCTTCCGCCAGGGCGCGGCGGGCGTCGGGCGGCAACGGGCCGACCACCGCGATCGCCGCCTCGGGCACCCGCGCCAGCGCCTCGACGCCCACCGGCGCGGCGGCGGCGTAGCGGGTCGGGCGATCCCAGGCGTTGCGGCGGCCGAGGCGGGCGAGCACCTCGCCGAACATGCTGTCGGTGCCGAAGGCACGGACGTGCCGCGCGTCGCCGAGGCTGACGACGAACAGCGGGCGGTCGCTGGGCCGCCGCAGCGCCGCCAGTTCGGCATCCGCCGCCGCCGCGTAGGCCTCGCCCCGCGCCGCCGCGCCCGCGAGCGCCGCCAGCTCCCGCGTCATCCGCCCGGCGGCGGCGTAGGGCGCCTCGCCCTCGCGGTAGACGGTGAGCGACCGCACGGTTGCGATGCGTTCGAGGGCGGGGCGCTGGCGCTCGTAGAAATCGGAAATCAGGATCGCCTCGGGGGCCACCGCCGCCAGCGCCTCGAAGCTGAGAGCGCCGCGCAGGCCGAGATCGGCCACCGCCTCCGGCACCGGCCCCACCTGGATGCGGAACTGCCGCAGCTCCGCCGCCGCGGCGGGCACCAGCCCGAGAGCCAGCGCGGTTTCCAGCACCGCCCAATCGACCACCGCGAGGCGCGGCAGGGCGGCACGCGCGGCGCGCGGCGCGAGCGCGGCGGCGGCGAGCAGGCCGAGGGCGCGGCGGCGCGAGATCATCCCGCACCCCGCACGTAGCCGATCGGCGCGCCGCTTTCCGGGTGCGGCACCACACCGATGGGAATGCCGTAGATCGCCGCCAGGGTGTCGGGGGTCATGATCGCGGCGGGCGCGCCGCGCGCCACCACCCGGCCGTCGCGCAGCGCCACGATCTCGTCGCAGAAGCGCGCCGCCATGTTGACGTCGTGCAGCACTACCACCGCGCCGATGCCGCGCCCGCGCCCGAGGTCGCGCACCAGTCGCAGCACCTCCACCTGGTGGGCGAGATCGAGCGCCGAGGTGGGTTCGTCCAGCAGCAGGCAGCGCGGGTCCTGCGCCAGCAGCATCGCGAGCCAGGCGCGCTGCCGCTCACCGCCCGAAAGGGTGTCGACGAGGCGGTTGGCGAGGCCGTCGAGGCCGGTGTCGGCGAGCGCCGCCGCCACCTTGGCGGCGTCCTGCGCGCCGAAGCGGCCGAACGGCCCGTGCCAGGGGAAGCGCCCGAGGCGTGCCAGCTCCGCCACCGTCATGCCGTCCGCCGCCGGGGCGAACTGGGGCATGAACGCCACCGCGCGGGCGAACTCCCGCCCGCCCCAGGCGCCCAGCTCCCGGCCCCGGCAGCGGATCGCCCCGGCGCTGGGGCGGATCTGCCGCGCCAGCAGCTTCAAGAGCGTGCTCTTGCTCGCGCCGTTGGGGCCGACCAGGGCGACGATCCGCCCCGGCGCGAAATCGAGGGTCAGCGGCCGGAGAATCTCCCGGCCGCCGACGGCGAAGGCGACGCCTTCGAGTTGGAACAACGGTTCGGTCACCGGCTCACCAGTTCATGTGGAATTTCAGCATCACCGTCCGCCCTTCGCCGTAGGAGCAGGTGTAGGCGGTCTGGCAGCTCGCCACGTAGGTTTTGTCGAACAGGTTGTGGGCGGTGAGGTCGACGCCCCAGTCCTCCTCGCCGTAGCCGATCCGCGCGTCGTAGACGGTGGCGGACGGCACCTTGAGGGTGTTCTGGTTGTCGGCCCACGACGAGCCGACGTAGCGCACGCCGCCGCCCACCGCGACGCCGTTCAGCGCGCCGCCCAGGGTTTCGCGGTCGAAGCGATAGTCGGCGGCGAGCGACGCCATCCGCTCCGGCACGATGTAGGGCTGGTTGCCGACGGCGGTGGCGTCCGCGTCCTTGGTGATTTCGAGGTCGAGGAGGGTGACGCCGCCGGTGAGCCTGAGGTTCGGCGTGAGGTTGACCTTGCCCTCGATCTCGACGCCCTGGGAGGTGACCTCGCCGATCTGGGTTTCGGTGACGCCCGAACCGGTGACGACGTTCTGCCGGGTAAGGTCGAACAGCGCCACGGTGAACAGGCCGTCGATCCAGTCGGGCGCGTATTTCACGCCCACCTCGTATTGCTTGCCGGTTTCGGGGCGGAACGCGCCGCCCGCCGCCGACTGCCCGAGCACCGGGTTGAAGAAGGTGGAATAGCTGGCGTAGGGCGTCACCCCGCCCGCGAAAGTGTAGGCGAGACCGGCGCGGCCGCTCAGCTTGCCGTCGTTGCCGTCGTAGGACGGCGTGCCCTCGGCGAGGCTGCGGGCGCGGTCGTAGCGGCCGTTGAGCGTCACCAGCCAGCCGTCGCCGAACCGCATCTGATCCTGCGCGTAGAGGCCGACCTGGTGCATCGTCAGTTCCTGGTCGATGTAGGCGGTTCGCGCCCCCTGCGGCGCGCCGTACACCGGGTTCACCGCGTCGATTTCGGTGGCGCTGCCGGACGCCTGCATCTGGTCGAGGCGGAAGTATTTGTAGTCCACGCCGCCCAGCAGGGTGTGGCGCACCGGCCCGGTGGCGAAGCTCTTTTCCAACTGGTTGTCGAGCAACACCGCGTCCACCTCGCTCCTGTGCTCGAAGTTGACCCGCGAGAGGGTGTTGGAGGGTGTCGGCGTGAGCGAGAACCCCGAATAGCCGAACGGATAGAGCGACACCTCGTGCAGCTCCGAGTGGGCGTAGCGGAAGTTCTGGCGGAAGGTCAGGTCGTCCTCGGCGAGGTGCTCGAATGCGTAGCCGATCGAGGCCTGGCGGCGGATGTATGTGTCGAGATCCGGCTCGGTGAAGTTGGCGTCGCGGTCGATGCGGCCGAACGGCGCGTCCACCACCGTGCCGACGTAGGGCAGGAAGCTGCCGCCGTTGTGGGTTTCGTCGATGAAGGTGTAGTTGGCGAGGAAGGTGATCGCGTTGCTGTCGTTGGGGGTCCAGGTCAGGCTCGGCGCGGCGACGCCGCGGAAGCCGCCGGATTCGTCCGAATGGCCGTCGCCGCCCTGGATCCGCCCGACGAAGCGGTAGGAGAAGTGCTCGTCCACGGTGTCGCCGATGTCGACGCCGGTGAACGCGGTGCCCGCGTCGTCGATGCCGACTTCCATGTAGCGCAGGCGTTCGCCGGTGGGGCGCTTGGTGACGTAATTGACCAGGCCGCCGGGGTTGCTGCCGCCGTAGAGCACCGACGACGCCCCCTTCAGCACCTCGATCCGCTCCAGGGTGAAGCTGTCGGTGAAAAACCCGCCGAAGGCGTAGCTGTAGTCCTGCAATCCGTCGCGGAAGGTGCCGGTGGCGGTGGCCTGGAAGCCGCGGATGAACAGCCAGTTGGTGTCGCTGTCGGCGCCGAAGGGCTGGGCGAACACGCCGGGAGTGTAGCGCAGCGCCTCGTCCACCTTGGTGGCGCCGCGGTCGTCGATCTCCTGCCGCCCGATCACCGACACCGACTGCGGCACCTCCTCGATCGGCGTGGCGGTCTTGGAGCCGGTGGCGGTGCGCTTGGCGACGTAGCCCTCCACCGGCGCGGTCGGCGCTTCGTCCGCCGCCTCGCCGCTCACCACCATCGGCGCCAGCGTGATCGGTGCCGGGTCGGCGGCCTCGGCGGCCAGCGGCGTCGCCGCCAGGGCGGCGGCGAGCAGCCGCCCGGAGTGTCTCCCGTGTCTGGTCATGGTGTCTCGTCCCCTTTTCCGGCGCGCCCCCTGCGGCGCGGGCAGTGTGTGGAGGGTCCGGGTATCACGGGGAGAACGGAGGGTCTTGAACCGGGCTTGGGCGTTTGGAACGTTCTTGCGGCAAATCACCCGCGGCGGTCCCGCAGCCACGCCGCCGGGGTGACGCCGAACTGGCGGCGGAAGGCGCGGGTGAGGTGGGACTGGTCGGCGAACCCGGCGGCGACGGCGGCCTCGGCGATCGGCACCTCGTCCAGCAGCGCCCTGGCGCGCTCGACGCGGGCGCGCATCTGCCACTGGTGCGGCGGCAGGCCGGTGGCGGCCTTGAACGCCGAGCAGAAATAGCTTTCCGACAGCCCGGTCAGCTCCGCCAGCTCGGCGAGGCGGATGTTGCGCGCGCAGTGCTCGGCGATGAAGTCGGTGGCGCGCCGCACCAGGCAGGGGGAGAGGCCGCCGCGACGGCGGCAGGTTTCCGGCGCGGGGCGCAGCAGCGCCGCCACCAGCGCGTCGATCAGGGCGTCGCCGTAGAGGTCGCCCGCCGGGTCGGGCGCCTCGCACTCCGCCGCGATCAGGCGCGCCAGCCCGGCGAGGCGGGCGTCGGAAAAGCCGATGCGCGGCGTCGCCAGCGCCTCCGGGTCGAGGCGCCCGGCGCGGCGGGCGAGGGCCTCGGTGTCGAGGTGGATGTCGAGATGCTTGAGCGCGCGGGCGTTCTCCACCCGCGCCCAGGTGCGCACCCCGGCGGGGATATAGCACATCATGCCGCGCAGGGAGGCGAGCGGACAGGCCAGGCACTCGGGGCCGAGGCCGACGCGGATGCCGCTGTCGCCGCCCGTCGGGGCGTGATCCAGCATCATCACCAGGCGCGGCGCGTGGGAGACGTAATCCCCGCCCGCGCGGGCCTCGCATTCCACCGACCAGACATCCGCCAGCGCCGCGCCGAAGGCCCGCCAGCGCAGCTCGCGCGCGGGCGCGATGCCCTCGATCCGGCTCTGCATCCGGGGGTGAAACGCCATCGTCGCCGTCCGTCGGTTGTCCCTACGTCAGCGGTTATACGGCGCCCCGGAATTGCGAACAATACTCAATTGCAGGCGGGCGAACGGGCGGGCCAGGCCTTGAGCGCGGTTTCGGCGACGCGGCGCAGGTCGGCCACCGTGGCGCCGATGGAGGCCTGGATCGCCATGCCCTGCACCACGGTGGTGAGGTAGCGCATCAGGTCGTCCGGGTCGGCGTCCGGCGACAGGTCCCCTTCGGCCTTGGCGCGGGCGATGCGGGCGCGCATCGCGGTTTCGTATTCCTCGCGCACCTTGTCGAGTTCCTCGCGCACCGGGCCGTCCTCGGCGGAACAGGTGGCCATGCCCTTGACCGCGAGGCACCCCACCGGGTGCGAGGGATCGGTCATCATCTCCGCCGCGCCGGTCAGCAGCCGCTCGGCCACCTCGTAGGCGGAATCGGCGGCCAGGGCGTGGCGGATGTACGCCACCTTGACGGTGACGTAGCGGTCGAGGGCCTTGCGGAACAATTCCTCCTTGTTGCCGAAGGCGCCGTAGAGGCTCGGGCGGTTGATGCCCATCGCCTCGGTCAGATCGGTGAGCGACGCGCCGTCGAATCCCTTGCGCCAGAACACTTCCAAGGCGGCGTCGAGGGCGGTCTCGGCGCAGAAGGCCCGTGGACGGCCGATCGCCATTTTTCGTTCCTCCTCTTGATTTTTGTATCTTTCGGTAAAAATAAGCTGTTGACAGCGGCATGTCCAGGGACATATTTGTACCGTTCGGTATAAATATAGTTCCACGGAGGCACCGATGCCGCGCTTCAAAACCCTTCTCCTGACCATGGCCGGTCTCTCGATGGCGGGCGCGCTCGCCGCCGCCGCCGTCGAGTTCTCCGGACGCACCGCCCGCGCCGACGAGGCGCGCCCCGCCGAACCGCCCGCCGTGCCGGTGTCGGTGGCGACCGTGGCGCGGCAGAACGTGATGCGCTGGGAGGATTATTCCGGCCGCCTCGAAGCGGTGGACCGGGTGGACGTCCGCCCCCGCGTCGCCGGGCAGGTGGAGGCGATCCACTTCCGCGAGGGCGGGCTGGTGCAAAAGGGCGACCTGCTGGTCTCCCTCGACAAGGCCCCCTTCCAGGCCGCGCTCGCCCGCGCCGAGGCCGAGGTCGCCCGCGCCGAGGCGCGCGCCGCCTTCACCTCCCGCGAGGCGGGCCGCGCCAACAAGCTCTCCGAAACCGGCAACATTCCGCTGCGCGAGGTGGACACCCGCGCCAACGCCCACCGCGAGGCGGAGGCGGCGCTGCGCGCCGCCCGCGCCGCCCGCGACACCGCCCGGCTCGATCTCTCCTACACCGAGGTGCGCGCGCCGGTGGCGGGCCGGGTGGGCCGCGCCGAGGTGACGCCGGGCAACCTGGTGTCCGCCGGAGCCGACGCGCCGGTGCTCACCACCCTGGTTTCGGTCAGCCCGATCTACGCCCGCTTCGACGCGGGCGAGACGGCGGTGATGGCCGCCCTCGCCGAGGTGCGGGGCGGCGGCGCCGAGGCGCTTTCGCGCATTCCGGTGGAGATGACCGCCTCGGGCGGCACGGCGCCGGTCTCGGGCCGGGTGCAGATGGTCGACAACCGGGTGGACGCGGCGAGCGGCACCATCGGCGTGCGCGCGGTGTTCGACAACCCGGACGGCCTGCTGGTGCCCGGCCAGTTCGCGCGGCTGCGCCTCGGCCAGGTGGAGGCCCGCCCGGCGCTGGTGGTGAACGAGCGCGCGCTGGGCACCGACCAGGACAAGAAGTTCGTGTTCGTGGTGGGCGAGGACGACCGCGCCCAGTATCGCGCCGTGACCCTGGGCGCGGCGGTGGAGGGCGGGCGGATCGTCGCCTCCGGCCTCGCCGAGGGCGAACGGGTGATCGTCAATGGCTTGCAGCGGGTGCGGCCCGGCGTGCGCGTCGCCCCCGAGGCGGTGGCGATGACGCCCCGCGCCGTGGCGCAGCGATAAGGAACGGGTTTCATGAATCTCTCGCGGTTCTTCATCGACCGCCCGGTGTTCGCGGGCGTGCTGTCGATTCTGATCTTCGTCGCCGGGTTGCTGTCGATCCGGGTGCTGCCGATCTCGGAATACCCCGAGGTGGTGCCGCCGACGGTGGTGGTGCGCGCCCAGTATCCCGGCGCCTCGCCGCGGGTGATCGCCGAAACGGTGGCGACGCCGATCGAGGAGCAGGTCAACGGCGTCGAGAACATGCTCTACATGAGCAGCCAGGCCACCACCGACGGCACCATGACCCTCACCGTCACCTTCCGCCTCGGCACCGACCCGGACAAGGCCCAGCAGCTGGTGCAGAACCGCGTCTCCCAGGCGGAGCCGCGCCTGCCCGAGGAGGTGCGCCGCCTCGGCGTCACCACCATCAAGTCGTCGCCGGACCTCACCATGGTGGTGCACCTGCTCTCGCCCGACGGCCGCTACGACATGGGCTATTTGCGCAACTACGGCCTGCTCAACGTCAAGGATCGCCTGGCGCGGATCGAGGGCGTCGGCCAAGTGCAGCTCTACGGCGCGGGCGACTACGCCATGCGGGTCTGGCTCGACCCGCAGAAGGTGGCGGCGCGCGGCCTCTCGGCGGGCGAGGTGGTGGCGGCGATCCGCGCCCAGAACGTCCAGGCTGCGGCGGGCGTGGTGGGCGCCTCGCCCAGCCTGCCGGGGGTGGACCTGCAGCTTTCGGTGAACGCGCAGGGGCGGCTCGAAACCCCCGAGGCGTTCGCCGACATCATCGTCAAGACCGACGCGGACGGCGGCGTCACCCGCCTCGGCGATCTCGGCCGGGTGGAAATGGGCGCGGCGGACTACGCCCTGCGCTCCCTGCTCGACAACAAGTCGGCGGTGGCGATGCCGATCTCCCAGGCGCCCGGCTCCAACGCCATCGCGATTTCCGACGCGGTGCGCGAGACCATGGCCGAGATCAAGCGCTCGATGCCGCCCGGCGTCGACTACGACATCGTCTACGACCCCACCCAGTTCGTGCGCGCCTCGATCGAATCCGTGGTCCACACCCTGCTGGAGGCGGTCGCGCTGGTGGTGCTGGTGGTGATCCTGTTCCTGCAGACCTGGCGCGCCTCGATCATTCCGCTGCTGGCGGTGCCGGTGTCGGTGGTCGGCACCTTCGCGGCGATGCACCTGCTCGGGGTGTCGATCAACGCGCTGTCGCTGTTCGGGCTGGTGCTCGCCATCGGCATCGTGGTGGACGACGCGATCGTGGTGGTGGAGAACGTCGAGCGCAACATCGCCGCCGGGCTTTCACCCAAGCAGGCCACCTACCAGGCGATGCGCGAGGTCTCCGGCCCGATCGTCGCCATCGCCCTGGTGCTGGTGGCGGTGTTCGTGCCGCTCGCCTTCATCTCCGGCCTCTCGGGGCAGTTCTACAAGCAGTTCGCCCTCACCATCGCGTTTTCCACGGTGGTTTCGGCGATCAACTCGCTGACCCTCTCCCCGGCCCTCGCGGCGCTGCTGCTGAAGGGCCACGACGCGCCCAAGGACCGCCTGACGCGGGGTATGGATTTCGCCCTCGGCTGGCTGTTCCGCGGCTTCAACCGCGCCTTCGGCCGCGGCGCCGAGGCCTACGGCACCGCCCTCGGCGGCGCGATCAAGCGCAAGTCGCTGATGATGGGAATGTACCTCGCCCTGGTGGGGGTCGCCTGGGGGCTGTTCCAGGCGGTGCCGGGCGGCTTCGTGCCGATGCAGGACAAGCAGTACCTGATCGGCTTCGCCCAACTGCCCGACGCCGCCACCCTCGACCGCACCGAGGAGGTGATCCGCACCATGAGCGAGATCGCGCTGAACGACCCGGGCGTCGAGCACGCGATCTCCTTCCCCGGCCTCTCCATCAACGGCTTCACCAACGCCACCAACTCGGGCATCGTCTTCGCCGGTCTCAAGTCGTTCGACGACCGCAAGTCGGCGGATCTCTCCGCCGGGGCCATCGCGATGCGGCTGAACCAGCAGTACGCGGGCCTCCAGGACGCCTTCGTGGTGATGTTCCCGCCGCCCCCGGTGATGGGCCTCGGCACCACCGGCGGCTTCAAGTTCGAGATCGAGGATCGCGCCTCGCGCGGCTACGGCGAGCTCGACGCGGTGGTCAAGGCGTTCCTCGCCAAGGCGGCGGAGGCGCCGGAGCTGGCCAACCTGTTCACCTCGTATCAGGTCAACGTGCCGCAGCTGTTCGCCGACGTGGACCGCACCCGCGCCCGCCAGTTGGGCGTCGCGGTGACCGACGTGTTCGACACCCTGCAGATCTACCTCGGCAGCATGTACGTGAACGACTTCAACGCCTTCGGCCGCACCTACTCGGTGCGGGTGCAGGCCGACGCCGAATACCGCGCGCGCGCCGAGGACATCGGCAAGCTCCAGGTGAAAAGCGCCTCGGGGGCGATGGTGCCGCTCGCGGCGCTGCTGAAGGTGGACTCCGCCGCCGGGCCGGAGCGGGCGATGCGCTACAACGGCTTCCTCGCCGCCGACATTTCCGGCGGCGCGGCGCCGGGCTATTCCTCGGGCCAGGCGCAGGCGGCGGTGGAGCGCATCGCCGCCGAGGTCCTGCCGCCCGGCTTCGCCTTCGAGTGGACCGACCTCACCTATCAGCAGATCATCGCGGGCGACACCGCCACCCTGGTGTTCGCGCTGGCGATCCTGCTGGTGTTCCTGGTGCTGGCGGCGCAGTACGAAAGCCTGACCCTGCCGGTGGCGATCATCCTGATCGTGCCGATGGGGCTGATGGCGGCGATGGCCGGGGTGTGGCTGACGCGGGGCGACAACAACATCTTCACCCAGATCGGCCTGATCGTGCTGGTGGGCCTCTCGGCCAAGAACGCGATCCTGATCGTCGAGTTCGCGCGCGAGCTGGAACTCGCCGGGCACAGCCCGGTGAAGGCCGCGCTCGAGGCCGCCAAGCTGCGGCTGCGGCCGATCCTGATGACCTCGCTCGCGTTCATCATGGGCGTGGTGCCGCTGGTGCTGGCCACCGGCGCGGGCGCGGAGATGCGTCACGCCATGGGCGTGGCGGTGTTCTCGGGGATGATCGGGGTGACCGCGTTCGGCATCTTCCTCACCCCGGTGTTCTACGTTCTGGTGCGCCGCCTGGCGGGCAACCGCCCGCTGACGGCCCACCACGAACCCTCGGTGCGGATCGCCGCCGAATGACGCGGGCGGGCGCGGAGTCGGCCTCCGCGCCCGCCGAGATTTATGCCTATTTTGCGTGCTCAAGACTTCTCATGCCCTTTTTCGCGCCATCAATTCCCGCGATGTGAGATTCTTTATCGGTTCGTCTCATATTTCAGGATTTTCTCGGCTTTTCCCAACGCGCGCCCCAGACCGCATCCTAGTCTTGTCTCCGGACAATCGCGGAGGCGGGCATGGACGGACGCATCGCACTGGTCAGCGGCGGCACGCGCGGCATCGGCGCCGCGATCTGCAAGCGCCTGCGCGCCGAGGGCTGGAAGCTCTCGGTTGGGGTGCGGCCGGGCCGCGAAACCCCGCCCCACCTCGACGATCCCGAGCACATCCACCTCCACCCCTTCGACGCCGCCGACCGCACCACCCACGCCGCCTGGGTGGCCGCCGCCGCGGCGCGCTGGGGGCGCATCGACGCGCTCGTCAACTGCGCCGGGATCGTCGGCCCCGCCAACCTCGACGACGCCGACGAGGCGACCCTCGACGCGCTCTGGGCGGTCAACGCCAAAACCCCGCTGCACCTGATCCAGCTCGCCCTGCCGCACCTGCGCGCGGGCGGCGCGGGGCGGATCGTCAACGTCGCCTCCCTCTCCGGCCTGCGCGTCAAGAACGCCAACGTCGGCTACGCGATGAGCAAGTTCGCCCTCCTCGCGCTCACCCACACGGTGCGCCAGCAGGAATTCGCCAACGGTATCCGCTGCACCGCGATCTGCCCCGGTTTCGTCGACACCGACATGACCGCCCACGTCACCGCCGCGCCGCGCGACGAGATGACCCGGCCGGACGACGTCGCCGCCGCCGTCGCCTTCGTCCTTTCCCTGCCCAACACCGCCAGCGTCTCGGTTCTGCCGATCAACTGGCGCGCCGAGGATTCCCTATGATGCCGCGTTTCGTCAGGCTCCACCCCGCCGGGGAGCCGGTGCCGTTTCTCATCGACGGCGTGCCCGCCGAGGCCCAGGCGGGCGACACCCTGCTCACCGCCCTGGCTGCGGCGGGAAAGCCGTTGCGCCGCGCCGATTTCGCGCCCGAAAGCCACGCCGGATTCTGCCTGATGGGCGCCTGCCAGGAGTGCACGGTGACGCTCGCCGACGGCCGCCGCCTGCGCGCCTGCGGCACCCCGGTGGAAGCGGGGATGAACGTGCTCACCGCACAACCGCCCGCGATCGCCGACCCGGCCCGCGTGCCCGAAGGAGAATCCGCATGAGCGCCCCGGCGATCGTGATCGTCGGCGCGGGTCCGGCGGGCGTGCGCGCCGCCGAGGTTCTGGCCGACGCGGGCCTGCGCCCGACCGTGGTGGACGAGGCCGACCGTTGCGGCGGCCAGATCTACCGCCAACCGCCCGCGCCGCGCCGCCGCCCCTACGGCAAGCTCTACGGCTCCGAGGCCGCGCGTGCCCGCGCCCTGCACGAGACCTTCGACCGCATCGCCCCCGCCATCGACTACCGGCCGCGCACCCTGGCGTGGGACGTGGCCGACGGCGGCGTGATGCTCCACGCCGGAGGCGCGGTCGGGCGCATCCCCTGCTCCCACCTGATTCTCGCCACCGGCGCCGCCGACCGCACCCTGCCGCTGCCGGGCTGGACCCTGCCGGGCGTCTACACCCTCGGCGGCGCGCAGGTGGCGCTCAAGAGCCAGGATTGCCTGATCGGCGAGCGGGTGGCGTTCGTCGGCACCGGGCCGCTGCTCTACCTCGTGGCGGTGCAGTACGCCCGCGCCGGGGCGCGGGTGACGGCGGTGGTCGACAGCGGCAGCCGCGCCGACCAGTTCGCCCACGCCCCCGGCCTGCTCGCCAAGCCCGGCGTGGCGCTGCGCGGCATCGGCTTCGTCGCCGAACTGATGCGGCGCGGCGTACCGGTGCTCAAGGGCGCCATCCCCGATGCCATCGAACCCACGCCCGACGGCCTCGCGGTCAGGGTCGGCGGCCGCAGCTTCGCCTGCGACGCGGTCGGCCTCGGCTACGGCCTGCGGCCGGAAACCCAGTTGGCCGATCTCGCCGGCGTACCGCGCCGCTTCGACCCGCGCCAGCAGGCCTGGGTGCCCGAAAGCGGCGCCGACGGCCGCACGCCCGTGGCCGGGGTCTACACGGCGGGCGACAGCGCGGGCATCCTCGGGGCGGACGCCGCCGAACTGCGCGGCGCCCGCGCCGCCCTCGCGCTGCTGGAAGACCTGGGCCGCCCGGTGGAGCTTGCCCGTGCGCGGCGGCTGGAGGCGGGGATCGCCCGCTGGGCGCGCTTCCGCGCCGCCGTCGACGGCATGTTCCCGGTGCCCGCCGCCGCCCTGGCGACGCTGCCGGACCATGCGGTGGTGTGCCGGTGCGAGCGCGTCACGGTGGGGGACATCCGCCGCGTCGCCGCCCTCGCCCACCCGGAAGACGTCAACCGCCTCAAAGCGTTCGGGCGCGTCGGCATGGGCCGCTGCCAGGGGCGCTTCTGCGGCGAAAACGCGCAGGCGGTCCTCGCCGCGATCACCGGGCGGCCGGTGGCCGACCTCGGCGTCCACCGCGCCCAGCCGCCGATCAAGCCGATCCCGCTCGCCGACTTCGCCCGCGTCGCCGAAAACGCCGAACCTCTGATCGAGGAGGCCGCGCAATGATCGATGCGGAGAAACGCCCCCTGCCCGCGCGCCTCGACGTCGCGATCGTCGGCGGCGGCACCGCCGGATGCGCCGCCGCCCTGCACCTCGCCGACGCCGGTCGGCGCGTCGCCCTGTTCGAGCAGCGCCTCGCCGGCGCGCAGGCGAGCGGCCAGAACTACGGCGGCGTGCGCCAGCAGGGCCGGGTGCCCGAGGAACTGCCGCTCTCGTTCCGCGCACGGGCGATCTGGGACCGCCTGCCCGCGCTCGTCGGCCACGATTGCGGCTTCCGCGCCAGCGGCCACGTCAAGCTCGCCCGCACCGCCGCCGAATTCGCCGAGCTCGAAGCCTGGGCGGCGATGGCCAAGGGCTTCGGCCTCGAGGTCTCGCTGCTCACCGGCAACCGCCTGCGCGCCGAGCACGCCTACCTCGGCAGTTGGGTGTTCGGCGGCTCCCACTGCGCCAGCGACGGCCACGCCAACCCGCGCCTGGTCGGCCCGCTGTTCGCCCGCGCGGCGGAGCGCGCCGGGGCGGACCTGCGCGAATGCTGCCCGGTGGCGAAGCTGGAGCGCGAAGGCGCGGCCTTCCGCCTCACCCTGGCGGACGGCCGCTCGACCGTGGCCGACGCGGTGCTCAACACCGCCGGAGCCTGGGGCGCCGATCTCGCCGCCCAGTTCGGCGAGATCTACGACGAGCGGGTGATGTCGCCCAACATGGTCGTCACCGAGCCGATCGCGCCGATCTTCGCCGCGAGCTTCGGCGTCTGCGGCGGCGACATCTACTTCCGCCAGACGCCGCGCGGCAACGTGGTGTTCGGCGGCGGGCGCGGCACCGCCGACAAAAGCCGCCTGTGGTCGCGCCCCCTCGCCGCCGTGAGCGCGGGCGCGGCGGCGAAGATGACCGCCTTCATTCCCGCCGTCGCCCACGCCGCGGTGGTCCGCTCGTGGAGCGGCATCGACGGCGCGATGCCCGACGACCGCCCGGTGCTGGGGCCGAGCCCCACGGTGCCGGGGCTGTTCCACGCCTTCGGCTTTTCGGGCCACGGCTTCCAGCTCGGCCCGGCGGTGGGCGAAGTGCTGGCCGAACTGGTGCTGAAGGGCGGCACCGCAACCGACGTTTCCGGCCTGAGCCCTAAGCGGTTCCTGCCGGGCAAGGCCGGAGCCGCCTGAAAAGGCTTCGCAAGGATCAGGGGTTATCACGCAAGATCGATCATTCGGGGAGACCACGATGAAACTGCGCAACGAGGGTTTGAGTATCGCGACGTGGGGCGGCGCGGCGCTGCTGGCGCTGGCGCTCTGCACTCCGGCATCGGCGGCGGACAAGGTGCTGCGCGTCGGCATGGCCACCGGCGACATCGGCAAGATGGACCCGCACGTGGCGGCGGGCACGCCGGAAAAGGCGCTGTTCACCTGGGTGTTCAACGGCCTGGTGCGCATCCGCCCGGGCGAGGCGAACCCGCAGTTCATCGAGCCGGATCTGGCGGAAAGCTGGGAGCATTCCGCCGACAACCTGACCTGGACCTTCCACCTGCGCAAGGGCGTGCAGTGTCACGGCGGCTACGGCGAGTTCACCGCCGAGGACGCCGCCTATTCGCTCGCCCGCGCGGCGGACCCGAAGCGCTCCAGCTTCTCCTCCGACTTCAAGAGCATGGCGGCGGCCGAGGCGGTCGATCCGTACACCTTGAAGATCACCTACAAGGAGAACGTCCCGAGCGTGCTCGGCTTCCTCGTCAACATCCAGGGCGGCAACATGGTCTGCAAGAAGGCCGCCGAGGAGATGGGCGCCGACTTCGCCAAGCGCCCGATCGGCACCGGCCCGTTCATGTTCAAGGACTACAAGCCGCAGCAGGAGGTGACCCTCGTCGCCAACCCCGACTACTTCCGCGGCAAGCCGAAGATCGACCGCATCGACTACAAGTTCATTCCCGCCATCGCCTCCCGCGACCTCGCGTTCGAGAAGGGCGAATTGGACATCAGCTACGGGCAGTCGGACCAAGCGTGGTACGACCGCATGAGCAAGCTCAAGGACGCGAGCATCGTCACCACCGAGCCGACCGAGCTCTACACCGTCCACCTCAACATGGCCCACAAACCGCTCGACGACCTGCGCGTGCGCCAGGCGTTCGCGATGGCGATCCCGCGCGACGCGATCGTCAAGTATCGCGGCGAGCGCATCGCCCGGGTCGCCAAGTCGGTGGTGCCGCAGGGCTACCTCGGCTATTCCGACGCCACGCCGCTGCCCGCCTACGACCCCAAAAAGGCCAAGGCGCTGCTGAAGGAAGCCGGGTACCCCGACGGCATCAAGCTCACCGTGGTGCAGACCTCGCTCGGCATCATGCGCGACACCATGGAGGTGCTCCAGGGCCAGCTGCGCAAGGCGGGGATCGAGCTGGACCTCCAGATCGTCGAGCACGCCACCTTCCACGCCGAGATCCGCAAGGACAAGAGCGACCTCGTGCTCTATGCCGCCTCGCGCTTCCCGATCGCCGACATCTACCTCAGCCAGTTCTACGATTCCGCCGCGATCGTCGGCACCCCCACGGCGGTCACCAACTTCTCGCACTGCGCCGTCGCCGACGCGGAAATCCGCGCCGCCCGCACCGAGACCGACCCGGCGAAGCAGCTCGCCGACTGGGCGCTGGCGCAGAAGAAGATCGTCGAGGCGGTGTGCGGCGTGCCGGTCTACGAACTCTTCGACGCCTGGGCGATCAGCAACCGCGTCAAGCTCGGCTACACCCTGACCGGCGCGCCCGGCCGCGGCGTGCCGATCCTCGAGGACACCACCATCGACTGAACCGGCACCCTCTCCCAACCCTCCGCCGCCCCGGTTCGCCGGGGCGGCGGATCCCCCCACCCCCCGAGGAGGTCGCATGGCCCGCTACGCGCTGCTGAAACTGCTCTACGCGATCCCGACGCTGCTCGCGGTGCTGGTTCTGGTGTTCGTGCTCACCCGCATCATTCCGGGCGACCCGGCGCAACTGATCCTCGGCGATCAGGCGACCCCCGAGGCGGTGGCGGCGCTGCGCGCCCAGCTCGGCCTCGACAAGTCGGTGGCGCTGCAATTCCTCGACTTCCTCGTCGGCGTGCTGCACGGCGATTTCGGCACCTCGATCGTTTCCGGCCAGAGCGTCGTTTCCCTCGCCGCCGGGGTGCTGCCCGCCACTCTCGAACTCACCGTCGCCTCGCTGCTCGTCGGCATCGTCTTCGGCGTGCCGCTCGGCGCATGGTCGGCGATGCGCCGCAACCGCCTGCCCGACATCGCGGTGCGGATCGGCTCGCTGGTCGGCCTGTCGCTCCCCGCCTTCGTCTTCGGCATCCTGCTGCTGATCGTGTTCGCGGTGCAGCTCGGCTGGTTTCCGGTGATCTCGCCCAGCGGCGAGGTGGGCATCCTCGAGCGCCTGCGGGCGCTGGTGCTGCCGTCGATCACCCTCGGCATCCTGATGGCCGCCTACATCACCCGCGTCACCCGCTCGTCGATGCTCCAGGTGCTGGGGGAGGATTTCATCCGCACCGCGCGCGCCAAGGGCGTGCCGTGGTGGCAGGTGGTGCGCCGCCACGCGCTCCGGAACGCGATCATCCCGGTGGTCACGGTGGTGGGCCTCTATCTCGGCGTGCTGATCGGCAACTCGGTGCTGACCGAGATGGTGTTCAACCGCCCCGGCCTCGGCAAGCTGATCGTCGGCGCGCTGGCGCAGCGCGACTATCCCGTCCTCCAGGGGCTGATGGTGCTCTACACCCTCCTGATCATCCTCGCCAACCTCGTCACCGACCTCGCCTACGGGGTCTTCAACCCGCGCGTGAGGTTCGCATGAACGCCCCCGAAACCCTCGCCGCACCGCCGCGCGCGCCGTGGGCGCGGCTCGGCCTCGCGCTGTGGCGCACCGCCACCGCCAACGCCGCCACGGCGATCGGCATCGCCGCCTTCCTCGCGGTGGTGGTGCTGGCCGTGGGCGCGCCGCTGTTCGCCACCCACGACCCCCTGGACCAGGACCTGCTGGCGCGGCTGGTGCCGCCCTCGCCCTACCACTGGCTCGGCACCGACGCCTTCGGCCGCGACATCTGGTCGCGGATCGTCTACGGCGCGCGAATCTCGCTGGTGATCGGCCTGGTGGCGGTGGGGATCGCGATGGTGATCGGCTCGGGCCTCGGCATCCTCTCGGGCTACATGGGCGGCTGGGTGGACCAGGCGATCAGCCAGGCCACCAACATCCTGCTGGCGTTCCCGTCGCTGATCCTCGGGCTGATGGTGGTGGCGTTCCTCGGGCCTTCGGTGCCCAACCTGATCGCGGCGATCTCGCTCGCCACCGTCCCGCAGTTCATCCGCGTCGCCCGCGCCCCCACCATCGCGCTGCGCGAGCGGGATTTCATCCAGGCCTGCCGCGCCCTCGGGTTCTCGCCGCTCAGGATCATGCTGCGCCACATCCTGCCCAACATCTGGCCGGAAATCCTGGTGATGGGGTCGCTGTGGCTCGCCACCGCGATCCGCGTCGAGGCGTCGCTCGCGTTCATCGGCCTCGGCGTCAAGCCGCCCACGCCGACCTGGGGCGGGATGATCCGCGAGGGCTTCGAGCAGATTCTCACCAGCTTCCACCTCGCGGTGTTCCCCAGCCTCGCGATCCTCGTCGTCGTCCTCGCCCTCAACATGATCGGCGACGGCCTGCGCGACGCGCTCGACCCGCGCATGAAGGAGTCCGGCAAATGACCGACGCCCCGGTGCTCGCGGTGCGCGGGCTGTCCACCCAGTTCCGCATCGGCGGCGCGTGGCGCGCCGCCACCCGCAACGTCGCCTTCGACCTGTTCGAGAACCAGACCCTCGCCCTGGTCGGCGAAAGCGGCTGCGGCAAGAGCATCACCTGCCAGGCGATCCTCGGCCTGCTGCCGCACGGGGTGGCGCGCGTCGAAGGCTCGATCCGCTACCGGGGCCGCGAACTCGTCGGCCTCGCCGAGCCGGAGATGGAAGGGATTCGCGGCAGCGAGATCGCGATGATCTTCCAGGAACCGATGACCGCGCTGAACCCGGTGATGCCGGTGGGCGAGCAGATCGCCGAGGCGATCCTGGTGCACCGCAAGTGCGCGCGGGCGGAGGCCAAGGCCGAGGCGATCGCGTTCATGGACCGGGTGCGCATCCCCGCCGCCGCACAGCGTTACCGCGACTATCCGCACCAGTTCTCGGGCGGCATGCGGCAACGCATCGTCATCGCCATGGCGATGGCCTGCAAGCCCAAGGTGCTGCTGGCCGACGAACCCACCACCGCGCTCGACGTCACCATCCAGGCGCAGATCCTCGCCGAGCTGCGCGACCTCTGCGCCAACTTCAGGATGTCGATGGTGTTCATCACCCACTCCCTCGGCGTCGTCGCCGCGATCGCCGACGCCGTGGCGGTGATGTACGCGGGCGAGATCGTCGAGATGGCGCCGGTGGAAGAGCTGTTCGCCGCGCCCAAGCACCCCTACACCCAGGCGCTGTTCCGCGCGATTCCGCGGGTCGACGAAAACGCCGAGGGGTTGCAGCCGATTCCCGGCCAGGTGCCGCCGATCACCGCGTTCGGCGAGGGTTGCCGCTTCGCGCCGCGCTGCCCGGCGCGAATGCCCCGCTGCACCGGCCCCACGCCGCGCCTCGCCGGGGCCCCGGGTTCGGGCCACGCGGTGGCCTGCTATCTCCACCATTCCGAAACCCTCGACGCGGAGGCCGCCCGATGACCCAGGCCGCGCCGCTGCTCCAGGTCTTCAACGTCTCGAAAAGCTTCGACGTGCCGCGCCGCCTCGGCGCGCCGCCGGGCAAGGTCCACGCCCTCGACGACGTTTCCCTCGAAATCGCCGAGGGCGAAACCCTCGGCCTGGTCGGCGAATCCGGCTGCGGCAAGTCCACCGCCGGGCGCGCCTTCCTGCGTCTGATCGAACCCGACGCGGGCGAGGTGTGGTTCGACGGCGAAAACCTCACCGCCGCGATCCCGCGCCGCATGCGCGCCTTGCGCAAACGGCTGCAGATCGTCTTCCAGGACCCCTATTCCTCGCTCAACCCGCGCCAGAAGGTCGCCGACATGCTCGCCGAGGTGCTGACGGTCCACAAGGTCTGCCCGCGCGCCGAGTTCCCCGACCGCATCGCCACCCTGCTCGCCGAGGTCGGCCTGCCGCCCGCCGCCGCCGGGCGCTTCCCCCACGAGTTCTCGGGCGGCCAGCGCCAGCGCCTCGGCATCGCCCGCGCCCTCTCGGTGGGGCCGGACCTGATCGTCGCCGACGAAGCGGTGTCGGCGCTCGACGTCTCGATCCAGGCGCAGATCCTCGAACTCCTCGGCCGCCTCAAGGCCGAGCGCAGCCTCTCCTATCTGTTCATCACCCACGATCTCGGCGTGGTGCGGTATTTCTGCCAGCGCGCGGCGGTGATGTATCTCGGCCGGATCGTCGAAACCGGGCCGGTGCGCGCCCTCCTCGACGACCCGCTCCACCCCTACACCCGCATGCTCCGCGCCGCCTCGCCGGTGCCGGACCCGGCGGCCGCGCGCAAAACCGTGCAGGTCACCGGCGAGGTTCCCTCGCCGCTCGCGCCGCCCTCCGGCTGCCACTTCCACCCCCGCTGCCCGCTCGCCACGGCGGCGTGCCGACACGCCCGTCCGGCCGTCACCGACATGGGCGACGGCCGACAGGTGGCGTGTCATCTCTACGGCTGAGGAGCGCTCCTCACCCCACGTCGAAGGTGACGCCCTGGGCGAGCGGCAGGGTTCTGCCGTAGTTCACCGTGTTGGTGGCGCGGCGCATGTAGGCCTTCCAGGCGTCGGAGCCGGATTCGCGGCCGCCGCCGGTTTCCTTTTCGCCGCCGAAGGCACCGCCGATTTCCGCGCCCGAGGGACCGATGTTGACGTTGGCGATGCCGCAGTCCGAGCCGCGGGCGGAGAGGAAGATTTCCGCCTCGCGCAGATCGTTGGTGAAGATCGAGGAGGACAGGCCCTGGGGCACGGCGTTCTGGAGGGCGAGCGCCTCCTCGAAATCGGAAAAACGGACGACGTAGAGGATCGGGGCGAAGGTTTCCTCGGTCATCGGCCCGCTCTGGGACGGCATTTCGACGAGGGCCGGGCGCACGTAGCAGGCGGCCTCGGCCGCGCCGATCCGTTCGCCGCCCGCGACGACGCCGCCGAGATCGGTGGCGGCCTTGAGGGCGGTTCGCATCGCCTCCAGGGCGGCGCGGTCGATCAGCGGGCCGATCAGGGTGCCTTCCGCCAGCGGGTTGCCGACCGGCACCGAGGCATAGGCCGCCTTGAGGCGCGGGACCAGGGCGTCGTAGACCGCCGCGTGGACGAACAGGCGGCGCAGGCTGGTGCAGCGCTGCCCGGCGGTGCCCATGGCGGCGAACGCGACGGCGCGCAGGGTGAGGTCGAGATCGGCGGAAGGGCAGACGATCGCCGCGTTGTTGCCGCCGAGTTCGAGGATCGGGCGGGCGAAACGGGCCGCGAGCCGCTGGCCCACGGCGCGCCCCATGGCGGTGGAGCCGGTGGCCGAAACCACCGGCACGCGGCGGTCGTCGACCAGGGTTTCGCCGAGTTCGCGGCCGCCGATCAGCACCGTGCTCAGCCCCTCGGGGAAGGGGTTGCCCGCGGCGACGAAGCGGCGCGCCGCGCGCAGCAGCAGCGCCTGGGCGGCAAGCGCGGTGAGGGGCGTCTTTTCCGAGGGCTTCCACACCACCGGGTTGCCGCAGACGAAGGCGAGGCAGGCGTTCCACGCCCACACCGCGACCGGGAAATTGAAGGCGGAGATCACCCCCACCGGGCCGATCGGGTGCCAGGTTTCCATCATCCGATGGTCGGCGCGCTCGGTGGCGATGGTGAGGCCGTGGAGCTGGCGCGACAGGCCGACGGCGAAGTCGCAGATGTCGATCATCTCCTGCACCTCGCCCGCGCCCTCGGACGCGATCTTGCCGACCTCGAGCGAAACCAGGCGGCCGAGATCGGCCTTGGCGGCACGCAATTCCTCGCCGAACAGGCGCACCAGTTCGCCGCGCTTCGGCGCCGGAACCATGCGCCACGCGCGAAAGGCGGCTTCGGCGCGGGCGAGCGCCGCCTCGGCCTCGGCGGCGGAGGCGGTGGCGACCTCGGCGACGATTTCGCCGGTGATCGGCGTGCATACCGCGAGATCGCCGCCCGCCGACGCCGCGCGCGGCACCCCGAGGGTGGCGAGCAGGCGCGCGGTTTCGGCGGCGAGCGCGCCCGGAGCGGCAAGGAAGAGGGTCATCGCGGGGATCTCCTGGACACGGGTGGGACGATGGCCGAAAGGGTGCCCCGCCCGCCCGCCGCCGACAACCGCACCGGGCGGATTTTCCCGACATATGGACATTATCCGCCGTTTGTCTCACGATACGGACGAAGAGGGGAGCCGATGGACAAGAACTCGTCGACGCAGGTGGTGGACCGGGTGGTGGCGATCCTCGAGGTGGTGGCCGCCGCCGGGGCCGAGGGGTGCCGTCTCAAGGACGTGATCGAGACCCTCGGACTGAAGCGCGCCACCGCCTACCGCCTGGTGGACTCCTTGCGCAGCCATGGCCTGATCCGCACCTCGCCGGAGGGGCGACGGCTGCTGATCGGCTACCGTTTCCTCTCCCTCGGCGGTCAGGCGAGCGCCACCTCGACTCTCGCCGAAATCGCGCGGCCGTCGCTGCTGCGGCTCGCCTCCGAGTTCGGCGACACCTTCTTCCTGTTCGCCCACGACGGCTACGAGAACGTCTGCCTCGACTACCGCGAGGGCAACTACCCGGCCACCAGCTATGCCCGCGGCGTCGGCGGACGGGTGCCGCTCGGGGTCGGCCAGGGGACGATCGCGGTGCTCGCCCACCTGCCCGACGGCGAGCGCGACGAGATCATCGCCCACAACCGCGAGATTCTCGCCGGGGCCTACGGCATCGACATCGAAAAGCTGGTGCGCGAGGTGCTGGACACCCGCGGCCGCGGCTACACCCAGGGGATCTGCTCCAACCGCATCCCCGACCACACCGGCCTCGGCCTGCCGGTGTTCGACAGCCGCCACCGCGTCGTCGGCGCGCTGTCGTGCTCGATCCTGATCGGCCGGTTCGTCGCCGAGCGGCGCAACCGCATGATCGTGGCGATGCGCGCCGAGGCGCAGATCATCGAAAAGCAGATCAACCCGCTCGACCCGGTGTTCAGCGGCCCCGCGCGGGCGGCCCGTTCAGCGTAGGCGCGGGCCGGTGTAGCCGTCCTGGACCAGCGGCTCGCCCGCTCCCACCGGCTGTTCCCACCCGCCGCCCAGGGCCTTGGCGAGCGCCACGTAGTCGCTCGCCACCGCCACGTCCGACGCCAGCAGCGACTGCTCGGCGGCGAACAGGGTGCGCTCGGCGTCGAGCACGTCGAGGAAGGCGGAGGCGCCGTTGTCGTAGAGCAGCCGGGCGAGGCGCGCGGCGTCGCGGGCGTGGCCCACCTGCTCGGCGAGGCGGGCGCGGCGGATGCGCTCCTGGTTGAGCGCCACCGAGGCGTTCTCCACGTCCTCGAGGGCGGTCAGCACCGCGGCGCGGAAGGCGACGAACGCCTGGTCGCGCTCCGCCTCGGCGAGGCGCTGCGCCGCCTGGAGCGCGCCGCCCTGGAAGATCGGCACGGTGAGCGACGGCCCGAACGACCAGCCGATCGACGAATTGCGGCCGAGGTCGCCGAACTCGGTGGCGTAGGTGGCGACGCTGCCGGTGAGCGAGATGCGCGGATAGCGGGCGGCGGCGGCGACGCCGACGCGGGCGGTGGCCTGCGCCAGCGCGCGCTCGGCGGAGGCGACGTCGGGCCGGTTGGCGAGCACCTCGGCGGGCGCGGCGCGCGGCGGGTCGGCGGAGAGCGTCGGCAGCGCCGCCTCGCCCGCGAGGCGGGGGCCGAGGGCGCCCGGCTCGCGCCCGAGGAGAATGCCGAGGCGATGCACCGCGCCCGCGCGGGCGGCTTCGAGCACCGGGATTTCCGCCTCGGTGGCGGCCACCTGGGCGTCGGCGCGGGAGGCGTCGAGGGCCGAGGCGGAGCCGACGCCCGCGCGGGCGCGGGTGAGATCGGCGGTTTCCCGCTGCGACTGGGCGATGCGGCGGGCGAGCGCGATGCGCAGGGCGTAGCCGCGCGCGTCGACGGAGTTGGTGGCGACGTCGCCGATCAGGGTGAGGAGGGTGGCGCGCAGGTCCGCCTCCGCCGCGTCGACGCCGTAGCCCGCCGCCTCGAGGGCGCGGGCGCTGCCGCCGAACAGGTCGATCTCCCAGCTCGCGTCGAACCCGGCGCGGTAGAGGTTGCCGGTGGCGCTGCGCCCGGCGGCCTGCGCCGGGGCGGTGCGCGAGCGGGTGACGCCGGTGCCCGCCTCCAGGCTCGGCCACAGGGCGCCGCCCGCCTGCACGTAGCTGGCGCGGGCGGCGCGCAGCCGCGCCTGGGCGGCGGCGACGTCGAGGTTGCCGGAGACCGCCTCGGCGATCAGCGCGTCGAGGGTGGAATCCCCTAAGAGCGTCCACCACTCGGCGAGGCGCGGCGCCTTGGTCGCGGCGGTCTCGGGCGTGCTCCAGGCGGCGGGCGCCCGGGTCGGCGGCGCGGCGGCGTAATCGGGGCCGACGGCGCAGCCCCCCAACAGCGCCAGCGCGAGGGGCAGGCAACGCAACGGAACGGCGCGGCGCATCATGCCTCCTCCGCCTGGGGTTCGACGGTCCGGCGCGGCTTGCCCTTGAACACCCGGCGCACGCACACGAACAGCAGCGGCACGAAGAACACGCCGAGCACGGTGGCCGCGATCATGCCGCCCATCACGCCGATGCCGATGGAGTTCTGCGCCCCCGACCCGGCGCCCGAGGCGATCGCCAGCGGCGTGACGCCGAGGATGAAGGCGAACGAGGTCATCAGGATCGGCCGCAGGCGCTGGCGCGCGGCGGTGAGGGTGGCCTCCACCAGGTTCATGCCCTGGTCGATGCGTTCGATCGCGAATTCGACGATCAGGATCGCGTTCTTGGCGGCGAGGCCGATGGTGGTGAGCAGGCCGACCTTGAAGTAGACGTCGTTGGTCTGGCCGAACAGGGTCGCCGCCGCCAGCGCGCCGAGGATGCCGACCGGCACCGACAGCATCACCGCGAACGGGATCGACCAGCTCTCATAAAGCGCGGCGAGGCAGAGGAACACCACCAGCACCGAAATCGCGTAGAGCGGCCCCGCCTGGGCACCCGACATCCGCTCCTGGTAGGAAAGGCCGGTCCACTCGTGGCCGAAGCCCGGCGGCAGCTCGGAGACGATCCGGTCGATCTCGTTCATCGCGTCGCCGGAGCTGATCCCCGGCGCCGCCTGCCCCTGGATCTCCACCGCCGGGCGGCCGTTGAAGCGTTCGAGGCGCGGCGAGCCAAAGCTCCACTCGCCGCTCGCGAACGCCGCGAACGGCACCATCCCGCCCTCGGCGTTGCGCACGTGCCAGACGTCGAGATCGCGCGGCTGCATGCGGAAGTCGGCCTTGCCCTGCACGTACACCGGCTTGATGCGGCCCCGGTCGATGAAGTCGTTCACGTAGTCGGACCCCCAGGCGATCGACAGGGTTTCGTTGACGTCGGCGAGCGACAGGCCGAGGGCCGAGGCCTTGGCCTGGTCGATCAGCACATGATACTGGGGTTCGTCCTCGAGGCCGTTGGGGCGGGTCGCGACCAGCAGCGGGCTTTTGCCCGCCGCGCCGAGCATCTGGTTGCGCGCCGCCATCAGCGCGCCATGGCCCTGGTTGTTGAGATCCTGGAGGAAGTAGGTGAAGCCGTTGGACGACCCCATGCCCGGGATCGGCGGCGGCGCCAGGGCGAACACCATCGCGTCCTGGATGCCCGCGAACCGCTTCATCGCCCGGCCCGCCACCGCCTGCGCCGAAAGCTTGGGGTCGTGGCGCTGGTCGAACGACTTCATCGGCACGAACACCAGGCCGATGTTCTGCCCCTGGCCCGAGAAGCCGAACCCGGCGACGTAGAACGCCCCCTGCACCGCGTCCTTTTCCTCGTCGAGGTAATAGTCGCGCACCTGCTCCAGCACCTTGATGGTGCGGTCGCGGGTGGCGCCCACCGGCAGCTGCACCGGGGTGATGAGGATGCCCTGGTCCTCCTGCGGCAGGAACGACGTGGGCAGGCGCACGAACAGCAGCGCCACCACGCCGATGATCGCCACGAACCCGGCGAGGAAGATCGCCGGGCGGCGGATCATCGTGCCCGACCAGGCGGCGTAGCCGTGGGAGACGCGGTCGAAGTTGCGGTTGAACCACGCGGCGGCGCGGTTCTGCCCCTCCTTGTGGGGCTTGAGGATGGTGGCGCACAGCGCCGGGGTGAGGATCAGCGCCACCAGCACCGAAAGGATCATCGCGGTGACGATGGTGACCGAGAACTGGCGGTAGATCACCCCCACCGAGCCGCCGAAGAACGCCATCGGCACGAACACCGCCGACAGCACGATGGCGATGCCGATCAGCGCGCCGGTGATCTCGTCCATCGACTTGATCGTCGCCTCGCGGGGCGGCAGGTGTTCCTCGCGCATCACCCGCTCGACGTTCTCCACCACCACGATGGCGTCGTCCACCAACAGGCCGATCGCCAGCACCATCGCGAACATCGTCAGGGTGTTGATGGAATAGCCGAAGAACGCCAGCACGCCGAAGGTGCCGAGCAGCACCACCGGCACCGCCACCATCGGGATCAGGGTGGCGCGGAGGTTCTGCAGGAACACCAGCATCACGACGAACACCAGCACCACCGCCTCGATCAGGGTCTTCACCACCTCGTGGATCGACAGGCGGACGAACGGCGTGGTGTCGTAGGGGTAGACCACGTCCAGCCCCGCCGGGAAGGTGGGGCGCAGGCGCTCGACGGTGGCGCGCACCGCGTCGGCGGTGGCGATGGCGTTGGCGCCGGTGGCAAGGTTGACGGCGAGGCCCGCCGACGGCATGCGGTTGTAGGAGCCGACGGTGGTGTAGGCCTCGGCGCCGATCTCGACGTCGGCGACGTCGCCGACGCGCACCGAGGCGCCCGAGGTCTCGCTCTTGAGGATGATGGCGCGGAACTGGTCGGGGGTTTGCAGGCGGCTTTGCGCCGTCACCGTGGCGTTGAGCTGCTGGCCGCGCACCTGCGGCAGGCCGCCGAGCTGGCCCGCCGACACCTGCACGTTCTGCGCCGCGATGGCGTTCGAGACGTCGCTGGGCTGGAGGGCGTACTTGGCAAGCCTTTCCGGGTCGAGCCACACCCGCATGGCGTAGGCGGAGCTGAACAGGCGGGTGTCGCCGACGCCGGGGACGCGCTTCAGGGTATCGTTGAGGGTGCTGTCGATATAGTCGCCGATGTCCACCGAACTCATCGCGCCGTCGGTGGAGACGAACCCCACCACCATCAGGAAGCCCGACGACGACTTGGTCACGGTGAGGCCGTTCTGCTGCACGATCTGCGGCAGCTGCGAGGTGACGAGTTGCAGCTTGTTCTGCACCTGCATCTGCGCCACGTCCGGGTTGGCCTTGTTGGTGAAGGTGAGGGTGATCTCGGCCCGACCGGTGGAGGTGGAGTTGGCGGTCATGTAATCGAGGTTGTCGATGCCGGTCATGCCCTGCTCGATCACCTTGGTGACCGAGTTCTCGACCGTCTCCGCGTCGGCGCCCGAATAGGTGCCGACGATGTTCACCTGGGTCGGCGCGATTTCCGGATATTGGGAGACCGCCAGGGTGTTGAGGGCGAGCAGGCCGCCCAGCATCACCACGATGGCGATCACCCAGGCGAAGATCGGCCGCGCGATGAAAAACCGCGACATCCGCCTAGCCCTTCGCCGGGGCGGGCTGATCCGCCTTTTTCGCCTCGCCGGTGGCGGGGTCCACCACCATCGGCTCGGGCGTCACGGCGGCGCCGGGGCGCGCCTTCTGGCTGCCGGAGACGATCACGCGGTCGCCGTCCGCCAGCCCGCTTTCCACCAGCCAGTCGTTGCCGAGGCTGCGGGAGATGCCGAGCACGCGAACTTCCACGGTGTTGTCGGGCTTCACCACCATCGCCGTCGGTTCGCCCTTGAGGTTGCGGGTGACGCCCCGCTGCGGCACCAGGATGCCGCGCTCCGCCACGCCCTCGCCGACGATGGCGTGAACGTACATGCCCGGCAGCAGCAGCCGCTCGGGATTGGGGAAGGTGGCGCGCAGGATGTAGGTGCCGGTGGTCTCCGAGACGTTGGCCTCGGCGAACGCGAGGGTGCCGGGGTGGGCGTAGATCGCGCCGTTTTCCAGGCGCAGGCGCACCTCGATGGACTGGCCGACGCGCTTGATCCGCCCCTCGGCCACCGCCTGGCGCAGGCGCAGCAGGTCGGAGCTGGACTGGGTGACGTCCACGTGCACCGGGTCGAGCCGACGAATGGTGGTGAGGGCGGCGGCCTGGCTGGCGGTGACGAGCGCGCCCTGGGTCACCAGCGAGCGGTCGATGCGGCCGCCGATCGGCGCGGTGATGTCGGTGTAGTCGAGGTTGATGAGCGCGCGCTCCACCTCGGCGCGGGCGGCGGCGACGGCGGCGCGGTTGGCCTGCAGCGTCGCCTGGGCGTCTTCCAGGTCCTGGCGGCTCACCGCGTTGGCCTGCGCCAGCTTCTTGTAGCGCTCCACCCGGTTGGCGGCCGAGGGCACCGCCGCCTCCGCCTGGCGCTGCGCCGCCACCGCGGCGTCGTAGGCGGCCTGGTAGCGCGAGGATTCGATGCGGTAGAGCACCTCGCCCGCCTTGACCTCGCCGCCCTCGGCGAACAGGCGCTCGCGGATGATGCCGTCCACCTGCGGGCGCACCTCGGCCACCAGCGACGCGGCGGTGCGGCCGGGCAGCTCGGCGGTGAGGGTCACCGGCTGCGAATGGACGGTGACCACGCCCACGCCGGGCGGCGGCGGCGCGGCCTGCTGGGGCTTGGTTTCGTCCTTGCAGCCGCCGAGCAGGGCAACGGCGAGGATCGCCGCAAGCGCGGGCGCGCGCAGGCTCCGGTGCATCGCCTGCGGGCGGTGCGCATCGTGATGTGTCACCTCGGCATCCTCGTCAAAGCCTTGGGAGATCTTCGGGTAGATGTTACCCGGGCGGTGGCGCTGTCAAGGGAAACGCACCGAAGCGGCAGCATATCCCACGCCGCGTGCGGCATCCGTGGCGCAGGTCACGCTTCCCGCCGCTTTCGCCGCCGCCCGGCTTGCGCGCGGGGCGGCGGCGGCGCACACTTTGCCCCTTGCCGCACTCCTGGGAGTTTGCCGAATGGAGCATACCGTCACGCCGATGCCGGAAGGCGCGGTCGAAATCCTGAAGTCGGTCACCACCGCCACCCTCACCACCATCCTGCTGAAAAAGGGCCTGCGCAACGTGTGGATGCGGGGCGCGATGCCGTGCGTCGGCGTGGCGCCGGGCGAGCGCATCGTCGGCCGCGCCTTCACCCTCCGCTTCGTGCCCGCGCGGGAGGACTTGGCCACCCCGGCGTCGTGGTCGTCGCCGATCTCCACCCGCGCCGCCATCGAGGCGATGCCCGAGGGGGTGATCGCGGTGGTCGACGCGATGGGCATCGTCGACGCCGGAATCTTCGGCGACATCCTCTGCTCGCGGATGAAGAAGCGCGGCGTCGCGGCGCTGGTCACCGACGGCGCGCTGCGCGACATCGACGGCGTCGAGGGCAGCGGCCTCGCGGTGTGGTGCGCGGGCGTCGCCGCGCCGCCATCGGTGGCGGGGCTGACGTTCGTGGACTGGCAGCGGCCGGTGGGCTGCGGCGGCGTCGCGGTGTTCCCCGACGACGTGATCGTCGCGGATTCCGACGGCGCGGTGGTGATCCCCGCCGCGCTGCTGGACGAAATCCTCGACCTCGCGCCCGAGCAGGAGCGCATGGAGGCGTGGATCATGGAGGAGGTGGCGAAGGGCGTGCCGCTGCCCGGCCTCTATCCGATGAACGCCGAGACCAAGGCGCGCTACGACGCCGACATGGCGAAGCGCTGAGCCGCCCGGGCGTGGCGGCCTATCCGGCCGCCACCTCCGCCGCCGCCGCGCGGCACCACTCCGCCATCGGCGGGAACGCGAACACCGCCGCCGCATAGGCCGCCGAAGCGGGCGGCAAGGCGACGCCGTAGGTGCGGAAGCGCGTCGCCACCGGCGCGTAGAACGCGTCGACGATGCCGAAGCGCCCGAACAGGAACGGCCCGCCCGCCGGATCGGCGGCGCGGCACTCCTCCCAGATCGCGATCACCCGGTCCGCGTCCGCCCGCGCCGCCTCGGAAAAGCTGCGGCCCGGGTGGCGTCCGGAAATATCCATCGACATTTCGCGGCGCATGTCGGCGAAGCCCGCGTGCATCTCGGCGGTCAGGGCGCGGGCCCTGGCGCGCGCCTTGGCGTCGGCGGGCCACAGCCCGGCCTCGGGGAAGCGCTCGGCGACGTATTCGCAGATCGCCAGCGAATCCCACACCGCGAGGTCGCCGTCGTGCAGCACCGGCACGTGGCCCGCCGGGTTGACCGCCAGGAGGTCGGCCTTGAGGCCGGGGCGGTAGGCGGTCTCGCCGGTCTTGCGCAGCACGATCACCTCCTCGGCGAACGGCGCGCCCGCCGCCTTCAGCGCCAGCCACGGCCGCAGCGACCACGACGAGAGGTTCTTGTTGCCGACGTAGAGGGTGAGCATCGGTCAGTCCTCCGCGATCATCGCGAACGCCGCCTGGCGCTCGCCGGTCTTGAGCTTGAGAAACGCGGCGCGGGCCTTCTTGATGTCGGCCTCGGCGCCGGTGTCGGCGGCGCGCTTCATCGTCGCGGTCACGGTGTCGTCCGCGCCGCGGATGAACGCCAGCGCCTTGGCGAGGCGGCCGATCGCCTCGCGGTCGAAGGTTTCCATCGGTCGGTCTTCCGGTTTGCCATGGGGAAACGCGAGTCTAGCCCCGCCCGCCCGGGGCCGCAAGCGCGCGGCTTGGAAACCCGGCGGCGCGGGCCTACACTCGGACCCCCACGCCCGCGGAGACCGCCCCGATGCCCGACCCGCTCGCCGACCTCGTCGCCGCCGCCCGCGGCCGCCTCGAAGCCCTCGCCGACCACGTGCTCGCCCACACCGAGGGCTTCGTGGTCGACGGGCCGTTCGCCGGGATGCGCCTGCCCGAGGCCGCCTCGTGGGCCGACGGCGATTTGGTGCCGAAGCTGCTCGGCGCCTACGAGGCGGAACTGCACGCGCCGGTCGAAGCGGCGATCGCCCGCGCGCCGGATCTGGTCGTCAACGTCGGCTGCGCCGAGGGCTACTACGCCGTCGGCCTCGCGCGCCGCCTGCCCGAGGCGCGCGTCCACGCCTTCGACATCTCCGCCCCGGCGCGGGAGGTGTGCGCCCTCGCCGCGCGCCTCAACGGCGTCGCCCGGCGGCTGACGGTGGAGGGGGAATGCACCGCCGCCCGCCTCGCCGAACTCGCCGCCGGAGCCGCGCGCCCCCTCGCGGTGCTCGATTGCGAGGGCGCGGAAACCGCGCTGATCGCCGCCGAGAGCCTGCCCGCCCTCGACCGCTGCGCGCTGATCGTCGAGTGCCACGACTTCCTCGACCCCGGCATCACCGACACCCTCCGCGCCCGCCTCGCCCCCAGCCACGCCGTGGCCCTGGTGGCCGAGGGCGGGCGCGACCCCAACCGCCACGACTTCGTCGCCCGCCTCAACAGCTTCGACCGCTGGCTGGCGATGTGCGAGTTCCGCCCGACGCGGATGCACTGGCTGGTCGCCACCCCCCGCAGAGATCAGGAGAGCTGACCCATGGAGTACGTGAAGTTCGGCAACACCGGCCTCGAGGTGTCGGGCATCTGCCTCGGCTGCATGACCTACGGCGCCCCCGACCGCGGCACCCATCCCTGGACCCTGCCGGAGGACCGCTCGCGGCCGCTGCTGAAGCAGGCGCTCGACCTCGGCATCACCTTCTGGGACACCGCCAACACCTATTCGGACGGCACCTCGGAGGAGATCGTCGGCCGGGCGATCAAGGATTTCGTGCCCCGCGACGACATCGTCCTGGCGAGCAAGGTCTACAACCGCATGCACCCGGGGCCGAACGGCGCCGGGCTGTCGCGCAAGGCGATCTTGCGCGAGATCGACGCCAGCCTGAAGCGCCTCGGCACCGACTACCTCGACCTCTACCAGATCCACCGCTTCGACTACGGCACGCCGATCGAGGAAACCCTCGAAGCCCTGCACGACGTGGTCAAGGCGGGCAAGGCGCGCTACATCGGCGCCTCGTCGATGCACGCTTGGCAGTTCGCGCAGATGCTCTACACCCAGCGCCTCAACGGCTGGGTCGAGTTCGTCAGCATGCAGGACCACGTCAACCTGCTCTACCGCGAGGAAGAGCGCGAGATGCTGCCCTTCTGCGCCGACGAGGGGATCGCGGTGATGCCGTGGAGCCCGCTGGCGCGCGGCCGCCTGGCGCGGGCGTGGGACGACGCCACCGACCGCATCGCCGCCGACGAGGTGGGCAAGGGCCTCTACCGCGAGAGCGACCGCACCATCGTCGACGCGGTGGGCCGGGTGGCCGAGGCCAAGGGGGTGCCGCGCGCCCAGGTGGCGCTGGCGTGGCTGCTGCACAAGGCGCCGATCACCTGCCCGATCGTCGGCGCCTCCAAGCCCCGCCACCTGGAGGACGCGGTGGCGGCGCTGGAGGTGCGCCTCTCCGCCGACGAGATCGCCGCCCTCGAGGCCCCCTACACCCCGCGCCTGCACGCCGGATTCCAGTGAGCGAGGCGCCTACACCAAAGCCAGGGAGAAGAACGGCACGAAGGTGATGAGGCCGAGGGCGGCGAACAGGGCCACGAACATCGGCCACGCCTGGCGCATGAACTCGGCCACCGACACCCGCGAGAGGCTGCACACCAGCAGCATCACCGTGCCCACCGGCGGCGTCAGGCAGCCGATCGCGAGGTTGAGGATCAGCACGATGCCGAAGTGGACCGGGTCGATCCCCAACTGGTGGACCACCGGCATCAACAGGGGCACCAGCACGATCATGATCGCGTTGCCCTCGATCAGCATGCCCAGCACCAGCAGCAGCGCGTTGACCACCAGCAGGAACACGTACTTGTTGGCGGTGAACTCGAGGATCACCGCCGCCAGCTTGTCGCCCGCGTGTTCGAGGGAGAAGATCCACGCCAGCGCCGAGCTGGCCATGATCACCACCATCACCGCGGCGGTGGACTTGGCGGTCTCGCACAAGGCGCGCACCACGTCGTCCACGCGCATCTCGCGAAAGATGAAAAAGCCGATGACGATCACGGTGACGACGCCCACCGCGCCCGCCTCGGTGGGGGTGAAGACGTTGAGGCGGATGCCGCCGATGATCACCACCACCAGGAACAGCGCGGGCCACGCGCCGAGCAGGGTGCGCCGGGTCTCCCCGGCGGTGGGCCAGCTGGTGCGCGCCGGGCGGTAGCCGCGCTGGCGGGCGACCGCGTAGGTGGCGGTCATCAGCAGCACGCAGCACAGGAGGCCGGGCAGGATGCCCGCCATGAACATCTTGCCGATCGAGACGTCGGCCACCAGGCCGTAGATGATCAGCGCGATGCCGGGCGGGATGATCGGCGTGATCAGCGACCCGGCGGCGGTGACGCCCGCGGCGAACCCGCGCGCGTAACCCTGGCGCTCCATCTCCGGCACCATCATCCGCGTCAGCATCGCCGCGTCGGCGAGGTTGGAGGCGGAGATGCCGCCCAGCATCGTCGAGAGCAGGATGTTGGCGAGGCCCATGCCGCCGGTGAGCCGCCCGACGATCAGGTCCGCCACCTTGAGCAGGCGCTGGGCGATGCCGGTGCAGCTCATCAGGGTGCCGAGCAGGATGAAGAACGGGATCGCCAGCAGCGAGGCGTTCTGCGACGGGCCGATGAACTGCTGCACCGAGATCTGCATCGGCACCCGGCCGTAGACCACGAAGTAGCACAGCGCCGCCGCGAACATCGCCAGGAACAGGCGGAAGTTGAGCGCGAACAGGCCGAGCATCAGCGGCACGATCAGCATCCAGGTCATGGCGCGTCTCCCTCGCCCCGCAGCAGGCGCACGGCGCGCAGCAGGGTGTAGACCGCCACCCCCGCGCAGCCGACGGTGACCGCGATGTCGATCCAGAACCACGAGATGCCGAGAATCTGCGTGAGCTTGTATTGCGCCCGCTCGGCGAGCTTCCAGCCGAACCAGCCCATCACCCCGAGAAGACCGATGGAGGCGAGGCACACCAGCACGTTGACGGCGGCCGCCAGGCGGCGCGGCAACAGGTCCACCAGCAGCGGGATCGCGAGGTGCTGGCCGTCGCGCTCGGCGGCGATGGCGCCGATCATCACGATCCAGATCATCAGCAGGCCCGAGATCTCCTCGGTCCACTGGATCGGCGCGGCGAAGGCGTAGCGCATCACCACCGCGGCGACGGTGATGCACACCAGCGCGGCGAGGGTGGCGGCCGCGGCGAAGGTCCAGAGCTTTCCGAAATGACGCATCCCAGCCCCGCTTCAGGGAAGGCGCGGGCGGCGCCAAGCCGCCCGCGAACCGTGGAGGTTACTTCAGTTCCTTCTGGATCTGGTCGTAGAGGCCGGGGGTCCACTTCGGGAACTGGTCGTAGACCTTGCGCGAGGCCTCCTTGAACGGCGCCACGTCGGGGGCGATGACGGTGACGCCCGCCTCCTTCATCTTGCCGATCATCTGGTTGTCGAGTTCGGTGGTGATCTTCTGGCTGTAGAGGCCGGCCTCGCGGGCGGTGTCGTGGATCAGCTTGAGCTGGGCGGGCGGCAGGGTTTCGAAGAACGCCTCGCCGCCGAGCCACAGCGAGGTGTTGGTGATGTAGCCGACCATCGAGAGATACTTCGCCTGCTCGTGCAGCTTCTGGCCGTAGAGCACCGAGATCGGGTTCTCGACGCCGTCGATGATGCCCTGCGCCAGCGCCGGGTAGACCTCCGCCAGCGGCATCGGCGTCGGGGTCGCGCCCATCGCCTCGATCGCCTTGATCTGCATCACGTTGTTGGGCACGCGGATCTTCATGCCCTTCATGTCGGCGGGGGTGTTGATGGGCTTTTTCGCGAGGATGTGGCGCACGCCGTAGAGGTAGTTGGACATCACGATGTGGATGCCCTTCTTGCGCAGCGCCGCGTCCTTCTTCTTGAACCAGTCGCTTTCGTAGATCGCGAACAGCTTCTGCGGGTCGTCGGTGAGATACGGGCCGAACAGGATGCCGAGATCCGGGTCGAAGTCGACGAGGAAGCCGACGTCGGAGAGGGTGATGACGTTCATCCCCATCATCGCCTGCTCGGTGACGTCCTTCTTGGAGCCGAGCTGGGAGGAGGGATAGAGGTCGAGGACGATCTCGCCCTTGCTGCGCTCGGCGAGCATGTCCTTCCAGTAGTGCATCACCTTGTCGATCGGCTCGCCCGGATTGTTTTCGTAGGCGACCTTGATGGTCACCGGCGCGGCGGCGGCGGCGCCCGAAAACGCCATCATCCCGGCCGCGATCGCCATCGTCAGAAGTTTCCGCATTGTCGTCTCCCTGTGTGTTTCCGGCCGCCTTTGCGGCGGTCCGTACCGACGCGCTGCTTTAGAGTTCGATGAGGATCTTGGTGGTCGCCGCCCGCTCCCGCACCCAGTGGGGGAGCGCGGCCTCGGCCTCGGCGAAGGGGAAGACCCGGGAAATCAGGTCGTCGGGAGCGCGCCCCAGCCCTTCGAGGTAGGCGATCACCGCCCGGAAATCCCCGATCAGCGCGTTGCGCGAGCCGAGGATGTCGAGTTCCTTGAGGTTGAAGAACTTGGTTTCGTAGGAGACCGGCTGCTTGGAGTAGCCGATGTAGACCACCCGGCCGCAGAACGCCGCGAGGTCGACCGCCTGGGTGAAGGTTTGCGGCAGGCCGACCGCCTCGATCACCACGTCGGCGCCGTCGCCGCCGGTGATTTCCGCCACCCGCGCCGCCACGTCCTCCGCGCTCGCGTCGAGGCCGTGGGCGGCGCCGTAGCGCCTCGCCAGGCCCACCTTGGCGGCGCCCACGTCCACCGCGATCACCTCGGCGCCGCGCGCCACCGCGCCCGCCACCGCGCCCATGCCGATCATGCCGCAGCCCAGCACCACCACCCGGTCCGCCGCCGTCACCCGGCCGCGCGCCACCGCGTGGAAGCCCACCGACAGCGGCTCCACAAGCGCCAGATGGCGCGGCGCCAGGGTGTCGTTGAGGATCAGCTTGCCGTGGGGAAGAACGATGCGCTCGGCGAGGCCGCCGTCCTGCTGCACGCCCATGGTGCGGTTGGAGCGGCAGGCGTTGACCCGACCCTGGCGGCACGACGTGCAGGTGCCGCAGGCGGTGTAGGGGATCGCCACGGCGCGGCGGCCGGGGGCGAATTCGGGCGGCACCTCCGGCCCGACGGCGAGAATCTCGGCGCCGATTTCGTGACCCGGGATGCGGGGGAGCGCCACCAGGGGATTCAACCCGGTGAAGGTGGCGAGGTCGCTGCCGCAGAGGCCGACATGGCGCACGCCGAGCAACACCTCGCCCGGCCCCGGCTGCGGCGCCGGAATCTCGCGAAAGGCGCAGTTTTCCTGGCCCTCGATCATCAGAGCTTTCATCTGTTCCTGCCCGCGATGCCACCCTGCGGCGAATTCCGCCGTCTGTCTTTTGTCTTTTTTAGACGATCTTTGCGGTTGCCTGTCAACGGTTTTTTATCAATTATATCGATTGTCGCCCGTGGCGGACGGACTCCGCCGGACCGGACATCGCCATGCGCAGCAACGACCGCTTCAAACGCGCCTACAACCGCTGCCTGGACGCCCTGGCGGCGCTGCCGCCGGGCGCGGCGCTCGACTCCGAGGCGGCGCTCGCCCGCGATCTCGGGGTCAGCCGCACCATCGTGCGGGCGGTGCTCGCCGCCCTCGCCGAGGCGGGCGTGGTGTCGGCGGACGGCCGCGCCCGCACCCTGGTGCGCGCCCCCACGGCGGCGGACCGCTTTTCCGCCACCGAGACCGAATCGGTGCGGGCGACCATCGAAAAACGTTTCATGGAAATGGTTCTGCAGCACGACGTGCGGCCCGGCGCCCAGGTCAACAACCTGGAGCTGGCGCGGCAGTTCGCGGTGTCGCCCTCGGCGATGCGGGAATACCTCACCGAACTCTCCCAGACCGGCCTCCTGGACCGGCGGCGCGACGGCGGCTGGGTGTTCCGGGGCTTCGACCTGGATTTCGCGCGGGAGCTGTTCGACATCCGCGAGCTGTTCGAGCTGCGCTCGGCGGCGCTGTTCGCCGATTTGCCGGGCGACGACCCGGCGTGGGCGCAGCTCGACGACATCGAGCGCCGCCACCATGCGCTGATCGCCGACATCGACCACGCCTACAAGGCGTTCTCGCAGATCGACGCGGAGCTGCACGAACTCGTCAACGCAGCCTCCCGCAACCGCTTCGTCGACAAGTTCCAGAGCCTGCGCAGCCTGATCTTCCACTACCACTATCTGTGGACCAAGGACGACGAGAAGGAGCGCAACCTCGTCGCCCTGCGCGAGCACCTCGTCTACATCGCCGCCCTCAAGAGCCGCAACCGCCCGCGCATCCGCGCCGCCGCCCTGGCGCACCTGCGCTCGGCGCGCCGCAGCCTCTACGCCTCGATCGCCAAGGGCGCCCCCGGCTGAGTTGCGCGGAATTTGCGCGGGCGCAAAGACGCCCCCCTCCGAAAGCGCGACACTGCGGCGGTTCCCGAGGAGGTTCCGCCATGTCCGTCGCCCCCGACGCCGACGCCGTCGTCGACGCCCTGATGTCCGCCGACGCGGCCACGATCCCGGTGTTCATCCGCCACCGCCTGCGCTGCCCCGGCTGCCCGGCGGCGGCGTTCCACACCGTCGCCGAAGCCTGCCGCGCCCACGGCGTCGCGCAAGGCCCGGTGCTGGCCGATCTCGCCGCGGCTATCGGCCTTCGCCCTCCGCCAGCATGAACAGGGCGTGCGGGTCGCGCACCGTTACGCGCTTGCGCCCGCCCGCGATCAGGCCCTTCGCCTCCCACGCCGCCATCAGGCGCGAAACGGTGTGCAGGGTCGCGCCGGTCATCTCGGCGATGTCCTGCCGCGACACCGGAAAATCGATGAGGATGCCCTCGTCGGTCTTGCGCCCGGCCTGCCGCACCAGCCGCAGCAGGGCGTGGGCGACGCGCCGCTCCACCGCCTCGGTGGCCAACTCGCGAATGCGGGTGTGGGCGTCCTGAAGCCGCTGGCCGACGGTGGCGAGGGCGTCCACCGCCAGGCCCGGGCAGCGCGCCACCAGGGCGTCCCACGCGTCGGCGGGCCAGGCGATGGCGACGCTGTCGGTGAGGGCCTCGGCGGTGCCGGGGAAATCCGGCCGCCGCACCGCGCGGGCGATGCCGAACAGCTCCCCCGGGTTGACGTGGCGCACCACCACCTGCTGGCCGTCGGCGCTGGTCTGGGTGACCTTGAGCCGCCCGTGCAGCAGCACGAAGAACGCGTCCGCCGCGTCCCCCTGGCGGAACGCGGTCTCGCCGGGGGCGAGGCGGCGGGCGACCGCGTGCGCCAGCACCGCGTCGAGATCCTCCGGCGACAGGGGACGGAACATCGGCAGGTCGCGGATCACCGCCCGGTCGAGACGCGTCGTCGGCATCGTCCATCCTTCCCCGCAATCGCGCGGGAGTTTGCCTTTGCGCAATAACCCCCGCGCGCATCGGGTGTCCAATGGTTCCATCGCACGATACCACGGAAGGACACCGCCATGCCCCTTCGCCGCACCCTGCTCTGCTCCCTCGCCCTCGCCGCCCTGGCGCACCCCGCCGCGGCCGCCGAGCGGATCGCCCCCACCCTGCTGCCGCCGCCCGCGGTGATGGCCCACGAGCAGGCCACCCGGGCGGCGCCGCGCACCGTGGCCTTCACCCTCACCGTCGGCGAGGCCGAGGTGGAGGTGGACGACGAAGGCACGCGCATGCGGGCGATGACCTTCAACGGCACCATGCCCGGCCCGACCATGGTGGTGCACCAAGGAGACACCGTCGAGATCACCCTCGTCAATCCCGCCACCAACTCCATGGCCCACAACATCGACCTGCACGCCGCCACCGGCGCCATGGGCGGCGGCGACCTCACCATCGTGCAGCCCGGCGAGCAGGCGACCCTGCGCTTCAAGGCCGACCGCGCCGGGGTGTTCGTCTACCACTGCGCGCCGCCCGGCATGGTCGCCTGGCACGTGGTGAGCGGCATGAGCGGCACCCTGATGGTGCTGCCGCGCGACGGCCTCAAGGACCGCGACGGCACGGCGCTGCGCTACGACCGCGCCTACACCGTGGGCGAGTTCGACCTCTACCTGCCGAAGGACGAGACCGGCGCGTTCAAACGCTACGACAGCCTGGCGGAATCCCACGCCGACACGATCGCCGCGATGCGCGGCCTGGTACCGAGCCACGTGGTGTTCAACGGCCGGGTCGGCGCCCTCACCGGCGAGCGCGCCCTCACCTCCCAGGTGGGCGAGACGGTGCTGCTGATCCACTCCTCCGCCAACCGCGACACCCGCCCGCACCTGATCGGCGGCCACGGCGACCGGGTGTGGGAGACCGGCAAGTTCGCCAACCCGCCCGAGCGCGACCTCGAAACCTGGTTCGTGCGCGGCGGCAGCGCGGCGGCGGCGCTCTACCGCTTCCGCCAACCCGGCACCTACGCCTACGTCAACCACAACCTGATCAAGGCCACCGAGCTGGGCGCCTTCGCCCAGGTGGAGGTGAGCGGCGAGTGGAACCACGACCTGATGACCCAGGTCCACGCCCCGGCGCCGATCCCGCAGTGATCGCGCGCGAAGTTGCGGCGGCGCAAAGACGACCCGCGCCGCCGCCCCTATCCTGACCCGGCACAACCGAGGAGACCGACCATGCGCCGCTTCGTTCTCGCCTTCGCCCTCTGCGCCGCCTTCGCCGCGCCCGCCAATGCCGCCGACCACGAAATCCGGATGCTCAACAAGGGCGCCAAGGGTCTGATGGTGTTCGAGCCGGACGTGGTGCACGTCGCCCCCGGCGACACCGTCACCTTCGTCGCCACCAACCCGGGCCACGACGCCCGCAGCATCGCCGGCATGATCCCCGAAGGGGCCGAGCCGTTCGCCGGCAAGCTCGGCAAGGACATCCGCGTCACCTTCACCCAGCCCGGCGTCTACGGCGTCGAATGCCGCCCGCACTACGGCATGGGCATGGTGGCGGCGGTGATCGTCGGCGAGCCGGTCAACCTCGCCACCGCCGCCGCGGTCAAGCACCCGAAGATGGCGGCGAAGAGGTTCGAAGGCATCTTCGCCACCGTCCAGTCCGCCGAGGCCAAGTAGATGACCCGTCCCGTTCCCCACTGGCTGAGCTGCGGCTTCCGCCCGTTCTTCTTCGTCGGCGCCCTCGCCATGGCGCTCGGCGTGCTCGCCTGGCTGCCGATGCTGACCGGCGTCTGGCAGCCGCCCACCGCCTTCGCGCCGCGCGACTGGCACGTCCACTCCCTGCTGTTCGGCGCGCTGATGGCGATCGTCGCGGGCTTCGCGCTCACCGCCGTCGGCCACTGGACCGGGCGGCCGCCGGTGGCGGGGCGGACCCTGCTGGCGCTGCTCGCCCTGTGGGGGGCCGGGCGGGTGGCGGTGACCGTGTCGGCGGCGGTCGGCGCCCTGCCCGCCGCGCTGGTGGACCTCGCCTTCCCGCTCGCGCTGGTGGCGGTGTTCGCCCGCGAGGTGACCGCCGCGGGCAACCTCCGCAACCTGCCGATCGTCGGCATGGTCGGCCTGTTCGGCGCCGCCGACGCCGCCTTCCATTGGGAGGCCGCGTCCTCGGGGCTCGCCGTGCACGCCACCCGCGCCGGGGTGGCGATCCTGCTGCTGCTGGTGATCGTGATCGGCGGCCGCATCATTCCCACCTTCACCCGCAACTGGATGGGCGCCCGCCGCCTCGGCCCGCCGCCGCCCGCGTCCGGCCGCTACGACGTGCTCACCCTGGCGGTCTCCGCCGCCGCCCTCGCCGCCTGGACCGCCGCGCCCGAGGGTCCCGCCGCCCTCGCCCTGCTCGCCGCCGGGGCGCTCAACGCGGTGCGGCTGGCGCGCTGGCGCGGCCTCGCCACCCTGTCCGAACCGCTGCTGGCGGTCCTCCACCTCGGCTACGCCACGGTGCCGCTCGGCTTCGCCGCCCTCGGCTGGGCGCTGCTCGACCCGACGGCCCTCGATCCGGTGGCGGCGCTGCACGTGTGGCTGGTGGGCACCTTCGGCAGCATGACCCTGGCGGTGATGACCCGCGCCAGCCGCGGCCACTCGGGCCGCCGCCTGGCGGCCGACCGCGTCGACGTGGCGCTCTACGCCCTGGTGTTCCTGGGGGCGGCCTCGCGCGTCGCGGCGCCGTTCGCCGACGACGGCATGCGCCTCGCCCTCGACGTGGCGGGCGGCCTGTGGGTGCTCGCCTTCCTCGGCTTCGCGGCGCGCTACGCGCCGATCCTGCTCGGCCCGCCGGTGCGGGAAACCTAGGTGCTGTACCCATAATTTTCCACCGCCTGCGCCGGTCGATTTCGTTCGTCCGGATAGGAGAAGGGCGTAGGACGTAGCAGGGACTACGTTCAAGCCCTTCGACGCATCCGGCGGGCGAAATCGACCGGCCCTTCGGGTTGTCCTCCAAGGGGTGCCCTGGTGCGTTGCCGCCGCTTGCCGATGCGCCGCATCGGCTGCGCGACGGCGCCTGCCATTGCACCCCTTGGAGGGCAACGCAGGCGGCGGAAAATTATGGGTACAGCACCTAGAGCTCCACCTGCCCGCCCAGCTCGACGACGCGGCCGATGGGCAGGTGGAAGAAGTCGGTGATCGCGGTGGCGGTGCGGTTCATCCACGCGAACAGCCCCACCCGCCACGGCGTCATGCCCGAGAGCCGCGCGGGCACGATGGTCTCGCGGGAGACGAAATACGAGGTCGTCATCGGCTCGTAGAAGAAGCCCAGCTCGTCCAGCCGCGCGTTGGCCAGCGCCTTCGGCACGTTGGGGTCGTCCATGAAGCCGTAGTTAAGCATCACGCGGTGGAAGTTCGGCCCCAGCAGGCGGGCGGTGACGCGCTCCTCCGGCGGCACGTAGGGGCGCTCGTCCACCGCCACGCCGAGCAGCACGATGCGCTCGTGCAGCACCTGATTGTGCTTGAGATTGTGCATCAGTGCGGTGGGCACGCCGTCGCCCTTGCCGGAAAGGAACATCGCCGTGCCCTTCACCCGCGCCACCCGGTCGGCGACGCTCTCCAGGAACAGGTCCACCGGCAGGGAATCGGCGGCGCGCTTTTCCAGCAGCAGCTCGCGGCCGTGCTTCCAGGTGGTGAGCAGCACGAAGATCACCAGCGCCACCGCCAGGGGGAACCAGCCGCCGTGGGGAATCTTGCCCGCGTTGGCGAAAAAGAACGACAGGTCCATCACCAGGAACGTGCCGATCATCACCTTCACCAGCGGGTTGCGCCACCCCCACAGCTTCACCATCACCAGCCCGGCGAGGATGGTGTCGATGGTCATGCTGCCGGTCACCGCGATGCCGTAGGCCGAGGCGAGATTCGACGAATTGCCGAAGCCCACCACCAGGCACACCACGAACACCAGCAGCACCCAGTTGACGAACGGCAGGTAGATCTGCCCGCGCGCCCGCTCCGAGGTGTGGACGATGTTCATGCGCGGCAGGAAGCCCAGCTGGATCGCCTGCTGGGTGAGGGAGAACGCCCCCGAAATCACCGCCTGGCTGGCGATCACCGTGGCGCAGGTGGCGAGCAGCAGCAGCGGCACCCGCCCCCACTCCGGCGCCATCAGGTAGAACGGGTTCGCCACCGCCGCCGGGTCGGCCAGCAGCAGCGCGCCCTGGCCCAGGTAGTTGATCATCAGCGAGGGGAGGACGATGAACGACCACGCGAGGCGGATCGGCCAGCGGCCGAAGTGGCCCATGTCGGCATAAAGCGCCTCGGCGCCGGTCACCACCAACACCACCGCGCCGAGGCTGAGGAACCCCAGCAGCCGGTTCTCCACCAGGAACGCCACCGCGTGGTGCGGGCTGAGCGCCGCCAGAACCTTGGGATAATGGCCGATGTTGGCGAGGCCCATCGCCATCAGGGTGGTGAACCACACCAGCATCACCGGCCCGAACAGCACCCCCACGGTGGCGGTGCCCTTGCTCTGGATCGAGAACAGGCCGACGAGAATCGCCACCGTGATCGGCACCACGTAGGGGTGCAGCGCGGGCGCCACCACCTCCAGCCCCTCGACCGCCGAAAGCACCGAGATCGCCGGGGTGATCATCGAATCGCCGTAGAACAGCGCCGCCGCGAACACCCCCAAGGCCCCCACCGTCGCCACCAGCCGGGGCGAGGCGCCGGGGGCGCGGGTCAGGAGCGCCAGCAGCGCCAGCGACCCGCCCTCGCCGCGGTTGTCGGCGCGCATGATCACCACCGCGTACTTGATCATCACCACGCCGATCAGCGCCCAGAACACCAGCGACAGGATGCCGAGCACGTGGGGCGGATCGAGGGGCAGCGGATGCGGCCCGGCGAACGCCTCCTTGAGGGCGTAGAGCGGGCTGGTGCCGATGTCGCCGAACACCACCCCGAGGGCGGAGACGAACAGCGCGCCGAAGGCGGAACGGTGGGGATCGGGTACGGCGGTATCGGCGGCGACGACGGCGGTCATAGGGATCCGGGGGCGGTTGCAAAACCGCCGGATCATAGTCCCACCCCCGCCCCGCCGCCACCGTCAAGAGTGCCTAAATACGGCCACAAACCTGACGTTTTCCGGCCCCGAAGCAGGACGTTCGAAGAAGGGGAGATGGTGGGCCCGGCAGGACTCGAACCTGCAACCAGACCGTTATGAGCGGCCGGCTCTAACCATTGAGCTACAGGCCCGGGAGTCCCGGGTCGGGAGATCTGTCATAAGGGAAAAACCGGGGCGCGGGAAGCGCCCCGGTGGGGGATCAGGTGTCGAGGAAGCTGCGCAGCTTGCGCGAGCGGCTCGGGTGCTTGAGCTTGCGGAGCGCCTTCGCCTCGATCTGGCGGATGCGTTCGCGCGTCACCGAGAACTGCTGGCCCACTTCCTCGAGGGTGTGGTCGGTGTTCATGCCGATGCCGAAGCGCATGCGCAGCACGCGCTCCTCGCGCGGGGTGAGGCTGGCGAGCACGCGGGTGCAGGTTTCCCGCAGGTTCGACTGGATCGCCGCGTCCAGCGGCTGCACCGCGTTCTTGTCCTCGATGAAGTCGCCGAGGTGGCTGTCTTCCTCGTCGCCGATCGGGGTTTCGAGCGAGATCGGCTCCTTGGCGATCTTCATCACCTTGCGCACCTTTTCGAGCGGCATCGAGAGCTTCTCGGCCAGCTCCTCCGGGGTCGGCTCGCGGCCGATCTCGTGGAGCATCTGGCGGCTGGTGCGCACCAGCTTGTTGATCGTCTCGATCATGTGCACCGGAATGCGGATGGTGCGCGCCTGGTCGGCGATCGAGCGGGTGATCGCCTGGCGGATCCACCAGGTGGCGTAGGTCGAGAACTTGTAGCCGCGGCGGTATTCGAACTTGTCCACCGCCTTCATCAGGCCGATGT
>JAUVUZ010000009.1 GCA_030604885.1 Alphaproteobacteria bacterium | reverse complement strand
CCGGACTCCACGGTGCCGCTGGGCGCATGGGTTCCCGCCTGCGCGGGAACGACGGGGAGGGGCGGGCGCGGGAGTCCCGCTGGTGCGGCCGTGACGGGAGGGAGCGGCGTTTCTCTCGCACGGCATTCCGGACGTCGCGAAGCGGCGAGCCGGACTCCATGGTGCCGCCGGACGCATGGGGTTCCCGCCTGCGCGGGAACGACGGGGAAGGGCGGGCGCGTGGGGGTCTTACTGGTGCGGCCGTGACGGGGAGGGAGCGGCGTTTCTCTCGCTCGTCATTCCGGACGTCGCGAAGCGGCGAGCCGGACTCCACGGTGCCGCCGGGCGCATGGGTTCCCGCCTGCGCGGGAACGACGGGGAGGAGCGGGCACGTGGGTTCCCGCTTGCGCGGGAACGACGGGGGAGGGGGAGCAGGGTTCCCGCGGGGCGGGACCCCTGGGTGCGGCGTCCTTAGAACAGGAAGCGGGAGCGGATGGTGCCGTCGATGGCGTCGAGCGCCTTGCGGAAGCCCTGGCCCGGTTCGATGTCGGCCTCCACGTCCACCACCACGTAGCCCACCTCGCCGTCGGTGCGGAGGTACTGGCCCGAGATGTTGATGCCCTTGCCCGAGAAGATGTCGTTGATGCGCGAAATCACGCCCGGGACGTTGCGGTGGATGTGCATGAAGCGGGTCGCGGTGCCCTGCACCGGCAGCGCCACTTCCATGAAGTTGACGGCGCCGAGGGTGGAGCCGTTGTCCGAATAGGTGATGAGCTTTTCCGCCACTTCGGTGCCGATATTGGCCTGGGCCTCCTGGGTGGAGCCGCCGACGTGGGGGGTGAGGATGACGTTCGGCAGGCCGCGCAGGGGGGAGACGAACTCCTCGTCGGCGTCGGCCGGTTCCACCGGGAAGACGTCGATGGCGGCGCCGCCCAGGCGGCCGTCTTTCAGCGCCGCCACCAGCGGGTCGATCGTCACCACGTTGCCGCGCGAGGCGTTGATGAGCAGCGCGCCCGGCTTCATCAGCTCCAGCTCGGCGGCGCCGATCATGTCGCGGGTTTGCGGCGTCGAGGGCACGTGGAGGGTGACGATGTCCGACGTGCGCAGCAATTGGTCGAGGGTGTGGCAGGGCTTGGCGTTGCCGAGCGCCAGCTTGTTGACCACGTCGAAATACTGCACCTCCAGCCCCAGCGCCTCGGCGAGGATGGAAAGCTGCGAGCCGATGTGGCCGTAGCCGACGATGCCGAGCTTCTTGCCGCGCACCTCGTGGCTGCCCTTGGCGGATTTCAGCCACTGGCCCGCGTGGGCGGCGGCGGATTTCTCGGGCACGCCGCGGCACAGCATGATCATCTCGCCCAGCACCAGTTCCGCCACCGAGCGGGTGTTGGAATAGGGGGCGTTGAACACCGGGATGCCCGCCATCTTGGCGGCCTTCAGATCCACCTGGTTGGTGCCGATGCAGAAGCAGCCCACCGCCATCAACTTCGGCGCCTGGGCGATCACCTGCTGGGTGAGGCGGGTGCGCGAGCGGATGCCGACGATGTGGGCGTCGGCGATGGCGTCTTTGAGCGCGACGCCGTCGAGCGCGCCGGGGTAGCTGTCGACGTTGGTGTAGCCCGCCACGTTGAGCGCGTGGACCGCGTTGTCGTGGATGCCTTCCAGCAGCACGACCTTGATCTTATCCTTGGGCAGGGAGAGCTTGCTCACCGGGAGCCTCCGACACTAATCTTCCAATCCGCCCGGCGCGTTCCGGGCTAGCGCACAATAGGCCCATCCGGCCGCCCGCGCCAATTGCGTTTTGCGCAACCCCCCGGGCCGCCGCCGCAACCGAACCGGAGACCGCACCATGGCCGACGCCGTCGTTTCCCGCCTTGCCGAACTCGGCCTCACCCTGCCGAAATCCGCGGCCCCCGTGGCCAACTACGTGCCCTTCCACGTAGAGGACGGCATGGTGTTCGTCTCCGGCCAATTGCCGATGACCGAGGGCGGGCTTTACGCCACCGGCCGCGTCGGCGCCGAGGTGGACACCGCCACCGCGGTGGAGGCCGCCAAGCTCGCCGCCCTGCAATCCATCGCCAAGCTCGCCGACGCCACCGGGGGCAGCCTCGACCGCATCGCCAAGATTCTGCGGGTGGACGTGTTCGTGGCCTCGACGGTGGACTACTTCGACCAGCCGGTGGTGGGCAACGGCGCCTCCGACCTGTTCGTCGCCGCGTTCGGCGAGGCGGGGCGCCACACCCGCAACGCCATCGGCGTCGCCGTGCTGCCGCGCAACGCCCCGGTCGAGGTGACGGTGATCGCCAAGCTCAAGGACTGAGGCTTCGATCCTTCCGCAGCGCCCCGACGCCCGCCAAGGCGCCGGGGCGCTTCTCGTTTCGGGGGCCGCCAAGCGTGGCCCGACCGGCGATTTCGGTATACCATCGACCGATGGCGGGGGCGCCGTTCGGGGGGATGGGGCGGATGCGGAGTCCGAAGAACATGGGGTGGTTCGGACTTCTGGCCTTGCTGCTCGGGCTGGCGTTCGCGCCGCCTGCCGGGGCCGAGGACCTGATCGTCGCCCGTGCCGCGTTCGACGACCCGTCCCGCGCGTTGACGATCGCCGAGGTGGTCGACCGCGAGTTCACCCCGCTCGACGGCGCGACGCTGTTCCGTCCGGGGGTGGGAACCGCCGCCCACTGGCTCCGGCTGCGGGTGCGGGCGCCCGCCGAGGGCGGCAGCGTGGTGCTCTTCATCCTGCCGACCTATCTCGACGACATCCGCCTGTTCGAGGCGGGGCCGGGCGATCCGCGCGCCTGGAAAAGCCGGGCGACCGGCAACCGGCATCCGTTCGCCGAGCGGGACCGCAAGCGCGCCTCGCTGGGGTTCGTGGTGACGCCGGAGGCGCCGGAGGCGACGTATTACCTGCGCCTCGAAACCACCACCCAGGCGCAATTGAACGTCAAGGCGTTCACGCAGCAGGAGGCGGACCGGCGCGACGGCGGGCGCGATCTGGCGATGGCGGTGTTCGCCACCGCGATGGCGGCGTTGCTGGTGTGGGCGCTGGAAGGCTATTGCCTCGACCGGCAGCCGATCTTCGGCCTGTTCGCCCTCCATCAGGCGGTCTACGTGCTGTTCGGAACCGCCGCGACCGGGCATCTCGCGCAAGCGGCGTTCGCCCTGTTCGGGGCCTCGCCGGGGCAGGGCACGGCCTTCGCGCTCTATCTCGGCATCGCCCTCACGCCGCTGCTGTTCTGCCGGGTGCTGTTCGCGCCCTATCGGCCCGCGCCGCTGCTGATGCGGGGGCTGGATCTGCTGCTGTGCGCGGTTCCGGCGGCGGTTCTCCTCCTCCTCTTCGGGCGCGCCGATCTGGCGGTGGTGGTCGCTGCCACGGTCATCAAGGTGAGCTGGTTCCTGTTCGTCGCCATCGCGTTTTCCCTGCGCCGGGAGCAATCGCCGAGCCGCCGCGTCCTGCAAGCGTTCTTCATCGTCATCACCGCGTTCAACGTGCTGTTCTGGCTCTCCAACCACGGCATCCTCAGCGACGCCAAGGAGAACCTCGACGGCATGAAGCTGCTGGTCGCCGACGGGCTGGTGATCGGCACCCTGTTCGCGGCGATCCTGCACGCGCGCGGCCGCCAACTGCGGGCCGACGCGCAGAAGGCGATGGTGGACGTTCTGGTGATTCGGGAAAAGCTGGCCCTCGAACGGGACCTGAAGGCGCAGATCGAGGCCCGGGCGCGGACGGATTACCTCACCGGGGTGTTCAACCGGCGCCACTTCGTCGAGCTGGCCGAACGCGAACTCGAACGCGCGCAACGCTATCGCCGACCGTTCACCCTGCTGATGATCGACGTGGACCACTTCAAGGCGCTGAACGACACCCACGGCCACGCCACCGGCGACGCGGCCCTGCAAGCGATCTCGCGGGCGATCGGCGACGCCCTGCGCGACGTCGACATCCTCGGCCGCCTCGGCGGCGAGGAGTTCGCCGTGGTTCTGGTGGAAACCGACGAGGACGATGCCCTCGCCATCGCCCGCCGCATCTGCGCCGCGGTGTCGGAAGCCGAAATCGCCACCCCCACGGGCGGCACGGCGCGCCTCACCGTCTCCATCGGCCTCGCCCAACGCCACGACCGCGCCACCCACTTCGACGCCATCCTCAACGCGGCGGACCGGGCGATGTATGCCGCCAAACAATCCGGTCGCAACCAAGTCGCGGTGAACCGTCAGCCGTTTTTGATTTAGGGTAGGGGCGTGCAAGGGGCTGGCGGCTATGCGCCCAAGGGAGACGCTCTGAGGTTTGATCGCGGTGACCGAAAGCTGACATGGCGGCATCCAAAATTGATGCCAGGGATTTGGTCTGTGCCCCTCCCCTAATCTGACATTCACGAAAACATCGCACGAACCATCAGAAAGGTATATCGTCAAAGGTAACGTCTATAGAAAATTCATAAGAAAGCGTGCCCTCACCGGTAACTATATCGACAATTACAGTGCCCTTTGATGTGTATTCATCTTTCTTTTCCTCGCCAGTAAACTTAGACCAAAGTTTCCTTTCAAATTTAATTCTTTCCTGGAAGAAAGCCCCAGGAGATAATCTTTGAAGACTAGGGGAAATTAGACTTCTCTTCAAATTTCCTGTGCTATCTATGTTGGAGGGGCATTCATTCCCTTTAGAAATCAAGCGCCACGGCTTCGATGTCGTTATGTATATGGCCTCAATTTCTGGACTCCGTCTTGATGAATTATTTTTCAAGTCAAGAGTCAATAAGAAAGTTCCTTCGTGTAGATACTCACTCTTTTCAAGAGAGCCATGGTTTGCCCGAACACTAGCCGAGATCGTCTCGGATTTCTTTTTTGCCGTCTCTTCTTTCAACCACTTGATTTTCTGGGTAAGTTTTTTCTGCAGGTCTGCAATAGATCCATCATAAACAACGTGTGGATGATGTTTTAGGTCGAATGGAATGTCAGTGGCGCTTTGAGTTACTAACGCGCACAGCTTTCCTTTTGCATGTGCATAGCCAACCTCATAGAAAACATTTGGGTTTTTTCCGGTCATCTCGGCGATAATAAAATCGCTATTCTCAATTTGTCTGTATACACGTTCTAGTATTGTCTCACTGAAATGTTGTTCATCAACACGTTCTGCCACAACTCCACAATTTTCAGCCGTTTGTTTGATGCCGAATCTGTAGATGTCCGAGAATTCTCGGTCAAAAGGCATTAAAACAAATGCAAACGGTTGATAGTTAGGCATGATTAATACCTTTGTCATTTACTTTTAGGTAAGACTATCAATCATCGCATTGATGGTCAACAGAACGGTCTATGCACCAGGATTCGGGGGTAGAACACTACGTAGCGACACCACATGATCGCTCGACGATTGAGGCGTTTATTGATTTACAACAACGCTGAATGTCCGCTCTCGGCCCTATCTAGCCTCCTCCTCCCCGCACCCTCATCTCGACAAATCCCGGGTTCGCGCGTAGAGTACGCGGCTGGTCCCATTCGTGGTGTGTGGTTGGGTGGGCAGACGCAAGAGATAGTGGTGTTGAGCCGATGAGTGACCTGTTTCAAGACGTGACGCTGGCGAAGACCGAGTCTTACACCGCCAAGGACATCGAGGTCCTGGAGGGGTTGGAGCCGGTGCGGCGGCGGCCGGGCATGTACATCGGCGGCACCGACGACCGGGCGCTGCATCACCTGGTGGCCGAGGTGCTGGACAACGCCATGGACGAGGCGGTGGCGGGCCACGCCACCACCATCGACCTGGAACTGCTGGCCGACGGCGCGGTGACGGTGCGCGACAACGGCCGCGGCATCCCGGTGGACCCGCACCCCAAGTATCCCGACAAATCCGCCCTCGAGGTGATCCTCACCACCCTGCACTCGGGCGGCAAGTTCGGCGGCGACGCCTACAAGGTGTCGGGCGGCCTGCACGGCGTCGGCATCTCGGTGGTCAACGCGCTCTCCGCCAGCCTGGTGGTGGAGGTGGCGCGCAACCGCCGCCTCTATGCCCAGCGGTTTTCCCGGGGTGCGGCGCTCGGCCCGCTCGAAGACCTGGGCGCGGTGCAGAACCGCCGCGGCACCACCGTCACCTTCTCGCCGGACCCGCAGATCTTCGGCGCGCGGGCGAAGTTCCGCCCCTCGGCGCTCTATCGCATGACGCGGGCGAAGGCGTATCTCTTTCGCGGCGTCACCGTGCGCTGGAGTTGCGCGCCGGAGCTTCTGGTGGAGGGCGACCCGACGCCGCAAAGCGCGACGCTGCACTTCCCCAACGGCCTCGCCGATTATCTCGCCGACGTCGCCAAGGATCGCGCGCGCCTCACCCCCACGCCCTTCGCCGGAACCGCGCAACTGGCCGACGACATGGGGTCGGTGGAGTGGGCGGCGATCTGGCCCGACGACAACGACGACGGCTTCTTCTCCTCCTACTGCAACACCATTCCCACGCCCGAGGGCGGCACCCACGAGAACGGCTTCCGCAACGTGACGGTGCGGGGCCTGCGCGCCTATGCCGAGATGATCGGCAACCGCAAGGCCGACAAGCTCAACGCCGAGGACGCCTTCGGCGGCGCGTGCGTGCTGCTGTCGCTGTTCATCCGCGATCCGCAGTTCCAGGGCCAGACCAAGGAGAAGCTCGCCTCCGCCGAGGCCACCCGCCTCGTCGAGCAGGCGATCAAGGACCACTTCGACCACTGGCTGACCGCCGACCCGGAGGTGGCGAACCGCCTGCTCGCCGCGGTGCTCGACCGCGCCGAGGAGCGCGCCCGCCGCAAGCAGGCGAAGGAACTCTCCCGCAAGTCCGCCACCAAGCGCCTGCGCCTGCCCGGCAAGCTCGCCGATTGCACCCGCGCGGTGGCCGAGGGGTCGGAAATCTTCCTGGTGGAGGGCGATTCGGCGGGTGGCTCGGCCAAGCAGGCGCGCAGCCGCGAGACCCAGGCGATCCTCCCCCTGCGCGGCAAGATTCTCAACGTCGCCTCCGCCTCCGCCGAGAAGCTCCAGGGCAACCAGGAGATCAAGGACATGATCGAGGCCCTCGGCTGCGGCGTGCGCGACCGCTACGAGGAGGAGCGCCTGCGTTACGAGAAGGTCATCATCATGACCGACGCGGACGTGGACGGCGCCCACATCGCCTCGCTGCTGATGACCTTCTTCTATCGCGAGATGCCGAAGCTGATCGAGGGCGGCCACCTCTACCTCGCGATGCCGCCGCTCTACCGCCTCACCGCCGGAACCCTGAGCCGCTACGCCCGCGACGACGCCCACCGCGAGGAACTGCTGAAGACGGTGTTCTCGGGCCGCAAGGTGGAGATCAGCCGCTTCAAGGGCCTGGGCGAAATGCCGCCCGCGTCGCTGAAGGAAACCACGATGGACCCGGCCAAGCGCACCCTGCTGCGGGTGATCGTGCCCTCCGCCCGCACCGAGGACGGCGCCGCCGAGGCCAAGGACACCGAACGCCTGGTGGAGCACCTGATGGGCAAGAAGCCGGAGCTGCGCTTCCGCTTCATCCAGGAGCGCGCCAAGTTCGCCGAGGATCTCGACATCTGATCCTTGCGGGCGGGAAAGGTTTCCCTCATATTGTTTCTATGGAAACGAAGGAGGGAAACATGCTTCAGCAGAAACCCGCATCCCTTCACCCCGAGGCCGGGCCGACCCTCTCCAAGGCGGTGGTCCGCGCCGCCGAGTTCCTCGGCTTTTCCCAGGCGGCGATGGCCGACGTGCTCTGCCTCAGCACCGCCAGCGTCTCGCGCCTGTTCGCCGGGGCCTATGTGCTCAGCCCCGCGCGCAAGGCGGAGTGGCAGCTGGGGCTGATGTTCGTGCGGCTGTTCCGCTCCCTCGATTCGATCCTCGGACGCGGCGAACCGGCGCGGGCGTGGCTGAGCGGCGAGAACGCCGCCCTCGGCGGCCGCCCCGGCGAACTGGCGCGCACCATGGAAGGCCTGGGGCGTGTCGTCGCCTACCTGGACGCCTACCGCGGTCGCCTCTGAGGCGCGGCCCCGGCGCCTCTCCTCCTGGCGGGCGGTGGAGGCGCAGCACGCGGTTGCCACCCGGCCGCTGGTGGACACCCTCGCCGAGCAGGCGCTGCTGGAAGACCTGCTGGAGGAGGCCAAGCCGCCACTGCCGCCCGGGCTGGCGGGGCTGCATTACCTGCTGTTCACGCCGTTCCGCTATCCGCCGCCGCCCCACGGCTCGCGCTTCCGCGCCGCCACCGATCCGGGGGTGTTCTACGGCGCCGACACGGTGCGCACCGCCTGCGCCGAGCTGGGCTACTGGCGCTGGCGGTTCCTGGTGGACAGCCCGGAGTTGCCCGACATTCCGGCGCGCGAGCAGACGCTGTTCCGCGTCGCCATCGCCACCGCGTGCGTCGATTTGCGCGGCCCGCCGTTCGCGCGCGACCGGGCGGCGTGGGAGGACCCGCGCGACCACGCCGCCTGCCAGGCCTTCGCCCGCGCGGCGCGGGAGGCGGGGGTGGGGGCGATCCGCTACGCCTCGGTGCGCGACCCGGAGCGGGGCGGCTGCGTGGCGCTGCTGCGCGCCGACGGCTTCGCCGCCGCCAAGCCGAGCCAATCCCAGGGCTGGCTGCTGGCGGTGACGCGGGAACGGGTCACCTGGCGGCGCACCGATCCGCTGGCGCCCGAAGCGTGGGAGTTCGCCGCCTCCGGCTTCAGCCGGTGAAGCGTGCCAGCTCCGCCGCGATCGCCTCCTCGGGCGGGAAGAAGGTGGCGGGCGTGTCCACCGCCCTGGCGAGGGCCTTGAGATAGGCGGGGCGGGGGATTTCCACCGCGCCCATGCCGCGCAGGTGGGCGGTGGTGAACTGGGTGTCGAGCAGGTGGAAGCCGCCCGCCCGCAGCCGCGCCACCAAATGCACCAGCGCCACCTTCGAAGCCTCGGTGCGGCGCGAGAACATGCTCTCGCCGAAAAACGCCGCGCCGATGCCGATGCCGTACAGCCCGCCGACCAGGGTGCCGTCCGCCCAGCATTCGATGGAATGGCCGAAGCCGCGGTGGTGGAGATCGGTGTAGAGGCGGGCGATCTGCGGCGTGATCCAGGTGTCCTCGCGCCCCGCCGCCGGGGCGGCGCACGCGCTCACCACGCCGGGGAAATCCCGGTCGGCGGTGACGGCGAAGGGCGCGCGCCGCAGCACCTTGCGCAGCGAGCGGCCGACGTGCAGGCCGTCCAGGGGAATCACGCCGCGCCGCAGCGGCGACAGCCACACCAGATCCGGATCGTCGCGGCCCCGCCCCATGGGGAAGGCGCCCTGGCGGTAGGCGGCGATCAGCAGTTCGGGCGTGACCACCAGCCGCATCGGCATCACCCGGCTTCGAGGGCCGCCAGCGCCAGCAGGTAGCCCTTGGCGCCGAAGCCGACGATCACGCCGGTCGCCACCGAGGAAATGTAGGAGTGGTGGCGGAACGGCTCGCGGCGGTGGATGTTGGAGAGGTGAACCTCGACGATCGGGCAATCGAGCAGGTGCAGCGCGTCGTGGATCGCCACCGAGGTGTGGGTGTAGGCGGCGGCGTTGATCACCACCGCGTCGACCCGGCCGCGCGCCTCCTGAATCCACGAGACCAGCTCGCCCTCGGCGTTGGACTGGCGGAAGTCGAGGCTCCAGCCCTGGGCCTCGCAGAAGGCGGCGCAGGCGGAGCGGATGTCGGCCAGCGTGTCGCGGCCGTAGATCTCCGGCTCGCGCATCCCGAGCATGTTGAGGTTGGGACCGTTGAGAACGAGAACGCGCTTGGCCACCGGGCTTCCTCCGCAGGTTCGGGTCGGTTGCATCCGCCGCCCGACGGACCCATACTCTGGCATCTCGGGACGGAAAAGCAACAGTGCAAGGTGGGAAAAACCCATGCAGATCAGCTTGAATGGCGAACTTCGGACGCTCGAGGAGGGCCACGACGTGGCTTCGCTGCTGGCGAAGCTCGAACTCGATCCGCGCAAGGTCGCGGTCGAGCGCAACCTCGAAATCGTGCCGAAATCCGCCTACGCCGCCACCCCGGTGGAAGACGGCGACCGCTTCGAGATCGTGCACTTCATCGGCGGCGGTGCGCCGCAGGGGGATAACGTGGAAGAGGACCGTTTGGTCGTCGCCGGGCGGAGCTTCGCCTCGCGCCTGCTGGTGGGCACCGGCAAGTACAAGGACTTCGAGGAAACCGCGCGGGCGATCGAGGCCTCGGGCGCGGAGATCGTCACCGTCGCGGTGCGGCGGGTGAACGTGAGCGACCCGAAGCAGCCGATGCTGATGGATTACGTCGACCCGAAGAAATACACCTACCTGCCCAACACCGCCGGCTGCTTCACCGCCGAGGACGCGGTGCGCACCCTGCGCCTGGCGCGCGAGGCGGGCGGCTGGAACCTCGTCAAGCTCGAGGTGCTGGGTGATCAGAAGACCCTCTATCCGCACATGGCCGAAACCTTCCGCGCCGCCGAGGCGCTGATCAAGGACGGCTTCGACGTGATGGTCTACTGCTCCGACGATCCGATCGCCGCCAAGCACCTGGAGGAACTGGGGTGCGTGGCGATCATGCCGCTCGCCGCGCCGATCGGCTCGGGCCTCGGCATCCAGAACCCGGTGGGCATCCGCCTGATCGTCGAGGCGGCGAAGGTGCCGGTGCTGGTGGACGCGGGCGTCGGCACCGCCTCGGACGCCGCGGTGGCGATGGAGCTGGGCTGCGACGGCGTGCTGATGAACACCGCCATCGCCGCCGCCAAGGACCCGGTGAAGATGGCGCGGGCGATGCGCCACGCGGTCGAGGCCGGGCGCCTCGCCTACCTCGCCGGGCGGATGCCGAAGAAGCTCTACGCCGACCCGTCGTCGCCGCTCGCCGGGCTGATCTGAGACTTGATGCTCGTCTTCGACGCTCCGCCGCCCGTCGGCGGAGCCTTTTTCGTTGGCCGCCCAAGGCGCTGCGCCGGGGCCGACTCCCGCGCGGGCAAGACCCGGGCGGGCGACGCGGCGCATATTTCGCGTTGAATTCTGTCGCCGCCGTGTATCTTGCGGTCGAAATCTTGGCCGAAGATTGTTTCGACACAATAACCATCTGCGCCGCCGCCACCACCCCGCGCGGGCGGGGTGGGGCGGGCGCGTGGGCGAGGCCCTCGCCGCGTCGGGTCGGGGCGTCTTGGTAACTATTCAGGAAATATGGATTTTTTCAGGATTTCCGAGGCGCGGAATCCGCAGCCCGAAATGGGCGCGGCACAACGAAAATAGGTATGCGCACCGGTCATGCGGGAGGTGCGATTTTTCTATGGATTTTTTCTTTACCGGGGGTTGGGTTCGGACTATATGGGTCGTCCTTGCGCACGTGCCTCTGACCCTTGGTGGCTACGCAACGACGCACGACACGTGACCGGGCGAAAGTCCGGGGTGGAAACACTACGACCGCCGTATTGCGTATTGTGTACGTCAGAGGCAGATTGCGCCGCCCCTTGCCGGGGGTCGGGGCAAGAATAACCGAGGGTCGGTTTTCTTGTGCCGCGGTGCGTCGTAAGCGTTTTCTCCCCAGATCGGATCCCGGTCGGAATTACGGGGTGTCTTTCGGGTTCGCCCGGAAGACATGTCGTTGGACCAATTATCCGATGACCTGCGCCTATGTGATCGTGTGATCCGGCCTGGTCCTTCGAACGGGGGACTTGAAGACGATGTCCGAACGTATTCGTGAATTCCTGGAGCAGCAGCGTCCGCCCACCCCCTGCGTGGTGGTGGACCTGGAAATCATCCGTCAGAACTACCGCAATCTTCGCGAGCACCTGCCGCTGGCGCAGGTCTACTACGCGGTGAAGGCCAATCCGGCGCCCGAAGTGGTGCGGATGCTGGCCGCCGAAGGCTCGTCCTTCGACACCGCGAGCCTGCCGGAAATCGACCTCTGCCTCGCGGCCGGGGCGGACCCGCGGAACATCTCGTTCGGCAACACCATCAAGAAGGAATCCGACGTTCGGGAAGCCTTCGGGAGGGGCGTTCGCCTCTATGCCATCGATTCCCAGCAGGAGCTGCACAAGATCGCCCGCTCCGCGCCGGGCAGCCGCGTCTACTGCCGGATTCTCGTCGAGAACACCGGCGCCCAGTGGCCGCTGAGCAAGAAGTTCGGCTGCGCCGTCGACATGGCGGCCGACCTCCTCACCGAAGCCCGCGATCTCGGCCTCGAGCCGTTCGGCGTGTCGTTCCACGTCGGCTCGCAGCAGACCGCCCTCGACCAGTGGGACGTGGCGCTCGCCCGGGTGGCGATGCTGTTCTCGTCGCTGCAGGAGCGCGGCATCGAGCTGAAGGCGGTGAACCTGGGCGGCGGCTTCCCCGCCCACTACCTCGACGAGGTCGAGGGCCTGCCCGCCTACGCCGGGGCGGTGATGCACGCCATCACCAACCACTTCGGCAACCGCATTCCGGCGCTGATGATCGAGCCGGGCCGCTCCCTGGTGGGCGACAGCGGCATCCTCCAGGCGGAGGTGGTGCTGGTGTCGAAGAAGTCCTACGACGACGAGCGCCGCTGGGTGTTCCTCGACGTGGGCCGCTTCAACGGCCTCGCCGAGACCATGGACGAGGCGATCAAGTACCGCGTCACCACCAGCCGCGACGGCGCGGACACGGCGCCGGTGATCCTCGCCGGTCCGACCTGCGATTCGGTGGACGTGATCTACGACAAGGCGGGCTATTGCCTGCCGGTGGACCTCGAACCCGGCGACAAGATCGAGTTCCACTCGACCGGCGCGTACACCACCTCCTACGCCTCGGTGAACTTCAACGGCTTCGCGCCGTTGCGCCAGTACTGCATCTGAGCCGGACTTTCTCGTCTTCGAGCTTCCCGGGCGGCAGGTTCTGCCGTCCGGGCCCCGGCAAGAACTGCCGCCTTCGCGCTTCTTCCTTCCTGGTTTTTCAACGATTTCCGTGCCTTGGGTTTGGCGCGGGGCTTGCAGACCAGTCTTCGGGTTTTTCTCTCTCGAGGACGCGACCATGAGCCTGATCGGTGCACTGAACTGCAGCTCGCTTGCGATGATGGCGCAAAGCCAAGGCATGCAGACGGTCAGCAACAACATCGCCAACGTCAACACCACCGCCTACAAGCGCGAGGACACCCTGTTCCAGACGCTGCTGACGGCCCAGCGCGGCACCGCCGCCGGGCGCGAGCGGATGGGCGTGCAGGCGGTGGACCGCCGCGAGGTGTGGGGGCAGGGGATGGTGCGCGCCACCGGCCGCGCCGACGACCTCGCCATCAACGGCGACGGCTTCTTCATGGTGACGAGCAGCTTCGGCGGCCGGTCGGAAACGATGTACACCCGCGATGGCGCGCTGCAACAGCGCTACGTCGACGTGGGCAACGGCAGCCAGCAGGCGTTCTACACCACCGCCAAGGGGCAATATCTGCTGGGTTGGGCCGCGGCCGAGGACGGCAGCTTCAACACCTCGGGCGCGCTGGTGCCGGTGCGCTCCTTCGCGCTCGACGAAATCAACGGCCAGGCCACCACCACCGCGCTGATGGCGGCCAACGTGCCCTCCAACCTGCCGGTGGGGGAAAGCGTGTCGCTGCAGGGCACGGTCTACGACCAGGCGTGGAACGCCCAGTCCCTCAACTACATCTGGACCAAGACCGGCGCCAACGCCTGGACGGTGGATTTCGCCGTCGGCGGCGGCACCGTGGATCCGGCGATGCTGGGCGCCACCGCCGTCGCCTTCACCAGTTCGGGCAAGGTGCTTTCGCCGCAGGGGCCGGTGTCGGTGCCGATCACCTGGGACGACGGCACCACCTCCACCGTCGCCATCGACCTCTCGAAAATGGAGCAGTACGCCGACGCCAAGGTGATCTACCGCACCGACCAGAACGGCAGCCCGGCGGGTCGCCTCTACGACGAGAGCTTCGACGAGAACGGCGTGCTGTGGGGCAGCTACACCAACGGCCACAACCGCCCGCTCTACAAGCTCGCGATCGCCAAGTTCGTCGCGCCCAACAGCCTGGAGGCGATCACCGGCAACCTGTTCCGCGAGACCGACGCCTCCGGCCGCGCCTCGGTGCGCGATCTCGAAAGCCAGGAGGAGGGCACCTCGCTCGTCGTCGGCAGCCTCGAGGCGTCGAACGTCGACATGGCCGACGAGTTCACCCGGATGATGATGGTGCAGAAGGCCTACTCGATGGCCTCCACCAACTTCCGCACCGTCGACGAGATGATGCAGGTGGCCTCGAACCTGAAACGCTGAGGCGCCTTAGCGCTTCAGTGGGCCAGGGCGATCGCCACCGGCGTCGTCACCGCCGCGAACAGGGTGGAGAGCACGGTGGCCGAGGCGACCGCGCCTTCCATCTTCCGGAACTGGTTGGCCATCAGGTAGACGTTGAAGCCCACGGCGATCGACGCCAGCATCACGATCACCTGGGTTTCGAGGGCCGGAAGGCCCAAGAGCCGCGCCAGCCCCCACACCACCAGGGGCTGCACCGCCAGCTTGAACGCGGCGATCGCCGATCCCTCCCGCCACCCGGCGACGAAGCCGAACTTCGCCAGACCCATTCCCAGCACCACCAGCGCCATCGGCGAGGCCGACTGCGCCAGCATGCCGATGGGCGCCGCCAGCACCGCGGGCAGCGCGAGGCCGCTGGCGTCGAACGCCAGCCCGGCGGCGATCGCCATGACGATCGGGTTGGTGAGCACGCCTTTCGCCATCTTGGCGAAGCCCCTGAGCGACAGGCTGCCGTGCAGCGACCACTCCACCGACACCGTCACCAGGGTCCAGAGGATCAGCGCGTTGAACGCCACGATCAGCGACACCGAGGGCAGCGCCGCCTCGCCGAGCGTCGCCTTGGCCAGCGGAATCCCGAGGAACACGTTGTTCGAGAAGATGCAGCCGACGCCGAACACCGACTGCGACACGCCGTCGAGGCCGAACAGCTTCCACGACACCAGGCGGCCGATGAAGAACACCACGATGCAGCTGCCGAAGAACGCGATCAGCAGGCGGAAATCCACCGGCGGCAGCGCCGAAAACCGCGACATGGTGCTGAACAGAAGCGCCGGGAGCGGAATGTAGAACACGAACTTCGACATGAAGTCCGCCGCGCCCGGCGGCCACTTGGCGAGCTTCGCCGCGGCGTAGCCCACGGCGATCAGCAGGAACAGGGGCGCGGAGAGGAGGATGTGGTGGAGGCTTTCGGCGAGCATTCGGGGCGGGGCCTTCGCGGCAGGGGGTGGCGAGGCCAAGGTAGTGCCGGAGTCGCCGCGGTTCCAATGCCGAATGCGTTCCGCTCCATGCGGAATCCGGAACCCTGCCCCGCCGAAAAAGCGGCGGGGCAGGGCGGGGGTCAGTTTTTGGCGGTCTTGCGGGCCTCGGCGAGGGCTTGACCCAGCACCTCCGCCGACACCTTGCCGGGGATCAGGGTCTCGCCGATCACGAAGCTCGGCGTGCCGGTGATGCCGAGGGCCTCGGCCAGCGCGTGGTTGCGGGCGAGGGTGTCGTCCACCTCCTTGCCCTTGGCGTCGGCCTTGAGCTTGTCGAGGTCGAGGCCGACGGTCTTCGCCACCGTCAGCGCCGTCGCCTCGTCGATGCGGGCGCGGGTGGCCATCAGCGCGGTGTGGAACTCCACGTATTTGCCCTGCTTGCGGGCGGCGAGGGCGAGGCGCGAGGCGGCCACGCTCTCCGGCCCCAGCACCGGCAGGTCCTTGATGACGATGCGGGCGTCCGGGTTGGCCTTGAGCGTCGCCTGCAGGTCGGGGAAGGCGGCGCGGCAGTAGCCGCAGTTGTAATCGAAGAACTCCACCACCGCGACCTTCGCCGCCTTCGGCCCCAGGAACGGATCGTCGGCGTGGACCAGGGCGGAGCGGTTGTCGCGGATCGCCGCCTTCTGCATCGCCTCCGCCTCGCCGGCGCGCTTCACCTGCAGGGCCTGCATCGCCTCGGCGAGGATTTCCGGGTTCTCGATCAGGGTCTGGCGCACCAGCGCGCGCATCGCCTGGGCCTGCGCCGGGGTGAGCGGCGGCTCCTCGGCGAGGGCGGGGGCGAGCGGCAGGCACAGGCAGCCGAGGAGGAGGGCGCGGCGGACGGAACGGAGCATCGCGGGTCCTTGCATGCGGGGGGTCAACGGGACTTGTCCTTCTTTTCGAGTTCGAGGCGGCGCTCCGCCTCGGCCTGGATGTCTTCGGCGCGCAGCCGCGCGGGCGAACCCACCGGCAGCAGCCGCGCCGCCTTGCCGGAGTGGAACTTGGCTTCCGAATTGCGCCCGGTGCGCAGGGCGTACTCGGCCATCGCGTAGGCGGCCGGGCCTTCCTCGTGGAGGTTGGCGCGGGCGATCGACAGCTGACGCCAATAGAAGGCGCCGTCCGGCTCCTCGCGCAAGGCCTGTTCCAGGGCGGTGGCCGCCTCGCGGAAGTCCGCCTCGCCGCCGCGCGCGATCAGGGCGCGGGCGAAGCCGAGCTGGAGGGGGGCGGCGCGCGGCAGCAGGCGCACCGCCTCGCGGTAGGGCGGAATCGCCGCGTCGGCGTCGCCCGCCTCGAACAGCACCTGCCCCTTGAGTTCGTGGAAGTAGGGGTTGGCCGGTTCGGCGCGGATCAACTGGTCGATCAGCCCCACCGCGTGGACGGTGTCGGCCTGGCGATAGTAGGCGATGGCGCGGGCATAGCGGGCGGGCAGGCTGGCGTCGGTCTCGGGGTAGCGTTGCAGGGTGCGGCCCGGCGGGTCGAGGAAGCCGAACAGCTTGGCCCGCACCCGGGCGTAGGCGTCCTTCCACTCGGCGGGCAGGGTGTCCTGCGGAATCTTGGAGTTGCGCACGTGGTTCTCGATGAAGGCGACGCGGTCGCGGCTCAGCGGGTGGGTGCGCATGTAGGGGTCCTGGCGCGCCGTCACCAGCAGCTCCTGGCCTTCGAGAATCCGCATGAACTTCAGCAGCCCGGCGGCGGAGACGCCGATGTCGTCGAGGTATTCGAGGCCCGCCTGGTCCGCCTGGCTTTCCTCCGAGCGGGAGAACGCCATGAGGTTCTCGATCAGGCTGCTCTGGGTGCCGAGCATCACCCCGCCGAACGCCTCGCCGCGCCCGGTGGCGAGCGCCGCCGCCGCGCCCAGCAGGTAGGAGAGCCAGAGGTTGCGCTGGGTCGCCTCGAGCTGCTGCTCGCGCAGGATGATGTGGCCGCCGGTGATGTGGCCGAATTCGTGCGCCATCACCCCCATCACCTCGGACGGGTCCTCCGCCCGCATCAGCAGGCCGGTGTTGAGGAACAGGTTCATGCCGTGGGTGACGAAGGCGTTGAGCCGCTGATCCTTGACCAGGTGGATCTTGAGCGCGTCGGCGTCGAGATCGGCGGCGCGCAGCAGTGGCGCGGCGAGGTCATGGATGGTATTTTCGATTTCCGCGTCGCGGATCAGCGACATCGCCGCGCGCGCCGGGGTCGCCCCGCCCGCGAGCGCCGCCCACGCGGCCACAGCCATCAGCAATGCCGGAAGCCTCATGCGCACGTCGATCTCCGATACCCTTGCCCGCGTTTCGATCCGTGGGGGAAAAGCTAACCTTCTGGCGCGCGGCGGTCAAACCGCGCTTGCCTGGACCCTGATCGCCGCGCTCGGCGCCGGTCTCGCCGCCTGCGATCCGCAGAAGCCCGCCCAGGGCGTGGTCGGCTACGTCGCCGGGTTCGCCGGGTTCGTCTCCGCCGACGAACCCCGCGCCGCGCTGGTGGGCGAGGACGTGCTGACCACCGGCGGCACCGCCGCCGACGCCGCGGTGGCGATGGCCGCCACCCTCACCGTCACCCTGCCGTCCCGCGCCGGGTGGCTGGGCGGCGGCGTCTGCCTCAGCCGCAACCCCAAGGATAAATCTGTGCAGGTCTACACCTTCCTGCCAGAGGCGTTGCCGGGCGGCGGCTTCGCCCCCGGGCTGCCGCGCGGGCTTTACGCCCTGCATGCCGCCTCGGGCGCGCTGCGGTGGGAGCAGATCCTCACCCCCGCCGAGAACATGGCGCGCTTCGGCCAGCCGGTCTCCCGCGCGCTGGCCCGCGATCTCGAAGCCCTCGGCTCGCCGATGGGGCTGGATGCCGAGATGCGCGCCGTGTTCGCCCCGGCGGGGGCGCTGCTGCGCGAGGGCGACAGCCTCTCCCAGCCGCGCCTCGCCAGCGCCCTCACCGCGCTGCGCATCAAGGGCGCGGGCGAGGCCTACGCGGGCGGCCTCGCGGGCGTGATCGCCGACGCCAACGCGGAGCAGGCCGACGCCCGCCGCGCCGCGTTGCGCGGCTACCTCGCCCGCCGCGTGGAGCCGGTGAAGGCGGCGGTGGACAACGAGACCGCGTTCTTCCCGCCCGCGCCGTTCGGCGGCGAGGAGGCGGCGGCGGCGTGGAAGCGCGCCGCCGGAAGCGAGAACGCGGCCGCCGCCCGCGCCGTGCCCGCCGCTCCGGCGGGGGTGGGGGCGACCGGCTTCGTCGCGGTGGATCGCGGCGGCATGGCGGTGGCCTGCGCCCTCACCATGGGGCAGATGTTCGGCGGCGGCCACGCCGACGGCGTCACCGGCATGCTCGCCTATTCGCCGCTCGGCGGCCCGGCCGACGCGCTGGCGCTGCTGCCGATGATGGTCTCCAACCACCACGTCAACGACCTCAGGGTCGCCGCCGTCGGCGCGGGCGCCAGCGGCGCCGCCGACGTGCTGGAGTTCGCGGTGCGCGGCCGCATCCTCGGCGCCAACGGTATCGACGCTTCGGCCGCCGCGGCCAAGGCGGGCGACGCGGGCACCCGCCTCACCGGCGTGGTCTGCCCCGACGGCGCGCCCGCCAACGTCGCCACTTGCACCGTCGCCGCCGATCCGCGCGGCGCCGGTCTCTCCCGTTCGGTGGGGCGCGACCCCGACCGGCGCGGCCTGGGGGCGCTGCTGAAATGACCCTCAAGATCGCCGATCGCGGACGGGTGCCGCCGTTCCTGGTGATGGACGTGCTGCGCGACGCCTCGGCGCGCGAGGCGGCGGGCGCCAGCGTCCTGCACATGGAGATCGGCCAGCCCTCGGCGGGGATTCCGCCCGAGGTCGCGTGCGGCCTCGCCGCCGCCCTCACCGCCGGGGGCGACCCGATGGGCTACACCATGGCGCAGGGCCTGCCGCGCCTGCGCGAGCGTATCGCCCGCCATGCGGAGGGCCTTTACGGCGCGGCGCCCGACCCGGCGCGGGTGTTCTGCACCATGGGGTCTTCGGCGGCGTTCCTGATCGCCTTCCTCGCCGCCTTCGCCTCCGGCGACCGGGTGGCGCTGGCCTCGCCGGGCTACCCCGCCTACCGCCACATCCTCAAGGCGGTGGGGGTGGAGCCGGTGCTGCTGCCGGTGGGGGCGGACACCCGCTTCCAGCCGACGCCGGACATGCTCGACGGACTCGACGTCGACGGCCTGATCGTCGCCAGCCCCTCCAACCCGACCGGCTCGATGCTCAGCCCGGCGGCGCTCCAGGCGCTGGCGGAAACCTGCCACGAACGCGGCATCCGCCTGATTTCCGACGAGATCTACCACGGCATCGGCTACGGCATGGAATTCTCCACCGCCAGCGCCTTCAGCCCCTCGGCGGTGGTGGTCAACAGCTTCTCGAAATACTACTGCATGACCGGCTGGCGGCTCGGCTGGCTGGTGCTGCCCGAGGACATGCTGCGCGCCGCCGAATGCCTGGCGCAGAACCTGTTCATCTCGCCGCCGACGATCTCGCAGATCGCCGCCACCGCCGCCTTCGACCACGTGGAGACCTTCGACGCCCTGGTGGCGGGCTACGGCCGCAACCGCGACCTGCTGGTGGCGGGCTTGGCGGGATTGGGCATCGACAAGGTCGCCCCGCCCGACGGCGCGTTCTACGTCTACGCCGACGTCTCCCACCTCGGCATCGACGCCGCCGAGCTGTGCCGCCGGATGCTGGCGGAAACCGGCGTGGCGGTGGCCCCGGGATGGGATTTCGACCCGGACACCGGCGGCCGCTTCCTGCGGTTTTCCTACTGCTGCGCCGAGGCGACGGTGCGTGCCGCGCTGGAGCGGCTCGGCGCCTGGCTGCCCAAGCTCGGCTGACTCAGCCGTACATCAGGTTGCAGATGAACACCGCCGCGGCGATGCCCGCCGCGTCGGCGGTGAGCGCCGCCCACAGGGCGTGGCGCATGCGCTTGATCTGCACTGCGCCGAAATAGACCGCGATCACGTAGAAGGTGGTCTCGGTGGATCCCTGGAGGGTCGAGACGAGATAGCCGACGAGGCTGTCCGGCCCGGTCGCCGGATCGTGGATCACCGCCGCGAGGATGCCGTAGGCGCCCGAGCCGGAGAGCGGCCGCAGCAGCGCCATCGGCAGCGCCTCGGCGGGCAGGCCGAACAGGGCGGTGACCTGCCCGAGCGGCGTCAGCAGCAGTTCCATCGCCCCCGAGGCGCGGAACATCGCCACCGCGGTGAGGATCGCCACCAGGTAGGGGATGATGCGGATCGCCACCTGGAAGCCGTCCTTGGCGCCCTCCACGAACACCTCGTAGACCGGCACCTTCCTCAGCAGGCCGTAGCCGAGGAAGCCGATGGCGAGGCCGGGGACGATCCACGGCGCGATGCTGCGCCCCCAGAGGATCGTCGCCGGGATCATCGCGGCGACGAAGCCGAGCGCCAGCACCGACACCCACAGCGGATAGGCGCCGGTCTCCTCGGGCACCGGCGCGGCTTCCGCCTCCGCCGCCGGTTCGGCATCGGCGACGGAGCGGCCGCCCGCGAAGAACCGGGCGTAGAGCTTGGCGCCGACGATCGCCACGGTGGTGGAGCAGATCGTCGCGAACAGGGTGGTGGGCACGATTCCCGCCGGGTCGGCCGATCCGGCGGCGGCGCGCAGGGCGATCACCCCGGTGGGCAGCAGGGTGACCGACGAGGTGTTGACGGCGAGGAACAGCACCATCGCGTTGGTGGCGGTGCCCTTGGCGGGGTTGAGGCGGTCGAGCTGCTGCATCGCGCGGATGCCGAACGGCGTCGCCGCGTTGCCGAGGCCGAGGGCGTTGGCGGAGAGGTTCATGATCATCGCGCCCATCGCCGGGTGGTCGGCGGGCACGTCGGGGAACAGGCGCACCATCAGCGGCCGCAGGGTCTTCGCCACCACCGCCAGCAGGCCGCCCGCCTCGGCCACCTTCATCAGGCCGAGGAAGAACGTCATCACGCCGACGAGGCCGAGGGCGAGGGTCACCGCGCCGCCCGCGCCGTCGATCATCGCGATGCCGAGCTGTTCCATCGGCGAGGTGCCCGGCGCCATGCCCGAGGGCGCGGCGATCTGGCGGTATCCGGCGACGCCGAAGGAGATCGCGACGATCCAGAAAAAGATCGCGTTCATCGGCCGAGGTTCCCGAGGCGGTCGAGGGCGCCCTGGAGGATGAAGGCGGCGGCGGATTTGTCCACCACCTGCTTGCGCCGCGCCCGGGTGAGGTCCGCCTCGCCCACCAGCAGGCGCTCCACCCCGGCGGTGGAGAGGCGTTCGTCCCAGAACGCCAGCGGCGCGCCCCAGGCGGCCTCCAGGCGGTCGGCGAACTTGCGGGTGATTTCGGCGCGTTCGCCCTCGGAGCCGTCCATCTGCAACGGCAGGCCGATCACCGCGCCCACCGCCTCGCGGCTCGCCACCGCCTTCATCAGCGCCGCCATGTCCGCCTCGCGGCTTTTGCGCTCGATCAGCAGCAGGGGCGAGGCGACGGCGCGGGTGACGTCGGACACCGCGACGCCGATGGTGCGCTGGCCGAAGTCCAGCCCCAGCACCGCGCCGAAGCCGGGAAGCGCGGCGGAAAAGGCTTCGATGTCGGCGCAAATCATGGAGAGTCCTCGGGCTTCTGGATTGCGCCGGTGCGGATGGTTTGCTAAGCCATGCCGATGCGCGTTCACGCGCGGACGCTTCTATGGAGACAGATATCCCATGTCGCTCGACAAGGCCACAGTCAGAAAGATCGGTTTTCTGGCGCGATTGGAAATCCCCGAGGAAGACCTCGACGGACTCGCCCACGAACTCAACGGCATCCTCGGCTGGGTGGAACAACTGTCGCAAGTGAACACCGAGGGCGTCGCCCCGGTGGCCTCGGTCTCGCAGATGAAGCTGTTCTGGCGCGACGACGCGGTCACCGACGGCAACATGCCCGAAAAGGTGCTGGCCAACGCCCCCGACGCGGCGGACGGCTATTTCCTGGTGCCGAAGGTGGTGGAGTGATCCGATGACCGAACTCACGAACTTGACCCTCGCCGAGGCCCGCGACGGCCTGGCGAAAGGGGACTACACCTCCGTCGAGCTGACCGAGGCGTTCCTCGCGCGGATGCAGGCCCACAAGGGCCTCAACGCCTTCATCGTCGATTGCCCCGAGGTGGCGCTGGAGCGCGCCAGGGCCTCCGACGCGCGCCGCGCCAAGGGCGAGACCAAGGGGCCGATGGACGGCGCCCCGGTGGCGATCAAGGACCTGTTCTGCACCGAGGGGGTGCAGACCACCGCCGCTTCGAAGATCCTCGAAGGCTTCAAGCCGCAGTACGAATCCACCGTCTCCGCCAAGCTGCGCGACGGCGGCGCGGTGATGCTGGGCAAGACCAACCTCGACGAATTCGCCATGGGGTCGGCCAACATCACCTCGGCCTACGGCAACGTGGTCTCCCCCTGGGTGGCCGAGGACGATACCGACAAGCTCGTTCCCGGCGGCTCGTCGGGCGGCTCGGCGGCGGCGGTTTCGGCGCGCCTCTGCCTCGCCGCCACCGGCACCGACACCGGCGGCTCGATCCGCCAGCCCGCCGCCTTCACCGGCATCGTCGGGCTGAAGCCCACCTACGGCCGCTGCTCGCGCTGGGGCATCGTCGCCTTCGCCTCGTCGCTGGACCAGGCCGGGCCGATGACCCGCACGGTGCGCGACGCGGCGATCATGCTCGGCCAGATGGCGGGCTTCGACGCCAAGGACAGCACCTCCGCCAAGGTGGCGTTGCCCGATTTCGAAAAGGCGCTGACCGGCGACGTGCGCGGCCTCAAGGTCGGCATCCCGAAGGAATACCGCCCCGACGGCCTGAATTCGGAAATCGCGGCGCTGTGGGATCAGGGCATCGCGTGGCTGAAGGACGCGGGCGCGGAGATCGTCGAGATCTCCCTGCCGCACACCGACAAGGCGCTGGCGACCTACTACATCGTCGCCCCGGCCGAGGCGTCGTCCAACCTCGCGCGCTATGACGGCGTGCGCTACGGCCTGCGGGTCGAGAACGGCGGCAACCTCGACGAGATGTACATGAAGACCCGCGCCGCGGGCTTCGGCAAGGAGGTCAAGCGCCGCATCCTGATCGGCACCTACGTACTCTCGGCGGGCTATTACGACGCCTACTACCTCAAGGCGCAGAAGGTCCGCGCGCTGATCGCCAACGACTTCGCCGAAGCGTTCAAAAAGGTAGACGTGATCCTCACCCCCACCGCGCCGTCGGACGCCTTCCCGATCGCGGGCGGGGCGAAGGTGGACCCGATCACCATGTACCTCAACGACGTGTTCACGGTTCCGGCGTCGCTGGCCGGGGTTCCGGCGATGTCGATCCCCGGTGGGCTGTCGCAGCGGGGCCTGCCGCTCGGCCTGCAACTCATCGGCCGCCCGTTCGACGAGGAAACCATCCTCCGCGCCGCCGGGGTGATGGAAGCCGCCGCGGAGTTCTCCGCCGTGCCGACCCTGCTGCGAGGGACGAAGTAAGATGAGCTACATCATTCAGGGCGAAACCGGCCCGTGGGAAGTCGTGATCGGGCTGGAAGTCCACGCCCAGGTGATTTCCGAGGCCAAGCTGTTCTCCGGCGCCTCCGCCACCTTCGGCGGCGAGCCGAACACCCACGTCGCGTTCCTCGACTGCGGCATGCCCGGCATGCTGCCGGTGATCAACGCCGAGTGCGTGCGCCAGGCGGTGAAGACCGGCCTGGGCCTGAACGCGATCATCAACAAGCGCTCGGTGTTCGACCGCAAGAACTACTTCTACGCCGACCTGCCGCTCGGCTACCAGATCAGCCAGTTCGCCCACCCGATCGTGGGCGAGGGCACGATCATCCTCGACCTCAAGGACGGCACCAGCCGCGAGGTGGGCATCGAGCGCCTGCACCTCGAGATCGACGCGGGCAAGTCGCTGCACGACCAGCACCCGGCGAAGTCGTTCATCGACCTCAACCGCGCGGGCGTGGCGCTGATGGAAATCGTCTCCAAGCCCGACATGCGGTCGCCCGAGGAAGCGGGCGCGTACTTGAAGAAGCTGCGCGCCATCCTCCGCTACCTCGGCACCTGCGACGGCAACATGGAGGAAGGCTCCATGCGCGCCGACGTCAACGTCTCGGTGCGCCACCCGGGCGAGCCGCTGCGCACCCGCTGCGAAATCAAGAACGTCAACTCGGTGCGCTTCGTGATGCAGGCGATCGAGTACGAGGCGCAGCGCCACGTCGAGGTCTACGAGCAGGGCGGCATCATCGAGCAGGAAACCCGCCTGTTCGACAGCGCCAAGGGCACCACCCGGCCGATGCGCTCGAAGGAATTCGCCCACGACTACCGCTACTTCCCCGACCCGGACCTGCTGCCGCTGGAGTTCGACCAGGCGTTCGTGGACGAGATCGAGGCGGGCCTGCCGGAGCTGCCGGACGCCAAGAAGGCGCGCTTCATCGCCGACTACGGCCTCTCGCCCTACGACGCGGGGGTGCTGGTGGCGGAGAAGGAAACCGCCGCCTACTTCGAGGCGGCCGCCGAGGGCCACGACGCCAAGGCGGTGGCCAACTGGGTGATGGGCGACCTGTTCGCCGCCCTCAACCGCACCGGCAAGGACATCACCGAGGCCCCGGTGAAGCCGGAGAACATCGGCAAGCTCGTGGACCTGATCAAGGACGAGACGATCTCCGGCCGCATCGCCAAGGACGTGTTCGAGATCATGCTCGAAACCGGCGACGCGCCGGACAGGATCGTCGAGGAGCGGGGCCTCAAGCAGGTGACCGACACCGGCGCCATCGAGGCGGTGATCGACGAGGTGATCGCCGCCAACCCGGACAAGGTGGCCGAGGTCAAGGCGGGCAAGGAAAAGCTCCTCGGCTGGTTCGTCGGCCAGGCGATGAAAGCCTCCCAGGGCAAGGCCAACCCCGGCATGCTCAACGACCTGATCCGCAAGAAGCTGCTCGGCTGAAGGCGGAACTTCACGCGCGAACGCAAAAGGCCGGGGCGAAAGCTCCGGCCTTTTTGTGTCCGCGCTGAGTTGGGCAGTGTGTGTCATTGACGTATAAGCAGGCTTGACCTTGGTGCGTCATTGACGCATATTGAACGCGGAAGTCCATGGGGGGCTGCGATCATGAGAGGCGGGAGCGGCGCACGCGGGATCAGCATCGTCGAATTTCCGGCGTTCAGGGCTGAGGCCGACGATCTTTTCACCGCCGAGGAACTCGACGATCTGCGGACGCTGCTGGCGTTCAGTCCGGAGGCGGGGAAGATCATTCCGGGAACCGGCGGTATCCGGAAGCTGCGGTGCGGCGTCGAGAAGAAACACAAGGGAACCCGTGGCGGTGCGCGAGTGATTTATTATTTCCATAGCGATGCGATGCCGCTCGCCTTGTTGGCGGTCTATGCCAAGACCGAGAAGATCGATCTTGTTGCCGACGAGAAGAAAGAGCTTCGCCAGTTGGTCGCCGCGTATGTGGAAGCCTTTTCAGGCAAGAGGAGTTAGGTCATGGCGAACAAGATCGTTCGGGGAATGCGGGAGGCCGTCGCCTATGCCCAGGGCGAGGGCGTCGAGGTGCGGGAGACCTTCGTGCAAACGCCCGCCGAAGTGGATGTGAAGGCGATCCGCGAGCGGTTGCGTCTGAGTCAGGCGGCGTTTGCGCGGCAGTTCGGTTTTTCGGTAGGGTCGGTGCGGAATTGGGAGCAGCGTCATCGCCGCCCCGAAGGACCGGCGCGCACCCTGCTGAAGGTGATCGAGATCGATCCCGAAGCGGTCCTGAAGGCTCTCTCGGCGTAGCTGTCAGCCGAACCGGACCCCGGGCGCCAACCCCAGCACCAGCACGCACCCCAGAACCACGGTGCCCGCGCCGGCCATCTGCATCGCGCTCAAGGGTTCGTGGAGGAGCAGGGTGCCGACCAGGACGGCGATGGCGGTGACGGCGAATTCGACGCTGATGGTGCGGGTGGGGCCGATGGCGGCCACGAGGCGGAAGTAGCGGGCGTAGGTGAGCGCGCTCATGCCCGCGCCGAGAATCACGAGATAGAGGAAATCCATCGGCTGGGGCGTGCCGGGCACCGGCACGGCGACGATCAGCGGCAGCGACATCAGCCCGCCCGCGAGAAACGCGCCGATGGTGATTTCCCACGATCCCGCCGCCTTCAGCCTGCGCGCCGCGTAGTTGCTGCCGAAGGCGGCGCAGAACGAACTCGCCAGCGACGACGCGCAGCCGAGCAGGAATTCGGGCGTCGGCTCGGCGGAGGGGAAGCCCACCAGCATCCCCAGGCCGAGGCAGCCGAGCGCCAGCCCGGCGAGGCGCGGCGCGGTGATGCGCTCGATCCCCCAGAGTTGGCCGATCACCATCGAGAACAGCGGGATCGCGGCGACGAAAATCGCCGCCATGGCGGTGCCGATGCGCGGCGTCGAATAGGAGAGGGTGATGAGCTGCCCGGCCACCGTGGTGGCGCCCACCACCGCCAGCGGCCTCCACCCCATCGAGAAATCGAGCTTGTGGCGCAGCAGGCGCGCCGCCAGCCACAGGCTGGCCCCGGCGATCAGGCAGCGGAAGGTCACCACGCCGATCCACCCAAACGCTGCCACCGCCTTCAGCAGCACCAGGAACGAGAATCCCCAGGTGACGGCGAGGAAGACGTAATCGGCGATGTCTCTGGGCTTCATGATCCGCTCGGGGCAGGGTGGGCGCAGGACATTACATCCAAGGCTCGCTCTTCGGAAGCGTGGATCTCCCCAATGTATCCCCCTCATCCTTTTGCAGCATTTCGTAAGTGTGGCTCGGTTGGTACATTGAGTGCGCTCGGTTCTGAGCGTTCTCGTAGCTCCCTCATTCATATGATTTCGGAAGCGAGGGAGTTTGGCTTGTCGGGGTGAATGGCCTGAGGCCATCGCAAGGGGGTATTATGAGGTGCAAGAATATTTTGGTGTCTGGGTTGGCTGTTCTGCTCCTAGGGGGATGCGTCACCACTCAAGAGCCACCGAAACCCACTAATTTTTCCTATGTTCCGAAACAAGTCGAGTCCGCGACAAAGACGGAGATGAACATTGCGGTTGCTGCACCGGAGTATCGCGGGAAACTCTTCGATGAGCTTCTGGAGGCGGATCCGACAGCCTATTCGATCTTGAGAGGGGATAAGGAATACGATCATTCGGCGACGGACCCGGTGGTGCGAGCCTTTTTGAAGGCGTTCTCGGATGACATGCAAAATGTAGTAATGTCGAAAGGGTTCACTGTCTCGGGGGTTTATAAAACCATTGGGGAAATGACCTTCCCTGAAAAAGAGCGGGCTTCCCTGTTGTTGGTGCCGAGCCTGGATATTCAAAAAATCGACCGCGGAGATTTCATCTCGGGCGCGTATACCAGCACCATCTCCGGCGTGATGTCGTTTACGTTCTACGAACCCATGTCCAAAGAAAAGGTGTGGGTGAAAACCGTGGGCGTCCCTACCGTGACGGTGCCAGTCAAGATGGAGTTCCTTCGAACCAAATCGGGGGAAATCGCCAAAAATTCAAACGGCCTATTGGTTGAGATAAACCGGAACTCGGCTGTCGATCTGCTGAACGCTCTCTACCCGCAGATGTTCGATAAGGTGGGAGAAGTTTTGGATGCCCGTGAAATACAGCGTTTGAAAACCGATTCCGACAAGCTGAAGGCAAGAACCCGTTACGCGGGATAATCTGCTTGTGGGGAACGGATTGCCGGGATGAGAAGCGCAAACGTCTTCTCATCCCGTTAGCGGCAGGGGGTGCTTGCCGATCCCGGCGCGGAAGCCGCAGCGGTTATTTGATCACCGCGCAGGCCTGGCGGTCGCCCGCGTCGCCCGAGGGCTGGCTTTTGTAGTCGTCGGCGTGGCCGTGGATCATCAGCGACTTGCCGCGGATCGGTGCGTCGCCGCCCTCCATCCGCACCATCGCGTTGAAGACGTGGGCGCGCAGGGTGCCGTCCTCGGCGACGTACTGGTTCGGCATGTCGCCCGCGTGCGGCCCCTTGGGGTCGAGGTAGCCGTGCGCCGCGCCGGTCGGGTTGTAGTGGCCGCCCGCGCTGGCGAACGTGTTGCCCGGGTCGCACACGCCCTTTTCGTGGATGTGGAAGCCGACCCAGGTGTTGGGGGTGAGGCCCTTGGCCTCCACCTGGATCAGCACCCCCTTGGGGGTGTCGGCGAAGGTGGCGGTGCCGACCGCCTGGCCCTTCTGGTCGACGAGGTTGGCGGTGGTCTCGGCCAGCGCCGGGGTGCCGGGCAGCGCCAGCAGAAGGGCCAGCGCCGCCGGGCGGATCATCGTGTGCATGACGGGTCTCCGGTTGTCTCGGTGTGACCGAACAACCCGCGAGACCCGCGCATGTTCCCCTTTCCGGTCAGCGCGGGCGGGGGGAGGGGGCCGCGTCGCCGCCCTCGCCCTCCGCCGCGCCGGGTGCCTCGGCCTCCGTCTCCGGTTCGGCTCCGGCGGCGGGGCGGGGAAGGCGGGAGGAGCGGGCGATCAGGTGCTTCAACGGCGGGTCCTCGGTCATCCGGCTGTCCTCCTTCGTGGGGTCAGAAGCGGTAGGCGATGGCACTGGTGAGGGTGAACTGGTTGGCCGACCCGGCGCCGTCCACCAACGGGCTGTCGGCCGCGTCGCCCAGCAGGCGGGTGTAGCCCACCCGGCCGCTCAGGATCCAGTGGTCGGCGAACGCCCAGTCGACCCGGGCGGCGAGGCCCGCGTCGGAAAAGCCCGAACCGGCGTCGAAGCGCGCATGCCCCGAGCGCGCCGCCTGGGTGGGGGTCACGCCGAAGTAGGCCTGCATCTGGTCTTCGTCCGCCCAGCGCAAGTCGCCCGAGAGGGTGAGGGTGGTGCGGGCGGTGAGCGGCAGGGCGTGCTTCACGAACAGCGTCATCGTCTCGCCGTTGGTTTCGTCGGTCACGTCCGCCTCGTAGGCGAGGCCGTAGGCGGTGCCATGCCCGCGCGGCCCGGCGGGTTCGCTGGCGATGGAGACGCGGACGATGCCCTGGCCGTCGACGTCGCCCATACCGCGCAGGGCGTCGTTGTCGTCGGCGTCGCGGCCGAAGCGGTAGCCACCGCCGACGCGCAGGGTGTAGTTGCGCGAGGGCGTGGCGATGCGCGCGATGCCCACGTCGACGCCGTCGGGGAAGCCCGCCTGCACGTCGATCAGCCCGAAGCTGGTCTTGTAGCCGGAGGCGGGGGAGGTGGCCGCCTCGCCGCTCCAGGAATAGCGCAGCATCGGCAGCGCCATCGCCTCGTAGTCGTCGGAGCCGAGGTAGTCGGGCTTGACCCCGGCGCCCGCGCCGAGAACCAGCTGGGATTCGGCGTGGGCGGCGCCGGAGAGGGCGAGGCCGGCGAAGGCGGCGAGGGCGGCGCCGCGGAGAAGCGATGATGTCATGGCAGATCCTCTGACAGGAGAGCGGGGTCGGGGTTTCGGTATTCGAGAATGTCGCCGGGTTGGCAGTCGAGCGCCGCGCAAATCGCCGCGAGGGTGGAGAAGCGCACCGCGCGCGCCTTGCCGGTCTTGAGGATCGAAAGGTTGGCGAGGGTCACCCCCACCGTGTCGGAGAGGTCGGAGAGCTTCACCTTGCGCCGCGCCAGCATCACGTCCAGGTTCACCACGATCGGCATCGCTCCCCCTAAATCGTCAGGTCGGCGTCGGCCTTCAGCGACACGCCGAGCTCGACGATCAGCGCGACCACGAAGAACAGCGAGGCGCCGAGAACGATGTTGATCCGCACCACGTCGAACACCGAGATTTCGGGCAGCGCGGGCACGGCGCCGGACAGCGCGAGATAGGCGGCGATCGCCGGACGTTCGAGGGTTTCGAGAATCGCGACGCCGAGGATCGCGCGGGAGAGGCGGCGGAAACCGGCGGCGCTGCGGTGGGAGAAGGGTTCGCCCTGGGCGAGCAGCCGGGCGATCGCCTCGATCTGGAGGATCATCAGCAGCCACGGCAGCTTCGAGGCCGATTGCAGCGCCACCAGCACCATCCAGCGGGTCTCGCCGAGGGCATCGCGGCCGAACGCCAGCGCCGAGCCTGCCAGCTCCACCGAAAAGCTGCGGCCGAACGCGAAGGCGTGGGCGACCTCGATCACCATCAACGGCAGCGCCGCGATCGCCAGCCATCGCAGGCAGAGAAGCAGCCGCTGCAGTTTCGGGTTGTCCATGAGATGCGCTCCGACGCTACGCTGGCAGCAGTTGTGCCGTGGGACATCTCGGGAGTCAACACATAATTACTGATAATCGATAATTTCATCCGGCCGCGGGCGGCGCGCCGAATTCCGTCGCCAAAGCCGAAATCGTGCCTATCTCAAAGGGATGGCATCCAGGGGAGGCAAACATGACTGGGTCCGAACGGGTTTGGTTCGTCACCGGGGCCGGGCGGGGGCTCGGCTTCGCGGTGGCGCGGGCGGCGCTGATCGCGGGGCACAAGGTGGTCGCGGCGGCGCGGCGCCCCGAGGCGGCGGAGGAGGCGTTGGCCGATCTGCCCGGTGCGGCGGAAAACCTGCTGGCGGAGCGGCTCGACGTGACCCGGCCGGAAGACGCGCGCCTGGCGGCGAACGCGGCGCTCAACCGCTTCGGCCGTGTGGACGTGCTGGTCAACGCCGCGGGCTACGGCCAGATCGGCGCCTTCGAGGCCAACGCGCCGGAGGACGTGCAGCGCCAGTTCGACGTCAACGTCTTCGGCCTGATGCATGTGACGCGCGCGATCCTGCCCGCGATGCGCGCCCGCCGCAGCGGGCGGATCTTCAACTTCTCCTCCATCGCCGGGGTGCGGGGGCGGCCGGGCGGCTCGCTCTACGCCGCCAGCAAGTTCGCGGTGGGCGGCTTTTCCGAGGGCCTGGCGGCGGAGGTGAAGCCGCTCGGGATCTTCGTCACCGTGGTCGAGCCGGGGTATTTCCGCACCGACTTCCTCGACGAGTCCTCGATGCGCTTCGGCGACATCGCCATCGACGACTACGCCGAGGTGACGGCGGCGATCAAGGGCGGCTACGCCCAGCGCAACCACAAGCAGCCCGGCGACCCGGAGCGGCTGGCGCAAACCCTGCTGGCGCTGGCCGACGAACCGGCGCCGCCGGTCCACTTCGCGGCGGGCAGCGACGCGGTGGAGATCGTCGCCGCCAAGCTCGCCGCCTGGGGACGGGAACTGGAGGCGTGGAAGCACCTTTCCGCCGCCGCCGACGGCAGCTTCCCCGACGCGGTGTGACGCTTACTCGGACCGGGCACGGAAGAACCGCCAGATCTCCGCCGCCGCGGCCTCGGGCCAGGCGTGGCCGTGGCCTTCGAGGGTGACGAGTTCGGCCAGGGCGCCGGGGCAGGCCCAGCGCTCGCGGCGCGCCCCGGCCTCCGCCGCCAGGGGTTCCGCCGCCGGCTCGCAGCCGGGCGCGGCGCCCCAGGCGGCGGCGAAGTCGCGCACCGGCAGCCGTTCGGGCGGGCGGCCGTCGTAGGCCAGCACCCGGTCGGCGGTGCCGTGGTAGATCAGCGCGGACGGGCGCGGCGGCGCGCACGGCGCGGAATACCCGCCCGCCACCAACGCCACCGCGGCGAAGCGGCCGGGCAGGGCGCAGGCGGCGGCGACGGTCATCTGCGCGCCGTTGGAAATCCCCGCCGCGTAGACGCGCTCCGGGTCCACCGGCGCGGCGCGGGCGACATCCGCCAGCAGCGCGCGCACGTAGGCGAGATCCGCGCCGTCGTTGCCGAAGGCGCGCCAGCCCTTGCCGTCCGCCTGGGGATAGGCGACCGCGAAGCCCTCCCGGTCGGCGACGGCGGAAAATCCGGAGAGGCCTTCCTCCCGTGCGGCGGTGAGGCCGTAGCCGTGGAAGTCGAGCACCAGCGCCAGCGGCCCCTCCGGCCGGTCGGCGGGCAGGTGCAGGCGGTAGCTGCGCGGCACGCCGTCCACCGCGATGCGTCGCTCCACCGTGCCCGAGGCGCGCGCCCGCGCCGCCCAATCGGCGAGGCGGTCGGTCACCCCCGCGTCGGCGGTGGGCGCGGCGGCGAGCCAGAGAGCGAGGGCGAGGACGGCGCGGCGCACCGGATCAGGGCGTCTTGGGCGGCGGCGGGTCGGAAATCGGCACGCCGCCTTGCAGGCGGTCGGCGTAGAAGCCGCAGGAGTTGGGGTCGCCCTCGCGGTCGGTCTGGACGATGGTGCCGTCCTTTTCCGCGATCACCCGCACCGTGCAGCGGGTGTCGGTGACGCTCGGCATGAAGCCGACGCAGCTCATCGAGCGCATGCCGCCGTAGCGCGAGTCGCAGCCGCCGAAATAGGTGGCGGGCTGGTAGAACAGGCTGCCGCGATGCCAGACGTAGACGTCCCGCCCCGCGATCTCCTTCTGCTCGGTGGGGAAGCCGAGGCGCGCGATCGCCACGTCGCGGTGCTGGCCCTGGAGGGTCGAGAGACCCTGGTCGAGCCGGTCGAAGCTCGCGCAGGCGGCGAGCGGCACCAGCAGAGCCAGGGGTAGGGCGCGCCTCAGCATGGCGGGGTCTCCTGTGGCACCCAGATCAGGCGGTCGGTGGCGAAGCCGAGGGCGCGGGCCTCGGCCACCAGGCGGTCGCGCAACGCGTCGGAAATCGCCGCGTCGCGGGCGAGGAACCAGAGGTAGTCGCGATTCGGCCCGCTCACCGCCGCCCAGCGATACTCCCGATGATCTAGGGCGAAAATCGTGTAGCCGCCATAGAACGGCCCGAAGAAGCTCACCTTGAGCTGCCCCATGTCGGTGGGGCCGGTGAACTTGGCGCGGCCCTCGGCCTCGCGCCAGGCGCACTTGGCGGGGTCGAAGCCGCGGTTGACCACCTTCAGGGTGCCGTCGTCGCGCAGTTCGTAGGTGGCGGTGACCGCCACCAGGCCGCGCTCGAAGCGATGGTCGAGGCGCGCGATCTCGTGCCAGGTGCCGAGGTAGCGGGAGACGTCGAAGCCTTCCACCGGGCGCACCCCCTCGGGCGGGTTCACCGCGCAGCCGGTCAGCAGCGCGAGCAGCGGCAGCAGGCGCTTCATGCCCGGCCCCCCATGCGCGAGAAGGCGTTGAGCAGCACCACGCCGCCGACGATCAGGGCGATGCCCGCCGCGCCCGGCAGGTCCACCGGCTCGTCGTAGAGGAACACCCCGACCAGGGCGATCACCACGATGCCCACCCCCGCCCACACCGCGTAGACGAAGCCGATCGGCAGGGTGCGCACCGACAGGCTCATCAGCCAGATCGCGGCGATATAGCACACCGCCATCACGATGGTCGGCACCGGCCGGGTGAAGCCCTCGGTGAGCTTCATGCAACTGGTGCCGATCACCTCGGTGAGGATGGCGAGGGAGAGATACAGGTGGGCGATGCCCATGGGGAACCTCGTGCAGCAATCACGTCGGAAACACTTAAGGCCATCCGGCGGAAAGAAAAAGGGCCGGAGCGATGCGCTCCGGCCCGGATTTCGGAGGACCCGCTCAGCGGCTCCACCAGCCGCGGCGCGGCGGACCGCTTTCCGCCGCCTCCGGCTCGGCGGGCGCTTCCTCGGCCGGGGCCGGTTCGGCCGGGGCTTCCGGCGCGGGTTCGGCCGCAACCGGTTCCACGGTCTCGGCGACCGGCTCGGGTTCGACCGCGGTCGGCACCGCCGTCGGCGCCTCGGCCGGGGCGGCATCCGCCGCCGGGTCGGCCTTGGGCTTGCGGGCGCGGCTGCGCTTCGGCTTGGCCGGGGCCTCTTCCGTCGCGGCGGGTTCGGGCGCCGGGGCCTCTTCCGCCTTGGGCTTGCGGGCGCGGCTGCGCTTCGGCTTGGCCGGGGCCTCTTCAGCCGGGGTGGGTTCGGCCACCGGCTCGGCGACAACCGATTGCGGCTCGGCGGGGATCTCGATCTCGGCCGGGGCCTCCGGCACCGCCGCGATCGCGATCTCGGTTTCCGGCTCGCCCACGATCTCCTCGGAGAGGATGTCGTTGACCTGCTCCACCGTCACGTCGCCCTGCTCGCCCTGGGCCGGGCGGTTGCGGCGGCGGCCGCCGCGACGGCCGCGACGGCGCGACTTCTTCGGCTCCTCCTCGCCCGTCGGGGTGGAAACCGGGGCGGCGTCGTCGTCCTCGTCGGAGTCCACGTCCACGGTGCCGTTTTCGTTCACCGGCATCGCGGCGGTCTCGACGCCCTCGACGCCTTCGCCGTTCTCGCGCTTGCCGCGACGCTTGCGGCGGCGGCGCTTCTTGCGGCTGCCGTCGCCCTTGGCCTCTTCCGGCGCGGGCAGGGCGGCGGCGGCGGTCTCGTCGTCCTCGACCGCCTCGTCGTCCTCGTCCTCGATCTCGTCGTCCGGCTCCACCGGCACGGGCTGCGACGGCGGCTGGGCGGCGGCGAGGGCGTCGCTCTCGGCCTTGGTGAGGGCGCGCAGGCGCTCGATGTTGAGCTCGCCGAGCATCTGCTCGGAGCCGTTGACCTGCACCGAGAAGCCGTAGCGGGCTTCGATCTCGGCGAGGGCGGTGCGCTTCTGGTTGAGAATGTAGAGCGCCACCTGGTAGGGCACCGTCACCGCGATCTCGGCGGAGCGGCGGCGCACGCCTTCCTCCTCGATCACGCGGAGGATGCGCACCACCTCGCTCTCGATCGAGCGGATCATGCCCGACCCCTTGCAGTGCGGGCAGGTGACGTAGGAGTTCTCGACGAAGCTCGGGCGCAGGCGCTGGCGGGAGAGTTCCATCAGGCCGAACGGGCTGATGCGGCCGATCTGGATGCGCGCGCGGTCGGAGCGCAGCGCTTCCTTGAGGCGCCGTTCCACCGCCGCGTTGTTCTTCGCGTCCTCCATGTCGATGTAGTCGATCACCACCAGACCCGCGAGGTCGCGCAGGCGGAGCTGGCGGGCGATCTCGTCGGAGGCCTCGAGGTTGGTCTTGAGGGCGGTTTCCTCGATGTTGCGCTCGCGCGTCGAACGGCCCGAGTTGACGTCGATGGAGACCAGCGCTTCGGTCGGGTTGATGACGATGTAACCGCCCGACTTCAGCGTCACCTGGATGTTGTGCAGGGCTTCGAGCTGGCTTTCCACCTGGAAGCGGTGGAACAGCGGCATCTGGTTGGTGTCGCGGTAGGGCTGGACCTTCTTGGCGTGGCTCGGCGTGAGCGCCTTCATGAAGTCCTTGGCGACGCGGTAGCCCTCGTCGCCCTCTACCAGCACTTCCTCGATGTCGCGGGCGTAGATGTCGCGGATCGCGCGCTTGATCAGCGTCGCTTCCTCGTAGACGCAGGCCGGGGCGCGGGATTCGAGGGTGAGGGTGCGGATCGCCCCCCAGGTGCGCAGCAGGTATTCGTAGTCGCGCTTGATCTCGGCCTTGGAGCGCTCCGACCCGGCGGTGCGCACGATCACCGCCATGCCGTCGGGAATCTCGAGGCCGGACATCATGTCCTTCAACCGGCGGCGGTCGGTGGCCGAGGTGATCTTGCGGGAGACGCCGCCGCCGCGCGGGGTGTTGGGCATCAGCACGCAATAGCGCCCGGCGAGGGAGAGGAAGGTGGTGAGGGCCGCGCCCTTGTTGCCGCGCTCCTCCTTGACCACCTGCACCAGCATGATCTGGCGGCGCTTGATCACCTCCTGGATCTTGTACTGGCGATAGGGCTTCTGCCGCGCGCGGGTGACCGAGGCGTCGTCGGCGTCGTCGCCGCCCAGGTGCTCGATGGTGGGGTCGTGCTCCGGCGCCGGTTCCACCGAGCCGTTGACGTCCGCCTCGACCGCTTCGGCGTCGTCGACGGCGTCGGGCGCCTCGGCCGGTTCGGGGTCGTGGTCCGCGTCGGCGCCGTGGGAGGCGGCCTCGGCGATCAGACGCTGCCGGTCCGCGACCGGGATCTGGTAGTAGTCGGGGTGGATTTCGCTGAACGCGAGGAAACCGTGCCGGTTGCCGCCGTAATCGACGAAGGCCGCCTGGAGCGAAGGCTCCACGCGGACGACCTTGGCGAGATAGACGTTTCCTTTGATTTGCCGCTTCGTCGACGTCTCGACGTCGAATTCTTCAAGCCGCGTCCCATTCATAACAACGACACGCGTCTCTTCCGGATGCGTGGCGTCGATCAACATGCGTTTGACCATAAAGGTGTAGACTCCAGGGCGATACGCTGCCAGAGGCCGCTGCGAGCGGCGCGGCGCGTAAAGGTTCCGATTTGCGGGAAAAAGCGCCGGAGACCGATCCGCCGCGTCCGTTCGTCGGCCGCGGGGGCGCCGTCATGCAGATCCTGAGGTCCGAACTGGGCATGGGCGGTCCCGGTAGATGGTTCAATGTCGTCGCGCGGGCGGGCGGTGGGACACGCTGGCCAGGGCGGTGAGCCCGGGATGCGCGGGGTGGTCCATCCGGCGTCGTTCCGTGATGTCATCAGGCATCTTGCAAGGCCTTGATCTCGCGCAGGATTTCAGGGTCCTGGCGGGGCAGCCGAAAGCCGGATGCCGAAAAACGGAGCGGCGCGACGTGAAGGACACTCCACAGCCTTCGCCGCGCAGAAGATAGCCCCGAAATCGATTGCGGGCAAGATCGGACAATCGGGCAAATGCCACGGCGACAGAAAAAAACGCTGCGGGCGTGTGACGACGGTTGCATCGCGACTCGCCATTTTATAATAGTTATTACGCAAGCGGACGGTTTCGGGCGGACGTTCGCTGCGCATTTGGCGCATGCCGTCCGGGTATCGCAATCGATGGTCGAGGAAGCTTCGTCCCACGCCGGTCACCGCACCGCCGCCCCCCGGGTGACGCGGCGGGGCTTCGCCCTGATGGGCCTGGCCTGCGGCCTGTGGGGCGCGCTGGCGCCGATGGCGCGGGCCGCGGGGCAGATCGTGGTGTCGGGGGTGCGGCTCGGCGGCAACGCCCAGTCCACCCGCCTGGTGCTCGACCTCGGCGACGCGCCGCACCACCAGATGTTCAACCTCGCCGAGCCTTACCGCATCGTCTTCGACTTTCCCGAGTTCGACTGGCGGGTCGCGCCCGAGGCGATGCCCGGCGCCACCGGGCTGGTCAAAAGCCTGCGCGCCGGGTTGTTCCAGCCCGGCACCTTCCGCCTCGTCGTCGATCTCTCCGGCCCGGCGGAGATCCAGCGCACCCTGGTGCTGCCGCCGCAATCGGGCTTCAACTGGCGCTTCGTCGCCGACCTCGTGCCCACCTCGCGCGAGGCGTTCATGGCGCGCGTCGCCCCGGGCAGCGAAAACGTGCGCCCCGCCAAGGCCAACGAACCCGCCGTCACCGAGCGCCAGCGCCGCTCCGCCGCGGCGCGGCCGGTGGTGGTGATCGACCCCGGCCACGGCGGCGTCGACCCGGGCGCCATCGGCGTCGGCGGGGTGTACGAAAAGCACATCACCCTGGCGATGGCGAAGCAACTGCGCACCCTGCTGCTGAAATCCGGCCGCTACGAGGTGGTGCTGACCCGCGACCGCGACATTTTCGTCCCCCTGCGCGAGCGCGTGGCGATCGCCCGGCGCGCCAAGGGCGACCTGTTCATCTCGCTGCACGCCGACAGCCACCCCAACCGCAACACCCGCGGCCTGTCGATCTACACCCTGTCGGAGAAGTCCTCCGACCGCGAGGCGCAGCTCCTCGCCGACAAGGAAAACAAGGCCGACATCATCGCGGGCATGGATTTCTCGGAGGAAAGCCCGGAGGTCACCGGCATCCTCATCGATCTCGCGCAGCGCGAGTCGATGAACCTGTCGGCGCAGTTCGCCTCGCTGGCGGTGGGGGAGCTCGACCGCAAGGTGCGCACCCTCGACAACACCCACCGTTTCGCCGGGTTCGCGGTGCTGAAGGCGCCCGACATTCCCTCGGTGCTGCTGGAGATGGGCTACCTCTCCAACCCCGACGAGGTGCGCCTGTTGCAGCAGGCGCAATACCGCGACCGCATGGCGGACTCCATGGTCCACGCGGTCGACCGTTATTTCGATCAGACCCAGAGCGCGCAGCGCCCCTGACCGCCGTTCCCCGGTCTGGAATTCGCGGCGGGAATCGCGTATGTGATGGGCGCGCGAGCGCGCCCGAAGGCGGCGGGCTCGGCCGTCGAGGATGAGACCCAATGATGCGTGCTCTGACCTTCGTGGTCGGTTTGGTGGTTCTGGTGGCGCTGGCGGGCGCCGGCGGCGTGGGCTACGTGTTCTGGCATTACGGCCGCGATCTGCCCGATTATCGCCAGCTCGAAACCTACACTCCCGACGTGATGACCCGCATCTACGCGGGCGACGGCCGCCTGGTGACCGAGTACGCCATCGAGAAGCGCGTGTTCGTGCCCTACAACGCGATCCCCAAGGTCGTCGTCAACGCCTTCATCTCCGCCGAGGACCAGCGGTTCTTCGAGCATCCGGGCGTGGACGTGATGGGCGTGATCCGCGCCGGTCTCACCAACGTCAAGTACGCCGGGTCCGGCCGCCGCCCGGTGGGCGCCTCCACCATCACCCAGCAGGTGGCGAAGAACTTCCTGCTCACCAACGAGGTATCGTTCGCGCGCAAGATCAAGGAAGCGATCCTGGCGATGCGCATCGAGCAGGCGTTCACCAAGGAGCACATCCTCGAACTCTACCTCAACGAGATCTACCTCGGGCGCGGCTCCTACGGCGTCGCCGCGGCGGCGATGAACTATTTCGACAAGTCCCTCGACGAGCTGACCGTCGCCGAGGTTGCCTATCTCGCGGCGCTGCCCAAGGCCCCCAACAACTACAACCCCGCGCGCTACCCCGAGGCGGCGGTGGCGCGCCGCAACTGGGTGATCGGCCGCATGGCCGAGGACGGCCACGTCACCGGCCTCGACGCCGAGCGCGCCGCCGCCGAGCCGCTGACGGTGGCGACGCGGGCGGAGACCGAGTTCCTCGACCACTCCAAGTACTTTTCCGAGGACGTGCGTCGCGACATCGTCAACCGCTACGGCGAGAAGGCGCTCTACAAGGGCGGCCTCGCGGTGCGCACCACCCTGGAGCCGAGCCTTCAGGAACTCGCCACCCGCGCCATGCGCGACGGTCTGGTGGATTACGACCGCCGCCACGGCTGGCGCGGCCCGCTGGCGCGCATCGAGCTGGACCAGAGCTGGGGCATCCGCCTGCGCGACGTGCAGGTGGCGGCGGGCTTCGACGACGGCTGGCAGCGCGCGGTGGTGCTGAAGGTCGAGGCGCAGGCCGCCACGATCGGCTTCGTCGGCGGCAAGCGCGGCACGATTCCGTTCGAGCAGATGCGCTGGGCACGCCCGCACCTCCCCAATCAGGACGTCGGCCCGGCGCCGAAAAGCGTCGCCGACGTGCTGAAGCCGGGCGACGTGATCGCGGTGCAGGCCCTCGAGAAGGGCAAGGACGTCTACGCCCTGCGGCAGATCCCGGCGGTGGACGGCGCGATGGTGGCGATGGACCCGCACACCGGTCGGGTGCTGGCGATGGTGGGCGGCTTCTCCCACGACCGCTCCGAGTTCAACCGCGCCACCCAGGCGATGCGCCAGCCCGGCTCGGCGTTCAAGCCGTTCGTCTACCTCACCGCCCTCGAAAACGGCTACAAGCCCACCGACCTGATCCTCGACGCGCCGTTCGTGCTCGAGGTGCCCGGGCAGGCGAAGTGGAAGCCGCAGAACTATTCGGGCGAGTTCTACGGCCCCACCACGCTGCGCGTCGGCGTGGAGAAGTCGCGCAACCTGATGACGGTGCGCCTCGCCGACGCGGTGGGGATGAGCAAGGTGGTGGCGACGGCGCGGCGCTTCGGCATCGCCGACCGCATGCTGCCGGTGCTGTCGATGTCGCTGGGCGCCGGGGAAACCACGGTGCTGCAGCTCACTACCGCCTACGCGATGCTGGTGAACGGCGGCAAGCGCATCACCCCGACGCTGGTGGACCGCATCCAGGATCGCGACGGCAAGACCATCTACCGCCACGACGCGCGGCCGTGCGACGGCTGCAACGGCGTGTTCTGGACCGGCGAGGCGGTGCCCGAGCTTTCCGACACCCGCGCCCAGATCGCCGACCCGATCAGCGCCTATCAGGTGGTCCATATCCTCGAAGGCGTGATCGAGCGCGGCACCGGCCGCAGCATCGCGCAGATCGGCAAGCCGCTGGCGGGCAAGACCGGCACCTCCAACGACAGCGTCGACACCTGGTTCGTCGGCTTCTCGCCCGATCTGGTGGTCGGCGTGTTCGTCGGCTTCGACGAGCCGAAGAGCCTCGGCAAGCACGAGACCGGCTCCTCCGCCGCCGCGCCGATCTTCAAGGCGTTCATGGAAAAGGCGTTGAAGGACAAGCCCGGCACGCCGTTCCGCATTCCGCCCGGCACCCGCCTGATCCGCGTCAACCACGACACCGGCCAGCGCGCCGAGGTGGGCGACCGCAACGTCATCCTCGAGGCGTTCCGCCCCGGCGAGGCGCCCGGTTCTGCGCGCACCGTCACCGGGTCCGGCGCGCCGGTGGAGACGCCGGTGGATTCCGGGGTTCCCAACGCGGGCGGTCTTTATTAGAGTCGCCCCCTTTCGCACACACGTACAAGGCAACCGATGCGCGCTGAAATCGAGCAGAAGGCCCAGCAAGTCCAGCAGGCGATGGCCCTGCTGAGGAGGCATCTTTGACTGGGATGAAGCCAACCGCCGCCTGGAGGAGCTGAACGCCCTCTCGGAAGACCCGAACCTGTGGAACGACCCGACCCGGGCGCAGAGCCTGATGCGCGAGCGCACCAAGCTCGACACCGCGATCTCGGGCTACCGCCGCCTGGAGCGCGAGCTGGCCGACAGCCTGGAGCTGATCGAGATGGGCGAGGCGGAGGACGACGCCGAAACCGTCGCCGACGCCGAGACCACGCTCGACGGCCTGGTGGCCGAGGCGCAGCGCCTCAAGCTCGAAACCCTGCTCTCGGGCGAGGCGGACCGGAACGACGCCTATGTGGAAATCCACGCGGGCGCGGGCGGCACCGAGGCCCAGGACTGGGCGCAGATCCTCGCGCGGATGTATGTGCGCTGGGCCGAGCGCCGCGGCTTCAAGGTGGAATACCTGGAAGAGAGCGAGGGCGAGGAGGCGGGCATCAAGTCCGTCACCCTGCGCTTCAACGGCGCGGGCGCCTACGGCTGGATGAAGACCGAAAGCGGCGTCCACCGCCTGGTGCGGATCTCGCCCTACGACAGCGCGGCGCGCCGCCACACCAGCTTCTCGTCGGTGTGGGTCTATCCGGTGATCGACGACACCATCGACATCGTGATCGAGGAAAAGGACTGCCGCATCGACACCTACCGCGCCTCGGGCGCGGGCGGCCAGCACATCAACAAGACCGATTCGGCGGTGCGCATCACCCACGAGCCGACCGGCATCGTGGTGCAGTGCCAGATGGAACGCTCGCAGCACCAGAACCGCTATCGCGCCTGGGAAATGCTGAAGGCGCGCCTCTACGAGCGCGAGTTGCAGATCCGCGAGGAGAAGGCCAACGCCCTCGAGGCCACCAAGACCGACATCGGCTGGGGCCACCAGATCCGCAGCTACGTGATGCAGCCCTACCAGATGGTCAAGGACCTGCGCACCAACGTCGAGACCTCCGACATCCAGGGCGTGCTCGACGGCGACCTCGATCGCTTCATGGCGGCGTCGCTGGCGTCGCGCCTGTCGGGGGCGGCGGACGAAGCCTCCGCCTGATCCCGCCTCTAGTTTCCGTTCGGCTGCACCGGCGCCGCCCCCTCGGGCGGCGCCGTTTGCGCGGGCGGCGGCGGGTCGGGGATGGAGAACAGCTTCTGCACCCCGCCCGGCACCAGCGCCGAGAGCGGATTGACGGTCACGTCCGGCTCGTCGAGGGTGCCGCGGATGGTGTAGTTCATCGCGAACAGGCCGCTGTCCTTGCCGCCGAGAATCTGGCCGAGCAGGGGGATGTTGGTGATCACCTGGTTGACCAGGTTGAACGGCACGATCGTGCCCTTGAGGCCGAGGGCGTCGCTCTCGGTGTCCACCGTGCCCGCGGTGGTGATGCCGAACGACGGCCCGGCGGCCCGCGCGTCCTTGAGGGTGAGGGTGGTGCCCTCCTTCGCGAACGGCGCGTCGAGATACCAGAAGCTCACCCCCTGGCCGCGCAGCAGGTCGCCGATGCCGGTGAGCGACGCCACCGACACCAGATGCGCCAGCACCGGCGCGTCGGCGACGGTGAAGTTGTCGATGCGCAGCTTGCCCGAGAGCGCACCTTCGTCGGGCAGAACCGCGTTGAGCTTCATCGCGCCGCCGCGCACCGAGCGGGTGGTGCCGGTGGCGCGCAGCAGCGCGCCCGCGTCGGCGGAGGCGAGGTCGACGGTGCGCGCCGCCTCCCGTCGCTGCACCACCACCACCGTCTGGCCTTGCGGCAGGTTGCCGTTGACGGTGCCCACCCACTTGCCGTCCGCGCCGCGCCTCAGCACGGTGACGAGGCCGGTCATGGTGCCGTCGTCGGACAGCCGGGCGCGCTGGGCGGTGAGGTTGATCGACATCGGCGTCGAGGGTTCGGGCGGCGGCGGCTTCCGCCCCTGCGCGCGGGCGGCCTCGGCGGCGGCCTTTTCCTCCTCGGTGTCGTCGGCCAGTTCGTGCCAGCCGCCGTCGTGGACGAGGGGCTGAAGGTCGAGGAACTCGGCCTCGATGGTGGCGTCGATGCTGCCGTCGGCGGGGAAGCCGAGGCCGCCCTTGAGCACGTTGTCGCCGAAACGCAGGCTCGCCAGGGTCACGCTCGCAAGGTCGCCCGAGGGCGCGGCCTTGGCGCTGCCCGTCACCGCGAACCCGGCGGCGGCCGACGCCGCCTCGAACTTCTGGATCTCCTGGATGCGGCCCTTGAGGAAGCGGATGGTCGCGGTTCCGGCGGCGGCGGTGCCCGGCTCCTTGCGCCAGCCGAAGCCCGGCACCGTCATCGTCGCGGGGCCGAGGTCGAGCTTGGCGTCGAGGATCATCACCCCCTTGGCGTCCACGGTCGCCACCGCGTCGGCGACCATCGGGCCGGTGACGTAGGGGGTCTGGAACGGCATGAAGTCGAGGCCGAGGGCCTTGCGCCCGGCGTCGTCCACCACGCCCGAGACGGTGTAGCGGGTGCGCACGCCGGGGCCGGAGAACTTTTCGTCCCAGCCGAGCTTCATCGGCACGCCGTTGACCTTGCCCTCGCCCTTGATCGACAGCGCGTCCAGGTCCACCGTCAGGTCCAGCACCCCTTCCGACAGGCTGCGGCCGGGGATCGCGTCCTTCACCACGCCTTCGGTGATCTTGGAGGTGGCCTTCACCGTCATGTCGGCGAGCTTGAGGTCGTTGAGCAGCGGGAAGTGCATCGACAGGTGGGTGGCGCCCTTGCCGGAAATCCCGTTGGGGTCGACGGTGCCGAGGGCGGAGAGCAGCTTGAGCGGTTCCTGGTCCACCAGCTTGAGGGCGTCGCGCACCGGGCCGTCGATGTCGGCCTCGATGGTGGCGTATTGGGTTTCGTCGGCGAGGCCGCTGAGCAGTACCCGGCCGCCGGGGCGGATCGTCAGGGCGCCGACGCGGCCGGTGTCGGGCAGCACCTCCACCTCCTTGAGGCCGAACAGCACCCGGCCGTCCACGTCGGTGATCGGCGGCATCGGCCGCAGATAGTGGACCGAGGCGCCCTTCACCCGCGCCTCGCCGGAGAAGGTGTCCACGTCCACGCTCTCCCAGTCGGCGCCCGAGAGCTGGACGGCGAAGCGCGCTTCCTCCACCTCGCCGTCGCGCAGGTTCTGCACCACCCAGGCGCGGGCGTCGGCCACCGCCCCGGGCGGCCAGTAGCGCTCGAAGGAGTCGATGGCGGTGTCGGTGAGGCGCGCGGCGGCGCGGATCCGCACGCCGTCGGCGCCGCCCCAGGCGGCCTCCGCATCCGCCGACAGGGTGGCGTCGGGGAGTTCCAGCAACAGGCTGTCGAGGGCGGCGCGGCCCGCCGCGCCGTCGTACCCGCCCTTGATGCGGAAGCCGTGGACGGGATAGGCCAGCCCCACCGGCGGCGGCGCCAGCACGATCCCCTGGCCGCCGTAGATCTCGATGTCCGCGTCGGCGCGCAGCAGGTCGTCGCGCCCCACCGCCGTCACGTCGTGCGGCTTGAGGCGGGCGGAGACCCGGCCGGAGAGGGGTACCGCCACCCCCGCCGCCGCTTCGAGGGCCGGGAACTCCTTGGCGAACAGGCTCGGCACCACTTCCTGGAAATCGAGGGTGGCGCGCACCTCGCCCGCGCTTTCGTCGTAGTCGGCGTCCAGCGCGAACATCGCGGTGACGCCGCCGATCGCGACGGCGAGATCGGTGCTCGCCATCAGGCCCTCGAGGGTGCGCTCGACCCGCGCGTTGAGGCGCGGCACGCCGTAGCTGCGGCCGCGCGGGATGTCGATCACCGTGGCCTCGGCGTCGATCACCGCGATCGAATCCAGATGGTCGTCGCCCGGCGCCATCAGCGGCGCGAGGGTGGCGCGCAGGTCGAACCCGGCGGAGTCCGGCTCCGGCGGGGCCGGGGTCTCGCCTTCGCCGACGCCGATCCGCAGCCGCCCCTCGGCGTCGAGCGCCAGCACCAGGCGCGGCCGGTGCACCGTCACCGCGGTGGGCAGAAGCTGGCCGCGCGCCAAGCCGGGGAGGGTGTAGGAGAGATCCACCAGCGGCAGGCGCACGCTCATGCCGCCTTCCATGCCGACGCTCACCTGGGTGAGGCGGAACACCAGGCGGCGGCGCTCCTCGTCCCACACCAGCAGCGCGTTCCGGGCCTCCACCTCGGCGCCGGTGCGGTCGCGCACCATGTCCGCCGCATAGGGCACGAGGCGGGCCACCGACACCGGACCCTGGCGCACCTGCCAGACCACCGCCGCCGCGAACACCGGGGCGAACACCAGCAGAAACGCCAAGGCTCCCAGAGCGCCCCGGATCGCGTATGATGTGACTCGACGGAGTATGATGCCCTCACCTGTTCCCAAGGCCACTCAGGACCGTTGGAATCCCTCATGTTTCAGTTTGTATTTCCTTCTCAGGGCCACGTCATCCCGGAAAGTGCGTCGGCGGTCGCCGCCGGGATCGGTTTCGAACGCTGGCGCGAGGCCGCCGTGGGCGACCGCGCCGACGCCATGCTCGCGGCCGCCGAAGGCCCCGGCGGCCGCCTGCTCGCCGCGGTGTTCGGCGGCAGTCCGTATCTTTCGCAAGTGGCGCTCGCCTTCCCCGAAACCGTGCTCGACGCTTTCGGCCACGGCCCGGCGGCGGCGTTCGCTTCCCTCAAGGTTGCCGTGGCGACCGCCTGCGACGGTGCCCGCGACCGCCTAGAAGTGATGAAAAATCTCAGGATTTTCAAGCGCCGCGCCGCGCTGGTGATCGCTTTGGCCGACATCGCCCAGGCGTTGCCGCTGGAAACCCTGGTGGGAATGATCTCCGACACCGCCGAAACCGCCCTCGACATCGCGGTGGCGCAGCTGTTGCGCGAGGCGGCGCCCGCCGTCGCCCCGGCGGCGAGCGGCTACTTCCTCCTCGCCATGGGCAAGCTCGGCGCGCGGGAACTCAACTACTCCTCCGACGTCGACCTGATCGCCTTCTACGACGAGCAGAAGGCGCTGGCGGCGGGCATCGCCGACCCGCGCAAGACCTTCATCCGCCTCACCCGCGATCTCGTCACGGTGTTCGAGAGCCGCACCGCCGAGGGCTACGTGTTCCGCACCGACCTGCGCCTGCGGCCGGACCCCGGCTCCACCCCGGTGGCGATGTCCACCGCGGCGGCGGAAATCTATTACGAGAGCTTCGGCCAGAACTGGGAGCGCGCGGCGATGATCAAGGCCCGCGCGGTGGCGGGCGACCTCGACGCGGGTGCCCTGTTCCTCAAGGACCTGCGCCCCTACGTCTGGCGCAAGTCGCTGGATTTCAACGCGATCCAGGACATCCACTCGATCAAGCGGCAGATCGGCGCGAAAACCGGCGACGCCCTCCAGGCCCCCGGGCACAACGTCAAGCTCGGCCGCGGCGGCATCCGCGAGATCGAGTTCTTCGTGCAGACCCAGCAGCTGATCTGGGGCGGGCGGTTGCCGGAGCTGCGGCGCGCCTCGACCCTGGCGGCCCTCGACGCGCTTGCCGACACCGGCCACGTGGCGCGCGCCACGGCGGACGAAATGCAGGAGTCCTACCGCTTCCTCCGCACCGTCGAGCACCGCCTGCAGATGATCGACGACGCCCAGACCCAGACCCTGCCGAAGGAGCCGGACAAGCTCCGCCACCTCGCGGTGTTCCTGGGCTTCGCCGACGCCGACGGGTTCGCCGGGGAGCTGCTGCGCCACCTTACCCGGGTGGAGGGGCACTATTCGGCGCTGTTCGCGGATTCGCCGCAGCTGTCGTCGGCGGGCGGCAATCTGGTGTTCACCGGCACCGAGGACGACCCGGACACCCTCGCCACCCTGCGCGGCATGGGCTACGCGCACCCCGAGGCGGTGGCCGCCGGGGTGCGCGCCTGGCATTTCGGCCGCTATCGCGCCACCCGCTCGACCCGCGCCCGCGAACTCCTCACCGAGCTGGCCCCGGCGCTGCTCGCCGCCCTCGGCCGCACCGCACGGCCCGACGAGGCGTTCCGGCAGTTCGATTCGTTCCTCTCGCAACAGCCCGCCGGGGTGCAGCTGTTCGCGCTGTTCCACGCGCATCCGCCGGTGCTCGACGCGGTGGCCGAGCTGCTGGGCGATTCGCCCCGGCTGGCGGAGTCGCTCACCCGCAACCCGGCGCTGCTCGACAACCTGCTGTCGCCCGAGTTCTTCCAGCCCCCGTCGGGGGTGGACGCGCTGGAGGCGGACCTGCGGCTGCGCCTCTCCCAGGCGGCGGATTACGAGGACGTGCTGGAGGTGGCGCGGCGCTTCGCCCACGACCGGGGCTTCCAGGTGGGGGTGCAGGCGCTGCGCGGCACCATCGACGCCGACGCCGCCGGGCGCCACCTCTCCGACCTCGCCGACGCGGTGCTGCGGGCGCTGCTGACCGAGGTGGAGGCCGAGTTCGCCCGCGCCCACGGCCGCCTGCCGGGGGAGGGGCTGGCGGTGCTGGCGCTCGGGCGCCTGGGCGCGCGGGAGATGACGCCCACCTCCGACCTCGACCTGATCCTGATCTACGACGCGCCGCTCGACGCCCAGTCCGACGGCGCGCGGCCGTTGCCCACGCCCACCTATTACGCGCGGCTGGTGCAGCGCCTCATCAACGCGCTGACGGTGCAGACCGGCGAGGGCACCCTCTACCCGGTGGACATGCGCCTGCGCCCCTCGGGCAACGCCGGGCCGCTGGCGGTGAGCCTGGAAAGCTTCGTGCGCTATCATGGGGGCGAGGCGTGGACCTGGGAGCACCAGGCCCTCACCCGCGCCCGCGCGGTGGCGGGGGCGGAGGCCTTGCGCGAGCGGGTGAGCGCGGTGATCCGCCGCACCCTGGCGGCGCCGCGCGACCCGGACCGGCTGGTGGCCGACGTGGCGGCGATGCGCCGCCGCCTGCGGGACAGCCGCCGCCATTCCTCGGATTGGGACGTGAAGCACCGCCCCGGCGGCCTGGTGGACGTGGATTTCATCGCCCAGTATCTCGCCCTGCGCCACGCCGCCGAGGCGCCGGAGATTCTCGACGGCGGGGTGCCGGGGGTGTTCGCGGTGGCGGCGCGGCGCGGCTTCCTCGACGGCGGCACCGCCGACACCCTGCTGGCGGCGCGGCGGCTGTGGAACACCCTGCTGACCCTGCTGCGCCTCACCGCCCCCGACGGCGTGGAGGAGGCGGACCTGCCGCGCGGCCTGCGCGCGCGCCTCGCCCAGGCGGCGGAGGCGGTTGATTTCGAGGCCCTGAAGCAACAGATGGAAACCACGGCGGCCCGCACCACCGACGCCTTTGCCCGGCTGATCGATGCCCCCGCGGCCGCCATCCCAGACGATCCCAAGGAGCTCCCATGATCGACACCGGCGACAAGGTCCCGAACGTCTCGCTGCCCGACGAGGAGGGCCGCCCCGTTTCCTTCGCCGACCTCGAAGGCCAGGTTTACGTCCTCTATTTCTACCCCAAGGACGACACCCCCGGCTGCACCAAGGAGGCCTGCGCCTTCCGCGACAACTTCGCGCAGCTCGGCCGCCTCGACGCCAAGGTCTTCGGCATCTCCCGCGACGACGCGGAGAGCCACCGCAAGTTCAAGGAGAAGTTCGACCTCAACTTCCCCCTGCTGTCGGACCTCGACGGCTCGGTCTGCGACACCTTCGGGGTGTGGAAGCTGCGCTCGATGTACGGCAAGGAATTCATGGGCATCGAACGCTCCACCTTCCTCGTCGGCAAGGACGGCAAGATCGCCAAGGCGTGGCGCAAGGTGAACGTGGAAGGCCACGTGGACGAGGTGATCGCGGCGATTTCCGCCCTCGGCGGCTGAGCCTCCGGCGGCGCCTTCCGCCCATCGCGATGGAACCCGGCGGCGGCCCCGCCGGTTTTCCTCCCAAGCCCAGCGAAGGCACGGAGGGACATATCGCCATGATCGCTCACGACGACATCCAAGCCATCGCAGCGGACGCCGGGTTTCCCCGCGTCAGTCTGTTTCTGCCCACCCACCGCACCGGTCCGGACCTGCGCCAGGACCCGATCCGCCTCAAGACCATGCTGCGCAACGCCGCCCGCGCCCTGGGCGAGCAGGGCCTCGGTACCGCCGAGGCGGACGACCTGCTGGCCGAGGCGCGCGCCCACACCGGCGGCGAGACCGATCCGTTCTGGCAGCGCCGCGACCACGGTCTCGCGGTGTTCATCTCGCCCGAGGGCACCCGTTTCATCGATTCGCCGATTTCCTTCGACGAACAGGTCCACGTCGGGCGCCGCTTCGTCGTCAAGCCGCTGCTGCCCGCGTTGATGCGCGACGGCGCGTTCCACGTCCTCGTCGCCTCGCAGGAGGGCGCGACCCTCTATCGCGGCGGCCGCTACGGCCTGGAGCCGCTGGACGACGACCGCCTGCGGATGTCGGTGGAGAAATACATCGGCCGCACCGAGATCCCCAACGATCTCGGCTTCCACGGCAAGCGCAACTCCGGCAGCCAGCAGGTCCACAGCCTCGGCGAAAGCCCCGCCGACGAATTGCAGGAGCAGGTGCGGCGCTACGCCACCGCGGTGGCGGGGGCGGTGGACGCGATTCTCGTCAACAGCCCGGCGCCGCTGGTGCTGGCGGCCGACGACCGCCTCCTCGGCATGCTGCGGGGCGACCTGAAGCACGGCGGCGTGGTGGAGACGGCGATCCGCGAGCACCCCGCCTCCCTGAGCCTGGACGACCTCCACGCCCGCGCCTACGAGATGGTGCGCGACCGGCTGGACGCCGAGCGCCGCGCCGCGCTCGAACGTTTCGAGGCGCGCCGGGGCGACGGCGGCAACGCCATGGCGACGCGCATCGAGGAGATCGTGCCCGCCGCCTTCGAGGGGCGGGTGGAGGCGCTGGTGGTGGCGCCCGACGCCGCCGCCGAGGGGGTGTTCAGCCCGTCGGACAGCCGCGCCATCGTCTCGCCCAACCCCAATCCCAACAGCATCGATCTCGTCGATTTCGCGGTGCTGCACACCCTCGCCACCGGCGGCGCAGTCTACGCCCGGCCGGTGGACCGGGCGGACGACTTCCCGCCGCTCGGCGCGATCTACCGCTATTGATGCGCGCGACCCTCATCCACAACGCCAAGGCGGGCGGCGGCAAATGGCCCGCCGACCGCCTCGTCGCCGCTCTCGCCGCCGCCGGATGCGCGGTGGCGGGGCACCATGCCTCCGACGATCCGGCGCTGGCGGAAATCCTCTCCGCCGCCTCGGGCACGGTGGCGGTGGCGGGCGGCGACGGCACCGTGGCGCGGGTGCTCAAGGGGCTTCACGGCACCGCCGCGCGGCTGGCGATCCTGCCCACCGGCGGCGCCAACAACATCGCCTGTTCTCTCGGCATCCCCCCCGATCCGGCGGCGGCGATCGCGGCGGTGGCCGACGCGCGGGCGCGCCCGTTCCGCATCGGCCGGATCGTCGGCGCCGGGTGCGACCGGGGTTTCGTCGAGAGCGTCGGCCTGGGGCCGATCGCCCAGGCGGCGTGGCGCATGCCCGACGACGGCGTGAGCCGCGAGGAAAAGCGCGAGCGTGGCCGCGCGGTGCTGCGCGAGGCGCTGGAAGAGGCGGAAACCATCCGCGCCGCCGCGATCCTCGACGGCGAGCCGCTGCGGGAGGCGGCGCTGATGCTGGAGGCGATGCACATCGCCCGGGTGGGGCCGAGCCTGGTGCTGGCGCCCGGGGCGGACCCGGGCGACGATCTGCTGTGCGTGGCGTGGCTGCCGCCGGAGCGGCGCGAGGCGATGGCGGCGTGGCTCGCGGCGCCCGAGGCGGGGCCGCCGCCGCTGTGCTGGAAAAGCGCGCGGCGGGTGGAGCTGGAAATCGCGGGCGAGGCCCTGCGCATCGACGACGACCGCGTCAAGGCGGTCGTCGGCAAGGTCTCGCTGGAGCTTCTGGACCGGCCGGTGGCGGTGCTCAGCCCACCTTGACCAGGGCGTGGCGCTTCTTGCCCGCCGAGAGCTTGATCTGGCCGTCGGCCACTTGATCGGCGGCGAGCTTCGCCTCCGGGTCGGCGAGGGGCGCGTCGTTGATCTTCACGCCGCCCTGCTTGATCATCCGCCGCGCCTCGCCCTTGGAGGCGCAGAGGCCGGTGTCGACCATCGCGTCGGCCACCGAATAGCCCTCGGCGAGGCGGGCGGCGGCGATCTCCACCGACGGCAGCGCGTCGCCGGTGAGGCCCTGTTCGAAGGTCTTGCGGGCGGTCTCCTCGGCGGCGGCGGCGGCCTCCGCGCCCCGGCACAGGGTGGTGGCGGCGTTGGCGAGCACCTTCTTCGCCTCGTTGATCTCGGCGCCCTCGAGCGACTCCAGGCGGCGGATCTCGTCCATCGGCAGGTCGGTGAACAGCTTGAGGAAGCGGCCCACGTCGGCGTCCTCGGTGTTGCGCCAGAACTGCCAGTAGTCGTAGGCGGGCAGGCGCTCCTCGTTGAGCCACACCGCGCCCTGTGCGGTCTTGCCCATCTTCGCGCCCGAGGCGGTGGTGATGAGCGGCGTGGTGAGGCCGAACAGCTCGGCGCCGTCCACCCGGCGTCCCAGCTCGACGCCGTTGACGATGTTGCCCCACTGGTCCGACCCGCCCATCTGCAGGCGGCACGCGTGGGTGCGGTGGATTTCGAGGAAGTCGTAGGCCTGGAGGATCATGTAGTTGAATTCCAGGAACGACATCGGCGTCTCGCGCTCCAGGCGCAGCTTCACCGAATCGAACGACAGCATGCGGTTGACCGAGAAGTGGCGGCCGTAATCGCGCAGGAATTCCAGGTAGTTGAGGCGGTCGAGCCAGTCCGCGTTGTTGATCATGATGGCGTCGGTGGGGCCGTCGCCGAAGGTCAGGAACTTCTCGAACACCTTTTTGATGCCCGCCATGTTCCGCGCGATGTCGTCGTCGGTGAGCATCGCCCGCGCGGTGTCGCGGCCGGTGGGGTCGCCCACCTTGGTGGTGCCGCCGCCCATCAGCACGATCGGCTTGTGGCCGCTCTGTTGCAGGCGGCGCAGCAGCATGATCGGCACCATCGAGCCGACGTGCAGGCTGTCCGCCGTGCAGTCGAAGCCGATATACGCCGGAATCGGCCCGCCCGCGAAGGTCGCGTCCAGTCCTTCGAGGTCGGTACACTGGTGGATGTAGCCGCGCTCGGAGACGGTTTGCAGAAAGGCCGATTTGAAGCTGCTCATGATGCTCGTCTTATGCTAGCTCTGAAGGGGAAAACCCGCCTGTTTTAGCGGATGCCTCGGTCGGGAGCCAGCGTTTATGAACACCCATCCGGCAGTCGCCCTCGGTCTGATGAGCGGAACCTCGGTCGACGGGGTGGACGCCGCGCTGCTCGTCACCGACGGCGAGAGCGTCTCCGCCTTCGGCCCGCGCCGCACCTTCCCCTACGCCGCCGCCACCCGCGCGCGCATCCGTGCCGCGTTCGGCCGCGACGACCGCGAGGCCCCCGAGGTGCGCGCGGTGGCGGAGGAGATCACCCACCTGCACGCCGACGCGGTGGCGGCGCTGCTGGCCGAGGCGGGGGCGGAGTGGGCGTCGCCCGAGCTGATCGGCTTCCACGGCCAGACCATCCTGCATGCGCCGGAGCGCGGCGTGACCGTGCAGATCGGCGACGGCGCGCTGCTGGCGCGCCTCACCGGGGTGCCGGTGGTGGCGGATTTCCGCTCCGCCGACGTGGCGGCGGGCGGGCAGGGGGCGCCGCTGGTGCCGGTGTTCCACCGCGCCCTGGTGCGCGGCTGGGCGGGGCGGCCCGAGGGCTGGGTGGCGGTGCTCAACCTGGGCGGCGTCGCCAACCTCACAGCGATCGCACCGGGCGGTGCGATGATCGCCTGCGACACCGGGCCGGGCAACGCCCTGATCGACGACTGGGTGGCGCGCCACGGCGCCGGAGACTGCGACCGCGACGGCCGCCTCGCCCTCGCCGGGCGGGCGGACGATGCCTGGATCGCCCAGGCGATGGGGGCGCGGTTCTTCCTCACCCCGCCGCCCAAGTCGCTGGACCGCGACGCCTTCGCGCCGATCGCGCCGGGGGCGATGTCGCTCCAGGACGGCGCGGCGACGCTCGCCGGGTTCACCGTGAAGGCGGTGGCGGTGGCGGCCGAACAGCTGCCCGAGCGCCCGTCGGCGTGGGTGGTGACCGGCGGCGGCCGCCACAACCCGGCGCTGATGCGCGGGCTGGCGGCGGCGCTCGGCGTGCCGGTGCTGAAGGCGGAGGACGTGGGGTGGGACGGCGACGCCCTCGAGGCCCAGGCGTTCGCCTATCTCGCGGCGCGCTCGGCGCGCGGGCTGCCGCAGAGCTTCCCCGGCACCACCGGGGTGCGGCAGCCGCTGCCGGGCGGCGCGATGCACCGCCCGGCGTGAGCTTGGCTCAGATCTGCCGCGGCGCGCGCAGGCGCCGTTCGAGGTAGTTGGAGATCGCCAGCGTCATTTCCGGCAGTTGCTCGCCGAAGAAGTGGTCCGCCTGCGGGATCAGGTGGTAGTCCACCGCGATGTTCTTCTGCGCCGAGAGCTTGTTGACGAGCTTCGCCACCGCGCTTTCGGGCACGATGTCGTCGGCGCCGCCCTGGACGATCAGGCCCGACGACGGGCAGGGCGCGAGGAAGGTGAAGTCGAAGATGTTGGCGGGCGGGGCCACCGAGACGAAGCCCTCGATCTCCGGCCGCCGCATCAGCAGCTGCATGCTGATCCACGCGCCGAAGCTGAATCCGGCGATCCAGCACGCCCCGGCGTTGGCGTTCACCGACTGCAACCAGTCGAGCGCCGAGGCGGCGTCCGAAAGCTCGCCGACGCCGTTGTCGAAGCTGCCCTGGCTGCGGCCGACTCCGCGGAAATTGATGCGGAGCACCGAGAACCCGTTGCGCGCGAAGGCGTGGTAGGTGTTGTACACCACCTTGTTGTTCATCGTGCCGCCGTGGCGGGGGTCGGGGTGCAGCACCAGCGCGATCGGCGCGTTGTCGACCTTCGAATGGGTGTAGCGGCCCTCGAGCCGGCCTTCCGGTCCATTGATGATAACGTCTGGCATCGATTCGACTGTGTCCGTTTGGGGGAAAATCTGCGTATCGGCGGTTCGGCGCACGCCGCTGGGGCGGCCCCGGTCCTTCCGGTTAGGTGATTGCCTTTGTCGGATATATGATATTCAGCCTTGAGATTTCATGGCTTTCGCGCATACATTCTCCCCTCAGGTATTCCGGTTATATAAACCGTCCCGAGCGGCAACGGAAGTTTAGCACAGTTATGCCTCATCCTTTCAAGCATCTAAAGGAAGACATAGACAACATCGTCGCCAAAGACCCCGCCGCCCGCGGGTTTTGGGAGGTGCTGTTCTGCTATCCGGGCCTGCATGCGGTGATCTATCACCGCGTCACCCATTGGCTGTGGGTGCGCGGCTTCCACTTTCTTGCGAGGTTCCTGTCGAATTTCGGCAAGATCATGACCGGCATCGAGATCCACCCCGGCGCCACCATCGGCCGCCGCGTGTTCATCGACCACGGTACCGGCGTGGTGATCGGCGAAACCGCGGAAATCGGCGACGACGTGACCCTCTACCACGGTGTGACTTTGGGCGGCACCTCCCTTGATGTTGGCAAAAGACACCCAACCTTGGAGCAAGGCGTAATCGTCGGCTCCGGGGCCCAGGTTCTGGGTCCGCTCCTGATCGGGGCGGGCGCGCGCATCGGCGCCAACGCGGTGGTTCTCAAGGACGTTCCGCGCGGTGCGACGATGGTGGGAATTCCGGCGAAGATGGCGGGGCGGGAACGGCCGGCGCAGCGCGAGGATGCGTTCCGCGCCTACGGCGTGGGGCTGAACGCGCCCGACCCGGTGGGTCAGGATTTGAAGGGCGTGCATCGCCAGATCGAGGCGCTGTGCAAGCGGGTGCAGGACCTCGAAGGCCGCCTCGCGGCGGCGCAACAGCCGGCGAAGCCGCGGCGGCGCAAGGCGCCCCCGGCCGAAACCGGGAACGACCCGTAAGAACGGTCAGGAGTTAACGGTGAGGCTCAGCACCAAAGGACGTTATGCCGTGATGGCGATGGCCGATCTCGCGTCGCAGGGCGGCGGCAAGCCGGTCGCCCTCGCCGACATCGCGACGCGTCAGGAAATTTCGCTGTCCTATCTCGAACAGCTGTTCGGCAAGCTCCGCAAGGGCGCGCTGGTGAAATCGGTGCGCGGCCCGGGCGGCGGCTATCGCCTGGCGCGGCCGGGCGCGGAGATCCGCATTTCCGACATCATCCTGGCGGTGGACGAGCCGATCCAGGCGACCCGCTGCGCCCCCGGCACCCCGGCGGGCTGCCACAACAACAAGGGCCGCTGCCTCACCCACGACCTGTGGGAGGAGCTTTCGAACCAGATCTACCTCTACCTGAGTTCGGTGACCCTCGACGAGGTGGTGCAGCGCCGGGTGCTCGGCACCAGCGGCATGTTCCACGGCTCGCAAGGCACGGCGGCGCAATAGGGGTTCTTCCCGGTCCGGAATTTTGCTATGAGCAGCCCCGACCCGCATTCAAGGGGCGGGGCCGCGAAGACGTTTCCAAGGAGCATGCCGAAATGGCGAAACTGACTTTCATCGAGCGCGACGGCACCCGGCGCGAGGTCGAGGCCCCCGACGGGCTGTCGGTGATGGAGGTCGCGCACCTCCACGGCGTCGAGCTGGAGGGCGCGTGCGAAGGCTCGCTCGCCTGCGCCACCTGCCACGTGATCGTCGAACCCCAGTGGTTCGAAAAGCTGGACGAAGCCTCGGAGAACGAGGAGGACATGCTCGATATGGCGTTCGGCGTCACCGCCACCTCGCGCCTCGGCTGCCAGATCCGCATGTCGGACGAGCTGGACGGCCTGGTGGTGAAGCTGCCGCCCAAGGAGGACTGATGCTCGAAGCGTTCCGCGCCGCCACCGCCCACCTCGCCCCCGGCTCCCGGGTATGCGTCGCGATGTCGGGCGGCGTGGACAGCTCGGTGACGGCGGTGCTGATGCAGCGCCTGGGCTTCGACGTGGTGGGCGTGACGATGCGGCTGTTCGACCTGCCGCCCGCCGACAAGGCGATCGCCGATGCCGAGCGCGTCGCCGCCCAGCTCGGCATTCCGCATCGCGTGCTCGACCACGTGGAGGCCTTCCGCCGCGAGGTGATGGAGCCGTTCGCCGCCGGATACAAGGCGGGCGAGACGCCGCTGCCGTGCGCGGTGTGCAACCGCAAGATCAAGTTCGGCGAAATGGCCAAGGGCGCCGCCGACTGGGGCGCCGACGCCCTCGCCACCGGGCATTACGTACGCCGCGTGCCGGGGGCGGGCGGGCCGGAGGTGCGCCGCGCGCGCGACCCGAAGCGCGACCAGAGCTACTTCCTGTTCCAGCTCACCCGCGAGCAGCTGGCGGGCGCGGTGTTCCCGCTCGGCGACATCGTCGACAAGGCCGAAACCCGCCGCCTCGCCCAGGAGTTCGGCCTGCCGGTGGCGGCCAAGGCCGACAGCCAGGACATCTGCTTCGTGCCCGGCGGCGACTACGCCAAGGTGGTGCGCGGCCTCGACGCCGAGGCGGCGCGCCCCGGCGAGATCGTCGATCTGGCGGGCAAGGTGCTGGGGCGGCACGAGGGCATCGTCGGCTACACCGTCGGCCAGCGCCGGGGCTTGGGCATTTCCTCCGCCGAACCGCTGTACGTGATCCGCCTCGACGCCGCCGCCAACCGCGTCGTGGTCGGCCCCGCCTCGGCCCTCGAGGGGATGTCGCTGCGCATCGCCGACGTCAACTGGCTGGGCGAGGGCAGCTTCGACGGCGCGGCGGTGATGGTGAAGCTGCGCTCCGCCTCCCGCGCCGTTCCCGCCACCCTCGCCGATCTCGGCGGCGGCGAGGCGGAGGTGCGCCTCGCCCAGGCGTTCTCGGCGATCGCGCCGGGCCAGGCCTGCGTGTTCTACGACGACGACCGCATGCTCGGCGGCGGCTGGATCCGCGCCTGATCCCTCAGTTCTTCCCCACCAGCACCGGCTCGGTGCGGTAGGCCTTGGGAAAGGCCTTGCGCAGCGCGGCGATCTTCGGCTTGTCGTGGAACACGATGTAGGGGTGGTTGGGGAAGCGGGTGGCGAAATCCTGATGATAGGGTTCCGCCGGGTAGAACGGCATCGCCGCGCTCACCTTGGTGGCGATCGGCTTGTCGAAGGCCTTGGCGGCGTCGAGCTGGGCGACGTAGGCGCGGGCGATCTCGGTCTGGCGCGCATCGGCGGCGAAGATCTCCGAGCGGTACTGCGGCCCCACGTCCGGCCCTTGGCGGTTGACCTCGGTGGGGTCCAGAACCACCGAGAAGAACACCCGCAACAGTTCGCCGTAGCTGATCTGCCTCGGGTCGAACACCACCTCCACCGCCTCCGCGTGCTGGGTGCGGCCGCTGGAGACGCGGTCGTAGTCGGCGGTCTTGGCGTCGCCGCCCGCGTAGCCCGAGGTGGCGCGCAGCACCCCCTTGGTGTGCTGGAACACCGCCTGCACCCCCCAGAAGCAGCCGCCCGCCAGCACCGCGGTTTCCCGCTCGGCGTCGAGCGGCGGGTCGATCTCGGGGGCGGGCAGGGCGCGGTTGGCGGCGGCGGCGCCCGCCTCCGGCGCGCTGAGGAACGGCGCCAGCAGAAGCGCCAGGATGCCGACGCTCTTCCACCAGTTCCGCCGCCGGAACGGCCCGTTGCGGAACGCGCGCTTGCGGAAACCCATGTGCAGCATGGCCGGTGCTCCTAACCGAAGGTGAAGGCGAAGGCCTGGACCCCGGGGTCCAGGAACTCGATGGCGAAGCTGCGCTCGCGCACCTCGCCGGGCTGGCGCACGAGCTGGTAGAGGCGGTGTTCGTTCACCCGGCCGTTGCCTTGCGCGTCCACGTCCACCCCCGCGAGGGCGCCGGGCGCGGCGCCGTCCACGGTGATGCGGAAGCGCACCGGCGCGCCCTCCGGCCCGGGGCCGAGGACGAGGTGCAGGTCCCGCGCGTGGAAGCGCATTTCCACCCGGCCGCCCGCCCGGGCGAGCACCGCGTCCTCCGCCCCGACCGCCCATTCGCCCGCCAGCGCCCACTGGTTGAGGGCGAGGCTCGACGGCGCGGAATAGGCGGTGGCGGTGTTGCGGGCGATCCCCTGCGGCGAGGCGAAGCCCTCGGTGCGCTCGAAGCCGAGGTAGGTTTCCGGCGAGCGGACGTTGGCGAAGTCGGCGGGCATTTCCGCCCCTTCGAGGTCGAGGGGCGCCACCGTCTCGCCCAGATCGGCGGCGCCCTGGGCCGCCAGCAGGTCGCGGATCGCGCGTTCGGTTTCGGCCTCGCCGCCCTCGCCGAAGTGGGTGTAGCGAATCCGCCCCTGGCCGTCGATCAGGTATTGGGCGGGCCAGTAGCGGTTGGCGAAGCCGCCCCAGATCGCGTAGTCGTTGTCCAGCGCCACCGGATAGCCGATCTTCATGTCGGCGGTGGCCTTGCGGACGTTGCGCTCGATCTTCTCGAACGCGAATTCGGGGGTGTGGACGCCGACGATGGTCAGCCCCTTGTCGCGGTAGCGGGCGTCGAGGGCGCGGACGTGGGGGATCGCCCGCACGCAGTTGATGCAGGAATAGGTCCAGAAGTCCACCAGCACCACCTTGCCCGCCAGCGCCTCGGCGGTGAGCGGCGGGCCGTTGAGCCAGCCGGTGGCCTCCGCCAGGGTGGCGAGCGGTGTCGCCTGGGCCGCCCGGCGCGGCGGCGCGGCGTTCGGCAGGCGGTCGAGCAGCGCCTGCTCCAGCCGCGCGGTGCCGGGGCCGGACCAGCGCGCCAGGGTGTCCGCCCCCAGCGCCGCCACCGCCACGCCCGCCAGCACCAGAACCCCGAGGCCGCGCCGCAGACCTTCGCCGAAGCCGATGCGGCGCTTCATCGCCGCCATGATCCGCCCGCCCGCCAGCAGCGCCACCGCCAGCGAGGTGGCGGCGCCGAGGGCGTAGGCCGCCAGCGCCGGGGCCGCGCCGCCGCCCTGGAGCGCCGCGCCGCCGAGGATCAGCCCGAGGATCGGCCCGGCGCAGGGCGCCCACACCAGGCCGGTGGCGACGCCGGTGAGCGCCGCGCCACCCGGGCCGTCGCCCACGCCCGCCGCCGCCGACACCCGCTCGCCCAGGCCGACGAACGGCCGCGCCGCCCACGCCGCGAGGGCGGGGAACACCAGCGCCGCGCCCATCAGGGCGAGGACCAGCAGCGCCGCCCAGCGGCCGATCTCGTTGCCCCGCGCCGCCCACGCCCCGCCCGCGGCGGCGAGGCTGCCGACGACGGCGAAGGTGAGGGTGAGGCCCGCCAGCAGCGGCAGGCCGTTGCGGGCGAAGCTCTTGCCCGCGCGGGCGAACACGAACGGCAGAACCGGCAGAATGCACGGGCTGAGGATCGTCAGAACCCCGCCGAGATAGGCCACCAACAGCAGCATGTCAGGCGCTCCTCAGGCGGGTTGGAAGGCGAGCGCGAGGCCGTTGATGCAGTAGCGCAGGCCGGTGGGCGGCGGGCCGTCGGGGAACAGGTGGCCGAGGTGGCCGCCGCAGTTGCTGCAATGCACTTCCGTCCGCACCATGCCGAGGGAGCGGTCCTGGCGGCTGCCCACCGCCTTGTCGATGGCGGTCCAGAAGCTCGGCCAGCCGGTGCGGCTGTCGTATTTCACGTCGGAGCGGAACAGCGGCTGGCCGCACCCGGCGCAGGCGAAGATGCCCGGGCGCTTCTCGCCGTTGAGGGGGCTGGTGTAGGGGCGCTCGGTGTCCTCCCGCCGCAGCACCGCATATTGCTCGGGGCTGAGGCGGGCGCGCCATTCGGCGTCGGACAGGGCGAAGGGGAAGGTCTCGCCGGGGGCGGCGGCGTCGCCGCGCGGGATCGTCCGCGCGCCGGCCCAGGCCGCCGCGGCGGCGAGGCCGAGACCGAGGGTGCTGCGGCGGGAAAGCATGGGGCGGTCCTCCGACTGCTGGAATGCCGTCCCCACAACATGGTGCAAGCCGCTCACATTCTAAAGTGGGCGGCCGGGCATGGTTTCCATAGACGGCGGTCAGCGCGGGTCGCGGGTGTCCATCCAGATCGTCACCGGGCCGTCGTTGACCAGCGACACCGCCATGTGCGCGCCGAACTCGCCGGTCTCCACCGGCACCCCCTCGGCGGTCAGCGCGTCGCAGAAGCGGCGGTACAGCCGCTCCCCCTCGGCGGGCGGCGCGGCGGCGGAGAAGCCGGGGCGGTTGCCGTTGCGCCACGCCGCCGCCAGGGTGAACTGGCTCACCACCAGGGCGCCGCCGCCCACGTCCTTGACCGAGCGGTTCATCTTGTCGGCGTCGTCGCGGAAGATGCGCAGCGCGGCGATCTTGCGGGCGAGGAAATCGGCGTCCGCGTCCGCGTCGCCGGTTTCGGCGCACACCAGGATCAGCAGCCCCGCGCCGACGCGCCCGACCGGCCGCCCCTCCATCTCCACCTTCGCTTCCGCAACCCGTTGCACCACCACGCGCATTCCCGCCTCCCCGATCCGTTCGCGGCGGATATCCTAGCGGCGCGGGGCCAGGGAGGCGAGGCCGGATCGCACCCGCGCGGCCCCGCGCATTCGACGCTTGACGCGCCCCGAACTTCCGGATAAGTAAAGCGCCTCCCGCACGGACGGCACGTCCACCGGGAGCCTGTGGCGGAGTAGCTCAGCTGGTTAGAGCAGCGGAATCATAATCCGCGTGTCGGGGGTTCGAGTCCCTCCTCCGCTACCATCGCCATAAACAAACCGGCCCGAGCGCTTTGCGCCGGGCCGGTTCTGTTTTCGGTGCGCTTCCCCTTCCGTGAGTCCGGTGAAACCTCCGTGGTTGCGTTCCCCGCATGCGAAGGCGCAGGATTCCCGCGGCCGGGCGAATACATCGAGGGGGCGGAGATGGTTACAGCGGAAGGTCGGCGGTCGTTACGGCGGATCGCGTTCGAGCAGTTGGAAACCGAGCGTTTGGAAGGCGGCAAGCTGTCGGCGACCAACCGCATCCTGGTGTTCGTGATTCTGCTGAGCATCGGTCTTTACACCGCCGAAACCGAGATCGCGGCGGGGTCGGACGACGCGGTGGCGATCGGGCGGATCAACGAGGCGCTGTTGTGGGTGTTCGCCGCCGAATTCGCGGTTCGGCTCTGGTCGGTCGGGGCGGAGGCGCGGTTTCGGGGCGGCAGAGGGCTTTGGGCGTATGTCCGGGCCAACGGGTTCATGCTCGCCGTCGATTTCCTCGCCTTTGCGCCGGAACTCGTCTGGCTCGCGTTCGCGCCCACCTCGCCCAGCTTCCTGAGGTCGCTCCGGGTGGTGCGGTTGTTGAAGATCGCCCGCTATTACCCCTCCTGTCGTCTCGTGCTGGCGGCGCTGCGCTCGTGTTATCAGGAGCTTCTGGTGGCGTTGTCGCTTTCGGCCGCCCTTTGGTATCTGTCTTCGGTCACGCTTTATGTGCTTGAAAGCGACGAGCAGCCGGAGAAATTCGGCAGCATCCTCCGCGCGATGTGGTGGGGGGTGGCGACACTGACGACGGTGGGGTATGGCGACGTTTACCCCCAGACCATCGGCGGCAAGGTGGCGGCGGGATTTTTCGCGGTGATCGGCGTGGGCACGGTGGCGTTGCCGAGCGGCATCATCGCCGGGGCGTTCATCGAGAAATATCGCGCCCGGCGCCAGGCGCTTGCGGCGCGGAGTGCGGATGCGCCGACGGCCGCCTCTTCCGGGTGACGGTTTTGGTTCGCACTTGAAATCGGGGAATCCCGTCGCTTCATTAGAAAACGCGGGCATCGAGGACGCTGGTGGGGCGGGACGGATTTGCGGAGATTCTGCCAAAAATCCCGACGCGGGCGGAATCTGGGTGTCGGCGTATGCGTTCATCATGTCGTAGCTCCATTCCTGGAGCGATTCTAAGTTTTGTTCCCCGGCGTTTCCCGTTATCATGTGCCCACCCGATGGGGGCATAAGGGGCGCCGCCCGGGAGTCTGGCTGCAAACGAGGAGGCGGAAATGCGCGGAAGCGAGAAGGTGATCGCCCGGTTGAACGGGGCGTTGGGGATGGAGCTCGGGGCGATCAACCAGTATTGGCTGCACTACCGGCTGTCCGAGGACATGGGGCTGACCAAGCTGGCGAAGAAGGAGCGGGAGGAGTCGATCGAGGAGATGCAGCACGCCGACAAGCTGGTGAGCCGCATCATCTTCCTCGAAGGGCACCCGAACCTTCAGGAGATCGCGCCGCTGCGGATCGGCCAGACGGTGCAGGAAATCCTCGAGTGCGACTTGGCGGGCGAGAACGACGCGCGCGCCTACTACAAGGAGTCCCGCGAGATCTGCGCCGCGGAAGGCGACTACGTGACGATGAAGCTGTTCGAGCAGCTGCTGGCCGACGAGGAAGGCCATATCGACTTCCTCGAAACCCAGCTCGGCCTGCTCGCCAAGCTCGGCGAGGCCAAATACATGCAGCTCAACGCGGACGCCACCGACACGGCGGAGTGACGCGTCAGGCGGCGGACCGCTTGATCCCGCGCGCGGCGAGGTGGTCGCGAATCAGCCTCGCCGCGAGCGGGAGACACCCGCCGCAGCGGCTACGCTTGCCCAGCGCCTGGTAGACCACCAGCGGCGTGATCATCGACGTGGGCATTTCGGTCAGCAACTCGTCCACCACCTCGCGGATGTGGCGGTCGGTGATGGTGTTGCAGTGGCAAACGATCATTTGCAGGACCCATGAACTGCTCGGCCGCGCACCCGCGGCGCAAGAGACGCTACCAACAAATCGCGTAGGCGGCAATCTGTGTTGCGACCACCTCGCAACAAGCGTGCCGTCCGCTCCGGCCCTCCCGCGGATTCGCATGCGCGGAAATAGGAGTATATTGGTACTGATTTGGGGTGTCCAGCGGGTTTGTCAACCGGGGGAAGGGTTTCGAGATATCCGGAGATATCAAAATGGCGCCGACTTGCGCGGATCGGACGAGTACGATATAGACGCGCACCGACGAATGATTTTGTTTCACCGTAACGTCCGAACGGATGAGTCGATGCTGAAAAACGCCAAGGTGCTTTACCGACTGATGGTTGTGGTGGTGCTGGGGGCGGTGGGCTTGGCGATTTTCGCCACCGTGAGCCTCCGCAGCCTCAACGACAACCTTCTCTCCGAGCGCCAGTACAAGACCAAGGAGCAGATCGAGACCGCGCTTTCCCTGGTGCGCGAGCTGGCGCGCGAGGGCAAGGCCCAGGGCCTGCCCGAGGCCCAGGTGCAGGCGCGGGCCATGGCGCTGATCGGCAGCCTCCGCTACAGCGGCAACCAGTACTTCTGGATCAACTCGATGTCGGGCGAGATGCTGATGCATCCGACCAACGCCAAGCTGGTGGGTACCGCGATCACCGATCTCAAGGACGCGAACGGCAACCGCTTCTTCGCCGACATGATCGACCTGGTGCGGCGCGAGGGCGGCGGCTTCTATAACTACTGGTGGCAACTGCCGAGCGAATCCGCGCCCCGTGAAAAGGTTTCCTACGTGGTGGGCGTGCCCGAGTGGCAGTGGGTGATCGGCACCGGCATCTACATCGACGACGTGGACGTCACCTTTTGGGCCGAGGCGCGGCGCCTCGGGCTGATCGGCCTGATGATCCTGCTGGTGACCGGCGGCGCGGCGTTCGTCATCACCCGGGGCGTGGTGGGTCCGCTGGCGTCGCTCGGCGGTGCGATGAAGCGCCTCGCCGAGGGCGACCTGGAGGCCGAGGTGCCGTTCATCGCGCAGACCGACGAAATCGGCGCGATGGCGCGGGCGGTGCAGGTGTTCAAGGAGCGCGGCCAGGAGGTGCGCCGTCTGGAAGTTGCCGCCGAGCGCCAGAAGGCGGAGGCGGAGGCGCAGCAGAAGGCGGCGATGCAGAGCCTGGCGGACGCGTTCGAGGCGAGCGTCAAGGCGGTGGTGCAGTCGGTGAGCGGCGCGGCGCTGAAAATGCGCGAATCCGCCCAGTCGATGTCGGCGGTGTCCGAGCAGGCGAGCCGCCAGGCCCGCGCCGTGGGCGTCGCGGCGGAAAACGCCACCGCCAACGTGGAAACCGTCGCCACCGCCGCCGAGGAGCTTTCCGCCTCGGTCGCCGAAATCGGCCGTCAGGTGTCGGAATCCAGCAGCATCGCCAACACCGCGGTGACCCAGGCGGAGGCCAACCGCACCATCGTCGAGGGCCTCGCCCAGGCGGCCTCCCGCATCGGCGCGGTGGTCGACCTGATCACCGACATCGCCAGCCAGACCAACCTGTTGGCCTTGAACGCCACCATCGAGGCGGCGCGCGCGGGCGAGATGGGCAAGGGCTTCGCGGTGGTGGCGGGCGAGGTGAAATCCCTCGCCAACCAGACCGCCAAGGCCACCGAGGATATCGCCCAGCAGATCACCGGGGTGCAGGGCGCGACGCGCGAGGCGGTGGACGCCATCGAGACGATTTCCGCCACCATCGGCCGGATCTCGGAAATCTCCACCGTCATCGCCTCGGCGGTGGAGCAGCAGGGCGCCGCCACCCACGAAATCGCCCGCAATGTCGAGGCGGCGGCGCAGGGCACCGGCGAGGTCTCCACCAACATCGTCGACGTCGGACGCGCGATCTCGTCGGCCGGGCAGGCGGCGGAGGAGGTGCTGGGCGCCGCCACCGACCTCACCGCCCAGGCGGAGCGCCTGTCCGCCGAGGTCGACGCGTTCATCGCCCGGGTGCGCGCCGCCTGAGCCGAAAAAAACGTATCCGTCCGTCGCGGCGCCCGCCGCGGCGGACGATTTGCGACAAAGTCGGCGCTTCCCCGACAGAGTTTTCCGACATTCGACGCCTAGCCTGTGCTCCTCGACCCGATCGCAGAGGAGTTCGCCCATGAACAGGTTCGTCGCCGCCCTTGCCGCCACCGCGCTGATCGCTCCGGTGGCCCAGGCCCAGGAACCCCCGCGCGCCGAAACCCGGCAGGAGGGGCGCGGCCCCGCGCCCGGCAAGACCGCCGCCGCGCCGCCGCGCTCGGCCGCGCAGGCGGTGCCCCGGCACCAATATCATGTCGCGGCGAAGCAGCCCCACGCCTGGCGCGTCGGCGACCGGTTCGACCGCCGCGCCGCGCCCGATTATATCCGTGTCGTTCACGTCGAGCACTATGGCCTCGCGCCGCCGCCGCGCGGGCACGTGTGGGTGCGCTCGGGGAGCGACGCGCTTCTGGTGCGGCTGTCCGGCAACCTCGTCGTGACGATCCGCCCTGGGGTGTTCTCTTGAAAACCCGGATCATGCTAAACAGGGGAGATCGGATCCGTGGGGCGGGAGGAGCGGTTGCGGGCGAGGCTGGCTTTCACCATCTTGGCGGTCGCCCTGCTCGCGTCGGCCTGCGCGGTGGGCGAAACCCCCGCCGCTGACGGAGCGCCCGTGTCCGATCCTTACCGCCCCGCGCCGTTCGACGGCAGCCGCTTTTCCAACCTCAGCGGCACCCAGCCCCGGGGCCTCGGCTCGCTGCTGCGCTGGATGGTCACCCGCCAGCGCGCCCCCTGGCCGGACGCGGTGGAGAACGAACCGGCGCCGAAGCCGGTGGAGCGGGTGGAGGCGGGGGTGCGCGTCACCTTCGTCGGCCACGCCACGCTGCTGATCCAGGTGGACGGCCTCAACATCCTCACCGACCCCCACTGGTCCGACACCGCCGGGCCGGTCTCCTGGCTCGGGGTGAAGCGGGTGCGGCCGCCCGCGATCCCGTTCGACGACCTGCCGCCCATCGACGCGGTGCTGGTGAGCCACAACCACTACGACCACCTCGACCGCCCGACCCTGGAGCGCCTCGCCGCGCGCTTCGACCCGCCGGTCTACACCGGCCTCAAGGTCGGCGAGATCGTTCCCTCCGCCCGCGTCACCGAGCTGGACTGGTGGCAAAGCCGCCCCCTCGGCCACGGCGTGCGGCTCACCTACGTGCCCGCCGAGCACTTCTCGGCGCGCGGCCCGTTCGACCGCAACCGCACCCTGTGGGGCGGTTTCGTGCTGGAAACCTCGGCGGGGCCGATCTACTTCGCCGGGGATACCGGCGCGGGCGGGCACTTCGCGCTGATCCGCCAGCGCTTCGGGCCGATGACCCTGGCGATGATCCCGATCGGCGCGTATCAGCCGCGCTGGTTCATGTCGCCGGTCCACCTCGACCCGGCCGAGGCGCTGGAGGCGAGCCGGGTGCTGGAGGCCGGGGTGAGCCTCGGCATCCACTTCGGCACCTTCCGCCTCGCCGAGGACGGCTTCGACGCGCCGCCACGGGATTTGGCCGAGGCGCTCGCCGCCGCGCGCGCGGCGGGAGCGGAGGGGCGGGGGATGGATTTCCGCGTGCCCGAGCACGGCCGCGCGGTGGAGATTTCCGCTCAGTAGGCGGCGCGGTGCGCCAGGAACGGCGCCAGGTCGGCGCGGGCGGAGACGTCCGCCGCCGCCTCGGCGCCGATGGTCATCAGGGTGCGCACCGCGTTCGGCCCGGCGACGTCGAGGTCGATCACCTCCCACGTGCTTTCCGGATTGGCGCGGTCGATGCGCAGGAACCGCTCGCCCAGGCTCTCCGCCATCAGGGTGCGCGAGAGGTGCTGCTGCGCCGAGAGCACGGTGTAGATCATCCGCCGCTTCGCCATCCACGCCAGCGCGCCGATCTCGGCGCGGGTCGCGGCGGGCACGGTGAAGTCGGCGGTCATGGTGCCGACGCTCAGCATCGCCACGTCCTCCCGCCGCTGGCCGAGGAAGCACTCCGCCTCGTGCAGGGCGAGGGCGTCGGGGCAGTCGGCGTAGACGCCCGCGTCCATGAACAGGTCGCCGCGATGGCGGGCGAGGGGGAAGAACAGCGGCGCGGCGGCGGTCGCCATCGCCGCGTCGAGCGCTCGCACCTCGCCGTCCGCCGCGTGGCGCGGGTGGTGCGGGGTGCGGAACAGCCGGGTCTCGCCACGGCTGAGGTTGATGGCGGGCACCAGCACCCGGTGGCGGGCGTCGGCCAGCGTCGCCTCGCCCAGAAATTCGTCGATCACCCGGGCGAGCGGCGTCGGGCTGTAGCGCGGCGCGGCGATGCCCTTCCACGAATGCCGCAGGCGTTGCAGGCGGCCGCGCGGCACGTCGCGGTCGGAGAAGATTTCCCGGCCGCGCGCGGCGAAGGTGTCGCGCACCGCCGCCATCGGCACCTCGCACGCCAGCGCCAGGGCGAGGATGCCGCCGATCGAGGTTCCGGCGATCAGGTCGAAGCGCCGCCCGAGCGGCTCGCCCGCCCGCTCTTCGAGGGCGGCGAGCACGCAGGCGGTGTAGAGGCCGAGGTAGCCGCCGCCGGTAAGGCTGAGAATCTGGAACCGCGCCACCCTTACCGCTCCAGCAGCGCGAGCTTGACGCCGAGGCCCATCAACACGCCGCCGAGGCCCCGGTCGAGCCAGCGGGCGGCGCGGGCGTGGCCGCGCAGCCCGGCGGCGAGGCGATCGCCGAGGAGGATCAGCGGCGGCTCCACCAGCGCGGCGGTGGCGACGATCAGCACGCCGTGCAGCGCCAGCTGCGCCCACGCCGGACCCGCGCCCTCCACCACGAACTGCGGCAGGAAGGCGAGGAAGAAGATCGCCACCTTGGGATTGAGCAGGTCGGTGACCAGCCCCTGGCGGAAGATCCGCCACGGCTTCGCGCGCGCCACCTCGGCCTGGGCGAGGCCGCCCGCGCCGCGGATCGCCTGGATGCCGATCCACACCAGATACGCCGCGCCCGCCCACTTCACCATCGCGAACGCGGTGGCCGAGGCGGCGAGCACCGCCGAAAGCCCGAACGCGGCGAGCGCGACGTGGCCGAGGGCGCCGGTCCAGATGCCCACCATCGCCGCGAAACCGGCGCGGCGGCCGCCCTTCACGGTGTGGGCGACGATCAGCGCGAGATCCGGCCCGGGCGCGAGGGTGAGCGCCAGCGCGGCGAGGGCGAAGGTGGTCCAGTGGGCGAGGTCATAGGCGAACATGGGTCCCGTGATAGCACCGCCGCCGATGTTTGTCTTGCGACAATGGCATGTATCGGCGCAGGCGATAGGAGGCTATAGGTATTCGCGATGACCCGGCGCCAAGGCGTTGACGAGTCGCAATGAAAATTCGTTTATGGCGGATCAGCGCGGCTGATGCCGGATTTTTCGTCATGCCGGATTCGGCGGCGGAAAACCGGGCGGTTTTCCTTCCGGTGTCGCGAAGGCTGCCCGTTTCTTCATCAACGCTTGGCGGGGCCGGTTCGATCTGATTAAAATGTGCCCTCGCGTTATCCCGCGCACAGACAAACACGAAACAGGGAGTTTCACAGCATGCCTTCACTTCGCAAGATGGCGTTGGCCGCCGCTGCCGCCTCGCTCCTCGGAGCCGCCCCGGCGCAGGCCGAAACCTGGAACATGCCGACCCCGTATGCGGAGGCCGATTTCCACACCATCAACGTCCGCCAGTTCGCCAAGGACGTCGAGGAGGCGACCAAGGGCGAGCTGAAGATCGTCGTCCACTCCGCCGGTTCGCTGGTGAAGCACCCGGAGATCAAGAACGCGATCCGCTCCAACCAGGTCCCGGCGGGCGAGTTCTTCCTGTCGCTGCTGACCAACGAGAACCCGGTGTTCGGCGTCGATTCCCTGCCGTTCCTCGCCACCGACTACGATCAGGCGTGGAAGCTTTGGCAGGCCTCGCGCCCGGTGGTCGAGAAGCTCCTCGAGAAGCAGCGCATCAAGGTGCTCTACGCGGTGGCGTGGCCGCCCCAGGGCTTCTATTCCAAGTTCGACGTCGCCACCCCCGGCGATCTCAAGGGCCTGAAGCTGCGCGCCTACAACCCGCTGCAGCAGAAGCTCGCGGTCGAACTCGGCATGGTGCCGACCCAGGTGGAAGTGCCGGACATTCCGCAGGCGTTCGCCACCGGTCAGGTCGCGGCGATGATGACCTCGCCCTCCACCGGCGTGTCGTCCAAGGCGTGGGACTTCGTGAAGTATTACTACGACGTCCAGGCCTGGCTGCCGAAGAACGTCGTCGCGGTGAACGTCAACGCCTTCAACGCCCTGCCGAAGGCGAGCCAGGACGCGGTGCTGAAGGCCGCGGCCGCCGCCGAAAAGCGCGGCTGGGACCTGAGCAAGGCCGAAACCGCCACCAAGACCAAGCTCCTGGTCGACAACGGCATGACCGTGCAGAAGCCCTCGGCCGAACTGAAGGCCGCCTTCGAGGCCGCCGGCAAGGTCATCATCGCGGACTGGACCAAGCAGGGCGGCGCCGACGCGCAGGCGATCCTCGACGCCTATCGCAAGTAATTTTCCCGCTTCCGCAGGAGCCGACGCGTGCGTCGGCTCCTTTTCGTTAGGCGATTTTTTCTACTGACGCCGCCGCCGCCCGCGATTTCCGGGCGTGCCCGCGGCCTGGACGGATGGATATGCGGAAAGTTCTCGATACCTTATACATGTTGAGCGGCGGTGCCGCCGCGCTCTTCCTGGTGGCGATTTTCGCCATCGTCCTCGCCCAGGTGTTCGCCAACAGTCTCGACTGGGTGGTGGGGCGGGTGGCCGGGCATCCGGTCGGCCTGGTGGTGCCGTCCTACGCCGAGATCGCCGGGTTCTTCCTCGCCGCCTCGTCGTTCCTGGGGTTGCCCTATGCGCTGCGCCACGGCTCGCACATCCGCGTCACCCTGGTGCTGATGCACCTGCCGCTCGGGGTGCGCAAGGCGTTCGCCGTCGGCGTCTGCCTCGCCGGGTCGGCGGTGAGCTTCTACCTCGCCTGGTATGCCCTGGAACTGGTGCGGGAGAGCCACGAGTTCGGCGACCTTTCGCCCGGCCTGGTGGCGATCCCCTTGTGGATTCCGCAGCTTCCGATCGCGGTGGGGGCGTTCGTCCTCGCCGTGGCGCTGATCGACAGCGCGGTGCGTTTCATTCAGGACGGCACCGACCCGGCCTGCGATCTCGGCGCGGGGAGTGAGTGACGATGGATGGTGCAATTCTTCCCGGCGTCGTGCTGCTCGGGTTCATGTTCCTGCTGCTGGCGTGCGGCGTGTGGGTGGCGCTGGCGCTGCTGGGCGTCGGCCTGATCGGCATGCTGGTGTTCACCAGTTCGCCCGCCGGGCCGCTGCTCGCCACCGCGATCTGGGGGTCGTCGAACCTGTGGTCGCTGGCGTCGCTGCCGATGTTCATCTGGATGGGCGAGATCCTGTTCCGGTCGCGCCTCTCCGACGACATGTTCGAAGGCCTGGTGCCGTGGATGACGCGGCTGCCCGGCCGCCTGCTGCACGTCAACATCATCGGCTGCGGCATCTTCGCCGCGGTGTCCGGCTCGTCGGCCGCCACCGCCGCCACCATCGGCAAGATGTCGATCCCCGAACTCAAGCGGCGCGGCTATTCCGAGCGGGCGATCCTCGGCTCGCTCGCCGGGTCCGCCACCCTCGGGCTGCTGATCCCGCCGTCGATCATCCTGATCGTCTACGGCATCGCCACCGACCAATCGATCGCGCGGCTGTTCGTCGCGGGCGTGCTGCCCGGCATCATGCTGGTGGCGATGTTCATGGGCTACGTGATCCTCCGTGCGCTGATCCGCCCGCAGGAAATCCCGCCGCTCGCCGAAACCTACACCTGGCGCGACCGCTTCAACAGCCTCAAGCGCCTCGGCCCGGTGGTGTGCCTGATCGGCGGCGTGATCGGCTCGATCTATTCGGGCATCGCCTCGCCGACCGACGCGGCGGCGGTGGGCGTGCTGCTGGCGCTGATCCTCGCCGGGGCCTCGGGCGACCTCACCCGCGCCGCCTTCGTCGACGGCCTGATGAGCGCCACCCGCACCTCGTGCATGATCGCCTTCATCCTGGCGGGAGCGGCGTTCCTCACCATGGCGATGGGCTTCACCGGCATCCCCGCCGGGCTGGCGCGGTGGATCGCCTCGTTCGAGCTGTCGCCTTACGCGCTGCTGGCGGCGCTCACGGTGTTCTTCATCATCATGGGCTGCTTCCTCGACGGCATCTCGGTGGTGGTGCTGACCACCGCGGTGATCCAGCCGATGATCCTCGCCGCGGGCATCGACCCGATCTGGTTCGGCGTGTTCATCGTCCTGGTGGTGGAAATGGCGCAGATCACCCCGCCGGTGGGGTTCAACCTGTTCGTCCTCCAGGGCCTGAGTTCCCGCGACATCCTCTACATCGCCAAGTCGGCGGTGCCGTTCTTCCTGATCCTGGTGCTCGCGGTGGCGCTGATCACGGTGTTCCCCGGCATCGTCACCTACCTGCCCAACCACATGTAGCGGGCGGCGCCGGGGGGAGAAATCCCTCCGGCGCGGCTTGCACGGCGTTGACGGGCGCACGACATCGGGCGTATCAAAAATTCCCCGCCACCCCGCGTGGCGGGACCGTTTGTTTCGCGCACAGGGATCGGCCACCATGCCTGCTTATCGTTCTCGGACCTCCACCCACGGCCGCAACATGGCGGGCGCGCGCGGCCTCTGGCGCGCCACCGGCATGAAGGACGGCGACTTCGGCAAGCCGATCATCGCGATCGCCAACTCGTTCACCCAGTTCGTGCCCGGCCACGTCCACCTCAAGGACATGGGCCAACTGGTGGCGCGGGAGATCGAGGCGGCCGGCGGCGTCGCCAAGGAGTTCAACACCATCGCGGTGGACGACGGCATCGCCATGGGCCACGGCGGCATGCTCTATTCGCTGCCCTCCCGCGACCTGATCGCGGATTCGGTGGAATACATGTGCAACGCCCACACCGCCGACGCGCTGGTGTGCATCTCCAACTGCGACAAGATCACCCCCGGCATGCTGATGGCCTCCCTGCGCCTCAACATCCCCACCGTGTTCGTCTCCGGCGGGCCGATGGAAGCGGGCAAGGTGACGATCAAGGGCAAGACCCACGCGGTCGACCTGATCGACGCGATGATCAAGGCCGCCGACGACAGCATGACCGACGAGGAGGTGGCGGAATACGAGCGCCACGCCTGCCCCACCTGCGGCTCGTGCTCCGGCATGTTCACCGCCAACTCGATGAACTGCCTGACCGAGGCGCTCGGCCTGTCGCTGCCGGGCAACGGCACCGTGGTCGCCACCCACGCCGACCGCAAGGAGCTGTTCCTCGCCGCCGGGCGCACCATCGTCGATCTCGCCAAGCGCTGGTACGAGCGGGACGACGCCAGCGTGCTGCCGCGTTCGATCGCCAGCTTCGAGGCGTTCGAGAACGCGATGACCCTCGACATCGCCATGGGCGGCTCCACCAACACCGTGCTGCACCTGCTCGCCGCCGCGCAGGAGGCGGGGGTGGACTTCACCATGGCCGACATCGACCGCCTCTCGCGCCGGGTGCCGTGCCTGTGCAAGGTCGCGCCCAACATCGCCAACGTCCACATCGAGGATGTCCACCGCGCCGGCGGCATCATGGCGATCCTCGGCCAGCTCGAGCGCGCCGGGCTGCTGCACGCCGGGTGCGGCACCGTCCACGCGCCGACCCTCGCCGACGCCCTGGCGCGCTGGGACATCAGCCGCAGCGACGACGAAACCGTGGCCGAGTTCTACCGCGCCGCCCCCGGCGGCGTGCGCACCACCCAGGCGTTCAGCCAGGCGAAGCGCTGGGAGGCCCTGGACGCGGACCGCGCGGCGGGTGTGGTGCGCGACGCCGAGCACGCGTTCTCCAAGGACGGCGGCCTCGCGGTGCTGTTCGGCAACCTCGCCGAGGACGGCGCGATCGTGAAGACCGCGGGTGTCGACGCCTCCGTCCTCACCTTCTCCGGCCCGGCGGTGATCTGCGACAGCCAGGAAGAGGCGGTGGACAAGATCCTCGGCGGCAAGGTGAAGCCCGGCGACGTGGTGGTGGTGCGCTACGAGGGGCCGAAGGGCGGCCCGGGGATGCAGGAAATGCTCTACCCCACCAGCTACCTCAAGAGCCGGGGCCTCGGCAAGGTGTGCGCGCTCGTCACCGACGGCCGCTTCTCCGGCGGCTCCTCCGGCCTCTGCATCGGCCACGCCTCGCCCGAGGCGGCCGAGGGCGGCACCATGGCGCTGCTCCAGGACGGCGACATCATCGACATCGACATCCCCAACCGCGGCCTGTCGGTGCGCTTGAGCGAGGCGGAGCTGGAAAGCCGCCGCGCCGCCGAGCGGCTGAAGGGGCCGATGGCCTTCCGCCCCGCCAAGCGCGAGCGGCCGGTCTCCGCCGCCCTCAAGGCCTACGCGGCGATGGCCTCCAACGCCTCGAAAGGCGCGGTCCGCATCGTGCCGGAATGACGAAGTGTGAAGAACCCCGCCGACAGGCGGGGTTCTTTTTGCTGGAATTCTCCCCACGTACCGACTGATCCCTGGTGTTTCCCCGGCCCGGACGTCCCGAATGAACCGTTTCGCGCTCACCCGCGGGGTGATGCTGGTGGTGCTGACCGTCCTGGTGATCCTGGGCGCGCTCGTCGACGCCGCATCGGTGAAGATCCTCGCGGGCGCGGTGGGTGCGGCTTACGTGGTGATGGTGTTCCCGCTGGTGCGGTGGTCGCGGCGGGCGTTCGTGATCCTCGCCGCCGGGATGAGCGGCGCGGCGCTGCTGTGGCGCGCCGACGGCACCGCCCTGGTGGCCGACGCGCTGATTTCCGCCGGGTTCATTCTCGCGTTTTTCGTCGCCCTTTCCACCCTGCGCACCGCCGCCGGGTCCTCCGCCTCGATCCGGCACTGCGGCCTCTACCTCGCCACCCGCACCCCGGCGAAGCGCTATGTCGCCCTCGCGGCGGGCGGTCATCTGTTCTCCCTGGTGCTCAACTACGGCTCGATCTCGCTGCTCGGCACCATCGTCGAGCAGGCGGAGACCGGGCCGGACGGCAAGATCCTCAACGCCGTGCGCCTGCGCCGGATGCTGCTGGCGATCCAGCGCGGATTCGCCTCGACGCTGTGCTGGTCGCCGCTGTCGTTCTCGATGGCGGTGGGGTCCACCCTGGTGGCGGGCGGCAGTTGGGGCGGCACGGTGGGGTACGGCCTGCCCACCGCGGTGCTGCTGATCCTGCTCGGCTGGGGGTTGGATGCCGCCTTCAAGCCGCCGCGCCCGCCCAACGCGCCGCCGCCGCCCGCGCCGGTGGGGTCGGTGGCGGCGCTCAAGCCGCTGGCGGTGCTGCTGGTGGCGATCGTGTTCGGCACCGCGGCGTTCTGCGCCGTCACCGGGCTGGCGGTGATCGTCGCCGTCACCGCCGTGGTGCCCACCGTGTCGGTGGCGTGGATCGCGGTGCAGACCCTTTCGCCGCCCGCGCCCGCGCCGCGCCCGGCCGCCGGAGCCGCCGCCGCCGAGGTGGCGCGGCGCTGCGGCGACTTCCTCGCGCGGGAGGTGGATTCCTATCGCGGCGAAATGGTGCTGCTCTACATGGCGGGCTTCATCGGCAAGCTCGGCGCGGGCCTTGCCGAGCCGCTGGTGTCCGCCCACGTCATCGATCTCTCGGCGATGCCCGCCTGGGCGGTGCTGGCGGTGCTCGCCTGCGGCATGCCGGTGCTGGGGCAGGTCGGCATGCATCCGATCCTCGCCGCCTCGCTGCTGGTGCCGCTGTTGCCCGCGCCCGAGGCGGTGGGGCTGCCGCCGGGGGTGGTGGTGACGGCGATGGCGTTCGGCTGGTCGCTCTCGGCGGTGTCCTCGCCGTTCACCGCGACGGTGCTGCTGATCGGCGTGTTCGGCCGGGTGTCGGCGCTGGCGGTGGGGCTGCGCTGGAACGGCCTGTTCCTGGCGGTGGCGGCGGCGGTCGGCGTCGCCTGGCTGCTGGCGCTGGCGGCGCTGGGATGATGCGCGCGCTGGCCGTCGCGCTGGCGATGATGCTGGCGGGGGCGCCCGCCCGCGCCGAAACCCGCGAGATTCTACTCCCCACCCGCGACGGCCCGCCGCTGCGCGCGGTGCTGGCGCTGCCCGAGGGGGAGGGGCCGTTTCCCGCCATCGTCGCGCTGCACGGCTGCGGTGGCCTGTGGACCGGCGCCGGGCGGATGCGCGCCCGCGAAACCGCGTGGGCGAAGCGGTTCACCGACGCGGGCTGGGCGGCGCTGTTCCCCGACAGCTTCACCGCGCGCGGCCATTCCAGCGTCTGCACCCTGGCGGACCGCCCGATCCTGCCGCAGCGCGAGCGGGTGCGCGACGCCTACGACGCGCTGATCTGGCTGCGCGCCCAGCCGTTCGTGCGGCCGGAGCGGGTGGCGGCGTTCGGCTGGTCCCACGGCGCGATGACGACGCTGTGGACCGTCGCCGCCAGTGGCCCGGGGCGGCCCGAGAGCTTCGACGGGGATTTCGCCACGGCGGTGGCGTTCTACCCCGGCTGCGCCGAAATCGGCCGCACCGCCTTTTCCGCCCGGGTGCCGCTGTTGCTGCAACTGGGCGGCGACGACGCCTGGACGCCCCCGGCGCCGTGCGTGGCGATGGCCGAGGCCGCGCGGGGCGGGGCGGAGGTGGCCTACGACCTCTACCCCGGCGCGGTCCACGGCTTCGACCAGCCGGGCGGGACCGTGCACGAGGTCACGGTGCGGAATTCGGTCTACAAGAGCGGCGAAAAGACGGTTAAGGTCGGCGCCGACCCCGCAGCGCGCGCCCAGGCCGTGGCGCGGGCGATGGACTGGTTGCACCGGAGCCTCGACCGTTGAGCGACTATCGCTTTTTCGCCGCCTGCCTGCGCTTCGTCGCGCGCCGGACCGACGCCGCCACCCCCGAGATGGCGGCGATGATGGCCGATCTCTCGGCCCTCGCCGAGGCGGTCGAGGCGGAGGGCGCGCTGGTGGTCGCCGCCGCGCGCCGCAAAGGCGCGGCGCGGGCGCTGGCGGGGGTGGCCGGGGTGTTGCAGCAGCACATCCTGCCCGAGGCCGCCGCCCACGGCGACGCCGCCGCCCTCGGCCGGGTGCGGTGGATGATCGACGCGGCGATGGCCGGGGTGGCGGACATCACCGTCCACGCCGAGACCGTCGCCGACGCGCCGTTCCGCCGGGCGCTGCCGCCGCCGCCGTGAATTGCCGGAACCGGCGTTTTTTGCTATAGCCCGAGGAACGGCGGGGAAGGGGCGAGCAATGGTGCGGTGGGCGGCTCTGGCGGTGGCGTGCATGATGGCGGGTCCGGCGGCGGCCGAACCGGTGCCGCCGCGCGACGGCCTCAACGCGGTTCTGTGGATGCAGACCAGCGCCGAATACAAGGCGGCGACCATCGGCGCCTTCGCCGCCGCGCGCGTCGCCCTCGCCGCCGCCCTCGCCGACCCGGACTGGACCGCCGCGCCCGAGCAGGGCGCGGGCTTCCGCGACCTGCCGCCCGCGGTGATCCTCGACGTCGACGACACCGTCCTCGACACCGGCCCCTATCAGGCGTGGCTGGTGGCCACCGGCGCCGAGTACGGCGCCGAGAGCTTTTCCGACTGGGTGGAGGAGCGCGGCGCCGAGGCGGTGCCCGGCGCGGTCGAATACCTCGCCTTCCTGCGCGAGCGGGGGATCGTGGCGGTGTTCGTCTCCAACCGCGCGGCGCGCCTCGAGGAGGCCACCCGCGACGCGCTTGCCGCCATCGGCGCCACCTTCCCCAAAGACGCCGACACGGTGATGCTGAAGCGCGAGCGCAAGGAGTGGACGGTGCTCAAGGGCAGCCGCCGCGCCGAGGCGGCGAAGCGCTACCGCATCCTCCAGGTGATGGGCGACAACCTCGGCGATTTCGTCGACGAGATCGGCGGCACCGTGCCCGAGCGCGCCCAGGCGGTGCTGAAGCGCGCCGACTTCTGGGGGAGCAAGTGGGTGATGCTGCCCAACCCGGTCTACGGCAGTTGGGAGGCCGCCCTGGCCGCTCCCGACGCCCGCTCCGAAGACGAACGCCGCGCCGAGAAGCTGCGCGCCCTCAGCCCGTGGAAATGACATGGCCGACCGCACCCGCGCCTCGGTGAAAAAGGCCCTGCCGCAGGTGATGCGGCGCGCCGCCCACGACCTCGCCCAGCCGGTGCAGGCGCTGCGGATGATCCTCGGCCTGCCCGGCGTGGTGGCGGAGGACGGCCGTGAGTTGCCGCGCAAGCTCGACGCCGCGCTGATCGAGGTGGAGGCGCGGCTGGCGCAGATGCAGGCCCTCGCCCGCGCCCTCGACGGCGCCGCCGAGGCCGAGCCGGTGCGGGCGCTGCCGTTCGCCGACGTGGTGGCGCTGGCGCGGCGGCTGCGCCCCGATCTCTGGGCCGACCCGCGCCTGCGCCTCGCCAACCTCGGCTGCGCGCTGCACCTGCCGCCGCGCGCCGCCGCCTGGTGCCTCAACGCGTTGGTCGACAACGCCCGCCGGGCGCGCGCGAAATCGCGCATCCTGGTGGGGGCGCGGGCGAGCGGGTGGATGCTGGTGGCCGACGACGGCGACGGCATGAACCGCGCCACCCTGGCGGCGCTGCGCCGCGCCCTCGGCGGCGGCGACGCGGCCACTCTCGGGTCGGGCCTCGCCCTGGCGGCGGCGCTGGCGGCGGGGTGGGGCGGCGCGTGGCGGGTCGGGGCGGGGGCGGGCGGCGCGTGCCTCCAGGTCTCCGCCGCCCCCTCCGAATAGAAAAAAACCGCGCAATTTCGGCGCGATCCGGGCTATGGTGGAAAAACCTTTCGACTTCCGCAACGAGAGGAACCGTCGACGTGGGATTGAAGGACCTGATTTCCGGCAGTCGGCCCAAGGCCGCGCCGCCCGCAGCGGCACCGCGGCCTGCGCCTCAGCCTGTCGAGCGCGCCGCCCCGGTCGCCCATTACGTTCCCGGCACCTGGCCGGTGGAGCGCCGCGACGTGCTGGAGGACGTGTGGGGCAAGGGCTGCCTCCAGCCCGGCACCCCCGACGACGTCGCCTCGCTGATGAACGTCTGCGCGCTCTCCCCGGCCAAGACCATGCTGTGCGTCGGCGCGGGCATCGGCGGCCCGGCGCGCCACCTCGTGCACAAGTTCGGGGTGTGGCTGGTGGGGCTGGAGCGCGACGACTCCCTGGTGGCCGAGGCCAACCGCCAGGCCCTGGTCGAGGACGTGGACAAGAAGGCGCTGTTCTACGCCGCCGACTACGAGACCCTCGCCCTCAAGCCCTCGGGCTACGACGCGATTCTGTGCCGCAACGTGCTCTCCACCGTGGTCAACCGCGAGGGCATGATCGAGCAATTCGCCGAGGCGCTCAAACCCTCGGGCCATCTGGTGGCGGTGGATTTCGTGGTGGGCGAGACCAAGGGCAGCGAGACCATCCTCAAGCGCCTGTTCGAGGGCGAGACCCCCAAGCTCCACCCGATGCGCGCGCAGCAGCTCGCCGCGTCGCTGAAGCAGCGCAACTTCCTCATCCACGTCGCCAAGGACATCACCGACGAGGTGATGCCCCGCATCCTCGAAGGCTGGGCGCGCTTCGCCCAGGCGCTGAAGCCGGGGGTGACGCCGCGCTTCACCGCCGAGATCATCCTCGAGGAAGCGGCGAAGTGGGAAACCCGCATGCAGGCGCTGCAAAACGGCGCGCTGCGCGTCTACCGCTTCCACGCCACCAACTCGGCGGAGAAGAAAAAGGGCCGGGTTTCCACATTGAGCGACTGGAAGTATTGACAGCCCGGCGCCCGCTCAGTAAGGTGCGCCCCTCGAACCGATGACCCAATCTGGGAAGTGGATATCATGAAGATTCGCAACTCTTTGAAATCCGCGAAAGCGCGGGATAAGAACTGCCGCGTGGTGCGTCGCAAGGGGCGTATCTACGTGATCAACAAGACCAACCCGCGCTTCAAGGCCCGCCAGGGCTGATCCCGGGTCGGGATGAACGAACAAAAGGCGGTCCTTTCGGGCCGCCTTTTTCGTTGGGCGTTTGCGCGCCGGTCAGACGTCTTCGACGAACGCCACGCGCAACGAGTTGGTGGTGCCCGGCCGCCCGAACGGCACGCCCGCGGTGACCACCAGGCGCTCGCCCGGCTGGGCGAAGGCGTCGCGGATCGCCACGTGGGAAGCCCGCTGCACCGCCTCGGTGAAGCTGGTGATGCCGCTGTCGATCACCGCGTGGACGCCCCAGGCGAGGGACAGGCGGCGGGCGACGTCGAGATTGGGCGTGAGGCAGAGAATCGGCACCATCGGCCGCTCCCGCGCGGCGCGCAGGGTGGTGGAGCCGGAGTGGGTGAAGGTGGCGATCGCCTGCGCGCCCAGGGTCTGCGCCACCTGACGGGCGGCGGCGCTGATGGCGTCGGCGGAGGTGGCCTCCGGCGCGCGGTGCGAGGCTTCGACGATCACCGCGTACTGGGGATCGGTTTCCACCGCGGCGATGATCCGGTCCATCATTTCCACCGCCAGCATCGGGTAGGCGCCCGAGGCGGTTTCGGCGGAGAGCATCACCGCGTCGGCGCCGTCGTAGATCGCGGTGGCGACGTCGGAGGCCTCGGCGCGGGTGGGGGCGGGGGCGGTGATCATGCTCTCGAGCATCTGCGTCGCCACGATCACCGGCTTGCCCGCGGCGCGGCAGGCGGAGATGATCCGCTTTTGCGCCATCGGCACGCGCTCGGGCGGAATCTCGACGCCGAGGTCGCCGCGCGCCACCATCACCGCGTCGGAGAGTTCGACGATCGCGTCCAGGTGTTCGAGGGCCGAGGGCTTTTCGAGCTTGGCGACGATGCCCGCCGCGCCGTCGACGATCTTGCGGATTTCCGACACGTCGTCGGGCCGCTGCACGAACGACAGCGCCACCCAGTCGACCCCGAGGTCGAGGGCGAAGGCGAGGTCGGCGCGGTCCTTCTTGGTGAGCGGCGAGATGTCGAGGGTGACGCCCGGCACGTTCACGCCCTTGCGGTCGGAGAGGGTGCCCGCGGTGATCACCTCGGTCTCGGCGAATTCGGCGGTGGCGTGGGTGACGTTGAGGCGGATGCGGCCGTCGTCCAGCAGCAGGTGGGTGCCGGGCACCAGCGCCTCGAAGATTTCCGGATGCGGCAGGCGCACGCGCTCCTTGGAACCGGGCGCGTCGAGCAGGTCGAGGCGGAAGGCCTGGCCCGCCTCGAGCTGCACCTTGCCGTCGGGGAAGGTGCCGATCCTGAGCTTCGGCCCCTGCAGGTCGGCGAGGATGCCGATCGGCCGCTTCAGGCGGCGGGCCAGGGCGCGGATGGTTTCGAACCGGGCGCGGTGGTCGTCCTGGGTGCCGTGGCTGAAGTTGAGGCGGAAGACGTCGGCCCCCGCGAGGAACAGGGATTCGATCGCCTCTTCCGAGGACGAGGCGGGGCCGAGGGTGGCGAGGATCTTGGCGTGTCGATAGCGTCTCATGGTACCTCTAGGGTCTGAACCCGTTGTCTCGAGGCGGCTCGCGTGACGAGACGCGCCCCGGGCCGGGTCCTCGATATTCCCGCCGGGGCGGCAGGCAAGCCGCCCGGGGGCGCAACGGGACAGGGGGTGACCCCGACCCTACTCAAACACCCTATTTAGTGACCCTGCGCGCTATTTAAAGGCCTGTAGAAAGAAGCTTTTTAGACAGTGCGTTGGCCCGCGCGCTCGATCGCGTACTTGAGGGATTTGAGGAGTTCGCGGCCGATCTCGCCGCCGTCGCCGGAGACGCGGTCGCGGATCACCGCGCGCATCGCGTCGGTGTGCGCCTTGACCACCGAGAGGGCGTTGTCGTCCTCCGGGCAGCCGGGCAGGGTCGCCTCGTAGAGCGACTTGGCGAACACCGTGATCAGCGGATAGCCGAAGGTGCCGCCCTGGCCGCGCAGCTCGTGCGCGACCATGTTCATTTCCTGGAAGTGGTTGCGGCGGTTGTTGGGGTTGAGCAGCGCCGCCTCGGTCACCTTGGAGAGCTTGGTGAGGTAGTTCTTGGCCCAGTCGGCGAAGTCCATCGCCTGGCGCTGGAGCGTCGATTCGGCCTCTTCCAGCAACGACTTGGGCAGTTGCAGCGGGCCCTTGATGCCCGCGCCGCCGACCTTTTCCCGCAGCGTGTTGGGGAGGCGGAAGTACCACACGTCCGAGGGCGTCTTCGGCTTCACCACCTTGTCGGCGGAGTAGACCACGGTGGCGTGGGATTCGCCCGAGCGGCGGCGTTCCTCGACGCCGCCCGGCGGCACGCCCGCCTTGCGGCGGCGGTCGGGGCCGAAATAGGTGGAGCAGGTGACGAACTGGCGCGGGTGCTCGATCACCTTCATCACCCGGTCGAGCACCGACTGCGCCGAGAACGGCTTGGCGACGAACTCGGTGACGCCGAGATCGCGCGCCGCCTCCACGTATTCCTTGTCCGCCGCGCCGGAGATCATGATGAAGGGCATGAAGCGGTTGGCGGATTCCTTCTGCATCCGCACCCAGCGCAGCAGCAGCAGGCCGTTGATCGGCGACATCAGCAGATCGCAGAGGATCATGTCGACGTTCATCAGTCCGGCGGCCTGGCCGGAGGCCTTGCCCGCGATCTGCAGGAACTCGATCGCCTCCTGGCCGTTGCGCGCCGTCGCCACCCAGCCGAAACCGAGCTGCTTCAACACGCTTTCCAGAATGTCGCGAATGTAGAGATTGTCCTCGACCAGAAGAATCGACAGACGTTCGAGGCTGACGGTACTCACGGCGGCATGTGCTTTCGGTTGGTCCCCCACGGTCGGCGGGCGCCAGACCGCCAACACTATAGATCAGGATGCCAGCGGGTTGAAGCCTCTGCTTCGCTTCGGCGAAAAGATCGACTCGGGCCGCGCGCGGGGTGCGGTTTGCGGGTTGAGAACCGCTCGGCCTCCCGCTAATCTCCCTCCTCCCGCCCGCGAGAGGCGGCACAGGATTCGAAAATCAGCGGAAGGACCGGTTTCCCATGAGCACCGATGTGGGCGGCATCGCAGCCGAACAGTTGCAGTCCCTGATCATGCGCATCGAGCGCCTGGAGGAGGACAAGGCCAACATTCTCGGCGACATCCGCGAGGTGTTCGCCGAGGCCAAGAACCAGGGCTTCGACGTCAAGATCATGCGCCAGCTCATCCGCCTGCGGAAGCTGGAGGAGCACGACTACCGCGAGCAGGAGGAGATCCTCGATCTCTACAAGCGCGCCCTCGGCATGCAAACCTAACTTCCGCCGCGTCCTTTTGCGCCGTGGGGGCGTCGAAGGGCTTGCGCGTAGCCCCGCTACGCGCTGCGCCCTTCTCCTGCCCACGACCCAAAATTCCTGCGGCGGACACGCCTGATCGCAGGCATCTTCATCGATCGGAATATGCGTCTATCGCCATGAAGGGCGCGGGATTTTTCGCCCGCGGCCCCTCGGCAGCGGGGGCGCGCGTTCCTATATTGCGAGCATTCGCCCGCCCGTATTCCGTACCGTCACCCGAGAGGACCGACATGACCGTTGCCGCCGCCACGCTTCCGGGATGGAACCTCGACGACCTCTATCCCGGCGCGGATAGCCCGGAACTCAAGGCGGACCTCGCGCGGGTGGACGCCATGGCGACCGCGTTCGCCGCCGCCTACGCCGGGCGGATGGCGGAGCTGAGCGCCGAGGGTTTCCGCGCCGCGCTCGCCGATTACGAGGCGATCAACGAGATCCTCGGGCGCATCCTGTCGTTCGCGCAGTTGCGCCACGCCACCGCGGTGACCGACCCGGAAGTCGCGCGCTTCCAGCAGAACATCGCCGAAAAGGCGACGGTGATCAGCCAGAAGACCCTGTTCTTCACCCTCGAGATCAACCGCGTCGACGACGCGCGCATCGCCCTGTGGCTCGAACACGCCGAGACCGCGCGTTACGAACCCTGGCTTTCCCACGTCCGCGCCTTCCGCAAGCACCAGCTTTCCGACGAGGCGGAGAACCTGCTGCACGAGCGCGAGGTGGTCGGCCGCGGCGCGTGGAACCGCCTGTTCGACGAAACCCTGGCGGCGATGCGCTTCCCCTGGGAAGGGGCGGAGCTGACGATGACCGAGGCGTTCGACAAGCTCTCGGACCCGGATCGCGCGGTGCGCGCCCGCGCCGGCGCCACCATCGCCGAGGTGCTGCGGCAGAACGCGCGGATCACCGCCCTCGTCACCAACGTGCTGGCCAAGGACAAGCAGATCGACGACGACCGCCGCGGCTACGCCCGGCCGGTGTCGCCGCGCAACCTCGCCAACCAGGTGGAGGACGAGGTGGTGGACGCGCTGGTCGCCGCCGTCACCGCCGCCTATCCGCGCCTGTCGCACCGCTACTACGCCCTGAAGGCGAAGTGGCTGGGCCTCGACAAGCTCGCGCACTCGGACCGCAACGCGCCGCTGCCGGGCGACGACAACCGCCGCTATGCGTGGGACGACGCGGTGAAGCTGGTGATGGGCGCCTACGCCCGCTTCAGCCCCGAGTTGGCCGAGACCGCGCAGCCGTTCTTCGACAAGCCGTGGATCGACGTGCCGGTGCGGCCGGGCAAGGCCTCGGGCGCGTTCGCGCACCCCACCGTGCCCTCGGCGCACCCCTACCTGATGCTCAACTACATGGGCCGCTCGCGCGACGTGATGACCCTCGCCCACGAACTCGGCCACGGCGTCCACCAGCGCCTCGCCGCCGCCCAGGGCACCCTGCTGTCCGACACCCCGCTCACCCTGGCCGAGACCGCCTCGGTGTTCGGCGAGATGCTCACCTTCCGCGCCGTGCTCGACGCCACCGCCGACCCGGCCGCGCGCCGCATCCTGCTGGCGGGCAAGGTGGAGGACATGCTCAACACCGTGGTGCGGCAGATCGCCTTCCACCAGTTCGAGACCCGCGTCCACGCCGAGCGCCGCGAGGGCGAGCTTTCGGTGGAGCGCCTGGGCGAGATCTGGCTCGAGGTGCAGAGCGAAAGCCTCGGCCCGGCGTTCGCCTTCGACGACGACTACCGGATCTTCTGGTCCTACATTCCGCACTTCATCCATGTGCCGTTCTACGTCTACGCCTACGCCTTCGGCGATTGCCTGGTGAACGCGCTCTACGGCGTCTACCAGTCGGGGCACCCGGGCTTCGCCGCCAAGTATCTCGACATGCTGCGCGCGGGCGGCACCAAGCGGCACCGCGAGCTGCTGGCACCGTTCGGTCTCGACGCCGCCGACCCCAAATTCTGGTCGATCGGCCTCGACGTGGTCTCCGGCCTGATCGACGAGTTGGAGGCGCTTGGGTAAGCTCCCCGCACGTCCGTGCGAAATCCGCGCGCGGGGGTGATCGGTTGTTGCGCCGCGGGGGGCGGATTGGTACGAAGAAATGCCTTTGTCCGTATCCCGGGCGGGGGGATTTTGCCTGCAACGGAAGCCGCCACAGGGGGTCCGGCCGGGGGCGACTCGACGAAGAAACGACGGCGGGACGTAGGGAGCATATCCGATGAAAATCGCAATACCGAAGGAGCGGCGCGCGCATGAAACCCGTGTCGCAGCTTCACCGGATACGGTGAAGAAGTTCGTCGGCCTGGGCTGCTCGGTTCAGGTCGAAAAGGACGCGGGCCTCGCCGCCAGCTTTACCGACGAGGCTTACGTCGCCGCCGGTGCGACCATCGCCAAGACCGCCGCCGCGGTCTACAAGGACGCCGACGTCGTCCTCAAGGTGGCCCGCCCGATGACCGCCGAGGAAGGCACCGACGAAATCGCCCAACTCAAGCCGGGCGCGGCGCTGTTCTCGGTGCTCTCGGCCCTCACCAGCAAGGACTATTGCGAAAAGCTCGCGGCGCAGGGCGTCGACGCCTTCGCCATGGAGCTGATGCCGCGCATCTCGCGCGCGCAGAGCATGGACGTGCTCTCCTCGCAGTCCAACCTCGCGGGCTACAAGGCGGTGATCGACGCCGCCGCCGAGTTCAACCACGCCCTGCCGATGATGATGACCGCCGCCGGAACCGTGCCGCCCGCGCGCGTGCTGGTGATGGGCGCGGGCGTCGCCGGTCTTCAGGCGATCGCCACCGCCAAGCGCCTCGGCGCCGTGGTCTACGCCTTCGACGTGCGCGCCGCGGCGAAGGAGCAGGTGGAATCCCTCGGCGGCAAGTTCGTGATCGTCGACGAGGAGGCGATGAAAAGCGCCGAGACCGCCGGCGGCTACGCCAAGGAAATGGGCGACGAGTACAAGAAGAAGCAGGCCCAGGCCACCGCCGAGCAGGCGGCCAAGGCCGACATCATCATCTGCACCGCGCTGATCCCCGGCAAGCCCGCGCCGGTTCTCATCACCGAGGAGATGGTGAAGGGGATGAAGCCCGGCTCGGTGATCGTCGACCTCGCGGTCGAGGCGGGCGGCAACTGCCCGCTCTCCGAATACGGCAAGATCGTCAAGAAGCACGGCGTCACCCTGATGGGCCACGCCAACGTTCCCGGCCGCGTCGCGGCGGATGCCTCGATGCTCTACGCCAAGAACATCTGGAACTTCGTCTCCACGATGATCGACAAGGAAACCAAGACCCTGAAGCCGAAGCTGGACGACGAGCTGGTGCAGGGCACGATGATCAGCCGTGACGGCAAGCTCGTGCATCCCGCCCTCGCCGCCGAAGGAGGGAAGTGATGGCTGCGGAAAATCTCGCGGAACAGGCCGGCATGGTCGCGGAGAAGGCGAACGAACTCGCCGTCGCCGCGCGCGCGCTGGCGGAACAGGCGGCCTCCACCGTGACCGCGGTGGTCGGCGGCGGCGGCGCGCCCGCGCCGGAAGCCGCGGCCGGGCCGTTCTGGTATCTCTTCACCATCTTCGTGCTCGCGGTGTTCGTCGGCTACTACGTGGTCTGGCGCGTCACCCCAGCGCTGCACTCGCCGCTGATGGCGGTGACCAACGCGATTTCCTCGGTGATCATCGTCGGCGCGCTGATCGCCGCCGGTCCGGCACATTTCTCGGCCTCGCAGGTGATGGGCTTCTTCGCCGTGATCCTCGCCTCGGTCAACATCTTCGGCGGGTTCATCGTCACGCAGCGCATGCTCGCGATGTTCAAGAAGAAGACGAAGTAGGGGGACACGCAGAATGCACGCCGAAAGCCTCACCATGCTCGCCTACATCGTCGCGGGCATCTGCTTCATCCTCGCGCTCAAGGGCCTCTCGTCCCCTGAATCCGCGCGCATGGGCAACACTTACGGCATCGCCGGCATGGCGATCGCCATCATCACCACGCTGGCCTCGCCGGTGGTGGTCAACTACCTCTGGATCGTCGTCGGCATCGCCGTCGGCGGCGCGATCGGCTACGTCATCGCCAAGAAGATCCAGATGACCGCGCTGCCGCAGCTGGTCGCCGCGTTCCACAGCCTCGTCGGCCTGGCGGCGGTGTTCGTCGCCACCGCCGCGTATCTCGCGCCGGAAGCCTACGGCATCGGCACCCCGGGCCACATCCACACCGGCTCGCTGGTGGAAATGTCGCTCGGCCTCGCCGTCGGCGCGATCACCTTCTCCGGTTCGATCATCGCCTTCGGCAAGCTCCAGGGGCTGATCTCGGGCAAGCCGGTCACCTTCAAGGGCCAGCACCTGCTCAACCTCGCTCTCGGCATCATGCTGGTGCTGCTGATCGTGGTGTTCGCCACCACCGAAAGCGCCACCGCGTTCTTCCTGCTGATGGCGCTGTCGTTCGCGCTGGGCTTCCTGCTGATCGTGCCGATCGGCGGTGCCGACATGCCGGTGGTGATCTCGATGCTCAACTCCTACTCGGGTTGGGCGGCCGCGGGCATCGGCTTCACCCTGGCGAACAGCCTGCTGATCATCACCGGCGCGCTGGTGGGCGCCTCGGGCGCGATCCTGTCCTACATCATGTGCAAGGGCATGAACCGCTCGTTCTTCAACGTCATCCTCGGCGGCTTCGGTGCCGACGCGTCGGCCGGCGCGGCCGCCGACATGGGCGACAAGACGGTCAAGTCCGGCTCCGCCGACGACGCCGCCTTCATCATGAAGAATGCCTCCAAGGTCATCATCGTCCCCGGCTACGGCATGGCGGTGGCGCAGGCCCAGCACGCCCTGCGCGAAATGGCCGACACCCTGAAGAAGGAAGGCGTGACCGTCTCCTACGCCATCCACCCGGTGGCGGGCCGCATGCCCGGCCATATGAACGTTCTCCTCGCCGAGGCGAACGTGCCGTATGACGAGGTGTTCGAGCTGGAGGAGATCAACCACGAGTTCTCGACCGCCGACGTCGTCTACGTCATCGGCGCCAACGACGTCACCAACCCGTCCGCCAAGACCGACCCGGCCAGCCCGATCTACGGCATGCCGATCCTCGAGGTGGACAAGGCCAAGACGGTGCTGTTCGTGAAGCGGTCGATGGCTTCGGGCTACGCGGGCGTCGAGAACCCGCTGTTCTTCGCCGACAACACCATGATGCTGTTCGGCGACGCCAAGAAGATGACCGAGGAAATCGTCCAGGCCCTCTAGGGACCGGGCACGGTTGTCCCAAATATCACGGGCGGCCCCGAATCGGGCCGCCCTTTCGATTCGGAGTGTTCCCGCGTGACCGCCAAGACCCCTTCGCCGTGGATCGTGCTGCTGCTCGCGGTCGCGTGCGGCGCCATCGTCGCCAATCTCTACTACGCCCAGCCGCTGGTCGGGCCGATCGCCGCCGATCTCGGCCTGCCGCCGGAATCCGCCGGGGTGATCGTCACCGTCGCCCAGGTGGGCTACGGCCTCGGCCTGTTGCTGCTGGTGCCGCTCGCCGACCGCGTCGAGAACCGCCGCCTGATCGTCGTCACCGTCGCCGGGAGCGCCGTGGCGCTCGCCGCCGCCGCCGCCGCGGGCAGCGCCGCGATGTTCCTCGGCGCCGCGCTGGCGGTGGGGGTGGGGTCGGTGGCGGCGCAGATGCTGGTGCCGTTCGCCGCCCACCTCGCGCCCGAGGCGGTGCGGGGGCGGGTGGTGGGCAACGTGGTGTCGGGCCTGATGCTCGGCATCATGCTGGCGCGGCCGTTTTCGAGCTTCGTCGCCGGGCTGGCGTCGTGGCCGTGGGTGTTCGCGCTGTCGGCGGCGCTGATGGCGGGCCTCGCGGCGCTGCTGGCGGCGAAGCTGCCGGTGCGTCGGCCGACGGCGCAGCTCTCCTATGCCTCGCTGTTGGCGTCGCTGGCGTATCTCGTCGCCGCCACTCCGGCGCTGCGGCGGCGGGGGTTCTATCAGGCGTGCCTGTTCGGGGCGTTCAGCCTGTTCTGGACCGCCGCGCCGCTGCATCTCGCCTCGCCCGCCTACGGCCTCTCCCAGAGCGGCATCGCGCTGTTCGCGCTCGCCGGGGTGGCGGGGGCGGTGGCGGCGCCGATCGCCGGGCGGATCGCCGACGGCGGGCGCATCCGCGCCCTCTCGGCGGCGGCGATGGCGATTTCGGCGGCGGCCTTCGGCCTCGCGCTGGCGCGGGACGACGGCTCGGCGCTCGCCCTCGGGCTGCTGACGGCGGCGGCGGTGGTGCTGGATTTCGGAGTGTCCGCCAACCTCGTTGCCGGGCAGCGGGTGATCTTCGGCCTCACGCCCGAGCTGCGCAGCCGCCTGAACGGGCTTTACATCGCGATGTTCTTCGTCGGCGGGGCGGTGGGGTCGGCGGTGGGCGGCTGGGTGTACGTGGCTTCCGGCTGGCGGGCGACCGCCTGCGTGGGGTTGGCGCTGCCGTTGGCGGCGCTGCTGGCGCTGGCGCGGGAGCCGCGATCCTAGCGGCCCAAATGCAATCGGGCCCGACCGGGAGGTCGGGCCTGCGCATTGGCGAAACCGCAGTGAAGACTTCGACTAGAAGCCTTCGCGTTCCAGACGCTTGCGTTCCAGCTTGCGAGCGCGGCGCACCGCCTCGGCGGTCTCGCGCGCCTTGCGCTCGGACGGCTTCTCGAAGTTGCGGCGCAGCTTCATCTCGCGGAAAACGCCCTCGCGCTGCATCTTCTTCTTGAGCGCCTTGAGGGCCTGGTCGACGTTGTTGTCGCGAACGAGAACGTGAACTATCTGACTATCCTCCGGTTCGGGGCGGCGCGATCGCTGTCGCTGCCTGCCGGGTTTCACCAATGCAGAATTCCGGTCCGAAACGCCACCGGAGCGGCGTTTGGTTTCGGCTCAGGGCGCACTTGGTAGCATATCGGTGGGGGGTTGTGAAGCCGTAATCGGCACGATTTGCGCCGCCAAAACCGCCGTGGGGTTCATTTTTCCGCCGTCGCCAGAAGCGCCCGCCGTTCCTGGCGGATCGCCTGGATGCGGCGCAGCCGCTGGATACGCGGGTCGCGGTTGCCGCGAAAGCGGTTGACGAGAATGCTCACCACGCTCAGCAGCACCACCAGCCCCAGGACCCCCAGCAGGATCGCGCCGTGGAGGCGCCCGAGGAAGTTCTCGAGGGTCTTGCCGAGGAGGTAGCCGCCGCCCGCGAACATCGTCGCCCACACGAACGCGGCGATGAAGTTCAGCATCGCGAAGCGCGGGTGGCTGATGCCGTTCATGCCGATCACGAAGGGGGAGATGTTGCGCAGGCCGTAGACGAAGCGGAACGACAGGATGAAGCCGGTTTCGTACTTCTTCAGCAGGCGGAACACCGAGCGGGTCTTGCGCTTCATCGTCGGGTGCGAGTAGAGGAGTTTCGACCCCCACCGCTTGCCGATGGTGAAGTAGACCTGGTCGCCGAAGAACGTCCCGAACAGGGCGCAGACGAACACCAGAGGCAGGGACATCATGCCCTGCGAGGCGAACACACCGGCGAAGATGACGATGGTTTCGCCTTCGAGAAACGTGCCGATCAGGATGGCCACATACCCCCAGGTTTGCAGCAGTTCCTCGAGCGACATGTTCAGGGAGTTGAGAAGAAAATCCACTGGCCCCGACCCGTTTGCGCCATTCCCCCGAAGGCGTGACTTCCGCCTGGCGATGGCTAGGAAGCTCATCCGTTATAGGCTTATTTCGACTCCGTTTTCCAGCGCGGAAACACCCGAGTCACATGTCCCATCTTGCGGCCGTCCCGCGCCTCCAGCTTGCCGTAGAGGTGCAGCTTCGCCTTGGGGTCGGAGAGGATCTCGTTCCACCCTTCGATGCTGCGGCCGAGGAGGTTCTTCATCTCGGCGTTGCTGTGGCGTTCGGTGGAGCCGAGGCGCAGGTTGCACACCGCGCGCACGAACTGTTCGAACTGGTCGGTGATGCAGGCGTCCATCGTCCAGTGGCCCGAGTTGTGCGGGCGCGGCGCCATTTCGTTGACCAGGATGCGGCCGTCGTGGTCGACGAACATCTCGATCGCCAGCAGCCCCTCCAGTTCCAGCCGGGTGGCGGCGGCGTGCGCGATGGCGGAGGCGCGCTCGGCCTGGTCGGGGAGGATCTGCGCGGGTGCGCGGGTGGTGTCGAGGATGTGGTCGACGTGGAGGTTCTCGACCACGTCGAAGGCGTTGACCTCGCCGCGCGGCGAGCGGGCGACGATCACCGAGATTTCCTTCGAGAAGGAGACGAAGCCCTCGAGGATCGCGGGCGCGCCCTTGATCGCCTCCCACGCCTCGGCGGCCTGGGCCGGGCGGTCGATGCGGAACTGGCCCTTGCCGTCGTAGCCCAGGGTGCGGGTCTTGAGGATGCAGGGGGTGCCGAGGTCGGCGATGCCGCGTTCCAGGCTCGGCAGATCGTCCACCTGCCGCCAGGGGGCGGTGCCGGCGCCGATGCCCGCGAAGAAGGTCTTTTCCGCCACCCGGTCCTGGGCGGTGGCGAGCACCGCGCCCGAAGGCCGCACCAAAGTGGTGGCGGCGAGCCGCTCCACCGAGGCGGCGGGAATGTTCTCGAACTCGAAGGTGACCACGTCCACCGCCTTGGCGAAGGCGTCGAGGGCCTTGGCGTCGTCGTAGGCGGCGGTGGTGTGCGCGGCGGCGACGGCGAAGGCCGGGGCGTCCGCCTCGGGACAGTAGATGTGGCAGCGGTAGCCGAGGCGGGCGGCGGCGAGCGCCGTCATCCGCCCGAGTTGGCCGCCGCCGAGAATGCCGATGGTCGATCCCGGCGCGATCGCCGGCGTGGACTCGTTGCTCATTACGAACGCTTTCCCAACAAACGCTTTACGAAACCACCGGCGCCGCCGCCACCGCCTCGGTCTGGCGCGCGCGCCAGGCGTCGAGGCGGGCGGCGAGGGCCGGGTCGTTCAGGGCGAGGATCGCCGCGGCCAGAAGCGCCGCGTTGATCGCGCCCGCCTTGCCGATGGCGAGGGTGCCCACCGGAATGCCGCCCGGCATCTGGGCGATCGAGAGCAGGCTGTCCATGCCGTTGAGGGCGTGGCTCTGCACCGGCACGCCGAGCACCGGCAGCGGCGTCATCGCCGCCGTCATTCCCGGCAGGTGGGCGGCGCCGCCCGCCCCGGCGACGATCACCTTGAGGCCGCGGTCGCGGGCGCTGTGGGCGTAGTCGGCCATGCGGTCGGGGGTGCGGTGGGCCGAGACGATGCGGGTCTCGAACGGAACCTCGAGGGCGCCCAGCGTGTCGGCGGCGTGGCGCATGGTGTCCCAGTCGGACTGGCTGCCCATGATGATGCCGACGACGGGTTGGGTCATGAGGTCCCCCACAAATCTGGATGCGCTCGAAAACGCGAGCGCGGAGTTTAATTCAGATGCGGCTGCGGCGAAACACCGTTCGGCGGATCAGGCGATGATGTCGGGGTACATCTGCGCTTCGAGCCGGACGATTTCGTCCTTGAGCACGAGCTTGCGCTTTTTCAGCCGTTGCACCTGCAGCTGGTTGGCTGCGGCCTCGGCTTCCAGACGCAGGATCACGTCGTCAAGGTCGCGGTGCTCGAGGCGGAGGGCCTCGATCCGGCGGCGGATATCGTCATCCGAAAGGTTCATCGTCCCCAAATCGGTAAAATGATCTACTATATGGACGATAGCAGATTTTCCGGTGCAGGGGTACGGAATGCCTTCGCCGGGGATGTGAAAATTCTCACCCAGGCGAGGAGGGGGCATGCCCAAGTCGGTGGTCAAGCGGATCGGAGTTCTCACCAGCGGCGGCGATTGCGCCGGGCTGAACGCGGTGATCCGCGCCGTGGTTTCCCGCGCCGTGCGCGCCTACGGCATGGAGGTGCTGGGCATCTCCGACGGCAGTCTCGGCCTGATGACGCGGCCGATGCAATATCAGAAGCTCGACCTCACGGTGTTCTCGGGCGCGGTGCTGCGGATGGGCGGCACCATGCTCGGCACCACCAACAAGGGCGATCCGTTCGCGTTCCCGATGCCCGACGGCACGGTCAAGGACCGCTCGCAGGACTTCATCGACGGCGTCAAGGAGCTGGGGCTGGACTGCCTGATCGTGATCGGCGGCGACGGCTCGCTCGGCATCCTCAAGCGCCTGTGCCGCCAGGGCAACATCCCGATGATCGGCATCCCCAAGACCATCGACAACGACGTGCCGTTCACCGAATCCGCGGTCGGCTTCAACTCGGCGATCCGGGTGTGCGTCGACGCGCTGGACCACCTCCAGCCCACCGCCGCCTCCCACCACCGGGTGATGATCTGCGAGATGATGGGGCGCGACGCGGGCCACATCGCCCTGCATTCGGGCATCGCGGGCGGCGCCGATGTGGTGCTGATCCCCGAGATCGCCTGGAGCCTCGACGCGGTGGTGGAAAAGCTCAAGGCGGTCCACGAGGAAGGCCGCCGCCACGGGCTGGTGGTGGTCGCCGAAGGGGTGAAGATGGAGGACGGCAACGTGCCGACGATGCGCATGGGCGACGGCCAGCAGCGCTACGGCGGCATCGGCATGTATCTCTCCGAGGCGCTGGCGCAGCGCATGGAGACGGAAACCCGCGTCACCGTGCTCGGTCACGTGCAGCGCGGCGGCACCCCCTCGGCCACCGACCGGGTGCTCGCCTCGGCGTTCGGCGTCCACGCGGTGGATCTGGCGGCGCGCGGCCGCTTCGGCCGCATGGTGGCGTGGCGGGATCGCGGCGTGATGGACGTCTCGATCGACGACATCGTCGCGGTGGGCGCGCGTCAGCTCGACCCGCGCGACCCGCTGGTCCACACCGCCCGCGGCCTCGGCATCTACGTGGGCGACCTCTAGAACAGCCGCACGCCGCCGACCGCGAGGTCGGCGGCGAAGGCGCGGCCGATCGCCACCACGCCGAGGCGCCGCACCCGCGCGAGGTTCAGCGGCGCCTCGGTGCGGTGGGGGGCGAAGGCCGCGAACGGCAGCCGCACGGTTTGCCATTCGGGCGGCGCGGCGAAGCCCTGGCGGTAGGACTGCCAGCTTTGCGTCAGTTCGTCGGTGCGCAGGCGAACCTCGTAGGTTTCGCCGTTGCCGAACACGTCGATCTCCACGCCGCTCCACGCCGAGAGGTCCACCGTGCCCTGGCGCGGCGCGAGGTCGAGGGCGATCTGCACGAAGCCGCCGTCGTTGTCGAGGCGCACGTCGCCCCGCATGCGGATGCCGGGGCGCCCGCCGACGCTCTCCCGCGCCATCGATCCGTTGGACACCCCGCCCATCACCTGATCGGTGAACAGGCGCCAGGCGGTGCCGAGGGGGGTGAGCGGCGCCTCGCAGCTCAGGTCGTCGACGATGCCGGACGAAAGCGTCATGTCTCCTCCGTGGGCGGGGCGGGGCGGACGCGGGGGCCGACGTCGCGTCCCCAGCGTTTGAGCCTGCCGGTGTCGAGGCCGAACAGGTCGAGGACGCGGCCGACGCCGTGGTCGACGATGTCCTCAATGCTCTGCGGCCGGTGATAGAACGCGGGCACCGGCGGCGCGACGATGGCGCCGATCTCGGTGGCCGCCGCCATCGCGCGGATGTGGCCGAGGTGCAGCGGCGTCTCGCGCACCATCAGCACCAGGCGGCGGCGCTCCTTCAGGGTCACGTCGGCGGCGCGGGTGATGAGGTTTTCGGTAATCCCGGCGGCGATCGCGGAAAGGGTGCTCACCGAGCACGGCGCCACCACCATCCCCAGGGTCGGGAACGAGCCGGAGGCGGGCGCGGCGGCGATGTCTTCGGGGCGGTAGACCGCGTCGGCGCGGGCGTGGAGGTCGCGCAGCTTGAGGTCGGTCTCGTGGGCGAGGGTGATTTCCGCGGCGCGGGAGACGATCAGGTGGCGCTCCACCCCGAGTTCCGCCAGGGCGTCGAGCATGCGCACGCCCCAAATCGCGCCGGAGGCTCCGGTGATGCCGACGATAAGCGCGGGCGCCATACGGTCTACTCCTTGAAAGTGGCGGAAATCCTCGGGGTCAAGGGAGAAATTTACGAAATCGTGACGATCCCGGGGTGGCCCGCGGCCCGGCGAAGTCTTACACTAAAAAGACGTCTTAGGAAGTGCTCACGGAGGTACCCTATGAATTCTGTCGCGCATATCGAAGCCCTGAGGGAAAAGCACACGGCGCTGGATGCCGCGATCCATCAGGAGACCCGCCGCCCCCAGCCCGACGAGGACACGATTCATACCCTCAAGAAGCAGAAGCTTTGGCTCAAGGACGAAATCGAGCGCGCAGCCAGGTCGTGAGCCTGGCGGTATCACCGCAAGACACGATGAACGGCGCGCCTCTCGGGCGCGCCGTTCGCGTTTCAGCCCACGGTGGCGGAAAGATCGCGGATGCGCGGGTCGGCGGTCTCGGCCGAGCCGCTGTCGAACGGCGGCTGCGGATCGTATTCGATGCGCAGCTGGATCGCCCGGGCGACGTCTTCCCCCGCGATCCGCGCGGCGAGCAGCAGGGCGAGGTCGATGCCCGCCGAGACGCCCGCGGCGGTGAACAGCGTGCCGTGGTCGACGATCCGCCGCGCCACCGGCACCGCGCCGAAGGTTTTGAGCAAGGGCCGCGCCGCCCAATGGGTGTTCGCCTCGCGGCCGTCGAGCAACCCGGCGCCGCCCAGGATCAGCGCGCCGGTGCAGACCGAGGCGGTGAAGCGGGCGGAGGCGGCGATCCTGGCCACCCAGGCGGTGACGGCGGGGTCGTGCATCAGGGTGCGGGCGCCGGGGCCGCCGGGGACGATCAGCACGTCGGCGGCCTCGACCTCGGCGATCGCCGCGTCGGCGCCGACGCGCATGCGCCCGCCCGCGGCGGCGATGTCGCCGCCGGAGGGGGAAACGATGCGGGTGGTGGCGCCGGGCAGGCGGCACAGCACCTCGAACGGCCCGACGAAATCGAGGGGCGTCAGGCCGTCGAACACCAGGAACGCGATCGACGGCCCGCCCATCGCGCTTACTCCGTCGGCTCGGCGGGGGCGACCGGCGCGCTGCCGCCGGAGCGGCCGTGGGCGATCACCACCGCCTTTTCGAGGTCGGCCTCGGTGCACAGGCCGAGGGTCACCGGGTTGCGCGCCTTGATGTTGGCGGCGTTCCAGTGGGTCTTGTCGCGCACCGCGGCGATGGTCGACTTGGTGGTGCCGATCAGCGCGACGATCTGCGCCTCCGACAGCTCCGGATGGTGCTTGATCAGCCAGGCGATCGCGTCCGGGCGGTCCTGGCGCTTCGACACCGGCGTGTAGCGCGCGCCCTTGGCGCGGGACTGCGGCGTCGGGATATCGGTGATGCGGGCCTTGAGACGGGCCGCAGGGTCCGCCTCGCAGCGGACGATTTCCTCGCGGGTGAGCTGCCCGGCGACGATCGGATCCTGGCCGACGATGCTGCTTTGGACGTTGCCGTCCGCGATCGCCTGGATTTCGAGTTCGTGCATGCCGCAGAATTCGGCGATCTGGCGGAAGGTCAGAGCGGTGTTGTCGACCAGCCAGACGGCGGTGGCTTTCGGCATCAGGGGCAGAGCCATGGCGTTCCTCTTTGTTTTTGTTCTGAGCGGCCGGAGCCGCCGCGGCGGCTGGAAAGCGCGCGGCGGGCCGGGATTTCGAGCGGTCTGCGGCGGTCCCCCTCAGGGGACCAGCATGATTTTACCGATATGCTGGGAAGATTCCATCAGTTGATGCGCCGCGGCGGCCTCGGCGAGCGGGAAGGTCTTGTAGACCACCGGCTTCAGGGTGCCGTCGTCGAGCAGGGGCCAGACGTGCTCCTTGAGGCCCCGGGCGATGCGCGCCTTCTCCTCGGTGGGCTGGGAGCGCAGCACCGAACCGGTGAAGGTGAGGCGCTTCAGCATCATCGGCATGAAGTTGAACTCCACCTTGGCGCCCTGCTGGAAGGCGATCGAGACGTGACGCCCGGAGGGCGCCATCGCTTTGACGTCGCGGTTGAGGTAGTCGCCGCCGACGACGTCGAGGATGACGTTCACCCCCTTGCCGCCGGTCGCCTCCTTGATCGCCTCGACGTAGTCCTCCTCGCGGTAGTTGATGCCGCGCTCGGCGCCGAGCTTTTCGCACGCCGCGACCTTTTCCGCGCTGCCCGCGGTGGCGAACACCCGCGCGCCCATCGCCTTGGCGAGCTGGATCGCGGTGGAGCCGATGCCGCCGGTGCCGCCGTGGATCAGGAAGGTCTCCCCGGCCTTGAGGGCGCCGCGCTCGAACACGTTGTGCCACACGGTGAAGAAGGTTTCCGGGATCGCGGCGGCGTGCAGCGCGTCGAAGCCCTTGGGGAAGGGCAGGCACAGCGACGCCTTGGCGAGGGCGTAGTCGGCATAGCCGCCGCCGGAGAGCAGGGCGCACACCTGCGTGCCGAGGAGCGCCGCGTCCACCTCCGGCCCGAGGGCCACCACCTCGCCCGCGACCTCGAGGCCGGGAATGTCGGTGGCGCCGGGCGGCGGCGCGTAGTTGCCCTGGCGCTGCACCACGTCGGGCCGGTTCACGCCCGCGGCGGCCACCCGGATCAAAACCTCGCCCGCACCCGGCACGGGCATCGGCCGCGTCGTCGGCACCAGCCCCTCGGGGCCGCCGAATTCCTTGATTTCGATGCAGGTAACGGTTTCGGGCAGGGCAGGCATGAAAGTCTCTCCTGGAAGGTCGCAAATCGGGCACCACCTATTTGGCGGCGGAACTGGCGCGGCGAAACCCCCTTCGCTACGATTGTCGAACGAATTTCACATCTTAGGGAATACGACATGGACGACGACGATGACAAGCCCCGGCGGCCGGTCGAGGCGCTTCCGGCGGATCTTTCGGCCCTGTCGGTGAACGAACTCGAGGCCGCGATCGCGCGGCTGGAGGGCGAGATCGCCCGCGCCCGCGCCGCCATCGCCGCCAAGCGGTCGGTGCGCGGCGGCGCCGACGCGCTGTTCAGCTTCAAAGCCAAGGGAGACGACGCATGACCGCCCACCAGGCCGCCAACCCGGTGATTCCGCTCGCCGCCCACGGCGGCGCCGAGAACACCAACGCCCAGTCGAAGATCGCCGAGCGCCGCGACGCCTATCCGTTCGCCACCCGGATCGTGCTGCGCTGGTCCGACTTCGACATGATGGGCCACGTCAACAACGTCCAGTACATGCGGTTTTTCGAGTGCGTGGTGGTGGAGTTCTTCCGCTCCCACGACGTGTTCCCGCCCGCCACCACCGTCACCGCGTTCGCCGCCGAGAACATGTGCCGGTTCGTCAAGCCGCTCAACTATCCGCTCCATACCGTCGAGGCGCGGATGCGGGTGGAGCGCCTCGGCAAGTCGAGCGTGCGCTTCGGCTTCGCGCTGTTCCGCGAGGGCGAGGAGGCGCCTTCGGCGCTCGGCTACTGGGTCCACGTGTTCATCGACCGCGAAAGCTTCCGCTCCGCGCCGATGCCCGAGCAGTCGCGCGCGGTGTTCGCCAAGTATCTGGTGGAAGGCGCCTGGACCGCGCCGGGCGGCTGAGGCGCTTGCGCGGGCGGGCGCGCCGTGGCATGCTCCTCCGCATGGACCGCATCCTGACCCTCGTCGTATCGCTTATTATCCTCGGCCATCCGGCGGTGGGTTAGCGCGCGTCCTTTTTCCGACACGACCGAACACCCGCCGCGAGGCGGGTTTTTTCATGCACCCGTCTCCGGCCCGATGGAGACCCGACATGTCATCGCATCCCTTGAAGGACGTCATCGCCGCCGCCGACCGCGCCATCGGCGCCGAGGACTTCGACACCCTGATGGATTTCTACGCCGACGACGCCACCCTGGTGCTGGCGCCCGGCCTGGTGGCCACCGGCAAGGCGCAGATCCTCAAGGCGTTCCTCGGGGTCGCGGAAATCTTCGACCACCGCCTCGCGGTGTCGCCGGGGAAGATCGAGGTGGTGGAAAGCGGCGACACCGCCCTGGTGCACCGGGAGGCGATCTTCGACACCGTCACTCCGGAGGGGGAGGCGGTCTCCACCACCCGGCGCGGCACCTGCGTGTTCCGCCACACCCCCGAGGACCGCTGGCTGTGCGTGGTCGACAACGGCTACGGCCACGGCCTGCTCGGCCGATGCTGAAAGGGCGCGGCCTTGCGGCCGCGCCCCGGTGACGGTGCGGAGAACAACGGGCGTCAGGCGGCCTTCGGGCCGTCGATGGCGGTCTTGCCGGTGTCCGCCGCGATCGCGATCTTGCGCGGCTTCAGCTCCTCCGGCACCTCGCGCGCGAGGTCCACGTGGAGCAGGCCGTTCTCGAGAGCCGCGCCCTGCACCTTGATGTGGGCGGCCAGCTCGAAGCGACGCTCGAAGGCCCGCGACGCGATGCCCCGGTGCAGGTAGGTGGAGGTGTCCTCCTCCTCGCCCTTGCGGCCGGAGATCGTCAGCGTGTTGTCCTTGAGCATGATGTCGAGATCGGCCTCGGTGAACCCGGCCACCGCCATCGAGATGCGGTAGCGGTCCTCGCCGAAGCGCTCGATGTTGTAGGGCGGATACGACATCGCGCTGTCGTCGAGGCGCGAAACCGCGTCGATCAGGCGCGAGACGTTGTCGAAGCCGACGGTGAAGCGATGCAGGGGGGAGAGGTCGTAGGTACGCATGGTCATCCTCCGTTGAGCGATTTCCAATCTGCGGGTGCGGCACGCGCCACCCGCCGGGATCGGCCGGTCCCACGGATGCGGCAACCGGCTTCGGTGGAGGATATGGGTGAAGCCGCCGGCCCCTGTCAAGGGGTCGGCGCTTCCGGATTTTGCTCAAGGGCGTCAGCGGCTTGCACCGCGCCCGCGGGCGGCGTGGCGGGGGCCATCGCGGCCCAGTCGACGACGTGCAGCACCTGCGCCTCGGCGATGCCGCGGAGCCTGCGCGGCGGCAGCGCGCGCATCGGGTAGCCCTTGCCCGCGGTCAGCTCGCGCACGACGTTGCCGACCAGCACGCCGTCCACCTCCGCCTCGGCGCACACCCGCGCCGCAAGCTGCACCGCGGTGCCGAACAGGTCGTCGTCCTCGACGATCGGCTCGCCCGAGTTGATGCCGATGCGCAAGTGCAGTTCCTGCCCGGGGTTGGCGAGGTTGTGGGCGCGCACCGCGTGCTGGATCGCCGCGGCCGCCTCCACCGCCGAGGAGGGCGCGGCGAAGGAGGCCATGATGCCGTCGCCGGTGTGCTTCACCTCGCTGCCCTGGTGGGCGGCCAGCACGGCGCGGACGATGGCGTTGTGCTGGCGCACGGTGGTCTGGGCGGCGTCGTCGCCCACGTCCTGGGTGAGCTTGGTGGAGCCCACCATGTCGGTGAACAGGATGGTGACGATGTTGCTGCCGGTGATGCGGCCGCCCGGGCGGTTCCACGCGGCCATCGCCGCCGCCGCCGCCTCGAACGGCGAGCCGCCGGAGACGAAATCGCCGAGGGCGCGCGCGCCGTGTTCGATCATCGCGGCGTAGCGGGGTTCGGCGGCGTGGACCTCGAGCTTGCGGCAGAACGATTCGGTGAGGGCGGGCTTGGTGCCGAGCATCGCCACCGCCTCGGCGGTGAGGGCCAGCACGTCCTTTTCGCGCAGATCCTCGCGGCGCCCCAGCTCGATGCACGCGCCCGCGAGGATCAGGTTGAGGCCGAACTTGTTGTAGGCGTCGAGCTGCGGGCAGACGTCCTTGAGCACGGTGAGAATGCCGGTGAGGAAGCGCATCATCACGATGCGCTGGCGTTCGAGCGCGGCGATCGCGGCGATCTCCGGCGGCATCTCGATCTCCGGCTCCGGCTCGGCGGCCTTGTCCTGCTTCTCTTTTTCCTTCTTCGCCTTGTCCTGCTTTTCCTTTTCCTTCCGCGCCTTCTCCTCGGCCTTGCGGTCCGGCTCCGGCGGCGGTGCGGGCGCCTCGGCGAGGGCATCCTCCGCCTGCTGCGGCGTCTCGCGCGCGATCAGGCCCGGGTCGTCCTTGAACAGCGCCGGCTCGCCTTCGGGGGGCGGCGCGGTTTCGCTCGGCGGCGGCGGTTCCGGGTGGCCGGGCATGTTGAGGAAGGCATGCGAATCCGGCGCGCCGGAGTCCTCGGCGTCGGCCTTGGTGGCGAACTCGGGCAGATAGCGGCTCACCAGCGGCAGCGCGGCGAGCAGGAAGACGCCGATGAAGCTGGCGAACAGCAGCGGCGGCGTCGCCGAGGCGGGCAGGCGCGAGGCGATCACGTCCAGCCGCAGCACCAGGGCGATGACGCTGGTGATCGCGGCGGCCACCACCAGGGCGGAGAGCACCGCCATCACCATCCGCGCGAGGATCTGCGGCGTGCCGAGGTGCGGCTGCGCGGCGGCCGGGGGGGCGACGAAGGCTTCGGCGTTGCCGCCGCGACCGCCGCCGGTGCGCGCCGGGCGCTGCTGGCGCATCGCCGCGAGGCGGCGCTTGTATTCGGCGATGTTGGGGCTGATCCGCACCACCGCTTCGTCGGTGCGGTTGTCGTCGGGGTAGTAGGTTTCGCGCACCAGCTTGGTGGCGCGCTGCATCGTCGCCTCGATGGTCTTGGCTTCGTTGACGGCGTCGTTCATCTCCGCCGAGGTATAGCGGCCGTGGAGCGTCCACCCCGAGTGTTCGAGGGTGTACAGCTCGTAGGCGACGAGCTTGGTGAGTGCGGCCATCTTCCGTCCTAAGCGCGACCCAGAGGGAGCGCCCGATTACATCGCGTTCGGGTTAAGAATTCGTTCACCCTTGCGGCGACGCACGACAAAACGACGCCGCCCCGGCGGGGGCGGCGTCGTTTTTCGGACCGGAGCAGGCGATTTACGCCTTGCGGCCGAAGCCCGCGAAGCGCTTGTTGAACTTCGCCAGCTGCCCGCCGCTCTCGTTGAGACGGTGAACGCCGGTCCACGCGGGATGGGACTTGGGGTCGATGTCGAGACGCATCACCGCGTCGGCGCCGCCCTTGGTCGAGCGGGTCACGAACTCGGTACCGTCCGTCATGATGACCTTCAGTTCCTGATAGGCCGGATGGATGTCTTTTTTCATCGTCGTCAGCTCCCGAATGAGGGCGTGGTGGTAGCAGATGCGCGGGCCGCTGTCAACGTTCGGTCAGCTTGAACTCGATGCGGCGGTTGCGCGCCAGCGCCTCCGGCCCGGTGCCGCCGTCGATCGGCTGATATTCGCCGAACCCGGCGGCCACCAGGCGGTTGGGCGGCAGCCCGGCGGCGATCAGGTAGCGCACCACCGAGATCGCCCGCGCCGACGAAAGCTCCCAGTTGGACCGGAACTGGGTGGTGGCGATCGGCACCCTGTCGGTGTGGCCGTCCACCCGCAGCACCCAGTCGAGATCCTTCGGAATTTCCTTGGAGATCTGGATCAGGGTGCGGGCGAGGGTGTCGAGCTGCGCCTTGCCCGCGTCGCCCAAATCGGCCGAGCCTTGCGGGAACAGCACCTCGGACTGGAACACGAAACGGTCGCCCTGGATGCGCACGTCGGAGCGGTTGCCGAGGATTTCGCGCAGGCGGCCGAAGAATTCGGAGCGGTAGCGCGCCAGCTCCGCCACCTTGCTGGCGAGCGCCTGGTTGAGGCGCTGGCCGAGATTGGCGATCTGCACCTTCTGTTCCTCGGCGAGCTTTTCCGAGGCGTCGAGGGCGAGGTTGAGGCGGGCGATCTCGGCGCGCAGCACTTCGAGCTGGTGGTTGAGCAGCGCCGCCTGGGCGCGCGCTTCCTCCGACAGCTTGCGCTCGGCGGCGAGCGCCTCGCCGGTCTCGCCGAGGGCGGCGTCGGCCTGGCGGATGCGCTTTTCGAGTTCGTCTTTGAGCGCCTGAAGGGCGGCGACGTCGGCGGCGAGCTTGCGCGCCTCGTCGCCCGCGCCCTCGAGCCGCTCGGCGCGGGACGAGGCGTTGGCCAGCTCGGAGGACAGCTGCGAGAGGTTGAGGCGCAGGTCGGCGTTGGCCTTGCGCTCGATCGACAGCAGGCTGGCGAGTTCGTCCACCTGCCGCCCGAGCTGCGCCAGCGCCGCGTCGCGCCCCGAGAGCGCCTGCCCGAGGAAGAACTGCGCGAGCACGAACACCATCAGCAGGAACAGCACGACGATCAGGAGGGTCGACAGCGCGTCGACGAACCCCGGCCAGATGTCGGGCGGCGCCCGGCGCGCCCGGCGCACGCTCATGGCTCGCGTCCCTTGTTCGCCTCGCCGACGGCGGCGATGGTGCGCGCCAGCACCTTGATCTCGGAGCGCACGTCGCGGGAGAGTTCGGAGCGGCCGCGGGTCATTTCGTCGAGCACCGCGGCGAGGCCGTTCTCGAGGGCGCGCGGCAGCGCCTTCAGCGCCGCGCGGGTGTCGCCGTCGAGGCCGCCCTCGGATTTCGCCAGCGCGTGCACGCCCTGCAGCAGCGAGGATTGGTTCTCGGCGAGCTTGAGCATCACCTGCTGCTGGGTGTGCATGTGCTCGGTGAGGCGGTCGAGGCGCTGGGCCAGCTCGCGGATCTCGCGCATCGCCGCCAGCGAGCTTTCGTCGCCGCGGCTGGTGAGGCGCTGGAGTTCGGTGAGGCTTTCGGCGGTCTGCTCCAGCAGCGCGCCGATGTAGGCGGGCACCGAGCCGTCGCCCTCGCCGATCGGTCCGGTTCCGGCGGTGGCCTTGGTGGCGCCCGCCATCCAGTCCTCGATCTGGTTGAAGAACGAGTTCTGCGCCTGCCCGAGTTGCAGGTCGAGGAAGCCGATCACCAGCGAGCCGGAGAGGCCGAGCAGGGACGACGAGAACGCCGTGCCCATGCCGGTGAGCGGCGCCTGCAGGCCCGCCTTGAGGTCGGCGAACACCCGGGTGATGTCGCCGCCGACGATCTGCAGCTCGGAAATCACGCCGCCGATGGTGCGCACCGTCTCCATCAGGCCCCAGAAAGTGCCGAGGAGGCCGAGGAAGATCGTCAGGCCGGTGAAGTAGCGCGAAATGTCGCGGCTTTCGTCGAGCCGGTCGGAGAGGCTGTCGAGCAGCGAGCGGGTCGCCTGGGGGGAAAGGACGAAGCGCCGCCCCTCCGGCCGGTCGGCGAACATCCGCGCGGCGGGGGCGAGCAGGCGCGGCTCCGGCGCGTCGGAAAGCTGCACCTGCTGCTTCTGGAAATCCTCCGCCCAGCGCAGCTCCGGCCCGAGGGCGAGCACCTGGCGGAACTCGTAGAGCACGCCCACCAGCACCACGCCGCAGATCAGGCCGTTGAGCGCCGGGTTGACCATGAAGGCGTGGACCAGCACCGGAAACGTCACCGCCGCGGCGACGGCCACGGCGGCGAGGAACAACGCCATGCGGCGAAGATAGCGGCTCGGAGACTGCATCACCGGACTTCCTCAGCTGCTTCCCAGGGGGACGCCGAACGTTCCCGGGATCAGGGTTTCTCGATCACCACGTCGACGCGGTCGGGCTTTCCGCCGGCGGGCAGTTGGTCGCCGAGGGCGCGGACCTCGATGCGGGTGTTGCGCACGTCCTGGCTCAACAGATAGGAACGCACCGCCAGGGCGCGCGAGAGGGAAAGGCGACGGGCCTTGCTGCGGTTTTCCCCCTGCGCGTAGGCGAGGAGCTGAACCGTGGCCTCCGGCTCGTTGGACAGCCGCACCACCACGTCCTTGAGCAGGGCGCGGTGGGCTTCGTTGAGGCGGGCGTCGTCGGCGTCGAAGGCGAGCGCCAGGGTGGCCACCGGCGTGGCCGCCGGGGGCAGCGAGGGGGCGGCCGGAACCGCAGGCGGCGCCACCGCGGCGACGCGCGGGGTTTCCGGCGCGGGCGGCGGCGCGGGCGAGGCCACCGGCGG
>JAUVUZ010000034.1 GCA_030604885.1 Alphaproteobacteria bacterium | reverse complement strand
TGGGTGGCGGCGATCTTCGCCTACTACTTCCTCGCCACCATCCTGCCCATCGACAAGATCATCGGCCGCTTCTACCCGCTGTTCGGCGCGCTGCTGCTGTTCATGTCGGTGAGCCTGACGGCGATGCTGATCCTCTCGCCGGATCACGAGCTGCTGCCGCGCGGCCTGTCGCTCGCCAACACCCACCCGAAGGACCTGCCGATCTGGCCGCTGGTGTTCATCACCATCGCCTGCGGCGCGATCTCGGGCTTCCACGCCACCCAGTCGCCGCTGATGGCGCGCTGCCTGGACAACGAGAAGAACGGCCGCTTCGTGTTCTACGGCGCGATGATCGGCGAGGGCGTGGTGGCGTTGATCTGGGCCACCCTCGGCCTGTCGTTCTACCAGGACGCCGCCGGTCTCGGCGCCGCCATCGCCAAGGGGTCGCCCTCGGGCGTGGTGAATGAGGTGAGCCGCGCCCTGCTGGGCGGCGGCATCGGCTCGGCGCTCGCGGTGTTGGGCGTGGTGATCCTGCCGATCACCTCGGGCGACACCGCCTTCCGCGCCGCGCGCCTGATCATCGCCGAATACATCAAGCTGCCGCAGAACCTGCCGGTGAAGCGGCTGATGGTGGCGGTGCCGCTGTTCGCGGTGGGTTACCTGATCTCGCTCGGCGACTTCAACGTGATCTGGCGCTACTTCGGCTGGGCCAACCAGACGCTGGCCATGGTGATGCTGTGGGCGGCCGCCGCCTATCTCATCAAGCGCGGCAAGCTGCACTGGATCTGCACCGTGCCCGCCACCTTCATGACCGCCGTGACCTTCACCTACATCTCGGCGGAAAAGATCGGCCTCGGCCTGCCCTACATGTGGGCCAACGTCATCGGCATCGGCGCGGCGGTGATCGCCTTCGCCTGGTTCTTCGCCGCCTTCGGCAAGAAGGTGGGCAGCGTTCCGGCCGAGTGATCCCACCGGCATCCGCCGTTCGCGCCGCCGCGGTTCGCCGCGGCGGCGTTTTTCATTGCTTCAGGGCGCGGCCCAGCCCGGCGGCGCACAGCGCCACCTCCACCCCCGCCGCGATGTCGAGCAGGCGGCGGTCGGAGCCGGTGGCGCCGACCACCGAAAGCCCCACCGGCAGGTCGCCGGGGGTCTGGATCGGCAGGGTGGCGGCGGGCAGGTCGAGGAGATTGGCGACGGTGGTGTTGCGCAGCGCCAGCAGGTTGGCGCGGGTGTAGGCGTCGTCGTCGGCGAGGTCGGCGAGGCGCGGCGCGACGCAGGCGACGGTGGGCATCAGCACCGCGTCGAAGGGTTCGAAGGCGACGCGGGTCTCGCGGATGCGCGCGGCGCGCAGGTCGGCAAGGTCGAGATAGTCGGCGGCGGAGATCGCCGCGCCGCGCTCGATCCGCACCCGCACCCGGGGGTCGTAGCGGTCGGCGGCGACGGCGAGGCGCTTGCGGTGCCAAGCGTAGGCCTCGGCCGCCACCAGGCCGCCGCCCGCCAGCAGGTCGGGCAGGTGCGCCCACTCGGCGAACGGCATTTCCACCAGCTTCACCCCCGCCAGCGACAGCGCGGTGAGCGCGCGCTCGAAGGCGTGCGCCACCTCCGGGTCGAGGCCGTCGAGCACGTAGGTTTGCGGCACCGCGAAGCGCAGGCCGGAAATCTCGGCGGTTTCGAGGTGGGGCTGGTCGCCGCCCGCGAGGAAGGCGTCGAGCAGCGCGCAATCGGTGATGCCGTGGGCGATCGGCCCGACGGTGTCGAGGCTGCGCGACAGCGGCACCGCGCCCCGGGTGTCGGAGCGCGCCCCGCTCGGCTTGAACCCGGCGAGGCCGCAGAACGCGGCCGGAATGCGCACCGAGCCGCCGGTGTCGGTGCCGATCGCCGCCGCGCACATGCCGAGGGCCACCGAGACCGCCGCCCCCGACGACGAGCCGCCGGGAATGCGGGTCTTGTCCCACGGGTTGGCGGGGGTGCCGAAGTGGGGGTTGAGGCCGAGGCCGGAGAAGGCGAACTCGGTCATGTTGGTGTGGCCGACGATCACCGCGCCCATCGCCCGCAGCCGCGCGATCGCCGGGGCGTCGTGGGTGGCGGGGGCGGCGTCGGCGAGCACGGTGGACCCGGCGCGCGTCACCTGCCCGGCGATGTCGAACAGGTCCTTGACCGAAATCGGAATGCCCGCGAGCGGCCCGATGCGCACCCCGGCGGCGTGGCGGCTGTCCACCGCCGCCGCCTCGGCCCGCGCGGCGTGGGCGAACACCCCGGTGAACACCGTCGCCCCGGCGGGGGAGAGGGCGCGCTCCAGCGCCGCGCCGACGAGGGAGGCGGCCCCCTGCTCGGCGACGTGATGGCGGAGCTGGAAGAACGGGCGCAGGTCGGTGAACATCGGGGGAGCCTCCGGGTCAGGCGATCACGGGGAGCACGTCGAGGTCGTAGGCGTGGGTCAGCTTGCGGCCCTTCACCGGGTCCTCCAGCTCGATCTCGAAGCGGGTCGAGGGGCGGATGCCGCCGATCGCCGGAACCGTGCCGCAGAACATCGCGGTGCCGTCGGAAAACGGCGCGAATGCCGCCTCCCAGCCCTCGATCAGGGTGCGCGGCGGCAGCAGGCTCGCCACCGCGCCCTCCTGGTAGAGCACGCGCGCGCCGCCGATGGTGGCCCAACTGCGGAGGGTCAGCTCGTCCCAGTGGTCCGCCACCGCGTCGAAGCTCCAGAGTTCGGAGCCGATCGGCTTGGCGCACATCTGCTTCGACACCGCCACCGAATAGCTCTCCACCTTGCGGTCGGTGTGGTCGGAGCCGATGCCCACCCACAGGCGGCCGCCGAGGTTGAGCACCACCGCCTCCGCCTCGCCCGAGCCTTCCGCCCCCAGGGCCTGCACCGTCGGCGCGTCGGTGAGCAGGTCGGCGGCGGCGCGGTAGTAGAGCGGCACGGCCGACGGCGGGGCGACGCCCAGCGCCGCCAGTTCCTCCACGTGGTGCATCACCGCGGCTTGGTCGCGCCCGGCCCAGCCGGCGATCACGAGGGTGCGCACGCGCGCGGTCGGCGCGGCGCCGTCCTGGGTGGTGAAAGTCGGCATGTCGGTCTCCGTGGTCAGTGCATCGCCTCGGGGAGGAACAGCGCGATGGACGGGAAGGCGATCAGGAACCCGGCCATCACCAGCATCATGAACGCGTAGGGAATCGCGCCGACGATCACGTCGGAGAACGGGCCGCGGCCCCGCACCCCCTGCACGACATAGAGATTTAGACCGACCGGCGGGGTGATCAACGCCATCTCGACGAGCAGGATGAGGAGGATGCCGAACCAGATCGGGTCGTAGCCGAGGCCCACCACCACCGGCGCGATCACCGGAATGGTGATCACCATCAGCGACAGGGTCTCGATGAAGAAGCCGAGGACGATGTAGATCAGCACGATCAGCAGCATCGTCGCCAGCGGCCCGAGGCCGCTTTGCGCCACCAGGCGGCTGAGGGCGGCGGTGGCCCCCACCGACGAGAGCACGAAGTTGAGGAAATACGCCGAAACGATGATCAGCATGATCATCGCGGTGGTGCGCATGGTGCCGAGGATGGCGCGGTTGAACATGTCGAGCGACAGGGTGCGGGTCGCCTGGGCGATGCCGAGGGCGGCGAGCACGCCGATGGCGGCGGCCTCGGTGGGGGTGGCCCAGCCGGTGTAGATCGACCCGACGATCAGCCCGAACAGCCCGAACATCGGCACCAGTTGCAGCAGCCCCTTGCCGCGCGCGGCCCACGAGTGGCGGCGGATCGGCCCGCCGAGGTGGGGCTTCCACGCGCACAGGATCGCGGTGCCGACGATGAACATCAGCGCCAGCAGGGTGCCCGGCACGATCCCGGCGACGAACAGCCGGGGGATCGAGGTTTCGGTCATGAAGCCGTAGACGATCAGGTTGATCGACGGCGGGATCATGATGCCGAGGGTGCCGCCCGCGGCGATCGACCCGGCGAACAGGCGTTCGTCGTAGCCGAGGCTGCGCGCCTGCGGCATCGCCACGGTGCCGACGGTGGCGGCGGTCGCCACCGACGAGCCGGAGGTGGCGGAAAAGAACGTGGCGGTGCCGATGTTGGCGTGCAGCAGGCCGCCCGGCAGCCACGAGAGCCAGGCCTCGAGGGCGCCGTAGGTCATCCGCGCGATGCCCGAGCGCACCAGGATCTCGCCCAGCAGGATGAACAGCGGCACCGCGATCAGCAGGAAGCTGTCGGAGGCGGACCACAGCACCTCGCCCAGCGCGCGGTGGAGGGGGAAGCGCGAGTAGGTCTCGCTCAGGAACAGGCCGAGGCCCATCAGCGTCGCCGCGATCGGGATCGACAGCAGCATCAGCACGATCAGGACGACGAAGGCGACTCCGATCATTTGCCCAACTCCTCAGCGTCCGGGGCCTCTTCCTCGATCTGCTCGTCCACCGTCGAACTCCCGGCGAGGCGGCGCACCGTGGCGCCGTCGCCGCCCACGGCGGCAAGCGCCACGCGGCCGAGCAGCAGCAGCACCGCGAACGCGAACCACAGCCAGCCCACCACCCACAGCAATTGCGGAATCCACATCGGCGTGTGCAGCGGGGTGTTGGAGACGGTGTCGCGGCCGAGGGTTTCGACGAGCACCCCGAGCGCCGCCTGCGCCGCCATCGCCGCGAAGGCGGCGAACGCGGCGAGCGCCAGCACGTCGAGGATCAGCCGCCCCTTGGGCGCGAGGCGCACGTAGGCGGCGTCGATGCGGATGTGGGCCTTGTGGAACAGGGCGTAGGCGAAGCTCCAGCTGGCCGAGATGCCGAGCGCGTAGCCCGAGTATTCGAACGACAGGCCGAGCGAGGTGCCGACGGTGCGGCGCAGCAGGATTTCGGCGCAGATCAGCACCACCATCGCCACCAGCATCACCCCGCCCGCCCAGGCGAACAGGCGCGACAGGCGCTCCACCTGGTGGAGCAGACGGTCATAGGCTTCATGCATCGCGGGCGTCCTCGCGCAAGGGCGCGGGACCGGCGCCGGGGCCGGTCCCGCATCGGGTCACTTCTTGGCGGTCAGGCCGACGAGCTTGCCGACGGTGTCGTTCCACTTCGCCACGTAGGCGGCGTCGGTGCGCCCGGCCCAGCTCGGCAGCACCTTCTCGGTGAGGAGGGTGCGCGCCGTCGCCACGTCGGCGTCGGACACCGGCACCAGCTTCAGGCTGCCCGGCTTGCCGTGCTTGCACGCGGGTTCGCCGGTGCCGGTGAGGCAGGCGATGCCCTGCTGGGTGTCCTCCTCGGCGGCGGCCCACACCGGCGCCTCGAACTTCTCCGCCACGGTCTTGGCGAGGAAGTCCTGGGTCTCCTTGTCGAGGCTTTTCCACTTCTTCAGCGAGATCGCCGTGACCACGTCGTCCCAGCCGCCCATCGGCATCGGGTAGAGAACCTTCGAGACCTCGTGCCAGCCCGACGAATAGCCCGACAGCGAGCCGGTCACCGCGCAGTCGATGACGCCGCGCTGCAACGCGCCCGGCACCTCGGAGAACGCCATGGTCACCGCCTCGGCGCCCGCGGCCGCGAGGAATTCGGCGGCCGACCCGCCGGAGGAACGCACCTTCAGCCCCTTGATGTCGGCAAGGCCCTTGATGTCCTTGTTGCAGAACAGCATCTGCGCCGGATACGGCACCACCGCCAGCACCTTGGCGTCGAAGCGCTTGCCGAAGCTCTCGTCGAGCACCGGCTTGTAGGCCATCGCCACCGCCTTGGCGGTCTTGGGGTCCTGCGCCAGCATCGGAATGTCGAGGCCCTCGACCTCGGGGGCGTCGGCGACGGTGTAGTCGGCCACCGTGGCGCCGATGTCGAAGACGTTCTTGGCGAGGATGCGGTAGACCTCGGCGCCCTTGAGGCCCATCTGGTCGAAGGTGGAGACCTCCACCTTGATCTTGCCGCCGGAGGCTTCCGGCAGGGTCTTGCTCCAGAACGGCTGCTCGAACTGCTTGTAGAGCACCAGGCCGCTCCAGCTGCCGACGTAGGTCAGGCTCGCGCCCTTCATCTCCGCCTGCGCCGCGCCCGCGCCCATCGCCGCGGCAATCGCGGTGGTCGCCACCAGGGATTTCCATAAACGCATTTTCGCCTCCTTGAGTTTTTGTAGCGTCTCCAAGACTTAACGCGCCGGAACGCCCATCACGTCGGCGTTGCGGATGTCGGTTATCAGCATGTGGCCCGGGTCGTGGGCGATGGCAAACGGCAGCTTGGCGTTTTCCAGCACCGCCTGCGGGGTCACGCCGCAGGCCCAGAACACCGGCACCTCGCCGGGGGCCACCGGCACCGCGTCGCCGTATTCCGGCCGCGCGAGATCGCGGATGCCGATGGCGGCGGGATCGCCGAAGTGGACCGGCGCGCCGTGGGCCAGCGGCATGCGGTCGGAAAGGCAGATCGCGCGGATCGCGTCCGCCGGTTTGAACGGGCGCATGCTCACCACCAGCGGGCCGGAGAAGCGGCCGCGCGGCACGGTGGCGATGCCGGTCTTGTACATCGGCACGTTGCAGCCGCAGTCGATGTGGCGCACCGGCAGGCCCGCGTCGACCAGCGCGTGCTCGAAGCTGAACGAGCAGCCGAGCGCGAAGGTGACGAGATCGTCCCGCCACACCGCGGTGAGGTCGGAGACCCGCTCGACGCACCGGCCGTCCTTGAAGATCTTGTAGCCGCACACGTCGGTGCGGATGTCGAGGCCCTGGGCCACCGCCGGCAGCGACGGATCGCCCGGCTCGGAGACGCCGAGCACCGGGCAGGGCTTGGGGTTGGCCTTGCAGAAGTCGAGAAAATCGGCGGCGAATTCCTTGGGCAGGATCGCCAGGTTGGCCTGAACGAAACCGTCCGCCATCCCCGCGGTCGGCGCGTCGAGCTCGCCTCTGCGGATCAGGGCGCGAACCTCGTCGGCGCGCAGGCCGCGCAGGCGGGACATCGCGAGGGAGTTCATGGCGTCGCCTCCTTGTGTTCCCGTGACCGATGTCAGGGTGACAAAAGGGATTGATCGCGTCCAACTGCGATTATTGATGAATTCCGATCAGCGATGCCTATGGATTAATCGGCAGGCTGTGCGTGCTCATTTGCTGTGCGAAGGGCGAGGTCGGACACCGCGCGCGTCAGCGCCGTGTCGCTGGCGTGGGGGAACGAGGCGGTGAAGGTGAGCGGCGGCAGGTCGGCGGCGACGCGCAGGATGCGCAGGCTCCCGGCGTCCAGCTCCCGCTGCACCACCTGGCGCGGCAGGGCGCACACGCCGATGCCGTCCGCCGCCATCCGCACGATGGTGGCGATGGAGCTGCTGTTGTGGATGCGCGGGCGCATCCCCGCGTCGCGGAACAGGGTTTCGAGGTCGGTGTGGGGCCGCGAACTGCGCGGAAAGGTGATGACCGGGAAGCGCGCCAGCTCCTCCAGCTCCAGCAGCCGCTCGGGCAGGGCGAGGCCGGGGCTGGCGAGCCAGACCAGCGGATAGGTGCCGAGCGGCAGGTTCTCGATCTCCGGGTTCGCCACCGGCCCCATCAGGAACGCGATGTCGATCTCCCGCGCGATCAGGCGGCGCAGGAGGTTGACGGTGATGTCGATGTCGAGTTCCAGGGTGAGCGCCGGATAGCTCTGGGCGAGGCGCTCGATCAGGCGCGGCAGCCAGGTGTGGACGATGGTCTCCACCACCCCCAGCACGATGGTGCCCTGGATCGCCGCCGGGTCGCCGATCTTCGCCTCCATCTCCCCCTTGAGCGCGAGGATGCGCTCGGCGTAGGGGATCAGGTCGCGGCCCTTGGGGGTGAGCGCCACCGCCCGCGCGCTGCGCTCGAACAGGCGCACGCCGAGCTCCTCCTCCAGCCCGCGAATGCGCGCCGAGACCGAGGGCTGGGTGGTGTTGAGCCGATCCGCCGCCAGCCGGAACCCGCCCAGACGGGCGATCCAGAGAAAGGTTTCGAGGGCGCGGAAATCCATGAACGGAACTCGTCGGCTGCCGGTCTTGCCGGATGAGTGTAATGGCATGCGGGGCGGAACGAAAGCGGCGTCGGCGGCGGAAAGACCATACGGATAGTAATGGTATAGCATTTTCGGGTTGACGGAGACCCCGGGCGGCGCTACCACCCGAGAACGTCGGTGTTCCGGCCGCATCCGCGGTCGGGATGAAAAGGGAATCCGGTGCGGCGCGCAAGCGCCCAAGCCGGGGCTGCCTCCGCAACTGTAAGCGGCGAGCGCGCGGTCACCAAGCCACTGGGGCACCCCGGGAAGGCGACCGCCAACGCGACGACCCGCGAGCCAGGAGACCTGCCGGCGACGTCGCGCATGCCATGGGCGGAGGCCCGTGGGGACGGTGTCTTGCACAAAGACCGTTGCGGTGACGGAAAGCGCCGCGACGCTGGGGGAGACCGGCGGTTGCGGCTTCGGCCACCGGCGCGAAAAGCGCCCGCAATCGGGGGATCCCCAACCATGCATCTTCGCCGCGCCGCGGCCTGCCTCGGCCTCGCCACCCTCCTCCCCGCCGCCGCCCACGCGCAGGAAAACCTCGGCACCATGACGGTGTCCGCCAACCGCACCGAAACCGCCGTCGCCGCCTCGGGCAGCTCGGTCACCGTGATCACCGCCGAGGAGATCGAAAAGAAACAGGCGGTCACCGCCCTCGACGTGATCCGCGACGTGCCGGGCGTGGGGCTGGCGCGCTCCGGCGGTCCCGGCAAGACCACCTCGCTCTCGATCCGGGGCATTTCCGCCAAGGGCGTGCTGATCCTGATCGACGGTGTCAACGTCGCCGACACCTCCAACCCCCAGCCCTACTACGACCTCACCAACCTGCCCGCCGACGCCATCGAGCGCATCGAGGTTCTGCGCGGCAGCCAGAGCACCCTCTACGGCTCCTCCGCGATGGGCGGCGTGATCTCGATCACCACCAAGTCGGGCAAGGGGTCGGGCAAGGTGCTCACCGGCGAGGGCGGCGTCGAATGGGGCAGCCGCGCCACCGCCAAGGGCTTCGTCAACGGCCGTGGCGAAAGCGGCGGCGTCTATTACAGCGCCGGGGTCTCCGGCTTCACCACCCAGGGATGGGACATCGCGCGCAGCGGCCCCAACGAGCAGGACGGCAGCAAGAACGGCGCCGCCAACTTGCGCGTCGGCGCCGATCTGATCCGCGACGTCGGCATTCTCGACCGCCTCAACGTCGAAGCGTCCGGCCGCTACCTCAAGGCCAAGAGCGAAAACGACGGCTGGGGCACCACCGCCGCCATCGACAACGCCTCGGACCAGCGCACCATCGAGAAATCCGGCAAGCTGACCGCCAACGTCGACCTCTTCGACGGCGTGCTCGCCAACAGCGTTTCCATCGCCCAGTCGCAATCGCGGCGGGACCTCTTCGACGCCGACCCGAGTTTCGGCGGCGACTTCTACTACGACGGCGAGATCACCCGCTACGAATACCAGGGCACCCTCAAGCCGGTGGAGCACAACACCCTGGTGTTCGGCGCCGACCACCAGCGCGACCACATGTCCACCACCCTGGTGGACCCGCAGTCGGTCACCAACGACGGCGTCTACGGCAACTACATCCTCGGCCTGCTGGACGACGACCTGACCCTCACTGCGGGCATCCGCCACGACGACCACGAAACCTTCGGCGGTCACACCACCTGGCGCACCACCGCCGCCTATCGCATCCCCGCCACCGGCACCCGCCTGCATGCGGGCTACGGCACCGGCTTCCGCGCGCCGAGCCTCTACGAGTTGTATTCGCCGTTCTCGTTCGGCTCCCCCAGCGGCAACCCGGACCTCAAGCCGGAGAAGAGCCGGGGCTACGACGTCGGCTTCGAGCAGAGCGTGCTCGACGACCGCGTCACCTTCGGCTCCACCTTCTTCAACAACCGCCTGGAGGACGCGATCGGCTACGCGTTCGGCACGGGGTACTACAACACCACCTCGGCCCGCGCCTTCGGCTTCGAGAACACCGCCACCGCCGAAATCACCGACGAGATCTCCCTCACCGTCAACCACACCTACACCCAGGCCCGCGACAACGCCACCGGCCGGGTGATGCCCAACCAGCCCCATCACACCGGCAACGCGCGGCTCTCCTACGCCCCGGGCGAGGTGCCCGGCCTCGGCACCTGGGCGGCGGCGCGCACCGCCACCTGGAGCTACGACAGCGGCAATTCGTCGTATCTCGGCGGCTATCTGGTGTGGGACCTGGGCGCCTCCTACGCCATCAACGACTGGGCCACCGTCTACGGCCGCGTCGAAAACCTCGCCGACAAGACCTACGAGACCAAGGGCGGCTACGCCGAGGGCGGCCGCGCCGGGTTCGTCGGCATGCGCGCGAAATTCTAGGCTCCACGGCTGGGGCGTCCGCGGACGCTCCCCCAACACGGAACCCGGAGGGGGCGACCCCTCCGGGCGTTTTTCAGCCCCGGGCGAGGCGTTCGGCGGCGGCGACGAAGGCGTCCACCTCCGCCGCCGTGGTGGCGAACGAACACACCAGGCGCACCACGCCGGGCGCCCAGCGGTCGTGATAGAACGCGAATCCCTCCGCCAGCAGGCCCGCGATCAGCGGCTGCGGCAGCTTGCAGAACAGGATGTTGGCCGCCGCCGGGCCGACGATCCCGACCCCCGGCACCCGCGCCAGCCCGGCCTCCAGGCGCGCCGCCATGGCGTTGGCGTGGCGGGCGTTGGCGAGCCACAGGTCGCCTTCGAGATACGCCTCCATCTGCGCGGCGACGAAGCGCATCTTCGAGGCGAGCAGCCCGGCGCGCTTGTGGCGCAGCGCCGCCTCCCACGCCGGGGCGGGGTCGAACAGCAGCACCGCGTCGGCGTTGATGGTGCCGTTCTTGATGGTGCCGAACGACAGCGCCCGCACCCCGGCGCGCCAGGTGATGTCGGCGGGGGCGCAGCCGAGCGCCGCCACCGCGTTGGCGAAGCGCGCGCCGTCCATGTGCAGCGGCACCCCGGCCTCGGCGCACGCGGCGCCGATCTCCGCCACCTCGGCGGGGGTGTAGACGGCGCCGGTCTCGGTGATCTGGGTGATCGAGACGCACGCGGGCCGCACCACGTGAACGTCCGCCACGCCCGCCAGCGCCGTGCGCACCGTGGCGGCGTCGAGCTTGGCGTCCGGCCCGTCCTGCGGCATCAGCTTGGCGCCGTGGGTGTAGAACTCGGGCGCGCCGCATTCGTCGGTGTCGATGTGCGCCTCGCGGTGGCACACCACCCCGCCCCACGGCGGCACCAGCGCCGCGAGGGCGAGGGCGTTGGCGGCGGTGCCGGTGGGCACCAGCAGCAGCTCCACCGGCCGCTCGAACGCGTCGGCCAGCCGGGCGCGGGCGCGGGCGGTGGCGTCGTCGTTGCCGTAGGGGCGGGCGGTGCCGCTATTGCAGGCGGCCAGCGCCGCCACCACCTCGGGCGAGGCGCCCGCGATGTTGTCGCTGGTGAAGCTCACGGTCCACGGGGCAGTCACGTTTGCGGCTCCTTGCGATGCGGGGAGGCTCCAGAGATACGCCGCGCGGCGCGCGCCGCCAACCCGGGAGTTCCGTCATGCCCAGCCACGTCGTCGTCGAAACCCATGGCCGGGCCGGCCTCGTCCGCCTCGACCGGCCGGAGCGGATGAACGCGCTCAACGACGCCCTCGCCCACGAGTTGATCGCCGCCCTCGAAGCCTTCGACGCCGACCCCGAGATCGGCGCGATGGTGGTGACCGGCTCGGAGAAGGTGTTCGCCGCCGGGGCGGACATCGCCGAAATGCGCGACAAGAGCGTCGCCGAGATGCTGGCGGAGAACTATTTCGGCGTCTGGGACCGCTTCGCCGCGATCCGCAAGCCGGTGATCGCGGCGGTGCGCGGCGCCGCCCTCGGCGGCGGCTGCGAGCTGGCGATGATGTGCGATTTCATCGTCGCCGGGGACGACGCCCGCTTCGGCCAGCCGGAGATCAGGCTCGGCGTGCTGCCGGGCCTCGGCGGCACCCAGCGCCTCGCCCGGCTGGTGGGGGGCGGCCTCGCCATGGACATGGTGCTCACCGGCCGCACCCTCGACGCCGCCGAGGCCCGGGCCGCCGGGCTGGCGGCGCGGGTGGTGCCCGCCGCCGAAACCCTCCGAACCGCGCTCGAAGCCGCGCAGACCATTGCGGGTTACAGCCCGCCTGCGGTACTCCTGGCGAAGGAGGCGGTGCGCCGCGCCGAGGAAACCGGCCTCGCCGAGGGGCTGCGGTTCGAGCGCCGGTCGTTCCAGGCGGCGTTCGCCACCGAGGGGCAGAAGGAAGGGATGGCCGCCTTCCTTGAAAAACGCCCGCCGCGCTTCACCGGCCGCTGACCCGGGAGGACCGCATGACGTCCGGCACCGCCGATCTCGTCCGCCTGCGCCCGCTGGAGCGCGACGACCTGCCGTTCGTCCACCAGATGGACAACAACGCCAGCGTGATGCGCTACTGGTTCGAGGAACCTTACGAGGCGTTCGTGGAGCTGTGCGACCTCTACGACAAGCACATCCACGACCAGGGCGAGCGGCGCTTCATCATCGAGCGCACCGGCACCCGCGTCGGCCTGGTGGAGCTGGTGGAGATCGACTACGTCCACCGCCGCGCCGAGTTCCAGATCATCATCGACCCGGCGCACCAGGGCCACGGCTACGCCAGCGCCGCCGCGCTGCTGGCGATGGATTACGGGTTCTCGGTGCTCAACCTTTACAAACTCTATCTCATCGTCGATACCGAGAACGCCCGCGCCATCTCGATCTACGGCAAGCTCGGGTTCGAGCGCGAGGGCGAGCTGATCCACGAGTTCTTCGTCAACGGCGAATACCGCAACGCCGTGCGCATGTGCATCTTCCAACCCCAGTACCTCGCCAGGCACAAGACCGGCCCGGCCGTCCCTCCCAACTTCGGCCAGGAATGACCCGGCCGACCGCACGCGAAAGACCCCGATGACCGACGACATCCTGTTCCATGCCGCCGACGGCGTCGGCGCCATCGTCCTCAACCGCCCGCAGGTCCTGAACGCCCTCACGCCCGAAATGATCGCGGCGATGCACGCCCGGCTCGACGCCTGGGCCGCCGACCCGGAGGTGCGGGTGGTGCTGCTCAAGGGCGCGGGCAAGGCGTTCTGCGCGGGCGGCGACATCCGCGCGGTGCGGCAGATGAGCCTGGAGGGCCGCCACGACGAAAACCTCCGCTTCTTCGCCACCGAATACGAGCTGGACCACGCCACCAGCGTCTTCCCCAAGCCCTACATCTCGCTGATCGACGGCATCTGCATGGGCGGCGGCATGGGCCTCGCGATGCACGGCGCCTACCGCGTCGTCACCGAAAAGGCGATGCTGGCGATGCCGGAGACGATGATCGGCTTCTTCCCCGACGTCGGCGGCACCCACACCATGGCGCGGCTGCCGGGCGGCATCGGCCTCTACCTCGGCCTCACCGGGGCGCGGGTGTCGGCGGCGGACGCGCTCTACTGCGGCCTCGCCACCCACTTCCTGCCCTCGGAGATGCTGGGCGAGTTCGAGGCGGCGCTGCGGCGCGACCCGGCCGGGCTGCTCACCCTGTTCGCCGCCCTGCCCAAGGCCACCGGCGAGAGCGCGCTGGCGGCGCACCGCGGCGAGATCGACACCGCCTTCGCCGACGCCGACCTGCCCGCGATCTTCGCCCGCCTCAAGGAGATGCCGGGCGCCTGGGCGGCCGACACCCTCGCCACCCTGCGCTCGGTCTCGCCCGACGCCCTGCGCCTCAGCGCGCGGCTGATCGAGGACGCGCGGGGCAAGGACCTGCGCGCCTGCCTCGACGCCGAGCTGGACGCCGCCGTCGCCACCATCCGTACCCCGGATTTCCTCGAAGGGGTGCGGTCGATGCTGGTCGACAAGGACCGCAAGCCCAATTGGACCTCCCCACCGATCGAAGGATGACATGACCATCGACACCGTGCGCGCGTTCTTCGCCGAGCGCGCCCCCGACATCGCGGTGCTGGAGCGCGACACCAGCACCGCCACCGTCGCCCTCGCCGCCGAAAGCTTCGGCGTCGCGCCGGGGCAGATCGCCAAGACCCTGTCGCTCAAGGTGGGCGAGGCGGTGCTGCTGGTGGTGACGCGCGGCGACGCGCGGCTCGACAACAAGAAGGCCAAGGCGGCCTTCGGCGGCAAGGCGCGGATGCTCTCGGCGGAGGAGGTGGTGGAACAGACCGGCCACCCGGTCGGCGGCGTCTGCCCGTTCGGCCTGGCGCGGCCGCTGCCGGTCTACTGCGACGTGTCGCTCAAGGCGTTCGCCGAGGTTCTGCCCGCCGCCGGGTCCACCAACTCGGCGCTGCGCATCGCGCCCGACCGCCTCGCCGACCTCACCGCCGCCACCTGGGTGGACGTCTGCCAAGACCTCACGCAAACCTGAGGATCACGCCGCTCGCGGGCAGCGCCGGCATGCGCGACAGCGACACGCTCAAATCCTGCACCGGCACGCTGTAGCGGGCGTCGCGGCACAGCACCCGCACCGCCTCGGCGGTGAGCGCCAGGGTCAGGTCCTCCCCCGGGCAGCGGTGGGTGACCGCCGCCTCGCCGCCGCCCTGCGCCACCAGGGCGAACGGATCGCCCGTCCAGTGGCGGAAGCGTTCGGGGCGGAACGCCTCCGGCTCGGGCCACAGCTCCGGGTCGTGGTTGGTGCCGTAAAGGTCGAGGATCACCCGGTCCCCCGGCGCGAAGCGGTGGCCGCGCCACACGAACGCCCGCCGCGCCCGCCCGGCGATCGCCGGGAAGAACGGATAGAACCGCCGCACCTCCTGCACGAACGGCAGCAGGTCGTCCTCCCCGCCCGCCGCGAACGCCTCGCGCCAGTGCGGGTGCCGCACCAGCGCGTGGGCGGCGAAGGCGACGTAGCGGCCGATCGCCACGGTGGGGCGCAGCACGTTGAGCAGCTCCACCGCCGCCACCTCGGGGGCGAGCGGCTCGCCCCGGTCGTCGCGGTGCTGGGCGATCAGCGCCAGCGCGCCGCCCTCGGCCTCGGGCAGGCGGCCGTCGCGATAGGCGGTCACCAGGCCGCGCGCCCACGCCTCGGTGCGGCGGCGCAGCAGCCGCGCGTGCCAGTTGGCGGGGCCGACGCTGCCCGCCCGGTCGATCATCGCCCCCAGTTCCCGCGCCCGCGCCTTCACCGTCGCGGTGTCGGCGGCGATGCCGGACAGGCCTAGGGCGACCCGCGTCAGCACCTGCCGCACCTCCCGGTGCAGCACCACCTCGCGCCCCCGCCAGCACGCCGCCGCCGACCGCAGCGCCGCGCCGAACGCCGAGCGCATATGCGCCACCGCGTCGCCGCCGAGGATCGCCGCGAACAGCCGCTTGCGCTGGCGGTGCGCCGCGCCGTCGAGGCTCTGCACGCTGCCTTCGTCCTGCAACAGCCGCGTCGCCGAGGCGGGCACCGCGCCCTGCCGGGTGAAGGCGAGATCGTCGGCGTAGAACATCTCGGCGGCGGCGCGGCCGCGCGCGCACACCACCGGCCTCAGCAGGAAGCGGGTGCGGAAGGCGTCGGCGCCGAGGCGCTCGCAGCGGCGCGAGACGAAGGCGTAGCCCTCGCGCCGGAAGCCGAGGGTGCCGTCGAAACCGGCGTGGGGAAAGGGCGAGTTGGAGGGCATGGCAGGGGAACCCGAATTTCTTGCGAATCGAGATGCAACGCATTCGCCCCGAATGCGTTCCATGTGCATCCGTTTGCCGCCTTCCGGAGAAAGCCCCCGATGCATGCCGTGCCCGGCCCCCTCGTCGCCGTCGCCGAAAACCTGTGGACCGTGGAGATGCCGTTCCGCGTGATGGGGGCCGAGGTCGGCACCCGCATGAGCGTGATCCGCCTCAAGGACGGGCGGCTGCTGCTGTATTCCCCGGTGGCGATCGGCGAGCCGCTGCGGCAGGAGCTGGCGGCCCTGGGCGAGGTGGCGGCGATCGTCTGCCCGAGCGTCTGGCACCACACCTTCGCCGGTCCGGCGCGCGAGGCCTTCCCCGCCGCCAAGCTCTACGGCCCCGCCGAACTCCAGCCCAAGCGCCGCGACCTGCGGTTCGACGGCTACCTCACCAACGTGCCGCCGCCGTCGTGGGGGGATGCCGCGCTCCCCAGCCGGGTGCAGGGCAGCGCGCTGCACGAGACCGCGCTGTTCCACCCGCAGAGCGGCACCCTGATGGTGGCCGACCTGTTGCAGAACCTCCGCGCGCCGCGCGGCGCCATCACCCGGCTCTATCTGTGGGCGGGCGGCATGGGGCCGGAACCGGGGGTCCACCGCTTCGTGCGCTGGGGCTTCCGCAACCCGGAGGAGGCGCGCCAGGGCATCCGCCGCATCCTCAAGTGGGACATCCGCCGCATCGTCCCCTGCCACGGCGCGATCGTCGAGGCCGACGCCAAGGCCGCCTTCGCCCGCGCCTACGCCTGGCTCGAGATCTGAGCTATCCTGGGGCGGTCCACCCCGGCGGAGGCCCCATGGAGCAGACCCCCATCGTCATCGTCACCGGCGGCAGCCGCGGCATCGGCCGCGCCATCGTCGCCTGCCTGGTGCGCGACGGTTTTTCCGTGCTGTTCACCCACTCGAACTCCGACGCCGAGGCCGCCGCCGTCGCCGCGGCGTTCCCCGGTCGCGCCCGCGCCCTGCGGGCGGACGTGGCGGCGCCCGGCGCGGCGGCGGCGATCTTCGACGCCGCCGAAGCCCTCGGCCCGGTGGCGGCGCTGGTCAACAACGCGGGCGTCACCGGTCGCCTCGGCCCGTTCGTCGAGCTGACCGACGACGACCTCGACCGGGTGGTGGCGGTCAACCTGCTGGCGGTGACCCGCCTCTGCCGCGAGGCGGCGCGGCGCTGGCGGAGCGGCGCGATCGTCAACCTCTCCTCGGTGGCGGCGCGCACCGGCTCGCCGGGGGAATACGTCGCCTACGCCGCCACCAAGGCGGCGGTGGACGCCCTCACCCGCGGCCTCGCCCGGGAACTCGGGCCGCGCGGCATCCGCGTCAACGCGGTCGCCCCCGGCACCGTGGACACCACCATCCACGCCCGCGCCGGCATGCCCGACCGGGCGGCCAAGGTGGCGGCGAAAATCCCCCTGGGCCGCCCCGGCCGGGCCGAGGAAATCGCCGAGGCGGTGGCGTGGCTGCTGTCGGAGAAGGCGTCGTTCGTCACCGGCGCGGTGCTGGAGGCGACCGGCGGGCTATAGCACCGCGTCGCGATAGGCCCCGGGGGTGACGCCCATGCGACGGAAGAAACTGCGCGTCAGGTGCGCCTGGTCGGCGAACCCGGCGGCGGCGGCCACCTCGGCCAGCGGCTCGCCCAGGCGGATGCGCCGCACCGCCTCGCGGAAGCGCGCCTGGCGCTGGTAGGCGTGGGGGGTCATGCCGGTGGCGCGCACGAACGCGCGGTAGAGGCGGAACGGCGGCAGCCCGGCCGCCGCCGCCACGTCGTCGAGCCGCACCCGGTCGGCGCGGTGGGCGTCGAGGAACGCCCGCGCCCGCCGCACCGCCGCCGGTTCCCGCCCGGCGGCGGCGAGGCGCTCCGGCTCCCGCGCGTGGCGGCCCAGCAGCCACGCGGCGAAATCGAGATAGCCCTGGTCGCGGGCGAGCGGCCGGGCGTCCGCCTCCGACAGGCGGTGGACGGCGAGGAACAGGCGGTTGAGCGCCGGATCGCGGATCACCGGCCCGGCGAGGGCGAGGGGGCGGTCGTCGCCCTCCGCCAGCCGCGCCCGCAGCCGCCCGATGTCCACGTAGATGGTGCGCTGCGACCACCCGGCCGGGTCCGCCGGGACTCCCTCGTGGAGTTCGTCGGCGTCGATGGCGTAAAGCTCGCCCGCGCGCACGGTGCGGCGGCCGTCCTTCATGCGGATGTCGATGGCGCCCCGGGTGATCAGCGCGAGGCAGGCGGTGTCGTGGCTGTGGAGGTCGTAGGCGTAGTCGGAAAACCGCGCGCGCAGCAACTCGGCGTCGAGGTCGTCGGCGCGCCAGAGGGCGGTTTCGGCGGCGGCGGTGGGAGCCATCGCTCCGAGATACGCCGCCCGCCCCGCCGCCGCAAGGCTCAACGGTGCATCCGCGCGCCCTTGGTGATCTTGTCCACCCGCTTGCGCTCGTCGCGCAGGGCGAGGCCGACGATCTTCGCGTCCTCCGGCCCGTAGCCCGCGAACGCCGCGCGGTTGGCGGCGTCGTGGCCGGTGGCGAACATCTCCTCGGTGTAGGCGGCGGCGCGCACCCCCCGTTCCAGCGCCCGGCGGTGGATGGCGCCGAGCGTCTCCGCGTCGGCGGCGAGAACCACCACCGGCTGCACGCAAAGCGCGGCGAACACGTTGCCCGCCGCGTCCACATACGGCTCGCCGACGATCTCGGGCGCGGCGCCGACGACGCCGCTCATCAGGAACGCCGCGACGTTGAGCTTCTGCCACACCGCGAGGTCGTCGCGCACGACGACGGCGATCTTGGTCTCGAACATGGTCCTCTCCCGAACGCTGTACCGGGAGCCACCCTGCCCCATCCCCACCGCCGCCGTCTTGAACGCCGTTGCGGCTCCCTTACGCGGGCAGAAGTTCCTTCCTGCCCACCTCGCCATAGCTGGCCGCACTCACCTTCAGGCGGTCCGCATACAGGAAGATATCGTCGAGACTCTCGATCTTGACCCGTTCCTCGTTCTTGTCCGCGTCGAAGAGGCCGAGATATCGGACTGAACGATTGAAGTGCAGGCGACAGACGGGCTTACGGTTGTTGTCGTCCATTAGGATCGCGCAATAGCTTTTGGCGTCTCGCATGCCGACCCGCTCGACCTTCACCACCTCCCGCACGATGGCGCGGACAATTTGATAAGCCTCCCGCTCCTCATCGGTGGTGACGATGTCGGCAATATCCGTCGCCGTTTCACCGTTCTCGGCCGGGCCAGCTTCCCCGGCAGCGTCGGGCGCCGCAGCGGCAGACGGCAACGGCACCTTCGAGGAATCGTCCATGGCAGAGGAAAGCCGCTGGTTGACGAATTCCCGCACCGTGTCCTTCATCGACCTCTGCACCATCGGCGCAAACTTCGCCAGCACGTTGGCGGTCAACTTGCCGTCGTACACCCGGCCGACGAGCAGGCGCATCAGATCGTCGCTTGGCGAATCGAACTCCTTCGCGATCTCACGCATCAGCAGCGAGCCATACTTCAGGTCGCTAGCCGTTTCGTGGATCGCCTCGACGTCGAAGTTCGCAGCGGTGAACTTCCTCAGTTCCTCGATCTGCGCCGGACGATAGTTCAACATGTCGAACTCGAAGAACGGCTTCGCGTCCATCTTGTTCGGCTGATCCAAGTCACTGAAAAACCAATACGTTATTCCATTCGTAAGGATACAAAATCGCGCTTCCGTCACGGAAAAATAGCGATAAAGCTGGGACATGTGCTGAAAACACAGGTCGCCTTTACAGTGCTTGCATTCCACCAGGATGACCACTTGACCATCCTTCATGATCGCGTAGTCGACTTTTTCCCCTTTTTTCAGGCCCACGTCGGCCGTGAACTCCGGGATCACGACCAGCGGATCGAACACGTCGTAGCCGAGAGCGTTGAGGAACGGCATGACGAACGCGTTTTTCGTCGCTTCCTCAGTCTGGATAGAGTCCCGTCGTTTGGCTATGCGCTGAGCCAGATCGGCAATACCGTCAGCGAAATCCATTTTCACCCACTCCTCCTGATCATATCTTAGGAGGCGCGCCGCCTCGGCTCGATCATATATTAACCATAGGTTGCGGCAAGGTATTCGGTTCACTCGGTGCATTGAGGAACGTATCCCAGGCCTCGACGTTATGCGGACGCGAAAAACGGAGGAACACCCCCTAAATGGCCGACATGACCCTTTCCGACCTGGCGAAAAAGATGAGCGACATCGACGTCGCGATGCTCGTCACCCGCACCGGCAACCGCGAGATCGCGGCGCGGCCGATGGCCCACGACACCCGGTCGGACTACGACGGCGTGTCCTACTACTTCACCACCGAGGACACCGGCACGGTCGCCGACATCGCCCACGACCCGCACGTGGGCCTGACCTTCCAGGGGCGCGGCGGCATCGTCGGGCAGCGGCCGTTCATGATGGTGGTGGCCGGGGTGGCGGAGGTGATCCGCGACCGTGCCGCCTTCAAGACCCACTGGCGCGAGGATCTGACGCGCTGGTTCGCCCGCGACATCGACACCCAGGGCCTGGTGATGCTGAAGATCACCGCCACCCGCATCCACTATTGGGACGGCAACGAGATCGAAGGGGAAGTGGTGTTGGTCTGACGCTTCAGCGCAGCAGCCTGAGCGACCCGGTCAGCGACCGCACCGCCTTGTCCGCCCCGGCGATGGCGAGACCGTCGATGGTCTCGCCCGCCAGGTCGCGCTCGGGGAACGCCTGCGCGTAGTCCGCATAGGCGTGCATCCCGCGGGCGAACGCCGGAAACGGCACCACCGCCAACGCGTCCGCGTGCGCCAGCGCCTTCAGGGTCAGCGCCTTCAGGGTGTCGGCGTCGGCGGCGAGGATCGGCACCGGCCGGTTGGAGGAGACGTCCACGTCGCGCCCCGCGCGGTCGGTGAGGCGCGCGCCGCCGAGGCCGGGGATGCGCGCGCCGAGGCCGATCGCCACCGCGGCGACGGTGTTGGCGAGCAGCCCGGGCGGCAGCTCCGGGTTGACCACCACGGCGAGACGGATCGGTTCGGACATCGGAGCCTCCGGGTTCGGGATCAAACGCAGGCGGCAGAATACGTCGGCGGCGGCGGAAAAGGCTTCCGCAGTGGCGCGGTTTCGGCGATGATCCGGGAAATTATTCCCCATTTCTCCAATATTTGGGAAATCCATGCCGCTGGAAGCCGCCGACGCCCGCATCCTCGCCGCCTTGCAGGAGGACGGCCGCCTCACCAACCAGGAGCTGGCCGAGCGCGTCGGCCTCTCCGCCTCGCCCTGCTGGCGGCGGGTGAAGCAGATGGAGGAGACGGGCACGATCGCGGGCTACCGCGCGCGGGTGGACCGCCGCAAGGTGGGCCTCGGCGTACTGGCGTTCGTGCGGGTGAAGATCGACAGCCATTCGGAGGCGGAGGCCCGCGCCTTCGAGGACGAGATCCAGCGCCTCGACGCGGTGGTGGCGTGCTACAGCCTCGCCGGGTCCGCCGATTTCCTGCTCCAGGTGGCCGCCGCCGATCTCGACGCCTACGCCGAGTTCGCGATGAGCACGATCCGCCGCCTGCCGCGCATCAAGGAAATGGAAACCGCGATCGTGCTGAAGGAGGTGAAGCCCCTCACCGGCTGGCCGGTGACGCCGCGATAGCGTAGGATCGGGCATCCTTCCCGATTTCGGATCCCCGCAATGCTCCGCCTGCTCCTCGCCTTCGCCCTCGCCCTCGGGGCCGCCGCGCCCGTCCGCGCCCAGCCGCTCGATGCGGTGCCCCGCATCGCCGTGATGTCCGCCTTCGCGCCCGAGTGGCAGGCGCTGCTGGCCGCCGCCGAAAATCCCCAGGTTCACGCCGTCAACGGCAAGAGCTTCGTCACCGCCCGCCTCGGCGGCAAAGACGTGGTGCTGCTGATGAGCGGCATCAGCATGGTCAACGCGGCGATGAGCGCCCAGCAGGTTCTCGACCGCTTCGCCGTCACCGCCATCGTGTTCTCGGGCATCGCGGGCGGCGTCGACCCGGCGCGCAACATCGGCGACGTGGTGGTGTCCGAGCGTTGGGCGGAATATCTCGAATCGGTGTTCGCGCGGGAGACGCCCTCGGGCTATGCGCCGCCGCCGTTCTTCCCCACGCCCTACCCCAACTTCGGCATGATCCACCCCATCGACACCGAGGTGGGCCGCGATCTCGCGCCGGAGACGCGCTTCTGGTTCCCGGCGGATGCGGCGCTTCTCGCGGTGGCGCGGCAGGCGGCGGAGCGGGTGGAGCTGGAAACCTGCGCGGGCGGCGCCTGCCTCGCCGCCCGGCCCCGGGTGCGCGTCGGCGGCAACGGCGTGTCGGGCACCGCGTTCGTCGACAACGCGGCCTTCCGCGAATACGTGTTCGCCAGCTTCCAGGCCGAGGTGGTGGACAAGGAGAGCGCCGCCGTCGCCCACGTCGCCTATGCCAACGGCGTGCCGTTCGTCGCCTTCCGCAGCTTGTCCGACCTTGCGGGCGGCGGCGCCCACGCCAACGAGATGGACGCCTTCATGGCCCTGGCGGCGGTGAACTCGGTGAAGGCGGTCACCGCGTTCCTGCGCGAGATGCCTAACCCCTGAAGCTGTCCTCCTCGAGGAACGCCAGTTCCTCGGGTGTGCTCGGCCGCCCCAGCACCGCGTTGCGGTGGGGGAAGCGGCCGAAGCGCATCACGATGTCGTGGTGGTGGCGCGCCCAGTGGAGGAAATCCGCGTCGCCCAGGGCCTCGAACAGCGCCAGCGAGCGCGCCTGGGCGGCGCGGTCCTCGGCGTGCTCGAACGGCAGGTAGACGAACGCCCGCAGCTCCGGCTCCACCCTTTGGTCGAAGCCCGCCGCCACCGCCCGCTCGGCGATGGCGAGGGCGTGGGGATCGGCCGCCCAGGTGCGCGGATCGCCGCGGAAGATGTTGCGCGGAATCTGGTCGAGCAGGATGAGGAGGCCGAGCGCCCCCTCGGGCGTCTCCGCCCAATCGTCGAACTCGCCCGCCGCCGCCCGCTCCCACGCCGCGCCGAAGCGGTCGCGGCAGGCGGCGTCGAAGGCGTCGTCCTTGGCGAACCATTTCTCCCGCCCGGCGTCGCGCCAGAACGTCACCACATCCGCCGCCGTCGTCGTCATGGCCGATCCTCCGCCAGCGCCGCCGCGTGGTGGGCGACATGGTCGTCGATGAAACTCGCGATGAAGTAATAGCTGTGGTCGTAGCCCGCGCGGCGGTTGAGGACCAGCGGGTGCCCGGCGGCGGCGCACGCCGCCTCCAGCAGGTCGGGGCGGAGCTGGGCGTCGAGGAACTCGTCGGCGCCGCCCTGGTCCACCAGCAGCGGCAGGCGCTCCCGCGCCCCGGCGATCAGCTCGCAGGCGTCCCACGCCTTCCACGCGTCGCGGTCGGGGCCGAGGTAGGCGGCGAACGCCTTCTCCCCCCACGGCACCCGGCTCGGCGCGCAGATCGGCGCGAACGCCGAGACGCTGCGATAGCGCCCCGGGTGGCGCAGCGCCGCCACCAGCGCGCCGTGGCCGCCCATCGAGTGGCCCGCCACGCCGCGCGACGCCGTCACCGGAAACGTCGCCTCGACAAGGGCGGGGAGTTCGGCGGTGACGTAATCGTGCATGCGGTAGTGGGCCGCCCACGGCGCCGCCACCGCGTTGACGTAGAACCCGGCGCCCTGGCCCAGGTCGTAGGCCGGGTCGTCCGCCGCAGCCTCGCCGCGCGGGCTGGTGTCGGGCGCCACCAGGGCGAGGCCGTGGCGGGCGGCGGCGCGCTGCGCCCCGGCCTTGGTGACGAAGTTCTGCTCGGTGCAGGTGAGGCCCGAAAGCCAGTAGAGCGTCGGCACCGGCCCGGCCTCCGCCTGCGGCGGCAGGAACACGCCGAAGCGCATGTCGCAGCCGAGCACGGCGGACGCATGCCGCCAAACCTCCTGCCGCCCGCCGAAGCAGGCGTGGGATTCGATGCGTTCCACGGGGCGCCTCCTCCGGGTCAGAAGTGGATCACGGTGCGGATCGACTTGCCCTCGTGCAGCAGGTCGAACGCCTCGTTGATGCGCGCGAGCGGCAGCTCGTGGGTGATGAAGGAGTCGATGTCGATCTCGCCGCGCATCGCCTGGGCGACCATGCCGGGCAGCTCGCTGCGCCCCTTCACCCCGCCGAACGCCGAGCCGCGCCACACCCGCCCGGTGACGAGCTGGAACGGCCGGGTGCGGATTTCCTGTCCCGCCCCCGCCACGCCGATGATCACGCTCTCGCCCCAGCCCTTGTGGCAGCATTCGAGCGCGGCGCGCATCACCTCGACGTTGCCGATGCACTCGAAGGAATAGTCGACGCCGCCGTCGGTCATCTCGACGATCGCCTCCTGGATCGGCCGGGCGTGGTCCTTGGGGTTGACGCAGTCGGTGGCGCCCATCCGGCGCGCCAGGGGGAACTTCTCCGGGTTGATGTCCACCGCGAGGATCCGCCCGGCCTTGGCCATCACCGCGCCCTGGATCACCGCGAGGCCGATGGCGCCGAGGCCGAACACCGCCACCGTCGCGCCCGGCTCGACCTTGGCGGTGTTCTTCACCGCGCCGATGCCGGTGGTGACGCCGCAGCCCAACAGGCACATCTTCTCGAGCGGCGCGGCGGGGTCGATCTTCGCCAGCGAGATCTCCGCCACCACCGTGTATTCGCTGAAGGTGCTGGTGCCCATGTAGTGGTAGACCGGCTCGCCGTTGTAGGAGAACCGCGTGGTGCCGTCGGGCATCAGGCCCTTGCCCTGGGTGGCGCGCACCGCCTGGCAGAGGTTGGTCTTGCCCGAGCGGCAGAATTTGCATTCGCCGCATTCGGCGGTGTAGAGCGGGATCACGTGGTCCCCCGGCGCCACCGAGGTGACGCCCTCGCCCACCTCCACCACCACGCCGCCGCCCTCGTGCCCGAGCACGGCGGGGAACACCCCCTCCGGATCGTCGCCCGAAAGGGTGAAGGCGTCGGTATGGCAGACGCCGGTGTGGAGAATCTTCACCAGAACCTCGCCCGCCCGCGGCGGCGCGACGTCGATCTCGACGATTTCGAGGGGCTTTCCCGGCGCGAACGCCACGGCGGCGCGTGATTTCATCGTCTGCTCCTCGGCTTTGGCGTGGCCCCCATAGATGGGAACCCCGCCCCGCCGATCCACCGCCGAAACCGCGAATCCCGTCATGCGCCCGCTTTCCCGGCTCGGGCACGGGCACCGCGCCGCCTCAAGACCCGGCTCCACCGCGCCGGCTCACCCACCTGTCACCGACCGCGCCAACCGCCCCACCCGTCACCGCCCGCGCCAGCCGCCCCACCCGTCGTCACCCCCGGCTTGACCGGGGGTCCATGGCGCCCGGGGAACGGCCAGGGCGGTGGGGTTCGGCGATCCGTATGCTTCCGCACGGAGCCCGGCGGAAACATGGACCCCCGGTCGAGCCGGGGGTGACGATGACTTTTGGGGAGGACTCGGCAGCGGAGACTTTTGCGGAGACTCCGCAGCGGACGCGGCGGTGCTTCCCGGGTCAGGCTTGCCAGAACGGTTTGGCGGCTTCGGCCAGGGCTTCGGCGCGGGTGCGGCCGATGTCGGCGAGGGCGCGGTCGTCCAGTTCGGCGAGCTGGCGGCGCTGGGCGGCGCGCTGCTCCCACGCGCCCAGCCGGGCGAGCCAGCGCGTCGCGGTTTGCCGCCAGGGGGTCTCCACGGTGCCGTGCCCGACCATCGCGCCGGGCGGTGCTTCCCATGCCTTCGCCATGATTGAACCCCTTTCGCCGAGAATTGAATCAATTTTAGGAACGATTGATGCCGTCCCCACAGATTGATTGACACCACAGGAGAGTCAATGCAAACATTGACCCCATGCCAATCTGGACCCCCGACATGGCCGGACGCCCCGGCCCGAAATATCGCGCCATCGTCGCCGCGCTTGCCGCCGACATCGCCTCGGGCGCGCTGCCGCCCGGCACCAAGCTGCCGCCGCAGCGCGAACTGGCGTGGACGATCCGGGTGACGGTGGGCACGGTGGCGCGCGCCTATGCGGAGGCGGAGCGCGACGGGCTGGTTTCGGGCGAGGTGGGGCGCGGCACCTTCGTCCGCCCGCGCCCGCCCGACCTCACCCCCGGCGGCGCCCTGGCGGCGCGGGTGGAGGACGAAACCGCGACGCTGATCGACATGGCCCACACCCGCCCCTCGCTGGGGCCGGTGGCGCACCTGTTCGCCCCCGCCCTCGCCCGGCTGGCGCAGGGCGACCTGGCGCACGCGCTGGATTACGACTTCCACGGCGCCACCGCCGCCGACCGGGAGATCCTGTGCGGGTGGCTGGCCCTCGAGGGGGTGGCGGCGCGGCCCGCCGAGGTGACCCTCACCGTGGGCGGCCAGCACGCCCTGCTCGCCGCCATCGGCGCGCTGACGCGGCCGGGCGAGGCGGTGTTCGCCGAGGCCCTCACCTATCCGGGGATGAAGCTCGCCGCCGCCGCCATCGACCGGCGGGTGGAGGGCCTGCCCATCGACGCCGAGGGCCTGCTGCCCGAGGCGGTGGAGCGCGCCCTGGCGGCGCACCCGGGGGCGACGGTCTACGGCATGACCACCCACCACAACCCCACCGCCGCGACGATGCCGCCGGAGCGCCGCGCCGCCATCGCCGACATCCTGCGCCGCCACGGCGGCTGGTTCGTCGAGGACGGCATCTATTCCTTCCTCGCCGACCCGGTGCCGCCGCCGCTGCGAACCCTGGCGCCCGAGCGGGTGGTCTACGTGTCGTCGCTGTCCAAAGCGTTGGCGCCGGGCTTCCGCGTCGGCTTCGCGGTGGCGCCGCCCGGCCTCGCCGCCAAGGTGGCCGCCGCCGCCCGCGCCGCCGCCACCATGCCGCCCGCCGCCGGCGCCCGCGCCGCCGCCGTCCCCGGCGCCACCGGCGGGGCGCGTGCCGCCGGCGAGCGGGAGGGGGAGGAGGTGCGCGCCCGCGTCGGCCTCGCGCGGG
>JAUVUZ010000056.1 GCA_030604885.1 Alphaproteobacteria bacterium | reverse complement strand
GCGGGCGAGGCCACCGGCGGCTCGGGCGCGGCGGACGGGGCCGGAACCTCGGGCACCGACGGAGCCGCCGCGACCGGCGGCGCGACCGGCTCGGCCGGGGCGATCGGCATCGGATCGGCGGCGGGCGGCTCGACCGCGGGCGGCGCGGCCACCAGGGGCGCGGGGGCCGGAGCGGGCTTGGGCATGGGCAGGGGCGCGGTGCGGGCGGTCACCTCCGCCTCGATCTCGGCGGCGGAGGGGGCCTTTCTCGCGGGCGCCACGGCGGCGGTGCGCTTCGGCGCCGTCAGCAGCGGCTGCACGCCCGGCGGCGGGGTGAGGACCACGCGCCCGTTGCCCGGGGGCAGCAGCGGCGGCTTGGCGCTTCCGGGCGGGGTGAGGGTGAGCTTCTGGCCGGGCTTCTGCCCCGGCGGCACCAGGCGGACGCGTTCGCCCGGGGCGAGGCGGGCGCCGGGGATCGGCAGGCCGGAGTCGTGGCCCACGTCGAGGCGGCGTTGCGACGGCGCGTCGAGGGCGGAGGGGTCGACGGTTACCGCCGCGCCCTGACCGCCGACCAGCACCACCGCCGAAGCCGGCAAAGGCAGCGCCAGCGCCAAGGCCGCTGCGGCCACGGCGAGCCAGTCCCTGATCGTCCGATGCGTCACGTCACAACCCCCCGGTCCGTCGGCCGGCAGGCGGGCCGACCTCGCAGAGCCTAACATACCCAATCCTCCCGGGAGTCGTAAAGCCCGACATCGCCGCGCGGATTCCGGGGCGACTCGGGCCTCAGGCGCCGCGCAGCAGGCGCAGCATCGGCCCCTGGAGCTTGCGGTTGGTGGCGAGCGGGTTGCATTTCGCCATCGCGTCGGCGCTGCCGTCGGTGGCCATCACCACGCCGCCCGCCTCCTGCACCAGCAGCACGCCCGCCGCCAGATCCCACGGCGACAGGGCTTCCTCCCAATAGGCCTCGCAGCGCCCGGCGGCGACGTAGGCGAGATCGAGGGAGGCGGCGCCCATGCGGCGCACCCCCGCCACCGCGCCCATCACCCGCTCCAACTGGCCGAGAAAGCGCGGATGGTCGCCGCGCCCGCGGTGCGGAATGCCGGTGGCCACCACCGCCGCGTCGAGCTGCGCGCGCGCCGAGACGCGCAGGCGGCGCTCGGTGTAGGGCGCGATCAGAAAGGCGCCCTGGCCGCGCTCGGCGAAATAGAGTTCGTCGGTGATCGGGTTGTGGACCACGCCCGCGATGATCTGGCCGTCGCGCTCGAGCGCGATCGAGATCGCGAACTGGGGAATGCCGTGGAGGAAGTTGGTGGTGCCGTCGAGGGGGTCGATGATCCAGCGGTGGCTGGTGTCCTCGCCGACGATCTCGCCGCCCTCTTCCATCAGGAAGCCGAAGCGCGGGCGCGCCTTGGCCAGCTCCTGCTGGAGGGTGCGCTCGGCCTTCTTGTCGGCGGTGGAGACGAAGTCGCTCGGCCCCTTGACCGAGACCTGGAGGTTCTCGACTTCCCCGAAATCGCGGGCGAGACCGCGCGCGGCCTTGCGCGAGGCGGAGATCATCACGTTCAACAGCGGAGACAAGGCAGCCATCGGCGCGCCGTCCTTTCAGGGAAGCCTAAACCATCGACAAGAGCAGAGAGGGGAGAAGGGCGTCAGCCCTTCGCCCGCTCGACGTAGGTGGCATCGGCGGTGTTCACCACGATGCGGTCGCCGGCGGCGACGAACGGCGGAATCAGCACCCGCACGCCGTTGGCGAGCACGCCCGGCTTGTAGGAGGAGGAGGCGGTCTGCCCCTTCACCACCGCGTCGGCCTCGACCACTTCCATGATCACGGTCTGCGGCAGGGTGCAGGACACCGGCTTGCCCTCGATCGATTCCACCAGCACGTCCATACCGTCCTGGAGGAACGCGGCCGGATCGCCCACCGCGTCCTTCGGCAGGGTGAACTGGTCGTAGGTCTCCTTGTCCATGAAGGTCAGGAGATCGCCCTCGGCGAACAGATACTGGCAGTCGCGCTCCTCCACCATCAGCTTCTCGACGGTGTCGGCGGTGCGCCAACGCTCGTTGGTCTTGTTGCCGCTGGCGAGATCGCGCATTTCCACCTGGATGAAAGCGCCGCCCTTGCCGGGCTGGATCAACTGGATCTTGAGAACCGACCACTGCTTGCCGTTGTGGTCGATGACCATGCCGGGGCGGATCGTGTTGGCTTGGATTTTCATGTGCGTTCGCTGTCAGTTGCGTGAACGGGCGGGACCTTTGGACCCCGCGGCGGCGCGGACCCTATCACTTTGGCTCCGCGGGGGCAACCTCCGCGTCCGCATCCGCCGGGTAGGGGTGGAGGGAACCGTCGGTTGCGCGGGCGACCCAGCCGTTTGCGGCGGGGGTGACGAAGGCGTCGGTGGCCCACACCTTGCCGTGGCCGCCGGGGATGTCGAGAATGTAGGCGGGCTGCGCGAGTCCCGAGAGGGTGGCGCGCAGGGTTTCGGCGATGGCGCGGCCCCGCGCCAGCGGCACGCGGAAGTGCTCGGTGCCCGCCGCGCGGTCGGGGTGGTGGAGGTAGTAGGGCTTCACCCCCAGGGCCACCAGGGCGCGGAACAGAGTCGAAAGCGTCGCCGCGTCGTCGTTCACCCCCTTCAGCAGCACCGTCTGGCTTACCAGGAAGGCGCCGCGCCCCTGCAACGCGCGGATCGCGGCGCGGGTCTCGGGGGTGAGTTCGTCGGCGTGGTTGACGTGCAGGGCGATCCACAGCGCGGCGCGGCGCTCCTCGGGCAGGTCGGCGGCGACTTTGAGCGCGCGCTTCGGGTCGTGGACCGGCAGGCGGGTGTGGATGCGCAGCCAGTCGAGATGCGGGATCGCGTCGAGGCGGCGGAGCAGGGCGCCGAGGCGCGGGTCGGTGAGCGGGTCGCCGCCCGAGAGGATCGCCTCGCGCACCGCGGGCCGGGCGGACACGTAGGCGAGGGCGGCGTCGAGCTGGGCGTCGCTCATCCCCTTCGCCCCCACGCGGTCGCGGCGGAAGCAGAAGCGGCAGTGGGCGGCGCAGGCGAGGGTGGGGAGGATCAGCACCCGGTCCGGATAGCGGTGGACGAGGCCGGGCAGCGGGCTGTGGGCGTGGTCGCCGATCGGGTCGTCGCGGTCGTCGGGGGTGGCGAGGGCCTCGCGCGCGTCGGGCGCGAACTGCCGCGCCACCGCCTCCGACCGGGCGGAGAGCGCGCGCAGGTACGGCGGGATCAGTTCCGGCAGGTCGCGCGGCGGCATCGCGGGTCCTTAACAACGGCGGCGGAAACGCGATACATAGTCCAGGTCGCGCCGCGATGCCAGTTTCCCGAGCCGGAGAGATCATGACCGAACCCTGGTGGACCCCCGAACGCCTCGCCGCCCGACTGCCCGCCCTCGACACCCGCTCCCGCCTGCTGAAGGCCCTGCGCGCCCGCTTCGAAGCCTGGGGATTCGCCGAGGTGGAGACGCCGATCCTCCAGGTCTGCCCCGGCATGGAGCCGCACCTGCGGGTGTTCGACACGCTGCTGGAGGACGCCTTCGGCCAGAACCGGGCGCCGCGCTTCCTCCACACCTCGCCCGAATTCGCGATGAAGAAGCTGCTGGTGGGCGGGCTGCCGAAAATCTTCCAGTTCGCCCGGGTGTTCCGCAACGGCGAGACCTCGGACACCCACCACCCCGAGTTCACCATGCTCGAATGGTACCGCGCCGGGGCCGACTACACCCGGCTGATGGACGACTGCGCCGCCCTGCTGGCCGAGGCCGCCGCCACGAGCGGCCGCGACGCCGTCAGCTTCCGCGGCGTCTCCTGCGCGCTCGCCGCCGAGCTGGAGCGCCTGAGCGTGCCCGAGGCGTTCGCCCGCTTCGCCGGGATCGACCTGATGGCGGCGCTGGCGGACCAGGACGCCGCCGAGCCGGACCCGCAGCCGCTCGCCGCCGAGGCGCGGCGCATCGGCATTTCCGTCTCCCCCTCCGACCGCTGGGAGGACGTGTTCTTCAAGGTGATGCTCGACCGCGTCGAGCCGCGCCTCGGCGCCGGGCGGCCGATGGTGCTGCACGATTATCCGGCGTGCCAGGCGGCGCTCTCCCGCCGCAAGCCGGGGGAGCCGCGCCTCGCCGAGCGCTTCGAGCTGTACGTCGCCGGAGTGGAGCTGGCCAACGGCTTTTCCGAGCTGACCGACGCCGCCGAGCAGGAGCGCCGCTTCCGCGCCGACGCCGCGCTCAAGCGCAGGCTCTACGCCACCGAGGTGCCGATCGACCGGGACTTCCTCGACGCGCTCGCCTTCGGCATGCCCGAGAGCGCGGGCATCGCCCTCGGCTTCGACCGTCTGGCGATGCTGTGCTGCGGCGCCGACCGCATCGAGGACGTGCTCTGGGCGCCGGTGCGGTAATGCTTGCGCGAACCTTCCCGCCCGCCGCGCGTTGAGGGGGGATGGATCGCCCCGCCTTCATCAACCGCATCGCCACCGCGGTGCCGCCCTTCGACGTTCACGACAAGTTCGTGGCCTACGCCCCCGCGCTGCTGGCCGACGACCGCGCCCGCCGCCTGTTCGGGCGGATGGCGGCGCGCTCGGGCATCGCCCACCGCTTTTCGGTGATCGCTCCGGCGGAGGCCGCCGGAGACCTCGACCGCGACCGCCGCTTCCAGCGCGGCGCCTACCCCGGCACCGCCGAACGCATGGCGATGTACGAGCGCCACGCCGCCGATCTCGCGACGGCGGCGGCGGACGGGCTGGGCGACGCGCTGCGGGGCGTCACCCACCTGATCGTCGCCTCCTGCACCGGCCTTTACGCGCCGGGCGTGGACTTGGCGTTGCAGCAGCGCCTCGGCCTCGGCGATGGGGTGGAACGCACGGTGATCGGTTTCATGGGCTGCTACGCCGCGCTCAACGCCCTCAAGGCGGCGCGCCACATGGTGCGCTCCCAACCCGGGGCGCGGGTGCTGGTGGTGTGCGTGGAGCTGTGCACCCTGCACATGCAGGAAACCGACGACGTCGAAAGCGTGCTGTCGTTCCTGCTGTTCGCCGACGGCTGCGCCGCCGCGCTGGTGAGCGCCGAGCCGGAGGGCCTCGCGATCGAGGGCTTCCACGCCGCCGTGGTACCCGGCAGCGCCGACCAGATCACCTGGCGCACCGGCGACAGCGGCTTTTTGATGCATCTCTCCGGCGCCGTGCCCGCCACCGTGGCGGCGGGGCTGCCCGAGGTGATGGCGGCGCTGCGGCGGAAGCTGCCGGGGCCGCTCGACCTGTGGGCGGTGCACCCGGGCGGCCGCACCGTGCTCGACGCGGTGGAGGGCGCGTTGGACCTGCCGCCGCAGGCGCTGGCGGACTCCCGCGCGGTGCTGCGCGACTACGGCAACATGTCGTCCTCCACCGTGCTGTTCGTGCTGCGGCGGATGCTCGGCGTCGCCGGGCGCGGCGTGGCGATGGCGTTCGGCCCGGGCGTGACCGCCGAAACCATGGTGTTCCGGGGCGATGGCTGACCTCGGCCGCCGCAGCGACGCCCTCGAACGCATGGACGCCGACGACGCGCCGTTCCCCGCCTTCGAACAATGCCTGCGCCACCTGGCGGCGATCAACCGCGCCAGCGGCGCCTATCGTCCCACCCTCGCGTGGCTCGACCGGCTGCCGCGCCGCGACGCGCCGCTGCACGTGCTCGACGTCGGCTCGGGCCACGGCGACATGCTGCGGCGCGTCGCCGCCTGGGGGCGGCGGCGGGGGGTGGCGCTGCGCCTCACCGGCCTCGACGCCAACCCCTGGTCGGCCCGCGCCGCCGCCGAGGCCACCGCCGAGGCGGACGGCATCGTCTACCGCACCGGCGACGCGTTCGCCTGGGACGAGCCGGTGGACGCGGTGATCTCCTCCCTGTTCGCCCACCACCTGAACGACGCGGCGCTGACGCGCTTCCTGCGCCGGATGGGCGAGGTGGCGCGCGTCGGGTGGTTCGTCAACGATCTCCACCGCCACCCGGTGGCGTTCCACGCGGTGCGGCTGGCGGCGGCGGCGCTGCCGGTCAGCCCGATGGTGCGGCACGACGCGCCGTTGTCGGTGGCGCGCGCCTTCACCCCCGCCGAGTGGCGGGCGGCGCTCGCCGCCGCCGGGGTGGAGGGGGCGGAGGTGCGGTGGTGGTTTCCCTTCCGCCTGTGCGTCGGCTGGCTGCGATGCGCCCCGACGTCCTGGTGATCGGCGGCGGCCCGGCGGGCGCGGCGGCGGCGATC
>JAUVUZ010000046.1 GCA_030604885.1 Alphaproteobacteria bacterium | reverse complement strand
GGGGTCTCGGCGGCGGGCGCCGGGCTGAGCGCGGCGGCGGGCTTGGGCTGCGGCTCCGGCGCGGGTTTCGCCGCCGGTTTGGGGGGAACGGGCTTCGGCTTGGGTTTGGGCACCGGCTTGGGCAGCGCCACCTCCGGCTCGACCACCGGCGGCGGCGGCTTCACCGCTTCCGGCTCGGCCTGGGGTTCGGCGCGGGCTTCCGGCTGCGGGGCGGGCGCGGCGGGGGCGCCGCCTCCGGCGGCCCCGGCCGCGCCGCCGAAGCTCGCCAGTTCCACCGCGAAGGCTCCGGCGGGAAGGTCGTGGGTCGGCGCCTGCATCCACAGCAGCGCCGCCAGGGCCGCGCCGCCGTGCAGCGCCGCCGCCGCGCCGAAGCTGCCGCCCCACAGGCGCGTGCTCACCGCACGTCCTCCAGCGCCACCAGCGCCACCTTGAGATACCCGGCGTCGCGCAGGGCGTTCATCACCGTCATCAGGCGGCCGTAGTCCACCGCCTTGTCGGCGCGCAGGAACACGCGGGTGTCGCGCGCGCCGCCGGTGGCGGCGTCGAGGGCGGCGGCGAGGGTGTCGAGGTCGGCGCCGGTTTCGTCCACCAGCACGCCGCCGTCGGTCTTGACCGAGACGAACAGCGGCTTGTCCGGCCGGGGCTGGGGCTTGGCGGTGCTGGCGGGCAGGTCCACCGGCACGTCGACGGTGGCCAAGGGCGCCGCGACCATGAAGATGATCAGCAGCACCAGCATCACGTCGATGAACGGCGTGACGTTGATCTCGTGGAGTTCGTCGTCCTCGTCCTCGGCGATCCGCCCGGTTCTCATTCGGCGGCCTCCTTGAGCGGCAGGGCGCGGCGGTCGAGATCGCGGGAGAGCAGGCGCAGGATTTCCGCCGCGCCCTCCCCCACCCGCGCGCGCCAGGCGGCGGTGGCGCGGGCGCAGAGGTTGTAGACCACCACCGCCGGAATCGCCGCCACCAGGCCGAGAGCGGTGGCCAGCAGCGCCTCGGCGATGCCCGGCGCCACCACCGCGAGATTGGTGGTGCGGGTCGCGGCGATGCCGATGAAGCTGTTCATGATGCCCCACACCGTGCCGAACAGGCCGACGAACGGCGCGGTGGCGCCGATGGTGGCGAGCAGGCCGGTGCCCGCGCGCATCCGCCGCGTCGCCGCCCCGGCCACGTCGTCCAGGCGGCTCGCCACCCGCTCCTTCAGGCCCTCGCCGCCCGCCCCGGCGGAGAGGGAAATCTCGCGGCGGGCCTCCGCCACCAGGCGCGCCTCGCAGCCCTCGCCCTCGGCCAGCGGCGCCGCGTCCGCCAGGGTGCGGCAGTCGCGCAGGGCCGCCAGCAGCAGGGCGGCGCGGCGGCGGCCGCGCGCCAGCTCCACGGTCTTGGCGATCGCCACCGTCCAGGTGACGAGGGAGGCGATGGCGAGGCCGATCATCACCGCCTGCACCACCGCGTCGGCGTGGACGAACATCTGCCAGGGCGAGAGCGCGTGCGGCAGGGTGTCGAGGACCGTGGGTTCCATGGTGTCGTCTCCTACTCGGCGGCGCGCCGGGGCGGGCTGAGGCCCCAGGGCAGAACGTAGAGGTCGTCGGCATGGCGGCCGACATGGATGGTGACGCCGAACACCTCGGCGAGCAGGCCCGGGGTCAGCACCGCCTCGGGCGGGCCGTCGGCGGCGAGGCGCCCGGCGTTCAGCATCACCACGCGGTCGCAGAAGCGCGCGGCGAGGGTGAGGTCGTGCAGCACCACCACCACCGTCCGCCCCGCGTCGGCGAGGCGGCGCAGAACCTCCATCACCTGGAGCTGATAGTGGGGGTCGAGGCCCGCCACCGGCTCGTCGGCCAGCAGCACCTCCGGCTCCCCGGCGAGGGCGCGGGCGAGCATCACCCGCACCCGCTCGCCGCCCGAAAGATCGAGCGCCGAGCGCGCCGACAGGTGTTCCACCCCGGTCGCCGCCATCGCCGCCGCCACCGCCGCCGCGTCCGCCGCGCGGTGGGCGCCGCGGGCGCGGCGGTGGGGGGTGCGGCCCAGGTCCACCACGTCGGCCACCGTCATCGGCCAGGCGCAGGGCGCCCCCTGCGGCAGGTAGCCGACCCGGCAGGCGAGCGCGGCGCGGTTCCACGCGGCGATGCGGCGGCCCGCGAACGCCACCTCTCCGGCGGCGGGCGGCAGGAAGCCCAGCAGCGATTTCAGCAGCGTGGTCTTGCCCGCGCCGTTGGGGCCGATCAGGCCGACGACGCCGGGGCCGGAAAGGTCGAGGTCGAGGCGGTCGAGCACGGCGCGGTCGCCGCGCTTCACCGTCAGCCCACGGATCGCGTAGCCGGTCATCGCCAGCCTCCCGGGCGACGCCGCGCGTCCAGCACCAGCATGAGGAAGAACGGCGCGCCGATCAGCGCGGTGAGCACGCCCAGCTTGAATTCCTGATGGCTGGGGATCAGCCGCACGCCGCAGTCGGCCGCCAGCAGCAGCGCCGCGCCGCCCAGGGCGCTGGCGGGCAGCAGCCGCCCGGGGCGGTGGCCCACCAGGGGCCTGAGCAGGTGCGGCACCACCAGGCCGATGAAGCCGATGCTGCCCGACACCGCCACCCCCGCCCCCACCGCGCAGGCGCACCCCACCACCACCAGGGCGCGCAGGCGGGAGAGGGAGAAGCCGAGGCTCTGCGCGGTTTCCTCGCCCAGGGTGAGGGCGTCGAGGCCGGGCGCTGCGCGCAGCAGCATCAGCCAGCCCGCCGCCATGAACGGCGCCGCCAGCCACACCTGATCCATGCTGCGCTCGGCGAGGGAACCGAGCATCCAGAACACGATCTCGAGGGCGGCGTGGGGGTCGGGCGAGAGGTTGATCGCCACCGAGATCAGCGAGCCGCCGAGGCTCGAGAGCGCCACCCCCGCGAGGATGATCGCCAGCACCCCCGGGTCCCGCCCCACCAGCGCGAACAGCAGCACGGTGGCGAGGATCGCGCCGCCGATGGCGAACAGCGGCAGCGCCAGCGGCGAGATTTGCGCGAAGCCGTAATAGAGCGCCAGCACCGCCCCGAGCGCCGCCGACGACGAGGTGCCGACGATCGCCGGTTCGGCCAGCGGGTTGCGCAGCAGGCCCTGGAGCGCCGCGCCCGAAAGCCCGAGGCTCGCGCCCACCGCCGCGCCGAGGATCGCGCGCGGCAGGCGGATATCCTGCACGATGATGGCGGTGGGGGAGGTTTCGGCGGCGAACAGGGCGCGGCCCACCTCGGCGGCGGGGATCGGCACGCTGCCGAGGCAGAGCGAGAGCGCGAACAGACCGGCGACGCCCAGGCCCAGCCCGAGCGGCAACGCCAGCCCCGCCTTTTCCCGCGTCGCGACGATGGTGGTCAAGGATCCGGCCCTCCGCGTCGCCCGCCGCGACGCCATCGGTTGCGCGAAGCCGCTTGCGGCGCATCGGAGGAGAAAGAGGAAAGCCGGAGGCGGGCGAGCGGCCCGCGCGCCGGTTTTCCGCGCCCCCGCGCGTCGAAAACGGTCAACGGTCCCGGCAGGTCTCCTGGCTCGCGGGTCGATGCGCCGGATCGGCCTTCCCGGTTTCCCAGTGGCCATGACGATCCGCACTCGCCGCTCACAGTTGCGGAGGCAGCTTCGGAATCGGCGCGGAACGCCGCGCCCCACCGAATTCCCTTTTCACCCGACCGCGCCGACCGCGCGGAAACGGGAACCGAGATGCCCGGTTTAGCCCCGGCCGGGGGCCGGAGTCAAGGCGAGATGCTATAGTGTTTCAGCGGCGGCGGCGCGGCGCGTCCTTGCCGCCACGGGCGCACGGCGGCACCGGCTCGCCCCGGCCGCGCCGCCCCTCGCCGCCGAAGCCGGTGCCGCGCGGCTGCCACGCCGGGATCAGGTGCGCCTTGCCCGGGCCGATCAGGTCGCCGCGCCCCATCCTCACCAGCGCCTCCCGCAGCATCGGCCAGTTTTCCGCATCGTGATAGCGCAGGAACGCCTTGTGCAGGCGGCGCTGGCGCAGGCCCTTGGCGGTGGGCAGGTCGGCGGCGTCGGCGCGGCGCACCGGCTTCAGCGGGTTGCGGCCGGTGTGATACATCGCCGATGACAGCGCCATCGGCGTCGGCAGGTAGGTTTGCACCTGATCGACGCGGAAGCCGTTGGCCTTCAGCCACAGGGCGAGGTTGAGCATGTCGGCGTCGGTGGTGCCGGGGTGGGCGGCGATGAAGTACGGGATCAGGTAATACTGCTTGCCCGCCTGCTTCGCCGCCCCCTCGAACAGCTTGCGGAAGCGGTCGAACGCGCCGATGCCGGGCTTGAGCATCAGCTCCAGCGGTCCCTTCTCGGTGTGCTCGGGGGCGATCTTGAGGTAGCCGCCGACGTGGTTGGCCACCAGCGCCTGGATGTAGGCCGGGCTTTTCACCGCGAGGTCGAAGCGCACCCCGGAGCCGATCAGGATCTTTTTCACCCCTTTGACCGCGCGCGCCTTTTCGTAAAGGCGGATGAGCGGGCCGTGGTCGGTGCCGAGGTTCTTGCAGATGTCGGGGTAGAGGCACGACGGGCGGCGGCACACCGCCTCCGCCTTGGGGTTGGCGCAGCCGAGGTTCCACATGTTGGCGGTGGCGCCGCCGAGGTCGGAGATCACCCCGGTGAAGCCGGAATCCGAATCCCGGATCGTCTCGATCTCCCTGAGGATCGACGCCTCCGACCGGCTCTGCACCACCTTGCCCTCGTGGGCGGTGATGGCGCAGAAGGCGCAACCGCCGAAGCAGCCGCGCACGATCGCCAGCGAATGGCGGATCATCTCCCACGCCGGGATCTTGGCGTCGCCGTAGGCCGGGTGCGGCGCGCGGGCGTAGGGCAGGTCGAACACCGCGTCGAGATCGGCGGTGGAGAGCGGCTCGGGCGGCTCGGACACCCACACCGTGCGGTCGCCGTGGCGCTGGATCAGCGGGCGGCCGTTGAGGGGGCTGGATTCCTGGTGGAGGATGCGCGCCGCGTGGGCGTAGAGCGCCGGGTCCGCCGCCACCGCCTCGTAGGACGGCAGTTCGATGGCGTAGGGGCGTGACTTGTCGATCTCCTGCGGCTCCGCCTCGTCGGGCAGGCGGGTTTCGTCCTTCACCTGCATCCCCTCGGGCGGCGGCGCCGCCACCGCCACGCCGCGCACGTCGCGCAAATCGCCGAGGCCCGCGCCCTTGCCCCGGGCGAGGCGGAAGGCGATCTCGGAAATCGAACGCTCGGCATTGCCGTAGACCAGCGCGTCGGCCTTGGAATCGATCAGCGCCGAGCGGCGCACCTTGTCGGACCAGTAGTCGTAATGGGCGACGCGGCGCAGGCTCGCCTCGATGCCGCCGATCACCACCGGCACGTCCTTGTAGGCCTCGCGGCAGCGCTGGGCGTAGACCAGCACCGCGCGGTCGGGCCGCCGCCCGCCCTCGTCGCCGGGGGTGTAGGCGTCGTTGGTGCGGATCTTGCGGTCCGAGGTGTAGCGGTTGACCATGCTGTCCATGTTCCCGGCGGTGATGCCGAAGAACAGGTTGGGCCGCCCCAGCGCGCGGAACGGCTCGGGCGACGACCAGTCGGGCTGGGCGATGATGCCGACGCGGAAGCCCTGCGCCTCCAGCACCCGGCCGATCACCGCCGCGCCGAACGACGGGTGGTCGACGTAGGCGTCGCCGTTGACGATCACCACGTCGCAGCTGTCCCAGCCGCGCGCGGTCATCTCCTCCCGGCTCATCGGCAGGAAGCGCGACGGGCCGAAGCGATGCGCCCAGAACTTGCGATACGAGAACAAACCCTTTTCCACCACCGGCGCCGTCCTTTCCGTCACATCAGCCAGATATAGGCAGCCGCGAGGCTGAGCACCGTCACCGGCACGCCGACCCGCGCGTATTCGAGGAACCCCACCGCCACCCCGGCGTCGCGGGCGCGCTCCACCGCGATGATGTTGGCCATGCTGCCCACCACCAGCAGGTTGCCCGAGAGGGTCGAGAACGCCGCGAGGCGCACCAGCGCCTCCTCCCCCAGCCCCGGCGCGAGGCCGAGGATCGCGGTCACCAGCGGCACGTTGCCGATGGCGTTGCTGCCCACCAGCGACAGCAGCAGCGCTGCGGGGGCGTGGGTCACGCCCTGGGCGATGCCCGGCAGCGCCCGGTCCAGCAGGCCGCTCTCCACCAGCGCGCCGGTCACCACGAACAGGCAGGTGAACAGCAGCAGCAGGTGCCAGTCCACCATTCCCAGCATCCGCTGGGTGCCCAGGCGGCGGTTGAGCAGCAGCGCCGCCGCCACCGCCAGCGCCCACGGCGCGTGGTCCACCGGCAGCGAGAACACCGCGATCAGCGCCGCGCCCGCGATCAGCGCCTTGGCGCCGCGGCGGCGGTCGAGCGGCGTGTCGGCCGGGGCCTCGCCCGCCGGGGCGTGCCAGCGGCCGCGCCACACCAGAACCGCAACGCCCCAGGTGAGCGCCACCGCCGCCACGGCGGGCACCCCGCAGGCGGCGACGAATGTCCAGAACGTCAGGCCGCCGACGTGGGCGATCAGCAGGTTCTGCGGGTTGCCGATCAGCGTCGCGGCGGACCCGGCGTTGGCGGCGCAGGCGATCGCGATCACGAACGGCCGCGCATCCAGCCCGCGCGCCCGCACCCCTTGCAGCACCACCGGCACCAGCGCCCACACCACCACGTCGTTGGTGAGCAGCGCGGCGAGGCCGCCGGTGACGCCCACCACCAGCCCGAGGAGCAGCGGCGGCGACACCTCGGCCCCCGCGAGGCGCCGCCCGCACCAGGCGAAGAAGCCGCACGCCTCGACCTGGGCGGAAAGCACCATCAGCGCGAACAGCACCGCCAGCACCGGGAAGTTGACGGCGCGCAGCACGCCGCCGCCGTCCAGCGCGCCGACGGCGAACACGAACACCGCGCCCACCAGGCCCACGCCGGTGCGGTCGATGGCGAGCCCCGGCCAGCGGCCGAGACCCATGCCCACGTACACGGCGACGAACGCCACGGCCACCGCCGCCTCGACCCACACCACCCGATCTCCTTCAACCCACGCTTGAGGATCGCCTTATACCGTCGCGATTTCGGCGGCGGCAACACACTTTCATACATTTTTCCCCGAGAACTCGGGGCGATGTTCTGCGTATACTCGCGCCGAGGTTTTCCCGGAATTGGGGTCTTGCGATGCCCGGTGCGCGTTTCGTCGGTCTGGTGCGGTTCGGTCTGCCCTTCGCTCTCGCCCTCGGGTTGGCCGTGCCGCCCGCCGAGGCGGCGCCGCGCCAGCGCCCCGCCGCGCCGGTGGTGACGGCGAAGGCGGAGCGTCGCGACGTGCCGCGCCTCGCCCGCACCGTCGGCAACGTCGTCGCCGCCACCACGGTGCAGATCCGCCCGCAGGTGGAAGGCCGGGTGATCGAGGCCGGGTTCGTCGAAGGGCAGATCGTCAAGGCCGGCGACCTGTTGTTCCGCATCGACCCGCGCCCCTTTCAGGCGGAACTGGACCAGGCCCAGGCGGCGCTCGCCCGCGATCAGGCGCTGCTCGACCAGGCGCGCCTCGAACTGGCGCGGCAGAAGGACCTCTCCACCCGCGGCGTCGCCTCGGCGCAGCGGTTCGAGCAGGCCCAGGCGGAGGCCAAATCCCTCGCCGCCTCGGTCGCCGCCGGAACCGCGACGGTGGCGAGCGCCCGGCTCAAGCTCGGCTACACCGAAATCCGCTCGCCGATCGCGGGCAAGACCGGCGTCATCCAGGTGCACCCGGGCAACATCGTCAAGGCCAACGAAACCGCGATGGTGACGGTGTCGGCGATCGAGCCGGTGCGCGTCGCCGCGACCCTGCCGCAGCAGCTCCTGCCGATGCTGCAAAGGCGCATGCGCGAGGGCGGCACCGATCTCCTGATCTCCGTTCCCGGCGGCGCGGGCGACACCCTCTCGGGCCGCGTCGACTTCGTCGGCGACGTGGTGGACCCGCTCTCCGGCACCATCGCCGTGCGCGCCACCTTCTCCAACGCCGACCACCGGCTGGTGCCCGGCCAGTTCGTCACCGCGTCGATCGTGCTGGAGGTTTTGCAAGGCGCCATCGCCGTGCCGTTCGAGGCGGTCAACACCGGCCAGCACGGCCCCTACGTCTACGTCGTGGACGGCGACAACAAGGCCCAGGCCCGCGATGTCGCGGTGCTGTTCGCCGACGGCGGCACCGCCGCCCTCAAGGGCGACCTCGCCCCCGGCGACCGGGTGGTGGTGGACGGCCAGCTCCGCCTCGCTCCCGGCGTGCCGACGGTCGAGGCGGAAGGCGCGGCGCGCCGATGAACGTCGAGCTGTTCATCCGCCGCCCGGTCGCCACCACGCTCCTGATGGCGGCGCTGATGCTGTTCGGCATCATCGGCTACGTGCGGATGCCGGTGAGCGAGCTTCCGGCGGTGGATTTCCCCACCATCAGCGTCACCGCCACCCTCGCGGGCACCGATCCGGAGACCATGGCCTCGGCGGTGGCGACGCCCCTTGAGAACCAGTTCTCGACGATCGCGGGCATCGATTCGATGACCTCGGTGTCGAGCCAGGGGCAGACCCGCATCACCATCCAGTTCGACCTCGACCGCAACATCGACGCGGCGGCCCAGGACGTGCAGGCGGCGATCTCGGCCACCCTGCGCCGCCTGCCGGCGGACATGGACACGCCCCCCACCCTGCGCAAGGTGAACCCGGGCGATTCGCCGGTGTTCTACATCTTCATGAACTCCCCCACCGAGCCGATGTCGAAGGTGACGCAGTTCGCCGAGGGGCAGCTGGCGCGCAGGCTCTCCACCGTGGCCGGAGTGGCGCAGGTCAACGTCTACGGCTCGCAGAAGTACGCGGTGCGCCTGCGCATGGACCCGGACGCGATGGCGGCGCGCGGCATCGGCATCGACGAGGTGGCGCAGGCGGTCACCGAGTCCAACGTCAACCAGGGCACCGGCTCGCTCTCCGGCCCCACCCGCACCGCGTTGATCCACACCCGCGGCCAGCTGCTCTCGGCGGATGCCTACGTCAACCAGGTGGTGGCCTACCGCAACGGCGCGCCGGTGCGCTTCGGCGACCTGGGCGAGGTGGTGGACAGCGTCGAGAACGACCGCCTCGGCAGCTGGGTGGGCGACACCCGCACGGTGATCCTGGCGGTGCAGCGCCAGCCCGGCTCCAACACCATCGAGGTGGTGGACGCGATCCAGGAGATTCTCCCCACCTTCGAGGCGCAGCTGCCGCCGTCGATGAATCTGTCGATCTTCTACGACCGCAGCGAGACCATCCGCGAATCGATCTGGGACGTGCAGTTCACCCTGGTGCTGGCGGCGGTGCTGGTGGTGGGGGTGATCTTCGTGTTCCTGCGCAGCCCGTCGGCGACGCTGATCCCGTCGTTGGCGCTGCCGATCAGCATCGTCGGCACCTTCGCCGGAATGTCGGCGTTCGGTTTCTCCCTCGACAACCTGTCGCTGATGGCGCTCACCCTCTCGGTGGGCTTCGTCGTCGACGACGCCATCGTGATGCTGGAGAACATCGTCCGCCACCGCGAGGCGGGCGAGCGGCCGTTCCAGGCGGCGATCAAGGGCGCCAAGGAAATCGCCTTCACCATCGTCTCGATGACGGTGTCGCTGGCGGCGGTGTTCATTCCGGTGATGTTCATGGGCGGCATCGTCGGCCGCCTGCTGCACGAGTTCGCCCTCACCATCGTCATCGCGATCCTGGTGTCGGGGGTGGTGTCGCTGACCCTGACGCCGATGCTGTGCAGCCGCATGCTCAAGGGCGGGCACCAGACCCACGGCCGCCTCTACCGCCGCACCGAGCGCGCCTTCGAGGCGTTGCAGGCGGGCTACGGCCGCTCCCTCGGCTGGTGCATGCGCCACAAGGCGGTCACCTTCGGCATGTTCCTGGCGAGCGTCGGCCTCTCCGCCTGGCTGTTCGCGGCGGTGCCGAAGGACTTCCTCCCCTCCGACGACACCGGCCGCCTGTTCGGCTACACCGAGGGCGCCACCGGCACCTCGTTCGCCGAGATGGTGCGCAACCAGACCCTCGCCATGGAGATCGTGCGCCAGGACCCGGACGTGGCCGAGGTGATGTCCACGGTCGGCGCGGGCGGCTCGCGCACCACCGTCAACTCGGGCCTCCTGATCATCAACCTCAAGCCCCTGCACGAGCGCAAGTCGAGCGCCGACGAGATCGTCCGGCGGCTGCGCACCGCCACCGCCAACAAGATCCCCGGCATCAACGTCTACATGCAGAACCCGCCGATCATCCGCATCGGCGGCTCGGTGAGCAAGGCGCCCTACCAGTACACCCTGCAGGACATCGACCTCGACGCCCTCTACGGCGGCGCCGAGCGCCTCACCGCGGCGCTGGCGCGGGAGCCGGGCTTCACCGACGTCACCAACGACATGGACCTCTCCGCCCCCACCGTGTCGGTGCGCATCGACCGCGAGCGCGCCGCGCAGCTCGGCGTCACGGTGCGGCAGATCGAGGACGCGCTCGCCTCCGCCTTCGGCCAGCGCCAGGTGTCGACGATGTACACGCCGTCGGACCAGTATCAGGTGATCCTCGAACTGCTGCCGCGCTTCCAGGAGGAGGCGTCGTCGCTGGAGCGGCTCTACGTGCGCTCCTCCTTCGGCGCGCTGGTGCCGCTCGCCGCCGTCACCCACATCGACCGCGGCGTGCTGCCGCAGACCGTCAACCACCAGGGGCAGCTTCCCGCCGTCACCGTCTCGTTCAACCTCGCCGACGGCTTCTCGCTCGGCGACGCGGTGCGGCGGATCGAGCGGATCGGCGCCGAGGCGGGCCTCTCCGACACCACCCAGGCGAGCTTCCAGGGCACCGCCCAGGCGTTCGAGAAGTCCACCCGCGGCCTCGGCCTGCTGCTGCTGCTGGCGGTGCTGGTGGTCTACATCGTGCTCGGCATCCTCTACGAAAGCTTCATCCACCCCCTCACCATCCTCTCCGGCCTGCCCTCGGCGGCGGTGGGCGCGCTCCTCACCCTGCTGCTGTTCGACGTGCCGCTGTCGCTCTACGGCTTCGTCGGCATCATCATGCTGGTGGGTATCGTCAAGAAGAACGCGATCATGATGATCGACTTCGCCCTGGTGCAGGAACGCAAGGAGGGGATGACGCCGGAGGCCGCGATCGTCCAGGCGGCGCTGGTGCGCTTCCGCCCGATCATGATGACCACCATGGCGGCGCTGATGGGCACCCTGCCGATCGCCGTGGGCTTCGGCGCGGGGGCGGCGTCGCGCCAGCCGCTCGGCCTCACCGTGGTGGGCGGGCTGGTGCTCTCCCAGGCGCTCACCCTCTACATCACCCCGGTGCTCTACACCCTGCTCGACCGCGCCCTGCACCGCCGCCGCAAGCCCGCCGCCCACGCCTGAGCGGCGGCCCGGCGCGGGCTTTCGCCCCACCCCTCCGAGCGGCGGCAAAGCGGTTGTTCCCACCCCGATTCCTGCTAAAGTGAATACCGATATCCGGGACGGGGGAAGACTACCGACCGGTCGCCACGACCCAACGGTCACAACCGAACAGAACAGGGTGGAACTGATGAAACGCCTTACCGCACTCCTGGGCACGGCCTTGCTCGCCGCGTCCCTCTCCGGCCCGGCGATGGCCGCCAACGTGGTCATCAAGCTCGGCCACATCGCCGAACCGTCGCATCCCTACGCCCAGGGCGGCGACCACTTCGCCAAGCTGGTCGCCGAGAAGTCGGGCGGCGAGATCGAGGTGAAGGTGTTCCCGAACTCGCAGCTCGGCGGGCAGAAGGACCTGATCGAGGGTCTGGTGTTCGGTTCCGTCGACATGGCGCTGGTGGGCACCGCCGCGCTCGGCCAGTTCCAGCCGCAGATCTCCCTGTTCGACCTGCCGTTCCTGTTCGACGACCGGCCGCACGCCTTCCGCTCCCTCGACACCGTCGGCATGGAGATCGGCCAGGCGCTCGAGCCGCGCGGCATCAAGCTCCTCGGCTACATGGAAAACGGCATCCGCCACATGACCAACAACGTCCGCCCGATCAAGGCGCCGGGCGACATGAAGGATCTCAAGATCCGCGTGCAGACCAACAAGATCCACATCGAAATGATCAAGGCGCTCGGCGCCTCGCCCACGCCGATGGATCTCTCGGAACTCTACTCGGCGATGCAGCAGGGCACCGTGGACGGCCAGGAGAACCCCTCCGCCCACATCTTCACCAAGCGCTTCTACGAAGTGCAGAAGTACGCCTCCCTCACCGCCCACGCCTACGCGCCGGAGCCGGTGATCATCTCCATGATCACCTGGAAGAAGCTGTCGCCGAAGCACCAGAAGATCATCCAGGAAGCCGCCAACGAGTCGATCGTGTGGCAGCGCAAGGTCTCGGAAGACGAGGACAACGACTACTGGGACAAGATCCGCAAGACCGGCAAGATGGAAGTGCTGGAAGTGGACCGCAAGGCCTTCCAGGAAGCCACCAAGCCGGTGATCGCCCAGTTCGCCAAGACCGTCGGCGAGGACAACCTCAAGAAGGTCGACGCGCTCCGCCAGAAGTAAGCGGAAATCCCTTGCAGGCCAAGGCCCGGGCATCCGCCCGGGCCTTTCGTTTGCGCGGCCGCCACCGCCTCGGAACCGACATAATCCTCGGTCATACGGGTGCCGGGAAAACCCGCCGCCGCCGCTCTCGGACTCCGCCGGGGGATGCGCGGCGCTGCGTGTGTGTTGGGGCAAGATGACGCGACCGTCGGCCGCGGCCGACCCTCGCGGGGGACAACGCGATGGATCTGATCTTCCGGTATATCAGAAAGACCCTTTACGGGATTTCGGTGGTGGCGATGCTGGTGATGCTCGCGATCATCTTCTTGCAGGTGATCACCCGCTACATTTTCGGCTTCACCTTCGAGTGGTCTGAGGAACTGGCGCGCTTCCTGTTCGTGTGGGCGGTGTTCCTCGGCTCGGCGCTGATCATGGGGGAAGACGGCCACCTCGCCGTCGAGCTGCTGCCGCGCATGCTCAAGGGCAAGAAGCCCGGCATTCTCCTCGACATCTTCATCAACGCCTGCGGCTACGTGTTCATCCTGCTGCTGATCGTGCAGGGCTGGCTGATGACCGAGACCATGACCTTCCAGGAGGCGCCGGGCTTGGGCATTCCGATGAGCTGGGTCTACGTGG
>JAUVUZ010000024.1 GCA_030604885.1 Alphaproteobacteria bacterium | reverse complement strand
CCGAGGCCTCCGCCCCGGCCACCGCCGCGCCGGTGCCGGGGGCCGACGCGGCGCGCCACGCGGCGGTCACCCGCACCTGGCAGGGCGAGCTGCTCGGCCGCCTCGAACGGGTGAAACGCTACCCCCGCGCGGCGGAACTGCGCCGCCGCGAAGGCGTGGCGGTGGTGGGGTTCGTGCTGGATCGGGAGGGCAACGTGCTGGAAACCCGGCTGGTGCGCTCGTCGGGCGACGCCGCCCTCGACGCCGAGGCCCTCGCCCTGCCCGAACGGGCGCGGCCGCTGCCGCCGCCGCCCGACCACGTGGCGGGGGCGCGCATCGACGTGGTGGTGCCGGTGCGCTTCACCCTGAAACGCTGAGGCGGATCACCCGCCCTTGAGCAGGCGGTCCACCTGCTCCTGCGAGAGGCCGGGGGAAGACGCGGCGGGGTGAACGTCGCGCTCGGCGGCGGTCGCCTGGGCGCGCGCCACGTCGAGGCCGCCGGGCACGGTGATGAGGGTCTTGGTTTGGAGATGTTCGAGCAGACGCTCGATCTTGCGGAGCTTCTGCCCCGCCAGATCCTGGAAGCTGCACGCCTCCATGATGCCTTCGAGCTTGAGATAGGCGTCCTTGTCGGCCCGCTCCATCAGCAGTTCGACCAGGCCGAGGATGCGGTCGACGCCGCGCTCGGTGTCGGCGATCGCACCTTCGATCTGCTTGACCGCCGCCCCGAGGGCGGCAACGACGCGCGGGTCCGATGTGTTCGCCATGACCTCACCCCGGATCCGCCGCGCGTCCGGGCAGCCCGGACGCATCGGCGGCTTTCGTCAGCGCGGCGCGATCACCATGATCATCTGCCGCCCTTCCATCTTGGGGAATTGTTCGACCTTGGCAAGGTCTGCAACTTCGTCGCGAATGCGGTCGAGCACTTTCGCGCCGAGTTCGAGGTGCGCCAGCTCGCGACCGCGGAAGCGCAGCGTCACCTTGACCTTGTCGCCGTCTTCGAGGAAGCGCCGGACCGAGCGCATCTTGATGTTGTAGTCGTTGTCATCGATGTTCGGACGAACCTTGATCTCCTTGATCTCGATGACCTTCTGCTTCTTTTTCGCCTCGGCCTTCTTCTTCTGGACTTCGTACTTGAACTTTCCGTAATCCAGGATCTTGCACACCGGCGGTTCGGCGTTCGGCGAAATCTCCACGAGATCGAGCCCGGCGGCGAACGCGCGATCGAGGGCGTCGGCACGGCTCACGACTCCGACCTGCTCCCCCTCTGCGTCGATCAAACGAATGCTGTTGGCGGTGATTTCTTCGTTAATGCGCGGTCCGTCCTTGGCCGGAGTCGCGCCCATCGGTGCCCTGGCTATGAATCGCCTCCCTTCAATTGCATGACGACGCCGTAATCGGCTCTGGCGTCGCCCTTCCTACGGCGCGGGCGCGCCCCATTGCGGAGCGCGCCTGCCGGATGCCTCAGTGATGCCCGCCGCAGCAGCAGTCGGGCGCGGCCGTTCCCGGAGGTTCGGCCTCGGCCCCGAGTTTAGCCTGCGCCTCGGTGAGCGCAAGGACTTCTTGCTTTTCGGACCCCAAGCGGCGCAACGCGACGGTGCGGTTTTCCGCCTCGCGGCGCCCCACTACCACGATCACCGGCACCTTGGCGAGCGAATGGTCGCGCACCTTGGCGTTGATCTTCTCGTTGCGCAGGTCCACCTCGACCCGCAGGCCCGCGGCTTTCAGCGCCGCCGCCACCTCGTTGGCGTAGTCGTCGGCGTCCGACACGATCGGCGCCACCACCGCCTGCACCGGCGCGAGCCAGAGCGGGAAGCGGCCGGCGTAATTCTCGATCAGGATGCCGAGGAAACGCTCGAAGCTGCCGAGCACCGCGCGGTGCAGCATCACCGGGCGCTTCTTCTGCCCATCCTCCGCCACGTAGTTCGCGTCGAGGCGCTCGGGCAGGACGAAATCCACCTGCAAGGTGCCGCACTGCCAATCGCGGCCGATCGCGTCCTTCAGCACGAACTCGAGCTTCGGGCCGTAGAACGCGCCCTCGCCCGGGTTGAGTTCGGTGTCGAGACCGGCGGCCTTGGCGGCTTCGAGCAGCGCGCGCTCGGCCTTGTCCCAGGTTGCGTCGGACCCGGCGCGCTTGGCCGGGCGGTCGGAGAACTTCACCCGCACCTCGGTGAAGCCGAAGTCCTTGTAGACCGACTTCAGCAGCTGGCAGAAGGCGATGGTCTCCGAGGTGATCTGGTCCTCGGTGCAGAAGATGTGGGCGTCGTCCTGGGTGAACGCCCGCACCCGCATGATGCCGTGCAGCGCGCCCGACGGCTCGTAGCGGTGGCACGAGCCGAACTCCGCCATGCGCAGCGGCAGGTCGCGGTAGCTCTTGATCCCCTGGCGGAAGATCTGCACGTGGCACGGGCAGTTCATCGGCTTGACCGCCAGGTGGCGGTCGTCCTGGGTCTTGATCGTGAACATGTTCTCGGCGAACTTGTCGGCGTGGCCCGAGGCCTCCCACAGGGAGAAGTCCACCAGCTGCGGCGTCTTCACCTCCTGGTAGCCGTCCGCCTCCAGGCGCCGCCGCATGTAGGCGGTGACGGTGCGGTAGAGGGTCCAGCCCTTGGGATGCCAGAACACGCTGCCCACCGCCTCTTCCTGCTGGTGGAACAGGTCCATTTCGCGGCCGATGCGGCGGTGGTCGCGCTTTTCCGCCTCCTCCAGCATCGTCAGGTGGGCGTCGAGGTCCTTCCTGCTCGCCCAGGCGGTGCCGTAGATGCGTTGCAGCATCTCGTTGTCCGACTTGCCGCGCCAATAGGCACCCGCCACCTTCATCAGCTTGAAGGCGGTGCCGAGCTTGCCGGTGGAGGGCAGGTGCGGGCCGCGGCAGAGGTCGACGAACCCGCCCTGGCGATAGAGGGTGATGGTTTCGCTTTCCGGCAGGTCGCGGATGATCTCGGCCTTGTAGGCCTCGCCCATCTTCTCGAAGAACGCGATCGCCTCGTTGCGGTCCCACACCTCGCGCACGATCGCCTCGTCGCGGGCGACGATGTCGCGCATCCGCTCCTCGATCACCGCGAGGTCGTCGGTGGAAAACGGCGTGGGGCGGGCGAAGTCATAATAGAAGCCGTTCTCGATCGCCGGGCCGATGGTCACCTGGGTGTCGGGATAGAGCTCCTTCACCGCCTCGGCCATCACGTGGGCGGCGTCGTGGCGCAGCAGCTCCACGCCGTCGGCGTCCTTGGCGGTGACGATCGACACCCGGGCGTCCTCGTCCAAAGTTCGGGTGAGGTCCCACATCCGGCCGTCGACGCGCACCGCGAGGGCGGCCTTGGCGAGACCCGCGCCGATGTCGCGGGCGATGTCCAGGCCCGTCACCGGGCCGGGGTAGGACCGGACCGAACCGTCCGGGAGCGTAATCGCGACCATCACCAATCCTTCGTCTTGTCGGTCATTCGGAACCCAATGAAATGCGCACCCGGGCGCGCGGCTGTCAACTCTCGTGCGCGGGCAAACCGCCGATTTCCGCCAATCTCTCCGCCACTTCCGCCACCGTCAGGCGGGCGAGATCGGGCACCGCCAGGATCGCCGCGCGGGGGCCGCGCTGGCCGCACAGGGCCGGGTCGGACTGAGGACCGTAGAGCGCCAGCGACGGGCAGCCCGCCAAGGCGATCAGGTGCATCGGCCCGGTGTCGTTGCCCACCGCCCCGGCCGCGCGGCGGGCGAGCGCCGCGATCTCGGCAAAGCCGGTGCGCCCGGCGAGCGACACCGTGCCCGGCGCGGCGGCGAGGATCGCGTCCACCGCCTCCGCCTCCGCCACGGTGCCCAGCACCACCGGCGTCGCGCCGCGCTCCAGCAGCATCCGCGCCAGCGCGGCATAGCGTTCGGCGGGCCAGCGCTTGCCCGGCCGGTGCGCCGCGCCCCCCGGCACCAGCAGCACGAACGGCGCGGGCGGCGCCAGGGCCGTGACGTCGGCGTCGAGCCACGAGAGATCGGGGAACGGGGTTTCGGGGATGCCCGCCATCGCCAGTTGCTCGGCCTGGCGCTCCAGGGTGTGCATGCGGTCGCGCTCGGGGTTGGCGTGGGGGTGGGAGCACCCCGGCGCGATCCCCGACCATTCGACGCCGCCGCCCATCAGCCGGAAATAGCCCGACGACCGGTCGGAGGTTTGCAGGTCGTACACCCGCGCAAACCCGCCCGACCGCAACCGCCGCCGCAGCGCCCACCATTGGCCCGGCTGGAACCACTTGGGCCGCGCGTCGATCCACACCGCGTCCACATCCGGACAGGCGGCGAACAGCGGCGCATAGGGCGCGGTGGTCAGAACCGTGAGGTGCGCCGCCGGGTGATGGCGGCGGATCGCCCGGAGCGGCCCGAACGCCTGCGCCACGTCGCCCAGGGCGGAGAGCTTGATGACGAGGATCGCCTCCGCCCCGCTCACGGCGCCGCGTCCGCTCCGGCCGCCCAGGGCGCGTCGGCGCCGAGAAGCTCGGCGTAGACCGCCAGGGTGCGGGAACACATCAGCTCGCGCGAATAGGTCTCGCGCGCCTGGGTGCGGCAGGCCTCCGCCATGCGCGCGCGCTCGGCGGCCGGGGTGTCGAGGGCGGTGGCGATCGCCTGCGCCAGTTCGTTCGGGTCGGCGGGCGCCACCAGCCAGCCGGTCTCGCCGGGGGTGACGGTTTCGAGGGCGCCGCCGTGGCGGCTGGCGATCACCGGGCGGCCCATCGCCTGGGCCTCCACGATCACCCGGCCGAACGCCTCCGGATCGGTGGAAGCGGAGACCACGTAGTCGCACAGCAGGTAGGCGGCCGCCATGTCGTTGCAGCCGTTGACGATGTGCACCACGCTTTCCAGTCCCTTGGCGGCCACCATCGCCTCCAGCCGCTCGCGGTAGCGGGTGCGGCCCTGGTCGGACCCCACCAGCAGGCACACCAGATCCTTGCGCCCCAGCCGTGCCAACGCCTCGATCAGGGTCAGCTGACCCTTCCAGCGGGTCAGGCGGCCGGGCAGCATCACCACCGGCAGATCCTCGCGCAGCCGCCACTGGGTGGCGAGGGCGATCATCCGCTCCGGGCTGACCCGCGCCGGGTCGAAACGGTCGAGGTCGACGCCGCGCGGAATCACTCGGATGCGGCTCTGCGGCACGCGATAGAATTCCTGCACGTGCCGGGCGATGAACTGCGAAATCGCGATCACCCGGTCGCCCGACGCCATCACCGCGTTGTAGCCGCCCTTGATGCCGAACGGGCCGCGGTTGTACGCCCCGTGGAAGGTGGTAACGAACGGCACGCCGCACCGCCGCGCCGCCGCCCGCGCGCTCCACGCCGGGGCGCGGCTGCGGGCGTGCACCAGCTTCACGTCGTAGCGGCGGATCACCTCCGCCAGCGCCTCGACGTTGCGCCACATCGTCAACGGATTCTTCGAATGCACCGGCAGGCGCACGTGCACCGCGTCCATGCGGTCCAGCTCGCGCTCCATCTGCCCGCCCGCGGACACCACGATCGGCCGCGCGCCGGCGGCGCGCAGCGCCTCGGCGATCTCGATCGTGCCGCGTTCCACCCCACCCGTCTCCAGCCGCGGCAACACCTGCAGAATCGCAGGCGCGACTTGGCCGGAGACAGTCCTGCTGTTAGACTCAGTAGACACGCCGAGCCTTCCTTCCCTCTCGATCGACACAGGAATTTGCATGTCCGACCCCACCCCAGGCCGCGACGACTGCGGGATATTAGCACGCGCCGATGGCGCGTCCATGGCCTATCGCCGCATCCTCCACGGCGATTCGGAAAGTCCGAAGCCGACTGTGGTTTTTTTGCACGGACTGCTCTCCGACATGGAGGGCGGCAAGGCCAACCACCTCGCCGCGCACGCGGAATCCGCCGGGTTCGATTTCCTCCGCTTCGACATGTTCGGCCACGGCCGATCCAGCGGCGACTTCACCGACGGCTGCATCGGCCGCTGGCGCGACGACGCCCTCGCGGCGATCGACGACCTCACCGAAGGGCCGCTGATCCTGGTCGGATCCTCGATGGGCGGATGGGTCGGCCTGCTCGCCGCCGTCGCCCGGCCCGAGCGCGTCCGCGCGTTCGTCGGCATCGCCCCGGCGCCCGACTTCACCGTCGCCATGGAGGCCGCCCTCACCCCCGACCAGCGCGCCGCCCTCGCCCGCGACGAAATCGTCCGCATCGCCGACACCGAGGAACCCTGCGGCACCTACCCCGTCAGCCGCATCCTCCTCGACGACGGCCGCGCCAACCTGCTGCTCCAGGCCCCCATCCCCTTCTCCGGCCCGGTGCGCATCCTCCAAGGCATGCAGGACGCCTCGGTCGACTGGCACACCGCCCTCGCCATCGCCGACCGCCTCGCCGCCGCCGATACCCAAATCACCCTGATCAAGGACGGCGACCACCGCCTCTCCCGCCCGCAAGACCTCGCCCTCCTCACCCGAACCCTCGACACCCTCATCGCCACCCTGACGGCGGAGGGGTAAAACCAGGGCGGGGCGCCGCCCCACACCCCGCCGGAGGGTCTTGGACCCTCCGGACCTCCCGCTCGCTTCCAAAGCCAAGGGGGCTGTCGAACGACAGCCCCCTTGGCATTGGAAAGGAATGGGGTCGAGGGGACCGCGTCCCCTCGCGGGTCCGGGCAGCGCCCGGCCTGGTTTTTTACCCCTCGCCCGCCAGGATCGCGGCGAGGCCGTCGCGGTAGGTGGGGTAGCGGGGGGACCAGCCGAGGGTGGATTTGAGGTGGGCGTTGCCGACCAGTCGGCGGTCGGTGAGGAAGCGGCGGCGCGGGTCGCCGGGGGCGAGGTCTTCGTAGCGTTCGAGGGGCGGCGGCGGCAGGTCGAGGAGGCGGCAGGCGAAGTCGATCACTTCGGGATTGGGGGCGGGTTCGTCGTCGGCGACGTTGAAGACGCCGGGGGCGGGCGGTGCGGCGATGGCGAGGCGGAGGGCGGCGACGATGTCGTCGACGTGGACGCGGCTGGTGCGGTGGCCTTCGCGGTGGATGCGGCGGGCGGTGCCGTCGCGCACGGTGTCGAGGGCGGAGCGGCCGGGTCCGTAGATGCCGGGGAGGCGGAAGATTTGCACCGGCACGCCGGTTTCCGCGCCCCAGGCCTGCCACGCGGCCTCGGCGGCGACGCGGGCGCGGGCCTGCGGCGAGGAGGGGGCGAGCGGCGCGGTTTCGTCCACCCAGCGGCCTTCGCAATCGCCGTAGACGGCGCTGGTGGAGAGGGCGCCGAGCCACGCGGGGCGGAGGCCGAGGCGGCGGACCTCGGCGAGGACGGCGGAGCCTTCCGGCCCCGGCACGGTGGTGTCGAGGACGTGGGTGACGCCCGCCGGGGCCTCGCCCGCGCCGAACACGCGGGCATCGAGGCCTTCGGTGCGCAGGGTTTCGGCCTTGGCGGGGTCGCGCACGGTTCCGGCGACGCGCCAGCCCGCAGCGAGGCATTCCCGCGCCAGCCGGGAGCCTGTATAACCGAGGCCGAAGATCAACAGGAAAGGCGTGGTCATGGCGTGCATCCGGATTGCGAAGCGGACGGCGAGCCTAGCATTGTTGCGGCGCGCGGCTCAACCGGCGGCGGTTCTCGCGGCGCTCGCCTGGGGTGGAGCGGCGTTGGCGGCGGACCCCACCCCCGGCGCGCTGGCGGCGCGGCGGGCGGATGCGGAGCGCTATGCCCAGTGCATGACTCAGGTGGAGACGTCGCCGAAGGACGCCTTCGACACCGCCGACGCCTGGGCGGCCCTGGGCGGCGGCGAACCGGCGAAGCACTGCGCGGCGGCGGCGTTGATGAAGCTGGGCTTCCCCGCCGACGCGGCGGCGCGGCTGGAGGCGCTGGCCAAGGCGACCACGCGCGACGACGACGTGCGCGCCCACATGCTCGACCAGGCGGGCGTGGCGTGGGGCGAGGCGAAGGACTGGGAGCGGGCCAACGCGGCGCAAAGCGAGGCGTTGAAGCTGGCCCCGGCGGCGGTGGACCTGTGGATCAGCCGGGCGCGCACGCGGGCGCGGGCGCTGAACTACGGCCTCGCGGCCGACGACCTCTCCGAGGCGCTGAAGCGGGACCCGGACAACGTCGAGGCGTTGACCCTGCGGGCCTCGGCCTATCGCTACATGGACGCGCCGGACCTAGCGCGCCAGGACCTCGACAAGGCGCTGAAGCTCGACCCCGCCAACCCGGAGGCGCGGCTGGAGAGCGGCATCGTCCACCGCCTGCAGGGCCAGCCCGACCGGGCGCGGCGCGACTGGCGCGAGGCGTTGCTGGCGGCGCCGGAGGATTCGCCGATCCTCGAGGACATCCGCCGCAACATCGAGCTGCTGGAGCTGGGCGGCGAGGCCGCTACTCCCAAGCCGTGAGCCGCAGCACCCGGCCGCCCTTGCCGTCGGTGAGAACGTAGACCGCGCCGTCCGGCCCCATCAGCACGTCGCGGATGCGCAGGCCGAAGGGGATGCGCTCCTCGCCCACGACGCGGTCGCCGTCGAGGGTGAGGCGCACCAGCCCGCGCGAGGTGAGCCCGGCGAGCAGCAGGCTGCCGCGCCAGCCGGGCAGCACGTCGGCGGTGACGAAGGCGATGCCGGAGGGGGAAATCGCCGGGTCCCACCACTTGACCGCGTCGACGAACTCGGGGCGGCCGGAGGGATCGGGGATGGCGGTGCCCGAGTAGTGGGTGCCTCGGCTCACCAGCGGCCAGCCGAAGTTGCCGCCCTTGACCGGCAGGTTGACCTCGTCGCCGCCGCGCGGCCCGTATTCGGAAATCCAGAGGGCGCCGGTTCGCGGGTGGATCGCCGCGCCCTGGACGTTGCGATGGCCGAACGACCAGATCGCCGGGTCGCCGCCGCCCTTGGCGAACGGGTTGTCGGGCGGGATCGATCCGTCCGGGGCGATGCGCACCAGGGCGCCCAGGGTGTTCTCGGGGTTCTGCGCCTCCTTCATGAAGTCGAAGCGTTCGCCGAGGGTGACGAACAGCATGCCGTCGGGCGCGAAGGCGAGGCGGCCGCCGAAGTGGTTGGGACCCTCCACCGCCGGAGTCTGGCGGAAGATCACGGAAACGTCTTCGAGGGCGGTGGCCTCGGCGTTGAGGCGGCCGCGCGCCACCGAGGTGGCGACGCCGCCGTCGCGGGCTTCGGCGAACGCGAGGTAGACGGTGCGGGTGTCGGCGAACTGCGGGTCGAGGGCGAGGCCGAGCAGGCCGCCCTGGCCGCGCGCCGCCACCTCGGGCACGCCGCGGATCGGCGAGCCGAGCTTGCCCGCCTCGGGGATCAGCCGCAGGGTGCCGGATTTCTCCGTCACCAGCAGGCGGCCGTCGGGCAGGAACGCGGCGCCCCAGGGGCCGTCCAGCCCGCCCACGAAGGTGTCCACGCGCAGGTTGCCGCTCTCGCCCCGCACCACCTGGGGCACCTGCTGCGCCTCCGCCGCACTCGCCGCCAGAAGCATCGCCGCCGCCGCCAACCATCGGCCGATCATCGCACCCTCCCCTCGACTCGCAGATCCACCCAACTCCAACGCAAAACCCCGCCCGGGGTTGCATGCCCCGGCGGTTTAACCCGACTTCCAACGTGGAAATTGTCCTTTCCCGCCCATGCGGCTGTGGTATCGTTACGTCCGGTTCCAAGTTTTGTTGGACGCACGGCATGCACATCGAAACTTGGGGCGATACCCCCGCATCCCCGCCCGATTATCTCGCCGCGTTGCGCGCAACCGGCGAGCAGGGTTCGCGCGTCGCCGCGCACGACTGGAGCGCCACCGCCCTCGGTCCGATCGGCGACTGGCCGGACTGGCTGCGGGTGCTGGTGCTGGCGGTTCTCGATTCGCCCCACGCGATGACGCTGCGGCTGCTGCCCGACCTCACGACGATCTACAACGACGCCCTGACGCCGATGCTCGGCCGCCGCGCCGACGACGCCCTGGGCCGCAGCTTCGCGCAGATCTGGCCCGAGCTGATGGACGAGATCATGCCGCTGTTCCGGCGGGTGCTCGGGGGCGAGCGGGTGAAGCGGGAGAACCTGCCGCTCTGGCTCACCCGCCACGGCTTCGAGGAACTCACCCACTGGACCCTCGCCTACAGCCCGGTGCGCGACCCGGAAGGCCGGGTGGTGGGCATTCTCAGCGTGGTGTCGGAGACCACCCGGCAGGTCGAGGCGCTGGCGGCGATCGAGCGCGCCAACCAGTCCCTGGCGTTCGAGGTGGAGAACGCGATGCGCGCCCTCGCCGCCCGCGACGCCGCCGAGCGCGAGCAGGACATTCTCCGCCACGAGCTGATCCACCGCATGAAGAACATGCTGACGGTGATCACCGCGATGGTGGGGCAGAGCATCCGCGGCGCCGCCTCCCTCGAAGACGCCGCCCAATCCACCGCCGCCCGCCTCGCCGCCTATGCCCGGGTGCACGACGTGTTCACCGAGGGCGCATGGTCCGACGCGGGCCTGCGCGAAGTGGTGGAGGCGGCGCTGGCGCCCCACGCCGGGCTGGCCGGAAGCCGGGTGACGCTGGAAGGGCCGGACCTGCGCTTCGGCGCGCAGCAGGCGCTGGCGATCGCGCTGGCGGTTCACGAGCTCGCCACCAACGCGATGAAATACGGCGCCCTCTCCAACGACACCGGCCGCGTCGCGGTCACCTGGGAGTCCGAGGGTGAGTGCTTCGCCTTCACCTGGCAGGAATCCGGCGCGCCGCCGGTGCGGGGGGAACCGGCCTCGGGCTTCGGCTCGACCCTCACCGAGCGCATCGTGCCCGCCTATTTCTCCGGCTTCGCCGAGAAGGCGTTCCGCGCCGGAGGCCTGTGCTACACCCTGCGCGGCACGCTGCCGCCGGTGCGGGGCTGAGGGGGGCGCCCGATGCGGTTCCACGTCTACGACCCGGCCGAGGGCCACCGCCTCGCCCACGATCCGCTCAACGCGATCGTCGCGCCGCGGCCGATCGGCTGGATCGGCAGCCGCGATGCGGAAGGGCGCAACAATCTGGCGCCGTTCAGCTTTTTCAACCTGTTCAACTACATTCCGCCGATTCTCGGGTTTTGCAGCCTGGGCTGGAAGGACAGCGTGCGCAACGTCGCCGCGACCGGCTGCTTCACCTGGAACCTCTGCACCGAGGCCCTCGCCGAGGCGATGAACGCATCCTCGGCCGCGGTGCCGCCGGAGGTGGACGAGTTCGCCCTCGCCGGGGTCACCGCCCTCGTCGGCGAGGCGGTGGCGGCGCCCCGGGTGGCGGAAAGCCCGGTGAGCTTCGAGTGCCGCCTCACCCAGATGATCCGCCTGACCGACGCCGCCGGGGCGGAGATCGACGCGTGGCTGGCGCTCGGGCAGGCGGTGCGGATTCACATCGACGAACGCCTGGTCGCCGACGGCCGGTTCGACACGGTGGCGGCGCGGCCGCTCTTGCGCGGCGGGGGTGCGGCCGACTATTTCACGATTTCCGCCTCCGCGAAACGCATCCTCCACCGTCCGGGCTGACCCGGGCGGAACCCTCACCCGGGAGACCGCAATGGACGTGACGATCTACCACAACCCCAAGTGCGGCACCTCGCGCAACACCCTGGCGCTGATCCGCCACGCGGGCATCGAACCCCATGTCATCGAATACCTCAAGGACACGCCGCCCCGTTCGGTGCTGGTGGACCTGGCCGCCGCCATGGGCGTGGGGCCGCGCGACATGCTGCGCCGCAAGGGCACGCCCTACGACGAACTGGGCCTCGACGACCCGGCGCTCTCCGACGACGCGCTGTTCGACGCGATGGTGGAGCACCCGATCCTGATCGAACGGCCGATCGTGGTGTCGCCCAAGGGCGCGCGCCTCTGCCGCCCGTCGGAGCGGGTGCTCGACCTGCTGCCGCCGATGCCCGAGAAGGAATTCCGCAAGGAAGACGGCGAACTGGTGCTCGACGCCAAGGGCAAGCCGGTGGCCAACCCCTAAGGCCGCTCCTCCGCCCAGTCGGACGGCAGGCCGAAGGCGAGCGGCAGCTCGCGCAACCCCGCCGGGGTGAGGAGCAGGGCGCGCCCCTCCCCGGCGCGGCGCACCCAGCCGGAGGCCAGCGCGTGCTCCAGCAGCGCCGCGCCCAGCCGCCCCGCGAGATGCGGGCGGCGTTCGCTCCAGTCGAGGCAGGCGCGGCACAGCGGCCGCCGCCCCGCGCCGATCTCCACCCCGAGGGCGGCGAGGAAGGCCTGCCCCTCCTCGGTCACCGCCGCCGCGCCGTCCGCCAGCCTCACGTATCCCCGCGCCGCGAGGGCCTCCGCCAGGGCGACGCCGAGCCGCCCGGCGGCGTGGTCGTAACAGGTGCGGGCGAGGCGCAGGGCGGCGTCGCGCGGGCCGGGCGCGCGGCGGCGCGGCTCGACGCGGGCCGCCACCGCCATCAACGCCTCCAGGGTTTCGGCGATCTCCGCCGAGGCGAGGCGGTAGTAGCGGTGCCGCCCCTGCTTCTCCTGCGCCAGAACCCCCGCCGCCAGCATCCGCGCCAGATGGCCGCTGGCGGTTTGCGGCGTCACCCCCGCGTGGGCGGCAAGCTCGCCCGCCGCCAGGGCGCGGCCGCCCATCAGCGCGAGGAGAATGGCGGCGCGCGCGGGATCGCCGATCAGGGCGGCGACCCCGGCCACCGCGTTGGGGGATGCGGATCGGCTCATCGGCCAACTCTAGCACGACCGGCGGCGCCGCGCTTCGGCCGTTACCGAAGCATCGCCGCCGCGCGCCGGGGCATCCTGGACCTCCCCACCGAGGAGGAGGACCGCCCGATGCCCGATCTCCTGCGCCGCCTGGCGCGCCTGCTGTTCCGCACCTGGCCCGAGCGCGCCCGTCAGCGCCGCGCCCTGGCGGAGCTGACGCCCGAGCAGCTCAAGGACATCGGCCTCACCCGGGGGCAAGCCCTGGACGAGGCCGACAAGCCGATGTGGCGATGTTAGCTCAGGCTGCCTTGGCGGGGTCCTGGCCGAGGTTCTTCGGGCCTTCGGGGCGGGTCTTGAAGAACGCCTCGGCGACGCTCGGGAACATCGCGTAGGTCAGCACGTCCTCGTCGGAACCGTCGAAGTTGGGGATCGCCGCCGCCTCGGCGCGCAGCCGGTCCCACTCCGGCTCCAGCAGGTCGGCGGGGCGGCCGGTGATCACCGGCTTGCCGGTGAGCTGCTTCGCCTGTTCCAGCACCTCGGCGTTCTTTTCGCCCAGGGTGCTGCCGTAATAGCCCAGCATCAGGTCGGAGAACTCGGTGGTCTGGGTGCCGTAGCGCTCGCCCATCAGCACGTTGAACACCGCCTGGCTGCCGACGATCTGCGACGACGGCGTGACGAGAGGCGGGAAGCCCGCGTCGGCGCGCACCCGCGGCACCTCCGCCAGAACCTCGGCCATCTTGTCGGAGGCCTCCATCTCGCGCAGCTGCGCCGCCATGTTGGAGATCATCCCGCCGGGGATCTGGCTATCGAAAATCTCGGTGTCCACGGCGTTGTAGTCGGCCATGAACTTCTTGTAGCGCGGGCGGATCTTGGCGAAGTGGGCCTTGACCTTGAGCAGCCGCTCCATGTCGAGCCGGGTTTCGTAGCCGGTGCCCGCCAGCATCTTCACCAGCGCCTCGGTGGGGTTGTGGCCCGAGCCGAGGGAGAGGGAGGAGATCGCCGTGTCGACCACGTCCACCCCCGCCTCGATCGCCTTCATCAGCGACACCATGGTGACGCCGGTGGTGGAATGGACGTGGAGATGCACCAGCATCTCCGGTCCGCATGCCTCCTTGATGCCCTTCACCAGGTCGTAGGCCGCCTGGGGCTGGAGCAGCGCCGCCATGTCCTTGATGCAGATGGAATCCACGCCCATGGACTGGAGGTCCTTGGCCATCTGCACGAACGCCGGAACCGTGTGTACCGGGCTTTGGGTGTAACAGATCGTCCCTTGCGCGTGCTTGCCGGTCTTCTTCACCGCCTTGAGCGCGGTTTCGAGGTTGCGCAGGTCGTTGAGGGCGTCGAACACCCGGAACACGTCCATGCCGTTCTCGGCGGCCTTGTCGACGAAGCGCTGCACCACGCCGTCCTCGTAGTGGCGGTAGCCGAGCAGGTTCTGGCCGCGCAGCAGCATTTGCAGCGGCGTCTTCGGCATCAGCTTCTTGAAGGTGCGCAGGCGCTCCCACGGGTCCTCGTTGAGAAAGCGGATGCAGGCGTCGAAGGTGGCGCCGCCCCAGCATTCGAGCGACCAGTACCCGGCGTTGTCGAGGTCCTCGCACGCCGGAACCATGTCCTCCATCGCCATGCGGGTGGCGAGCAGGCTCTGGTGCGCATCGCGCAGGATCACATCGGTCACTTCCACCACGCGGGCCATCGGCGTCTCCTCCCGGGAATCGTAAGAAATCTCGACGCGCCGAACGCGCGCCGTGCCCTATGAGGATGGGTGCGCGGAGGCGCCGATAAAACCCGCCACGACCGGAATTTTTATGTTGGTATTCAGAAGTCCAGGTCTTTGTAGTGCTTCGGCGGCGGGATGCCCGGCAGGGTGTCGCCCAGCAGCGGGCGGAAGGTGGGGCGGGACTTGATCCGCGCGTACCAGTCCTTCGCCTCCGGGTGCTTGGCCCAGGGCACCTCGCCCGCGTAATCCACCACCGAGAGCTGGGCGGCGGCGGCGATGTCGGCCAGGGTCATCTGCTCCCCCGCCAGCCAGCGGCGGCGCTCCATCAGCCACGCCACGTAGTCGAGGTGCATGTGGATGTTCTGCCGCCCGGCGGAGACGGCGCGGGAATCCGGCGACCCGGCGTTGGCGACGCGCTTGCCGATCTTCTCGCCCACCACCGGCGCGGTCACCTCGCGCTCGAACTTCACCAGGAACCAGTGCAGCAGGCGGCGCACCTCGGCGCGCTGGCGCGGGTCGCGGCCCATCAGCGGCGGCTCGGGGTGGCTTTCCTCCACGTATTCGAGGGCGGCCATGGCGCCCGCCACCGTGCCTTCGTCCTCCACCAGCACCGGCAGCTCGCCCGCCGGGTTGAGGCGGAGGAAATCCGCGCGGCGCTCCCACGGGCGCTCGGCCCGCAGCTCGAACGACACGCCCTTTTCGCCCAGTTGCAGGCGCACGGTGCGCGACGCCGCGCACAGCAGGTGGTGCACCAGAACGATCATTCCGGCCATCCGCACGGCCCGGCGGCGCGCGGCGCGCGGCGGCGGAGGGGCGGCGCCAGGGCGGCGGCGCGGGAGGCGGGTTCTGACTGGACCATGGGACGGCGTGGGACTTTCGCTAAAGGCTCCGCCGGTCAATCTAGAGCAAGTCGCGAAAGGCGGAAACCCCCATGCAAAACGCCGGGCCGTGACGGCCCGGCGCTCGCACGGATCATCTCGGGCCGGATCACTCGGCGGCGACGGCGACCTTCACCGGAACCTCGAGCTTGTCCAGCATCTCCTGCGGCACCACCTGCCAGAACTGGGTGACGAAGAACTCCCAGTTCAGCAGGATTTCCTTGGCGAAGCGGGAGTCGGTCTCGGCCACGTGCTCCTCGATCAGCGCCTTGAGCTTCTGCTCGTAGAACGGCACCTCGATGCGCTGGCGGATCACCGAGCCGGGGTTGAGCATCTCGGCGAAGCGGTTGTCCGGATCGAACACGAACGCCATGCCGCCGGTCATGCCCGCCGCGAAGTTGTGCCCCACCGGCCCGAGGATCACCGCGGTGCCGCCGGTCATGTACTCGCAACCGTTGGAGCCGCAGCCCTCCACCACCACCTCGGCGCCCGAGTTGCGCACGCAGAAGCGCTCGCCCGCCTGGCCCGCGGCGAACAGCTTGCCCGCCGTGGCGCCGTAGAGCACGGTGTTGCCGATGATGGTGTTCTTGTGGCTTTCCAACCGGCTCGAAATCGACGGCCGGATGGTGATGAGGCCGCCCGAGAGGCCCTTGCCGACGTAGTCGTTGGCGTCGCCCTGAACCTCGAGCTTCAGCCCCTGCACCGCGAACGCGCCGAGCGACTGTCCGGCCGAGCCGCGCAGCAGCACGGTGATGTGGCCGGGGCGCAGGCCGAACATGCCGTAACGCTTGACGATGTGGTGCGACAGCCGGGTGCCGACGGCGCGCTGAACGTTGCGCACGTCGTAGGAGAGCTGCATCTTCTCGCCCTCCTCCAGCGCCTGGCGGGCGTCGTGGATCATCTGCGTGTCGAGGGTGTCGGGCACCTCGTTGCGCTCGCCCTCGGCCAGGGTGCAGCGGTTGGGCCAGCCGCCCACGTCGGGCTGCACCAGGATCGGGTTGAGGTCGAGGTCGTCGAGGTGGGCGGCGCCGCGGCTCACCTGATGCAGCAGGTCGGAGCGCCCCACCACGTCGGCGAGGCTCTTGACGCCGATCGAGGCGAGGATCTCCTTCACCTCCTCGGCGAGGAAGGTGAAGAGGTTGACCACCCGCTGCGGCGTGCCCTTGAACTTGGCGCGCAGGTCCTCGTCCTGGGTGCAGACGCCCACCGGGCAGGTGTTGGAGTGGCACTGCCGCACCATGATGCAGCCCATCGAGATCAGCGACAGGGTGCCGATGCCGAATTCCTCGGCGCCCAGCATCGCCGCGACGACGATGTCGCGCCCGGTCTTGATGCCGCCGTCGGTGCGCAGGACGACGCGGTGTCGCAGGCGGTTGAGGGTGAGCATCTGGTGGGCTTCCGCCAGGCCCAGCTCCCACGGTAGGCCCGCGAACTTGATCGAGGTGACCGGCGAGGCGCCGGTGCCGCCCGAGTTGGCGGAAATCGAGATGATGTCCGCCTTCGCCTTGGCCACGCCCGCGGCGATGGTGCCGATGCCGGAGCGCGCCACCAGCTTCACGCACACCCGGGCCCTGGGGTTGATCTGCTTCAGGTCGTAGATCAGCTGCGCCAGGTCCTCGATGGAATAGATGTCGTGGTGCGGCGGCGGGCTGATCAGCATCACGCCCGGCGTCGAGTGGCGCAGCTTGGCGATCATCTCGGTGACCTTGAAGCCGGGCAGCTGGCCGCCCTCGCCGGGCTTGGCGCCCTGGGCCACCTTGATCTCGATCTCGCGGCACTGGTTGAGGTATTCGGCGGTGACGCCGAACCGGCCCGAGGCCACCTGCTTGATCGCCGAGTTGGGGTTGTCGCCCTCGGGCGTCGGGTGGTAGCGCTCCTCCACCTCGCCGCCCTCGCCGGAGCACGACTTGGCGCCGATGCGGTTCATGGCGATGTTGAGCGCGCCGTGGGCCTCGGGGCTGAGGGCGCCCAGCGACATGCCGGGGGTGAGGAAGTGCTTGCGGATTTCGGTGACGGATTCCACCTCCTCCGGCTGCAGCGCCGGACCGGCGGACTTGATTTCCAGCAGGTCGCGGATGTTGACCGGCGGCATCGCGTAGACGCCCTGGGCGTATTCCTTGTAGAGCGCGTAGTTGTCCTCGGCGCAGGCCTCCTGCACCTTGTGGATCAGGCGACCGTCCCAGGCGTGGGCCTCGCCGCCGTTGCGATGGCGGTAGAAGCCGCCCATCGGCAACAACGGAGCCTCCATCGCATAGGCCCGCTTGTGCTGCTCCACCAACTGGTGCTGCAAGCCCGAAAGGCCGATGCCCGAGATCCGCGAGTTCATCCCGGGGAAGAACTCGGCGACGAGGGTGCGCGAGAGGCCGACGGCCTCGAAGTTGTAGCCGCCGCGATACGACGAGATCATGCCGATGCCCATCTTCGACATGATCTTGAGCAGGCCCTGGTCGATCGCGGTCTTGTAGCGGGCGATGCATTCCTCGTAGGTGAGGCCGGGGAACAGGCCGCGGCGGTGGCGGTCGGCGATCGCCTCCTGGGTGAGGTAGGCGTTCACCGTGGTGGCGCCGACGCCGATCAGCACCGCGAAGTAGTGCGGGTCCATCGCCTTGCCGCAGCGCACGTTGAGCGAGGTGAAGGTGCGCAAGCTGTTGCGCACCAGGTGCGAATGCACCGCGCCCACCGCCAGGATCATCGGGATCGGCGCGCGGCTTTCGGAAATCCGCTTGTCGTTGAGGATGATGTGGACGCAGCCGCCGCGCACCGCGTCCTCGGCCTCGCGCTGGATGCGGGTGATCGCGGCGCGCAGGGCGTTGGGTCCGCCGTCCGGGTTGAAGGTGACGTCGATCTCGTGGGCGGTGTCGCCCATGTAGTCGCGCATCGCGTCGAACTCGGTGTTGGAGAGCACCGGGCTGTCGAGTTGCAGCAGGTTACACTGGCTCTCCTCCTCGGCGAGGATGTTGCCGAGGTTGCCGAGGCGGGTTTTCAGCGACATCACCCGGGTTTCGCGCAAGCTGTCGATCGGCGGGTTGGTCACCTGCGAGAAGTTCTGGCGGAAGAAGTGGTGCAGGCCGCGATAGTTGGACGAGAGCACCGCGAGCGGCGTGTCGTCGCCCATCGAGCCGATCGCCTCCTTGCCGTCCTCCACCATCGGCTGGAGGATCAGCTCCATGTCCTCCATGCTGAGGCCGTAGACCAACTGGCGGCGGCGCAGCTCCTCGGGCGCCAGCTCGGGCGCGGCGGCGGTGTCGGTCTTGATGAGGTCGTCGATCTGGGTGATGCGCTCGACCCAGGCGGTGAACGGCTGCTTCGAGGCGAGCAGGTCCTTGATCTCGCGGTCGTGGTAGAAGCGCCCCTCGGCGAGGTCCACGGCGATCATCTGGCCGGGGCCGACGCGGCCCTTCTCCAGCACGATCTCCTCGGGCACCCGCACCATGCCGGTTTCGGAACCGACGATCAGCAGGCCGTCGGAGGTGACGGTGTAGCGCATCGGCCGCAGTCCGTTGCGGTCCATCGACGCCACCACCCAGCGGCCGTCGGTGGCGGCGATCGCCGCCGGGCCGTCCCACGGCGTCATCACGGTGTTGAAGTACCAGAACATCGCGCGGTGGGCGGCGGGCATGGAATCGTTCTGGCCGATGGATTCCGGGATCATCAGGCACTTCACCATCGGCGCGTTGCGCCCGGCGCGCACCATCAGCTCGAAGACGTTGTCGAGGGCCGCGGAATCCGAGCCGCCCGGCTGGATCACCGGCTTCAGGTCGTTGATCGCGGCGCCGAACACCTCCTCGGCCATGCGCGCCTCGTAGGACTTCATCCAGTTGACGTTGCCGGCGAGGGTGTTGATCTCGCCGTTGTGGGCGAGCATGCGGAACGGCTGGGCGAGGCGCCAGGTGGGGAAGGTGTTGGTGGAATAGCGCTGGTGGTAGATCGCGAAGCTCGAAACGAAGCGTTCGTCCAGCAGGTCGGGGTAGAACGAGGTGAGCTGCTCGGCGAGGAACAGGCCCTTGTAGATCACCGAGCGGCACGACATCGAGCAGATGTAGAACTCGGGGATGTTGTTCTGCCGCACCTGGTTCTCGATGCGGCGGCGGATGATGTAGAGGTCGCGCTCGAACTCCTCCTCCGAGAGCTTCTTGGCGTTGACGATCATGATCTGCTCGATCTCGGGGCGGGTGGCGTTGGCCTTCTCGCCGATCACCGAGACGTTGACCGGCACCTGGCGCCAGCCGTAGAGCGAATAGCCGAACTGCAGCACCTCCGCCTCGACGATGGCGCGGCACGCCTCCTGGGCGTTGAGGTCGGTCTTGGGCAGGAAGATCATGCCGATGGCGAGGCGGCCCTTTTCCGGCTCGTGGCCGGTGCGGCGCACGTGGTCCTTGAAGAAGTCCTGCGGGATCTGCACGTGGATGCCCGCGCCGTCGCCGGTCTTGCCGTCGGCGTCCACCGCGCCGCGGTGGAACACCGCCTTCAACGCGTTGATGCCGTATTCCACCACCTGGCGGCGCGGCTTGCCGTCGAGGGTGGCGACGAGGCCGACGCCGCAGGCGTCGTGGGCGTCCATCGGGTCGACCGCCCCGGCGGCGACCATGCGGCGGCGGCTCTCTTCGAAGCGGGAGACGAACTCCGCGCCGGTTTCGGCGCCGTTCCAGGCGGTTTGCCAGTCGGTGTTGCTCATCGGTCCGTTCCTCAACCCGCTTTGACCAGGGAAGACGCTTCCGCGCCCTGACGAATGAAATTGTGGACGTGCTGGGCGACGTCGCGGCCGTCGCGCACCGCCCACACCACCAGCGACGCGCCGCGCACGATGTCGCCCGCGGCGAACACGCCCTCGAGGCTGGTCATCATCGACGCCGCGTCCACCTTGAGGGTGCCCGAGCGGCGCACCGCCAGCTCCGGCTCGCCGAACATCGCGGGCAGGTCCTCCGGCTCGAAGCCGAGCGCCTCGATCACCATGTCCGCCTCGATCAGGGTTTCCGAGCCGGGCACCGGCGCCGGGCTCTGGCGGCCCGAGGCGTCGGGCAGGCCCAGGTGCATGCGCACGGTGCGCACCCCCGCCACCTGGCCCCCTTCGCCGCCGGTGATTTCGAGCGGCTGGGTGAGCCACACGAACTCGGCGCCTTCCTCGATGGCGTTGTCCACCTCGCGCTGCGAGCCGGGCATGTTGGCGCGGTCGCGGCGGTAGAGGCACTTCACCGAGGTGGCGCCCTGGCGCACCGCGGTGCGCAGGCAGTCCATCGCGGTGTCGCCGCCGCCGATCACCACCACCTTCTTGCCCTTGGCGTCGAGCCGCCCGCTGGCGAACGCCGCCGGGGTTTCGCCAAGGTTGAGGCGGTTGGAGCAGGTGAGGTATTCGAGCGCCGGGATCACCCCGGCGAGGTCGGCGCCGCCCAGTTCCAGCGCGCGCGCCTTGTAGACGCCGGTGGCGATCACCACCGCGTGGTGGCGGCGGCGCAGCTCGCGCATCGTCACGGTCTTGCCGATGTCGGTGTTGGGGTGGAACACCACGCCCGAGTCCTCGAACACCTTCACCCGGCGCGCCACCACGTCCTTTTCCAGCTTGAAGCCGGGGATGCCGTAGGTGAGCAGGCCGCCGGCGCGGTCGTAGCGGTCGTAGACGTCGACCCGATAGCCGAAGCGGCGCAGCTGCTCGGCGGCGGCGAGGCCCGCCGGACCGGCGCCGACGATGCCCACCGACTCCGGCCGCTCCACCCGCGGCGTGAACGGCTTGACCCAGCCTTTTTCGAACGCGGTGTCGGTGATGTATTTCTCCATGGCGCCGATGGTGACGGCGCCGTGGGTGGACTGCTCCAGCACGCAACTCCCCTCGCACAGGCGGTCCTGCGGGCAGATGCGGCCGCAGATCTCCGGCAGGGTGTTGGTGGCCGAGGACACCGCGTAGGCCTCCTCCATGCGGTCGGTGGCCGCCAGCATCAACCAATCCGGGATGTGGTTGTGGAGCGGGCAGTGGATGCTGCAGAACGGCACGCCGCACTGCTCGCAACGCGACGACTGCTCGGTGGCGCCCTTGGGGTCGAAGCCGCCGTAGATCTCGTCGAAGTCCTTGCGGCGGGCCTTGGCGGCGCGCTTGTCCGGGGTGCGGCGGTCCAGCTTGGTGAACTGGAGCATCTTCTGCTGCGCCATCTCGGTCCCTTTCCTGGCATCACGGCGGGGCTCCGACCGAACCGGAGCGGCGCGGGCGGATCAGCGACACATAATGGAATTTTCCGGCTCTGGCGAGTCAAAAACCGCCGTTAGGGAAATTATGCTGACCTATTTCGACAGATCGTTTCGCGTGGCGCGCGAGGGGGCGGGAAACGGCGCGAAATTTAGTACACGTTTGTTTACCAATTCCCGTTTGAGGCCCGGGCGGAGGCCATGATATGAAGGGCCGCGAAACGCCCCTGCCCTCGCCCGCCTCAGCCTTCGAGAGGATGCCTCCGTCATGACCTGGCTCAACCTGATCGTCCTCGCGGTGGTCCAGGGCATCACCGAATTCCTGCCCATCAGTTCGTCGGCGCACCTGATCCTGGTGCCCTGCCTCGGCCACTTCCCCGACCAGGGGCTGGACATGGACATCGCCGTCCACGTCGGCACCCTCGGCGCGGTGATGCTGTATTTCTGGCGCGACATCTGGCAGATGCTGCTCGGCCTGTGGGCGGCGCTGCGGTTCCGCAACACCCCGGGCGGGCGCCTCGCGCTGTCGGTGGTGGTGGCGACGGTGCCGGTGGTGGCGGCGGGGGTGCTGCTCAAGGATTTCGTCGGCGGCGCCGGGCGCAGCATCGCGGTGCTGGGGTGGACGACGCTGATCTTCGGCATCCTGCTCTACGTCGCCGACCGGGTCGGCCTGACGGTGCGGCGAATCGAGCACCTCAAGCTTTCCGACGCCGCGATCATCGGCCTCGCCCAGGCGATGGCGCTGATCCCCGGCACCAGCCGCTCGGGCATCACCATGACCGCCGCGCGCATCCTCGGCTACGAGCGGGGCGAGGCGGCGCGCTTCTCGATGCTGATGTCGATTCCCACGATTCTCGCCGCCGGCACCCTGGCGGCCCTCGACATCGTCAAGGCCGAGCAGCCGCTCGTCACCACCGTGGCGATCTACGGCGCGGTGCTGTCGTTCCTCACCGCGCTGGCCGCCATCGCGCTGCTGATGCGCTGGCTGCGGCGCGCCAGCTTCACGCCGTTCGCGGTCTATCGGGTGATTCTCGGCGTCGCCCTGCTGGCGGCGGCCTACGGCCTGATCCCCGGCTTCGAACGCTGCCTCGCCCTGGCGGGGTGAGGCGCCTCACGCCGCGCGGGAAATCACCTGGCGGTGGGTGCGGCGGAAGCGGTTGAGGTAGGTGGGCACGATCGCCTCCACCGTGGTCGGCTCGATGCCCAGCTCGGCGAACCCGGGGAAGCTGCCCGAGAGCACGTTGTCGCGGGCCATCATCAGCACCTGGTCGCGGGTCAGCGGCGGCTTCGGCATCCAGCTCATCAGCGCCGCCTGCAGCTTCGCCATGCCGAAGGTGAGCGGCAGCAGCCAGCGTTCGCGGCGGATTTCCCGCAGCGTCAGCTCCATGATCTGGCGCATCGAGTAGACGTGCGGCCCGGCCAGCTCGAAAATCTTGCCGCCGTGGTCCTCGGCGGCGAGCACCGCGAGGATCGCGTCGGCGAGGTCGCCCACGTAGACCGGCTGGAACTTCGGCCCGCCGTCGCCGAACAGGCCCTTGGAACTCCACGCCCCGGCGTCGATCACCGGCAGGAACGGCGAGATCGTCGCCATCCGCGCGAACATGTTGAAGAAGTTGTCCTCCGGCCCGAACACCACGCTCGGGCGGATCACCGTGGCGCCGGGGAACGCGGCGAGCACCGCGCGCTCGCCCTCCGCCTTGGTGCGGGCGTAGGCGGACGGACCCTCCGGATCGGCGCCGATGGCGGAAATGTGCACCACCCGGGAGGCTCCGGCCTCGCGCGCCGCCGCGGCGATCTCGCCGGGGGCGCGGGCGTGGAGGTTCTCGAAGGTGTGGCGGCCGCGCGGGTGGAAGATCCCCACCAGGTTCACCACCCAGTCCGCCCCCGCCACGGCGCGGCGGATGTCCGCCGGGTCGGCGATGTCGGTCTCCATGGTGGTGATCTGCCCCACGTCGCCCATGGTCTTGAGGAAGTGGGCGTCCTCGCGGTAGCGGATGGCGATGCGGATCACCGCGCCGGTGGCGGCGAGACGCTGAACCAGATGGCGTCCGATGAAGCCCGAGCCTCCGAACACCGTCACCAGTCGCCGCGTCATGGTAGCCTCCCTATGGTGCGTCCGCGCGGGCACGTGCCCGCGTCGCCGCGCACATGATGAGCATATAGGCGGAGGATTGCAAATGTCAGTTCCGCCGAAAGTCTGGTCCGATTTATTTCTTTCGGCGTATCCCGCCCGACCCCGGAAAACCCCGAAAAAAGGGTGTTGACTTTGCTCCGGGAAACCCCGATAAACCGTGCCTCACTGACCGGCTGCTCCCGGTTGGGCGCGGGATTTTCCCTTCGCCCGAAAGGCCATGCGGATCAGTGCCCAGGTGGCGGAATTGGTAGACGCGCAGGTTTCAGGTACCTGTGGCCGAAAGGTCGTGGAAGTTCGAGTCTTCTCCTGGGCACCATCGCACGCCGTGGCGGATCGACCGTCCTTAGTCTCCGGCACGCACGGTCTCTTCCTGGCGCCCCCGAGGGCGCACCGTTCGACGGGAGCGAGACGGCAATGGCAATCTTCCTGCATCATGGCGACCTGCCCGCAAGCGTGAGCTTCCGCGGCTCCGTGGCGGTCGACACCGAGACCATGGGTCTCAACCTCAACCGCGACCGCCTCTGCCTGGTGCAGCTTTCGGCGGGCGACGGCGACGCCCATCTGGTGCGCATCCTACCCGGCACCCCGGCGCCCAACCTCGTGGCGCTGCTGGCCGACCCGGCGCTGCTCAAGATCTTCCACTTCGCCCGGTTCGACGTGGCGATGCTGAAAAAGAACCTGGGCGTCGACTGCGCGCCGGTCTACTGCACCAAGATCGCCTCCAAGCTCTGCCGCACCAACACCGACCGCCACGGCCTCAAGGACCTGTGCCGCGATCTGTTGGGGGTCGAGCTGTCGAAGGAGCAGCAGACCAGCGACTGGGGCGCGCCCGAGCCGAGCGCCGAGCAACAGCACTACGCCGCCGCCGACGTGCTGCACCTGCACGCCCTCAAGGACAAGCTCGACGCGCTCCTGGCGCGCGAGGGCCGCGCCGAGCTGGCGGCGGCCTGCCACACCTTTCTCGCGACGCGCGCCGCGCTCGATCTCGCCGGCTGGGATGACGTGGACGTCTTCGCCCATTAGATTCCGGTTCGAGACTTTTCCGCCCCGCGTTTGGTTGGACGACGCCCGATGACCCACACCGCCTCCCCCTCCGCCCCCGCGTCCCGGGTCGCCTCCGACCTCGCCGCGGCCCGCCACGTCCTCGAAGCCGAGGCCGCCGCCCTCACCCGCATGAGCGCCGACCTCGACGCCGAGTTCAGCCGCGCCCTCGATTTGATCGAGGGGCGGGTGATCGCCTCCGAGCACGGCCGGGTGATCGTCTCCGGCATGGGCAAGAGCGGCCACATCGGCCGCAAGATCTCGGCCACCCTCGCCTCCACCGGCACGCCGTCGTTCTTCGTCCACCCGGGCGAGGCGAGCCATGGCGACCTCGGCATGATCACCCGCCAGGACGCGCTGATCCTGCTCTCCAAATCGGGCGAGACCGCCGAATTGGCGGACCTGATCGCCTATTCGCGGCGTTTCGCGATTCCGCTGATCGCGATCACCGAGCGGCGCGACAGCGCCCTCGGCAAGGCCGCCGACGTGATCCTCGCCCTGCCGGTCAACGGCGAGGCGTGCCCGCTCGGCCTCGCGCCCACCACCTCGACCACCGCCACCCTGGCGATCGGCGACGCGGTGGCGGTGGCGCTGCTCGAGCGCCGGGGCTTCTCCGCCACCGACTTCAAGGTGTTCCACCCCGGCGGCAAACTCGGCCAGCGGCTCCTGAAGGTGCGCGAGCTGATGCACGCCGCCCCCGAGGTGCCGCTGATCGGCCTGGACGCGCCGATGGGCGAGGCGCTGATCGTGATGAGCGCCAAGAGCTTCGGCTGCGTCGGCATCGTCGACGACGCGGGCCTGCTGGCGGGCATCATCACCGACGGCGACCTGCGCCGCCACATGGCGCCCGACCTGCTGGAGCGCCCGGCGGCCCAGGTGATGACCCGCACCCCGCGCACCGTGGGGCCGGACAGCCTCGCCGCCGAGGCGCTCGGGATCATGAACGACCGCAAGATCACCAGCCTGTTCGTGGTCGCCGACGGGCGGCCGGTGGGCCTCGTCCACATGCACGACTGCCTGCGCGCCGGGGTGTCATGACCGAACAGCGCGCCGCCCCAGCGCCCGGCGAACCGCCGGAGCGCCCGGAAGCGCCCGACCTGCAGTTCCTGTCGGTCGCCGCGGCGCGCGCCGCCGACACCCGCCAGGGGTCGTTCTACAGCCGCTTCGTGCGGATGATGAAGCTGCTGCTGCCCGCCGCCGCCGCGCTGCTGCTGGGGGCGATCCTGGCGTGGCCGCAGTTGCAGACCGAGCGCAACCGCTTCCAGCTCGGGCTTTCGGGCATCGATCCGCGCTACCCGGACCGGCTGCGCGTCGTCAACGCCCGCTTCCGCGGCACGGATTCCCAGAACCAGCCCTTCACCGTCACCGCCGAGGCCGCCTTCGAGCGGGAAAGCGGCAGCCGCACCGTGGCCCTCGACGCCCCCACCGCCGACCTCGCCCTCACCGACGGCGGCTGGGTGCTCGCCCGCGCGCCCGAGGGGGAATTCGACCGCACCACCGAGATCCTCAACCTCTCGGGCGGCGTGTCGGTGTTCCACGACAACGGCTACACCTTCGAAAGCCCCACCGCCCGCCTCTCCCTCCACCAGGGCACCGCCGAGGGCGACGATCCCGCCGAGGCCCACGGCCCGGCGGGCGAAATCCGCGGCGAGAGCGGCTTCATCGTCCTCGACAAGGGCCGCCGCATCGTGTTCAAGGGGAAGTCCCGCCTCGTCATCCGTCCCGGAGTGAGTTCCGATGCCCCTCGCCGCTGACCGCCGCGCCCTCGCGCTCGCCGTCCTGCTCGCCGGTCTCGCCTGCGCGGGCACGGCGCGCGCCCAGTCCCTCGGCTTCGGCGAGGCGGGCGACCAGACGCCGGTGGAGGTTCTGGCCGACAACGGCATCGAATGGATGCGCGACGGCAAGCGTTTCGTCGCCCGCGGCAACGCCCAGGCGACGCGCGGCGACACCACCGTCTACGCCGACACCCTCACCGCCCACTATCGCGAGGTCCAGGGCAAGTCGGAGCTGTGGCGCCTCGACGCCGACGGCCGCCTGCGCATCGTCTCCCCCACCGAAACCGCCACCGGCGATACCGCGGTCTACGACATCGACGCCAAGGTGCTGGTGCTGAAGGGCAAGCCGGTGGCGCGACTGGTGACGCCCGACACCGTCATCACCGCGCGCGACGCCCTCGAATACTGGAGCGAGAAGCGCATCGCGGTGGCGCGCGGCGACGCCTTCGTCGACCGCGAGGGCCGCACCCTCAAGGCCGACGTGCTCACCGCCCACTTCGCCTCCTCCGCCGCGCCGAAACCGGCGAAGCCGCAAAAGGGCACCGACACCGGCCGGGTGGAACTGGTGGACGCGTTCGGCCACGTCGTCATCAAGACCAAGACCGAAACCGTCACCGGCGACCGCGGCCGCTACAACGCCAAGACCGGCATCGCCACGATTCTCGACAACGTCACCCTCACCCGCGACACCGACAGCCTCAAGGGCCAATACGCGGTGGTGAACCTCAACACCGGCGTCAGCACCCTCTATGCGGCGGCGCCGGGATCGAAGGCGGAAAAACCCGCCCCGGTGCGCGGCGTGTTCACGCCCAAGAAGGCCGAGCCGGTGCCCGGGTCGCCCTGACCCCTTCACATACAAGCAAAAATCCGGCCAAAACCAGAAAAGCGTTGCGCCCGGCGGCGGCGTCCGGATAATCGAGTCTCAAGCGCCGAAGCCCCGCGACACCGCGGCAACGGGCGCGCGTTTCGCGTACCCTCGACGGGAAGGACCGAATGAGCAACCTCGCGCCGCAGCCCACCCCGGCCGCCGAAGTCACGCCCCTTGTCACCGCCGGTCTGGCGGGTCTGGTGGTCTCCGGCCTCGGCAAGAGCTTCAAGCGCCGACCGGTGCTGCGCGACGTGTCGCTCTCGGTGCGACGCGGCGAGGCGGTGGGCCTGCTCGGCCCCAACGGCGCGGGCAAGACCACCTGCTTCTACTGCATCACCGGCCTGATCAACCCGGACGTCGGCAGCATCGCGCTGGACGGCCTGGCGATCACGCCGCTGCCGATGTACCGCCGCGCCCGCCTCGGCATCGGCTACCTGCCGCAGGAGGCCTCGATCTTTCGCGGCATGACAGTCGAGGACAACATCAACGCGGTGCTGGAAATCGTCGAACCCGACGCCGACGCCCGCGCCGCCCAGCTCGAGGCGCTGCTCGCCGAGTTCTCGGTCACCCACCTGCGGCGCGCCTCGGCGATGTCGCTCTCGGGCGGCGAGCGCCGCCGCGTCGAGATCGCCCGCGCCCTCGCCTCGCGCCCGAGCTTCATTCTGCTCGACGAGCCGCTGGCGGGCATCGACCCGATCGCGGTGGCGGAAATCCGCAACCTCGTGGCGCACCTCAAGGACCGGGGCATCGGCGTTCTCATCACCGATCACAACGTGCGCGAGACCCTCGACATCATCGACCGCGCCTACATCCTCTACGACGGCACGGTGATGATGGAAGGCCCGCCCGCCGAGATCGTGGCGCACGAGGGAGTGCGGCGCGTCTATCTCGGCGATCGCTTCACCTTGTAGGGGGAGCGGCGCATGGCGATCTCCCCCCGGCTCGAGCTGCGGCAGTCCCAATCGCTGGTGATGACGCCGCAACTGCAGCAGGCGATCAAGCTGTTGCAGATGTCGAACGTGGAGCTTTCCGCCTTCGTCGAGCAGGAGTTGGAGCGCAACCCCCTGCTGGAGCGCGAGGACGACCGCCCCGAGGCGCCCGAGGCCGCGCCCGAACCGGCGGCGGCCGCCGCCGAGGCGCCGCTGCTCGACAGCACCGGCGGCGACGACCACCCCCTCGACGTCGAGGTCGACAACACCTTCACCAACGACACCCACGCCGAAACCGGCGGCGGCGCGGGCGAGAGCTTCGGCCCCGGCGACAACCTCGGCCGCTACGGCAACGGCGCCTACGACGGCGAGGGCAACGTCCTCGAACAGACCGTCGGCGAGACCGTCAGCCTGCGCCAGCACCTCACCACCCAGTTGGGCCTCTCGTGCGCCGATCCGGCGACGCGGATGATCGGCTCCTACCTCATCGACACCCTCGACGACGCGGGCTACCTCAGCCAGCCGCTTTCGGCGGTGGCCGCCGCCCTCGGCTGCGCGGTGGCGGAGGTGGAGCGGGTGCTGGCCCTGGTGCAGGGGTTCGACCCGGTGGGGGTGTTCGCGCGCTCGCTGAAGGAGTGCCTGGCGCTCCAGCTCGCCGACCGCAACCGCCTCGACCCGGCGATGCAGGCGCTGCTCGACAACCTCGACCTGCTGGCGAAGCGCGACCTCGCGCGGCTGAAGAAGGTGTGCGGCGTGGACGACGAGGACATCGCCGAGATGATCCTCGAGATCCGCGCCCTCGACCCCAAGCCCGCCGCCAGCTTCGAGCCGGTGCGCGAGCAGCCGGTGGAGCCGGACATCCTGATGCGCCCCGACACCGCCGGGGGCTGGGTGATCGAACTCAACACCGACACCCTGCCGCGGGTACTGGTGGCCAACCGCTACTACGTCGAGGTGGGCGCCAAGGCGGACCGCGAGACCAAGACCTTCCTCAACGAGCAGTTCCAGTCCGCCAACTGGCTGGTGAAGTCGCTGCACCAGCGCGCCACCACCATCCTCAAGGTGGCGAGCGAGATCGTGCGCCAGCAGTCGGGCTTTTTCAGCCACGGCATCACCGCGCTCAAGCCCTTGATCCTGCGCGACATCGCCGAGGCGATCGGGATGCACGAGAGCACCGTCAGCCGCGTCACCACCAACAAATACCTCTCCTCGCCGCGCGGCGTGTACGAACTCAAGTTCTTCTTCACCCAGGCGCTCGGCTCCACCGAGGGCGGCGCCGCCCACTCGGCGGAGGCGGTGCGCCACAAGATCCGCTCGCTGATCGAGGCGGAAACCGCCGAGGCGGTGCTCTCCGACGACCGCATCGCCGAGATTCTCCAGGCCGACGGCATCGACATCGCCCGCCGCACGGTGGCGAAATATCGCGAGGCGATGAAGATCGCCCCCTCTTCCCAGCGGCGCCGCGAGAAGAAACTCCGGCTGGCGTGATTCCACCCCCGGACGGCCGATTTTTCCTTGCCGACCCGAGACATCCGCCGCCGCCGTGCCCATATCCAAGGCATGGGGACAACAACGCACGAGGACATCCTTGACGAAGCCCGGAGACCTCTTTAGCTTCCCGCGGCTCCGCCCACGGACGGCGGTTTCCGGCGCATGAACGACGGTCCATCCGGCGCGCCGCGGCTCGCGACACGAGCGGGGCCGGAAGCGCCGCAGTCAGGTAGGATGCACGCCATGGAAATTCTGGTTAAAGGCAAGCAGATCGATCTCGGGGACGCCTTCCGGGGTCATGCGGAATCCACCCTGTCCCAGCTCGTCGGCAAGTATTTCGACCGCGCCATCGACGCCGCCGTGATCATCTCGAAGGACGCCCACCTGGTGAAGGCGGACATTTCGGTGCATCCGATTCGCGGCATCACCCTCCAGTCGGCGGCCGGCGCCCCCGATCCCTACGCCGCCCTCGACGGCGCGTGCGAGAAGATCGCGAAGCAGTTGCGCCGCTACAAGCGCCGCCTGACCAACCACCCGAAGCCGAAGCCCGACGACAGCATCCTCGCGCAGCAATTCATCATTCGCCCCGAGCCGGAGGACGCCGAACTCCCCGCCGAGGAGGAGGGTCCGGTGGTGATCGCCGAGATGGCCACCGACATTCCGGAATGCTCGGTGTCGGGCGCCGTAATGCGGCTTGACCTTTCCGACGCAAACGCCATTCTGTTTCGGAACAGTTCCCACGGCCGCCTCAACATGGTGTACCGTCGGCAGGACGGGAACATCGGCTGGATTGACCCCGAGGCCCACAACGGTAAAGGCTGAACCGCCACGCGCAACGACGGGCGCCCGATAGGGGCGCCTCCGGCATGGCCGGGAGCCGCGTCCGCATGGACGCGGCTCCAACCGCAACGACAAAGGGCGCGAAAAGCGTCTCCCGGCAACGCCGGATCGCGTGGATGGATCGAGGATAACGATGACCCTTTCAGAGTTGATCGCACCCAACGCTGTGATCCCCGCCCTCAAGGCGAACAGCAAGAAACAGGCGCTGCAACTGCTCGCCCAGAAGGCCGCCGAAATCACCGGCCTCAAGGAAGGCGCGATTCTCGAAGGCCTGCTCGAGCGCGAACGCCTGGGGTCCACCGGCGTCGGCAACGGCATCGCGATTCCGCATGCCAAGCTCACCGGCATCGACCGCCTGTTCGGAATTTTCGCGCGGATCGAGCACCCGGTGGATTTCGATTCCATCGACGACCACCCGGTGGACCTGATCTGTCTTCTGATCGCGCCCGAAGGGGCGGGAGCCGACCACTTGAAGGCGCTGGCGCGGGTTTCGCGCCTTTTGCGCGATAAGGGGATCTGCGAAAAGCTGCGCGGCGCCACCGAGGCCGACGCCCTCTACGCGCTGCTGCTGGATTCCGAGCGCTCCCGCGCCGCCTGAACCCGCCCGCGCACATTGGAAAACGGCCGGAGATCCCCCGGCCGTTTTCGTGCGTTCGGGGGCGCCTCAGTCCTCGGTCTTGGCGTCGATGGTCATCGCCGCGGGCTTGGGCGCGCCCTTGCCGATCTTGATCTGGCGCACCTGGGTTTCCGGCGGCGGGCGGCGCAGGTCGATGTGGAGCAGGCCGCGATCGAGCGCGGCGCCGGTCACCTCGATGCCCTCCGCCAGCACGAAGCTGCGCTGGAACTGCCGCGCCGCGATGCCGCGATGCAGGAACACGCGCTCGCTTTCGTCGCCCGCGATGCGGCCGGAGACGGTGAGCTGGTTGGCTTCCACCGTCACCGAGAGATCGGCCTCCGAGAAGCCCGCCACCGCCAGGGTGATGCGCAGGCCGTCCTCGGCCACCTGCTCGATGTTGTAGGGGGGATAGCCTTCCGCCGAGGTTTTGGAAATCCGGTCGAGCATCCGCTCGAAGTGGTCGAAACCGAGCAGCAGCGGGCTGTTGAAGGTGCCTGAAACGCGGGCCATGGGGTGATCTCCGACTGCCGACCCCCGGGGCGCGGCTCCGCCCGATGGCGCGGACCGCGGCGAAGGCCGGACGGTTCCGGGCCCGCCCGATGCGGCGCCCGTGACGCGCTTTCCGCGCGCTATCTCCGAATGTCGCGGGTCGATCGGGCCGCGTCAAGGCTCGGTCGCCCGGCGGGCCGCCCCTTTTTCCCGGGACGGCGCACCCCCATGTATGCTATGAGCGGCGTCTTCATTGGAGTTCACGATCGAGCGCGCCGGTTCGGGAATCCGCGCATCGGCTCCATTTACCGTTTTGCCATGACGCCATCTCACCCAGCCGCACCCACGTTCGCCGAACTGTTCACCCCCAAGCTGGTCACGATTTTCCGCGAAGGCTACACCCGCCGGAATCTGCAATCCGACGCGGTGGCGGGCCTGACCGTGGCGATCGTCGCCCTGCCCCTGTCGATGGCGATCGCGATCGCCTCCGGGGTGTCGCCGGACCGGGGCCTGTTCACCGCCATCGTCGGCGGCTTCCTGGTCTCCGCCTTGGGCGGCAGCCGCTTCCAGATCGGCGGCCCGGCGGGGGCGTTCATCGTCCTGGTGGCGGGCACGGTGGCGGCCCACGGCCTCGACGGCCTGATCCTCGCAACGATGATGTCCGGCGTGATCCTCACCGCCATCGGCTTGCTGCGGCTCGGCACCTTCATCAAGTTCATCCCGCATCCGGTCACCGTGGGGTTCACCGCGGGCATCGCGGTGATCATCTTCACCAGCCAGCTCAAGGAAATCCTCGGGCTGACCCTGGACGGCCCCGAGCCGGGGCCGATCATCCCCAAGATCCGCGCGATCGTCGCCAGCCTCGACACCGTCACCCTGCCCGCCCTCGCCCTCGCCCTCGCCACGATCTCGGTGATCGTCGGCCTCAAGCACGCGATGCCGCGGATGCCGGGCATGCTGATCGCGGTGGGCGCCGCCACCGTGGGCGCCCACGTGTTCGAACTGCCGGTGGAGACCATCGGCTCCCGCTTCGGCGAGCTGAGCGGGATGCTGCCCGCGCCGCGCGTGCCCGAGATCACCCTCGAGCGCCTGGAGACGCTGCTGCCCAACGCGGTCGCGTTCGCGCTGCTGGGCGCCATCGAATCGCTGCTCTCCGCCGTCGTCGCCGACGGCATGAGCGGCCGCAAGCACCGCTCCAACTGCGAGCTGGTGGCCCAGGGCGTCGCCAACATCGGCGCGGCGCTGTTCGGCGGCTTCTGCGTCACCGGCACCATCGCGCGCACCGCCACCAACGTCCGCGCCGGGGCGCACGGCCCGATCGCGGGCATGCTGCACGCGCTGTTCCTGCTGGCGTTCCTGATGCTCGCGGCGCCGCTGGCGAGCTTCATCCCCCTCGCCGCCCTCGCCGGGGTGCTCGCCACCGTGGCGTGGAACATGACCGAGCACGCCGCCTTCGCCACCCTGCTGCGCTCGCGCGGCGACGCGGTGGTGCTGCTCTCCACGTTCTTCCTCACCATCTTCCGCGGCCTCACCGAGGGCATCGTCGTCGGCTTCGCCCTCGGCACCCTGCTGTTCGTGGTGCGCATCGCCGAGACCCTGAGCGTCGAGCGCCGGATTCCGCTGATCGCCCGCGACCGCGCCGACGGCCCGCCGGAAGAGCGCGTGCCCTACACCCAGCACCAGTCGGTGGACACGCTGATCTACCGCGTCTCCGGCGCGTTCTTCTTCGGCGCCGCCTCCACCGTCGAATCGGCGATGACGCTGATCACCGATCCGCCGCGCACCTTCGTCCTCGACCTCGCCAACGTCCCCTATCTCGATTCGACCGGCGCCAACACCATCGCCGCCGCCGCCAAGAACGCGATGCGTTCCGGCACCCAACTGGTGATTACCGGCGCCGCGCCGCCGATCCAGAGGGTTTTGTGGCTGCACGGCGTGCGCCCGCCCGAAGTGCTGTTCGCCGCCTCGCTCGCGGCCTACGAGGGCGGTCGCGCGGCGGAGTGACACCCCCCCGGACATTCGCGGATGACAGGCCCGGGCAAACTCAGTATGACGGTTCCGCGACAGTTCGATGACAGTCGCCGCCCGTGCCCCGGGCGGCGCGACGCGGGGTACCGGTGGCCAGTCACGCTCTCGACAAGGATCTCAAGCGCCTTTCCCAGATCGAAAAGGCGACCCGCCAGCTCGGCGGATTCAAGACCGGAGTGGGCATCGGCGGCCTGTTCCTGATCGGGGTGCTGGTCTTCACCCTCACCCTCGGCGGCCAGGGCGAGTCCTACTGGTTCGTGGTGGTGGCGGGGGTGATCGGCGCCTACATGGCGCTCAACATCGGCGCCAACGACGTCGCCAACAACGTCGGCCCGGCGGTCGGTTCGCGGGCGCTGTCGATGGTGGGGGCCCTCGCCATCGCCGCCAGCTGCGAGGCGGCGGGCGCGATCGTCGCGGGCGGCGACGTGGTCTCGACGATCTCCAAGGGCATCGTCGATCCGGAGCGCGTCGGCGACGCCGACACCTTCATTCTCGCGATGATGGCGTCGCTGCTGGCGGCGGCGGTGTGGGTCAACGTCGCCACCTGGATCGGCGCGCCGGTTTCCACCACCCACGCGGTGGTCGGCGGCGTGGTGGGCGCGGGCATGGTCGCCGCCGGACCCGACGCCATCGCCTGGGACACCATGCGTTCGATCGCCGCGTCGTGGGTGATCTCGCCGATTCTCGGCGGCCTCGTCGCCTGCGCCTTCCTCGCCTTCATCAAGGTGGCGATTCTCTACCAGCGCGACCGCATCGGCGCGGCGCGGCGCTGGATTCCGCCGCTGATCGCGGTGCTGGCGGCGTGCTTCACCATCTACCTCGTGCTCAAGGGGCTGGCGCACGTCTGGCGGCCGCCGCTGGCGGTCACCCTCGGCCTCGGCCTCGCCGCCGGGGTGGCGACGCAGCTGGTGATGAAACCGGCGATCGCGCGGCAATCGGCATTCCTCGAAAACCGCCGCAAGGCGGTCAGCTCGATGTTCACCCTGCCGCTGATCGCCTCCGCCGCGCTGCTGTCGTTCGCCCACGGCGCCAACGACGTCGCCAACGCCGTGGGGCCGCTCGCCGCGATCGTCCACGCCGCGGCGGGCAACGGCGTCGCCACCCAGGTGACGCTGCCCTGGTGGGTGCTGGTGGTGGGCGCCATGGGCATCTCCTTCGGCCTCGTGCTGTTCGGGCCGAAGCTGATCCGCACGGTGGGCGAGAAGATCACCAAGCTCGACCAGACCCGCGCCTTCTGCGTCGCCCTGTCGGCGGCGGTGACGGTGCTGGTGGCCTCGGCCCTGGGGCTGCCGGTCAGCTCCACCCACATCGCGGTGGGCGGGGTGTTCGGCGTCGGCTTCCTGCGCGAATACTGGGTCAACCTGCGCCCCCGGGCGCTGCCGCGGCGCAGCACCATGCGCTCCGACTACCACCTGCCGCTCGGCGAAACCTCGCTGGCGCCGCCCACCGGGCCGGTGCCGCTGCGGCCGAAGCGGCGCAAGGCGAAAAAGCGCCGCCTGGTGCGCCGCCGCCATTTGCAGACCATCGTCGCCGCGTGGCTGGTCACGGTGCCGTTGTCGGCGCTGTTGGCAGCCGGTATCTTTCTCGGGTTGCGGGCGGCGATTCCGCTCGCGTCCTGACCGGATGCCGCCGATGCGCCTGCCTCGCCCGATTCTCGCCGCCCTTTGCCTCGCCGCCGCCCTGGCGGCCCCCGCCCGCGCCGCCGACCGCGAGACCCTGCGCATCGTCGGCAGCTCGACGATGTACGACTTCCTCGCCGAGGCCGCCGAGGACTTCGCCCGCGACACCCGCTTCCGCGGCCCGGTGATCGAGGCCACCGGCACCGTCGGCGGCTTCAAGATCTTCTGCGCCGACGTGGGCCTCAATTCGCCCGACATCGTCGCCGCCTCCCGCCGCATCACCCCGCTGGAGGAGGAACACTGCCTCTCCAACAGCGTGTCCGACGTCGCCGAGTTCAAGGTCGGCTACGACGGCATCGTGCTCGCCCGCAGCCTGGCGGCGCCGCGCTTCGCGGTCACCCGCGCCACCCTGTGGCGGGCGGTGGCGCGCTCGGTGAAGACCGCCCAGGGCGTGGAGGCCAACCCCTACCGCCGCTGGGCCGACATCGCCCCCGGCCTGCCGCCGACGCCGATTCGCGTCTACGGCCCGCCGCTCACCTCGGGCACCCGCGACGTGTTCGTACACCTGGTGATGAACCCGGGCTGCGAGGACCTGCCGGTGGCCGCGCCCGACGCCCTGGTGCAGGACGTCTGCGGCCACGTGCGGGAAGACGGCGCCTACGTCGACGCGGGCGAGGACGACGAGATGGTGGTGCGCCGCCTGCTCGACGACCCGCAGGCCGCCGGAATCATCGGCTACGGCGCGCTGAAGCGCCACGTCCACCGCCTCCAGGGCCTGCCGGTGGAGGGCGTCGCGCCCTCCGACGACACCCTGGAGGACGGCAGCTACCCCCTCTCCCGGCCCCTCTATCTTTACGTCAAGGTCGCCCACGTCGGCCGCGTTCCGGGGGTGATGGAGTTCGTCGAGCGGTTCCTGGCGGAAGGGATGATCGGCCCCGAGGGGCGGCTGTTCCGCTCCGGCCTGATCCCGATGGGCGACGACGAGCGGGAGTTCGCCCGCGAGACCCTGCACCAGCTCAAGGCCCGCACCCGCTGATGCGGCGCATCCTGGTGAGCGCCTGCCTGCTCGGCCAGCCGGTGCGCTACGACGGAAACGCCAAGCCGCTCCGCCACCCCGCGCTGGCGCGCTGGTCCGCCGAGGGGCGGCTGGTGCCGTTCTGCCCCGAATGCGCCGCCGGGCTGCCGACGCCGCGCGCCGCCGCCGAAATCGCCCCCGGCGACGACGCCGCCACGGTGCTGGCGGGCCACGGCCGGGTGCGCGACCGCGCCGGGGAAGACCGCACCGACGCCTTCCGCGCCGCCGCCCGCCTCGCCCTCGCCGCCGCGCGGGCGCACGGCTGCGGCTTCGCCCTGCTCACCGACCGCAGCCCGAGCTGCGGCACCCGCAGCGTCTACGCCGGGCGCTTCGACGGCGCGCTGCGCCCGGGCATGGGGGTGACCGCCGCGCTGCTGGCGGCCCACGGCGTGAAGGTGTTCGCGGAAAGCGAAATCGACGCCCTCGCGGCGGCGCTGGCGGACTGAAAAAAACCCCGGCTTCCGTTGCGGAAGCCGGGGAACCAAACGCCAGTCGGAGAAACGCGAACGGTACGCTACCAGTGCTTGCTCGGTACGCTCAGTGATCCCGTGCCCGATTCGTCTGGGGGTCGGTCTCGGGTCTCGGCGGGGGGTGTAGGGGGAACCCCCGCCCCGGGATGTTGGCGGGGGCTGATCAGGCCACCCGCGCCACCCGGCCGCGTCGAGTCACATGCTCGGCCATTGCCAGATCGGCCTCCATCATGTGGCTCCGCAGGTAAGCGGCCAGATGTTGCAGAACCTCCTGCACGCCGGGCGCGTCGTCGCGCGCCGCGGAGCGGCGGAGGTTTTCGAGGTGCGCCCGCATTTCGCCGTGCATGCGCTGGTGCGCGGCGGCCTGCGGATAGGCGCTTTTCATCATCAGTCCTTCCTCGGCGGCGAAGTGGCTTTCCATCAGGTCCGCCATCTCGTCGAGCAGGGATTGCGCGTCCACCACGCCCCGGCCCGACGCCATCACCGAGAAGCTGCGGTTCATCAGGTCGATCAGCCGCCGATGGTCGTCGTCCACCGCAGCGACGCCGGTTTCGAGTTCGTCCCGCCACACCATCAGTTGGCGCTCGGCGCTGTCGGCGCCGTCGGCGCGCACCTGATCGAGGAACCGCGTCACCTCGGCGCGCAGATATTCGGCCTGGCGCGAAAGCTCGGTGGCGGAGGCGTTGATCTGCGCGGCGGCGGAGCCGGTCTCCTGGGCGGCGGCCTCCACCGACTGGATGTTGGCGGTGACCTCGTGGGTGCCCGCGGCGGCCTGCTCGATGTTGCGGGCGATTTCGGCGGTGGCGGCGGTCTGCTCCTGCACCGCCGAGGCGACCGCCGAAGCCACCTGGCCGAGTTCGCCGATCACCGAATTGATGCTCTCCACCGCGCGCACCACGGCGCCGGTGCCGCCCTGGACCGCGGCGATCTGCCCGGCGATCTCCTCGGTGGCCTTGGCGGTCTGGTTGGCGAGGTGCTTGACCTCCCCGGCCACCACCGCGAAGCCCTTGCCCATCTCCCCGGCGCGCGCCGCCTCGATCGTGGCGTTGAGCGCCAGCAGGTTGGTCTGGCTGGCGATGTCGGTGATCATGTCGATCACCTCGCCGATGCGGTTGGCGTTGTCGGCGAGGCTCTTGATCGCCGATCCGGCGATGTCGGCCTGGCGGTTGGCCTGCTCGGCGACGTTGGCCGAATGGGCCACCTGCTTGCCGATCTCGTTGATCGAGGCGGCCAGTTCCTCGGTGGCGCTGGCCACCGTCTGCACGTTGGCCGAGGCCTCCTCGGCGGCGGCGGCCACGGTGGTGGCCTGGGCGCTGGTTTCGGCGGCGGTGCTCGCCATCTGGCCCGAGGCGGACTGCAACTCCGCCACCGCCGCGGCGACGCGCTCGATCACCCCGCCCACGCTCGACTGGAACTCGTCGGCGAGTTGGTTCATCGCGGCGCGGCGGTCGGCCTCGGCCTGACGCTTCGCCGCCTCGCTCTGGCGCTCCAGCTCCCGCACCCGCAGGGCGTTCTCCTTGAACACCTGCACCGCCTCGGCCATCTCGCCGATTTCGTCGGTGCGGCCGCGCGCGGGCACCTCGGTCTCCAGCTTGCCGCGGGAGAGATCGTTCATCGCGCCGGTCATCCGCCGCACCGGCACCGCGATGCCGCGACCGATGGCGAAGGCGGCGGCCACGCCCGCCACCAGGGCGGCCAGGGTCAGGGCGATCATCACCGCCTCGCCGCGCGCGATGTCGGCGCTGCCGGCGGCGAGCGAGGAGGTGAGGTAGGCCGCCTGGCTCTCGCCCACCGCCGTCAGCCGCTGACGGAAGGCGCGCGACTGGGTGGCGAGCGGCCCCTCGGCGAGGGTCTTGATGCGGCTGCGCAGGTCGACGAAGCGGTCGAACGACGCCTGGTAGCCCTCCGCCTGGGCGACGATGCCGCGGGTGCGGTCGCGCAACTCGGGGGTGGGCATCAGTTCGGCGAGGGGGCCGACGCGCTCCATCAGCCGCGCCATCGAGGCCCGCATCGTCGTCACCAGCGCCGGGTCCGGGTTGCGCAGATAGAGCGCCACCTCCAGGCGGGTGCTCATCAGCGCCTCGAGCGCGCCGCCGGTCGCCGCCGACGCCTCGAAGGCGCGGAGCTGGGCGGTGCGCTCCATCGCCTCGATCAGCGACGTACGCAACTGCGGCCCGATGCGGCCGATGCCGTTGGCCTGCTCGTTGGCGCGGTCGGCCTCGAGGGCGACGAGCTTCTCGAACTCGGCGCGGTAAGCCTCCACGGAGGCGAGCGCCTGCTCCAGCAGGGCGCGGCGCTCCGGATCGAGGGTATTGTCGCGCACCACCGCCGCGTCGCGCCGCAGCCCGTCGAGGCGGTCGAAAATCCTGCCGGAGTCGATCCCGGCGGAATCGACGACGAACACCGCCTGAAGGCCCTCGATCTCCGTCAGCGTTCGGGCGAGGGTTTGGGCGCGGGTGCCGTTGGCGTAGACCCTCTGGGAATCCCCCATCACCCGTTCGAAGGTGCGGCCGTTGTAGTAGGCGGTGGCCGACACCACGAAAATCAAGGCAATCAGGGCGGTGAACCCGAGAGAGACTTTGGTTCCGATCTTCAAGTTCGTAAAACCGACCACGGCAAGTCCTCCGCGTCTCATTTTTTTGATTGTTCTGTTCGATGCCTCTCCCGGGCTCCGCAGTCCATGTTATGGGGTTCCGGCACAACCTCAATGGCGAAAATCGCGCCCAAGCATGCACGCGTACGTTGGGTGCGCTAACCCATTGAACAACCCATCGAATTATTTTCGATTTTTGATAAAATCAAAAGTTGTGTGTTTTGCGTCACACTGCGGCGAATCGCACCGCCCCGACGAATCGGGTCGGGGCACGCGATCCGGTCGGATTCGGGAAGCGACGGAAGGGGTTCGGGAATTTGCGCCCGGCGCGGCGCGACTGCCTCGCAACCGCGCCGGAGCGGGTTAGCGGCGGCAGCCGCAGCCGCCGGGCTTGTCGGCGCAGCCGCCGCCCGCGAGGCGGCAGGGCAGCATCCGCGTCAGGGTCGCGTCCTTGACCACGAAGTGGTGCCACAGCGCGGCGGCGACGTGGACCGCGATCAGCGCCAGGCCGAGGTAGGCGACGAGTTCGTGGTAGCCCCGGATCTGCCCCGCCAGGGCGCGGTCCGGCCCGGTCAGCATCGGCAGGGTGAACAGGCCGAAGAACGAGGTGGGCCGCCCCGCCGCCGACGACATCGCCCAGCCCGAGATCGGCATCGTCAGCAGCCACAACAGCAGCAGCCCGTGGGTCGCCTTGGCGGCGACGTGCTGCCAGCGCGGCAGGTTGCCGAGGGAGGCGGGCGCGGGCTGCACCACCGACCACACGAGGCGCAGCGCCGCGACGCCGAGAATCGCCACCCCCACCGACTTGTGGTAGCCGGTGAGGCCGCCCCATACCAACGCGAACGACGCGATCAGCAGGAGCACCGCCAGCCAGTGGATGCCGCGCGCGACGCAGCCGTAGGAGTCCTTGGTGTTGCCGAGAGCCATGATGCCGTCTCCGAAATTGCGCCGGTCCAGCGCGACCGCCCGCACACAGAGATGCAACGACCGCGCCAAAGATCAAGGTTTGGAGAGCGCCGCCTCGGCCCGCTCGGCGTGGCCGACGAGCCGCCGCCGCCAGGGCGAGTCCGGCGGTTGCAGCGCCGCGCCTTCCCGCCACAGGGCGGCGGCGGCGGCGAGGTCGCCCGCCTCGGCGCGGGCGACGCCGAGGTAGAAGACCGCACGCGGCGCCGCCGGGTCGATCTCGAGGGCGGCGCGGAACGCCGCCTCCGCCTCGTCGCCGACGCGCCGGTCGCGGATCGCCAGGCTCTCGCCCAGGTCGGCGAGGATATCCGCGTCCGCCTCGCCCAGCGTCAGGGCGCGGCGCAGGGCGGCGGCGGCCTCGGCGTGGCGGCCGAGGTAGCGGTCGGCGCGGCCGAGCATCAGCCAGCCGCGCGCGTCGTCCGGGTGGGTTTGCAGGCGCGCCTCGATCTCGGCGGTCATCGCCTGCATGTCCGCGATCGCCGCCTCCGACACGCCGAGGCGCTCGGCGAGGCGCGGGCGGATCGGCTGGTCGGGCACCCCCGGGTGGCCGAGCGAGACGTAGGCGAGCGCCGCCAGCACCGCCGCCAGCGCCGCGCCGCCCGCCAGCAGCCCCGCGCCCGGGCGCGGTTCGTCGGCATCGGCCACCGCGGGCGCCGCCCCTTCTGCCACGGCGGCGCGGATGCGGAAGGACCGGCGCCACGCCGCCACCCCCGCCGCCAGCAACAGCGCGGGCGCCGCCCACAGCAGCAGCGTCGCGGCCTTGAGCGGCGGCATCAGGCGGATGAAATCGCCGTAGCGGGCTTCGAGGGCGGCGATCACCTCGCCGTCCGAATCCCCGGCCGCCAGGCGCTCGCGCACCAGCCCGCGCATCGCCCGGGCGAGGTCGGCGTTGGATTCCTCGATCGACTGGTTCTGGCAGACGACGCAGCGCAAACCCTCGCCGATCGACCGGGCGCGGGTTTCGAGCACCGGGTCGGCCAGGCTTTCCGCCGGGTCGAACGCCAGCGCCGGGGCGGCGGCGAACGCCAGGGCGAGGGCGAGCAGCGCCGCGCGGATCATTTCAGGCTCTCCAGCAGCGGCCGGATGCGGTCGCGCCAGATCTCGGGCGTCATCACCCCGGTGAGCTTGAACGCGACCCGGCCGTCGGGGCCGACGACGAAGGTTTCCGGCGCGCCGGTGACGCCGAGGTCGAGCACCGCGCGACTGTCCGCGTCCACCCCCACGGCGCGGTAGGGGTTGCCGCGCTTGGCGAGCCAGGCGCGGGTGTCCTCGGGCTTGTCGCGCCAGGCGATGCCGACGATTTCGGCGCTGCGTGCCGCTTCCAGCAGCACCGGGTGCTCCTCGACGCAGGCGACGCACCACGAGCCGAACACGTTCACCAGCACCGCGCGGCCCGCGAAATCGGCACTGTTCAGCCGCCCCTCGCCCTCCAGCAGCGGCAGCGAGAACGCGGGCAGCGGCTTGCCCACCAGGGGCGAGGGCAGCGGCGCCTCCGGCTTGCCGACGCGGAACCCGACCACGGCGAGCAGCGCCGCGAACGCGGCGAGCGGCAGCCACAGACGCCAGCGGCGCATCACTCCTCCCTCCGGCGGCGCGAGGGCGACATCCGCGCGGTGAGCGCGAGGCCGCCGCCCAGCGACATCATCGCCGCGCCCGCCCACAGCCACGGCAGCAACGGTTTCAGGAACACCCGCACCACCGTGCCCTCGGGCGTGGGATCGCCGATCACCGCGTAGGTGTCGCCCAGCAGGGTGGAGCGCACCGCCGCCTCGGTGGTGGTCTGCGGCGGGGTTTCGTAGGCGCGGATCTCGGGCGTCAGGTCGATCCCCGGCGCGGTCACCCGGGCGCGGGTGGCGATGTAGTTGGGGCCGGGCACCTCGCGCACCTCGGCGAGGGTGAAATCCCGCCCGCCCGCGTGCACCGAGCCGCCCACCGGCAGCCGCGCGATCGCCTCGGCGGCGAGCTGGCTGCCGCCGGTGATGCCCGCCAGCGCCACCGCGAAACCGAGGTGTGCGATCGCCATGCCGAGGCCGCGCCGGGTCGGTCGCCTGCGCCCCACCGCCAGCGCCACCCCCGCCGCCACCGCCGCCGCGAGGCCGAAGCCCACCGCCGCCTTCCAGGTCCAGATCATCCCCACCGCGCCGCCCGCCAGCGCCGCCAGGGCGATCCACCCGAGGCGCGGCGCCAGGCGTCTGAGGTCGTCGCGCCCGGCCTTCATCATCGGACCGAAGGTCATCAGCACCACCACCGGCACCATCAGCGGCATCACCGTGGCGTCGAAGAACGGCGCGCCCACGGAAATCCGCCCGAGGCCCAAGGATTCCGCCAGCAGCGGATAGACGGTGCCGAACAGCACCACGCCGGTGGCCACCAGCAGCAGCACGGTGTTGAGCAGCAGGGCGCCGTCGCGCGACACCGGCGCGAACGCCACGTGGCTGCGCAGGCGGTGGCCGCGCAGCGCGTAGAGCACCAGCGCGCCGCCCTCGATCGCCGCGAACAGGCCGAGGATGAACAGCCCGCGCAACGGATCGGCGGCGAAGGCGTGGACCGAGGTGAGCACGCCCGAGCGCACCAGGAACATCCCGAGCAGCGAAAAGCCGAAGCCGAGGATCGCCAGCAGCACCACCCAGCCCTCGACGCCGCCCTTGCGCTCGACGCCGCGCACCGCGTGGATCAGCGCGGTGGCGGTGAGCCAGGGCATCAGCGCCGAGTTCTCCACCGGGTCCCAGAACCACCAGCCGCCCCAGCCCAGCTCCGCATAGGCCCAGGCGGAGCCGAGGGCGATCCCGGCGGTGAGGAACACCCACGCCACCAGGGTCCAGAACCGCACCGCCCGCGCCCAGCCCGGCCCCAGCTCGCCCCGCCACAGCGCCGCGATGGCGAAGGCGAACGCCACCGACACGCCGACCGAGCCGACGTAGAGCAGCGGCGGATGGAAGGCGAGGCCCGGGTCCTGGAGCAGCGGGTTGAGGCCCCGGCCCTCGAACGGCGCGGGCAGCAGGCGGTCGAACGGGTTGGAGGTGAGGACGACGTAGGCGAGCACGCCGAAGCTCAGCAGCCCCTGCACCGCCAGCACCCGCAGCCGCATCGCCGCGGGCAGGCCCTGGCGCCAGAACGCGGTGAGGCCGCCGAACAGCGACAGCAGCGCCGCCCACAGCAGCAGCGATCCCTCGTGGTGGCCCCAGGCGGCGGACACCTTGTAGAGCATCGGCTTGGCGGTGTGCGAGTTCTCGAACACCACCCGCACCGAGAAATCCGAGACCACGAAGGCGTAGACCAGCGCCGCCATCGCCGCCAGCATCGCCAGCGCCTGGGCGGCGGCGGCGGCGGGGATCAGCCCGGCGAGCGCGGGCCGCCCGGCAAGCCGCGCCGCGGGCAGGGCGAGCGCCTGGAGCGCCGCCAGGACGCCCGCGAGGATCACCGCGAACAGGCCCGCCTCGACGATCATTGCGCGGGCCGCCACTCGCCGTTCTCGCGCAGAACCTTGGCGACGTCGGGGGGCATGTATTTTTCGTCGTGCTTGGCGAGCACGGTCTCGGCGACGAAGCCGCCTTCGGGCGTCATCCGCCCCTCGGCCACCACCCCCTGGCCCTCGCGGAACAGGTCGGGCAGCACCCCGGCGAAGCGCACCCCCATGCTCGCCGCGCCGTCGGTCACCTCGAAGCGCACCACCGCGCCCTCGCGGCTCACCGAGCCGGGCACCACCAGGCCGCCCAGGCGCACCCGCTGGCTGGCGGCGTCGGCGCGGGCGATCAGTTGCGAGGGGCCGTAGAAGAACGTCAGGCTGTCGCCGAGGGCCGAAAGCACCAGCCCGGCGGCCAAGGCCACCGCCACCATGCCGACGCCGAGGAGGATGAAACGTTGCCGCCTGCGCGTCACCGGGGCCGCCCCCCTTCGAGGCGGCTCCACGCCGCGCGCACCCGGCGCCAGTCGCGCCACGCGGCGAGCGCCGCCAGGGCGAGGGCCAGCAGCGCGGCGGCGTAGGCGCCGAGGACGTAGGCGGTGTAGGGTCCGTCGAAGCTCATCGCGCACCTCCCTCCGCCCGCAGGCGACCGGCAGCGGCGCGCAGCCGCGCCTCGACCACCTCGGTGCGGGTGCGGGCGAGCCACAGGGCGAAGAACCCGAGCTTGAACGCCCCGGCCATCAGCAGCAGCGGCCACAGCATCGCCGGGTCGACGCTCGGGCCGCCCAGCTTCATCACGCTGGCGGGCTGGTGCAGGGTGTTCCACCAGTCCACCGAGAACTTCACCACCGGCAGGTTGACGCACCCCACCAGCCCCAGCACCGCCGCCGCCTTGTCGCCCCGGCGGGTTTCGTCGAAGGCGCGGGAGAGGGCGATGTGGCCGAAATAGAGGAACAGCAGCAGCAGCATCGAGGTGAGCCGCGCGTCCCACACCCACCACGCGCCCCACATCGGCTTGCCCCACAGGGCGCCGGTGACGAGGCAGACGGCGGTGAACGCGGCGCCCAGCGGCGCCGCCGCGCGGGCGGCGTGGAAGGCGAGCGGATGGCCGCCGACCAGGCCGACGCCGCCGAGACCCGCGACCAGGGCGTAGACGAACAGCCCCATCCACGCGGCGGGCACGTGGACGTACATGATGCGAACGGTTTCGCCCTGCTGGTAGTCGGGGGGGGAGAGCGCCAGCCCCTCCACCAGACCGGCGGCGAGGAAGACGAGGGCGGCGACGGACACCCAGGGGATCCAGGCCCCCGCGAGGGCGACGAAGCGCGCCGGTTGCGCCACCCGCAACACGGTGTCGTGCATTGCCTTGAGCGCCTGCGCCACCATACTACTCCACCGCCTGTCGCAACGCCGCGGCGGCCGCCACCGGACACACCGCCAAAGCGCACAGCGCCACGCCCCCCAAGATGAGGAGCGACGGCGCGGCCGCCAACCCCGTTTGCGCCGATTCGACCGCCCCGGCGCCGAAAATCAGAACCGGCGCGGCGAGCGGCAGAACCATCACCGCCAGCAGCACCGTCGCCCGCCGCGCGCCCAGCGCCAGCGCCGCCCCCACCGCCCCCAGCAGCGACAGCACCGGGGTGCCGAGCAGCAGCGACGCGAACAGCACCGGCATCGCCTCGCCCGGCAGATGCAGGAACACGCCGAGCAGCGGCGCCGCCAGCGCCAAAGGCAGCCCGGTGGCGAGCCAGTGGGCGAGCGCCTTGGCGAGCACCAGCAGCTCGGGCAGCAGCTCGGCGGAGAGCAGAATTTCCAGCGAGCCGTCGCGGTAGTCGCCCTCGAACAGGGTGTCGAGGGAGAGCAGCGCCGCCAGCAGCGCCATCGCCCACAGCACGCCCGGCGCGATCCGCGCCAGCACCTGCGGCTCCGGCCCGATGCCGAGGGGGAACACCGCCACCGCGATGACGAAGAACCCGAGCACCGTCCAGGTGCCCGCGCCGTCGCGCAGGGCAAGCAGAAGGTCGCGCCGCAGCACCGCGAGGAACACCGTCATCGCGCCTCCCCCAGCACCAGTTCGTTGGCGCCGTCCACCGTGCCCTTGGCGTGGGTGGTCACCACCGCCGCGCCGCCGCGCCGCCGGTGCAGGGCCACCAGCTCCCAGACGATCCGCTGTCCGGCGGCGTCGAGGGCGGTGGTGGGTTCGTCCAGCAGCCACAACGGCGCGCGGGCGAAGGCGAGGCGTGTGAGCGACACCCGGCGCTTCTGCCCCGCCGAGAGGGCGCGCACCGGCACGTCGGCCAGCGCCCACACGCCGAAGGGGTCGCTGGCGTGGGGCCAGGGATTTTCGGTCACGCCGTGGAAGCGCGCCCAGAAGCCGAGGTTCTCGGCCACCGAGAGGGCGGGCTTGAGGGCCTCCTGGTGGCCCACCAGCACGGCGCGCTCGGGCACCGTGCGAGGCGCCCGGCCGTCGCCCCACAGGGCGGCGCCGCCCGCGGGCTTGAGCAACCCGGCGAGCAGGCGCAGCAGGGTGGTCTTGCCCGCGCCGTTGGCGCCGCGCACCAGCCACAGGCCGCCCGCCTCCACCGCGAGGTCGAGGCCGCCGAACACCCGCGCCTCGCCGCGCGCGCAGGCCACGTCCCGCAAGATCAGCGGAAACGCCTGGGTCGGCAGGGGAAGGGCGAAGGGCGTGCCGGGCATGGCGGCCATGATAGCGGATAGCCCCGGGTTTTCATCCGAAATCGGGTGAAGGCTACGTGTCGCCGGAGTGGCGGGCTTCGAGGAGGTCGAGGGTGGCGATCAGCCGCCGCGCGGTGGCGCTGCCGAGTTCGCGGGCGCGCACCCGGCGCATGATCTCGGTGCGCTCGGCGCGCAGGGCGGCCAGGCGCATCTCGCGCTCGATGCCGTCGGCCCAGCGCCCGCCCTCCACCTGCTCGCCGTCGCGCCGGGCGATGCGGCGGTGGTAGGTTTCCATCACCTGGCCCGCCACCTGGATGATGCGGTCGGCGCGGGGGTTGTCGTGGGCGAGCACGTGCTGCAGGCGCTCCACCGCGCCCAGCGCCGCCTTGGCCGCCGCCACCACCGCCGCGTCCTCGGCGCCCTCGTCGGCGTCGTCGGCGGGCATCTCGCACCCCGCCAGCAGGCGCGGCAGCAGGAACGTGGCGCCCAGCAGCGACAGCAGGATCACCCCCATGGCGATGAAAATCGCGAGATCGCGCGCCGGGAAGGCGTCGCCGGTCGCGGTGAGGAGCGGCAGGCTCAACACCGCCGCCAGGGTCACCGCGCCGCGCACGCCGGAGACCGCCATCGCCGCCACCAGCCGCAGCCGCGCCTTGGGCGCCGCCTCGCGGGTGCGGAACAGGAACAGGTGCAGCGACACCCATACCCACACGAACCGCAGCACCCCGAGCGCCAGGAACACCCCGAGCACGTAAACCGCCAGCCACCACCGGCCATCGGCCCCGGCGTAGGCGACGATGGCGTCGGCGCGGCCGAGGATCACCGGCAACTGCTCGCCCAGGAGCACGAAGATCACGCCGTTGGCGGTGTAGGCGATCATGTCCCACACCAGGGTGCCGCGCAGCCGGGTGTGGGCCTGGGGAAGGGCGGTGGTGTCCATGAAGTTGAGGGTCAGCCCGGCGGCGACGGCCGCGAGAATCCCCGAGGCGCCCGCCCGGTCGGCGAGGAGATAGGCGGCGTAGGGGATCAGCAGGCTGATGAGGATGAGGATGCCCCCGTCGTCGGCGAAGGCGCGCGCCAGCCAGCCGCGCCCCCGGCTCGCCGCCCAGGCGGCGGCGAAGCCGATGCCCGCCCCCAGCGCCGCCACCCACAGGAACTCCATCAGCGCCGCGCCGAGGTGGAAGCCGCCGCTCGCCGCCGCCGCGACGGCGAAGCGGAAGCACACCAGCGCCGAGGCGTCGTTGAGCAGGGCCTCGCCCTCGAGGATGTTCATCATCCGCCGCGGGAACCGCACCCGTCGCGCGATCGCCATCACCGCCAGCGGGTCGGTGGGGGCGAGCACCGCCGCGAGGGCGAACGCCACCGGCAGCGGCATCGCCGGAAGCGCCCAGTGCATCAGCCAGCCGAGGCCGACGATGGTGAAGGCGACGAGGCCGAGGGCGAGCTCGAGGATCGGCCCCTTGTCGCGCAGCACCTCCTCGCGCGGGATGCGCCAGCCGTCGAGGAACAGCAAGGGCGGCAGGAACAGCAGGAAGAACACGTCGGGATCGAGCGGCACCGCGAGGCCGCCCACCGCGCCGATCGCCGCGCCGACGCCGATTTGCACCAGCGGCCGCGGCACCGGCAGGCGCAGCGCCTTTTCGAGCACGCCCGCGGCGATCACCGCCGCCAGCAGCGCGAGGATGGTCAACACCAAATCCACGGAAACCCTCTTCCCGACATCGTCCCCCCTGCACGTGCGGCGCCGCGCCGGGAAACGCAAGCCTTGACGCGGGCTTCTTGAATATTAGATATATTTCATATTAAAGTCCGCCGGAGGAGAGCATGTCCCAAACCCGCACCGACGCCCACGGTCTCGCGCCCACCTGCCCGGTGCGCCAAGGCGGCGACGCCCTGCGCCGCCGCGCGTGGTCGCCCTATGCGGCGGGCATCCTCATCGGCCTGTTGCAGGTGCCCGCGTTCCTGCTCGTCAACACCGCCCTCGGCGCGTCGTCGTCGTTCGTCACCCTGGGCGGCCACATCGCCGCGTGGTTCGACCCCGGGGCGATGGACACCGCCTACTTCGCCGCCCACGCCGCGGGCGCCAAGAACTGGTGGCAGGTGGCGCTGGTGATCGGCATCGGCATCGGCGCGTTCGCCTCCGCCCGCTTTTCGGGCACCCGTCGCGGCGCGGTGGCGCCGGTGTGGCGCCGGGCGGTGGGGATTTCGGGCTTCGCGCCGCGCGCGGCGATGGCGTTCGCGGGCGGGTTCGTTTTGCTGTTCGGCGCGCGGCTCGCCAACGGCTGCACCTCGGGGCACGGCGTCTCGGGGCTGGCGCAACTGGCGGTGTCGTCGATGGTGGCGGTGGCGGCGATGTTCGCCGCCGGGATCGCCGCCGCGATGCTGATGCGGAGGGTCTGACGATGGATGTCTACCGGATGGCGGTTCTCGGCCTCGTCATGGGCGTGGCCTTCGGCTTCGCCCTCGAAAAGGGGCGGGTGTTCGAGCCGGGGGTGATCCTCGGACAGATGCAGTTCCGCACCTTCACCATGCTCAAGATGTTTCTCGCCGCCGTCGTCACCGGGCTGGTGGTGCTGGCGGCGCTCAACGGCCTCTGGGGGGTGAAGCTCCACCCCAAGGCCACCGAGCTGGGCGCCGAGATCGTCGGCGGCAGCCTGCTCGGCATCGGCATCGTGCTGGCCGGCGCCTGCCCCGGCACCCTGTTCGCGCAGATCGGCGCGGGCTACCGCGACGCGTGGTTCGCCCTCGCCGGGGGACTGGCGGGCGCGGTGGCGTTCGGCTACGCCGAACCGGCGCTGCGGCCGCTGATTTCCGGCGGGCCGGGCAAGCTCACCCTCGACGCCCTCCTCGGCCTGCCCTTTTGGGCGGTGGCGCTGACGCTGGCGGCGGTGCTGACGGCGGGGCTCTACGCCCTCGAACGGGCGCGGCCGTGGCGCGCCGATCTGGGGCCGGAGGCGGACGGACTACGCGAATGAGTGGCATTCGCAGACTGTAAAAAATCCCGCGCGGGTTCTTGCTCCGGGGGGCGGAAAGGATAAATTTAAGGTCGATCCGACGTGCCGATCGGAGTCGCCACTCACCACCGACCTTCCGGTGTTTTCGCACGTCCTGTCTCGCACCTTCCAACCGTCCGTTCAAGAAACCGGAGGAACCCATGACGTCGTGTGGCCAGGACACCCTGAACACCCGTAAAACCCTCGTTGTCGAGGGCCAATCCTACGACTACTTCAGCATTCCCGCCGCCGAGGCGAGCGTACCGGGCCTGTCGCGCCTGCCCTTCTCCCTCAAGGTTCTGCTCGAGAACCTGCTGCGCCACGAGGACGGCAAGACCGTCACCGTGGACGACATCAAGGCGATGGGCGCGTGGCTCGAAACCCGCACCTCCGAGCAGGAGATCGCCTACCGCCCCGCCCGCGTGCTGATGCAGGACTTCACCGGCGTGCCCGGCATCGTCGATCTCGCCGCGATGCGCGACGCGATGGTCAAGCTCGGCGGCGACCCGAAGAAGATCAACCCGCTCTCGCCGGTCGACCTCGTCATCGACCACTCGGTGATGGTGGACGCGTTCGGCTCGCCCTCGGCGATGGCCCGCAACATGGAGCTGGAGTTCGAGCGCAACGGCGAACGCTACGCCTTCCTGCGCTGGGGCCAGACCGCGTTCGACAACTTCCGCGTGGTGCCGCCCGGCACCGGCATCTGCCATCAGGTCAACGTCGAATACCTGGCGCAGACGGTGTGGACCAGCGCCGCCGCCGACGGCAAGACCATCGCCTATCCCGACACCCTGGTGGGCACCGACAGCCACACCACCATGGTCAACGGCCAGGCGGTGCTGGGCTGGGGCGTCGGCGGCATCGAGGCCGAGGCGGCGATGCTGGGCCAGCCGGTGTCGATGCTGATCCCCGAGGTGATCGGCTTCCGCATCACCGGCAAGATGCCCGCGGGCACCACCGCCACCGATCTCGTGCTCACCGTCACCGAAATGCTGCGCAAGAAGGGCGTGGTCGGCAAGTTCGTGGAATTCTACGGCCCCGGCCTCGACGACATGCCCCTCACCGACCGCGCCACCATCGCCAACATGGCGCCCGAATACGGCGCCACCTGCGGCTTCTTCCCGATCGACGCGGAGACCCTGCGGTTCCTCGCCTTCACCGGGCGCGACCCGCAGCGCATCGCCCTGGTCGAGGCCTACGCCAAGGCGCAGGGGCTGTGGCGCGACGCCTCCACCCCCGAGCCGGTGTTCACCGACACCCTCGAACTCGACATGGGCACGGTGCAGCCCTCCCTCGCCGGGCCGAAGCGCCCGCAGGACCGCATCTCCCTCGCCCAGGCGGCCTCGGCGTTCCGCAACGCCTACCCCACCGCCGACATGGCGCAGCGGTTCCCGGTGCGCGGGCAGGACTACACCATCGGCCATGGCGACGTGATGATCGCCGCCATCACCTCGTGCACCAACACCTCCAACCCCTCGGTGCTGATGGCCGCGGGCCTGCTGGCGCAGAAGGCGGTGGCCAAGGGCCTCTCCCGCAAGCCGTGGGTCAAGACCTCCCTCGCCCCCGGCTCCCAGGTGGTGACCGACTACCTCACCGCCGCCGGGTTGATGCCCGCCCTCGAGGCCCTCGGCTTCGACGTGGTGGGCTACGGCTGCACCACCTGCATCGGCAACTCCGGCCCGCTGGCGGACGAACTGGTGGAGGGCATCGACGCCCACGACCTCACCGTCGCGGCGGTGCTCTCGGGCAACCGCAACTTCGAGGGTCGCGTCTCCCCCAACACCAAGGCCAACTATCTCGCCTCGCCGCCGCTGGTGGTGGCCTACGCCCTCGCCGGGTCGGTCGGCGTCGACCTCGCCACCCAGCCGCTGGGCGAGGACCGCAACGGCAAGCCGGTGTTCCTCAAGGACATCTGGCCGACGCAGCAGGAGATCCAGGAAGCGATCTCGCGCTTCGTCACGCCCGAGATGTATCGCCGCCGCTATGCCGACGTGTTCGTCGGGCCGGAGGAATGGCGCAAGGTCGAGTTCCCCGAAGGCCTCACCTACTCGTGGGACGACAGCTCGACCTACGTCAAGAACCCGCCCTACTTCGACGACCTCACCATGGACCCGCCCGGCGTCTCCGACATCGTCGGCGCGCGGCCGCTGGCGATCCTCGGCGATTCCGTCACCACCGACCACATCTCCCCGGCGGGCAACATCAAGGCCGCCGGTCCGGCGGGCAACTACCTCGCCGAACGGCAGATCTCCAAGGGCGACTTCAACAGCTACGGCGCCCGGCGCGGCAACCATGAAGTGATGATGCGCGGCACCTTCGCCAACATCCGCATCAAGAACGAAATGGCGCCCGGCACCGAGGGCGGCGTCACCCGCCTGATGCCCGAGGGCGAGACGATGCCGATCTACGACGCGGCGATGGCCTACGAAGCGCGGGGGATTCCGCTGGTGGTGGTGGCCGGCAAGGAATACGGCACCGGCTCCTCCCGCGACTGGGCGGCCAAGGGCACCAAGCTCCTCGGCGTGCGCGCGGTGATCGTCGAGAGCTTCGAACGCATCCACCGCTCGAACCTCGTCGGCATGGGCATCCTGCCGTTGCAGTTCAAGCCGGGCACCACCCGCAAGACCCTCGGCCTCGACGGCACCGAGACCTTCACCATCCGCGGCCTTGCGACGATCCAGCCGCGCCAGGACGTGACGGTGGAGATCACCCGCGCCGACGGCACCCGCCAGGACGTGGTGGTGACCTGCCGCATCGACACCGTCGACGAGCTCTCCTACATGCACCACGGCGGCATTCTGCCCTACGTGCTGCGCAACCTCGCCGTCGCCTGACACCGCGCGGCGACCGAAGGGCGGCGGGCTTCGGCCCGCCGCCCTTTTTCGTGGCTCCTCGGGAACATTTTCGCGAACGATTCGTTATAAGGCGTCGGCTGCGATGGACATCACAGCCTTCCCGCCCCAAATCACTCACGTTGCGAATCGACGGCCGCGTTTCTGGCCGTCTCTCGGCCCAACGGAATCGGATCAAGGAGGACGAAGAGGATGACCGCATTCGCCAATCCGCCGCCGGTTTCCGACCGCCGCACCCACGCCTTCAGCGGCGCCGAGGAACCCAAGCTCAGCGAACTCTATCGCGACCCCACCCTGCATGCGGTGCTGCGTCGCGACGGCCTCAACGTCGAGGCCCTCCAGGCGATGGTCGCCGCCGCGCAGAAGCGCCTGGCGCCCGACGCCGCCGCCTAAGCGGCCCAGCCGCGACAGAAATCGAGAAAATCCCGCAGCAGCGGGCTCTGGAACTTGCCGCGCGTCACCGCCGCGTCGAGGCTGCGGTCGTGAACCTCCTCCAGCGCGACCGCCGCCACCCGACCGGCGGCCAGCGCGTCGGCAATCGCCAGCTCGGAGAGGAACCCCAGCCCCAGCCCCGCCGCCACCGCGTTGACGATCGCCTCGTTGGTGTCGAACTCCAGCCCCAGGGTCCAGGGAATCTCCGGCTCCAGGCGGCGCGCGAACTGCTCGCGGGTGCCGGAGTCCGCCTCCCGCAGCACCCAGGTCTCCCCCGCCAGATCCCCCACCCGGCGCACCCGGCCGTCGGCCAGGCGGTGCCCCGGCGCCGCGATCACCCGCAACCGGTCCCGCCACAGCGGCTCCACCGTCAGCGCCGCGCCGTGGGTGCTGCCCTCCACGAACGCCACGTCGAGATCGTAGCGCAGCAGCATGGCGCTCAAGCGCGTGGTGTTGGCGATCGTCACCTGCGGCGGCGGAATCGCCACCCGCGGCAGATACGCCGCCAGCAGGCGCGGCAGAATGTGGTTGCCGATCGTCACGCTCGCGCCGATCCGCAGCGTGCCGCCCGGCCCGCCGCCGCCGAACGCCGCCTCCAGCGCCGCCATCCGCGCCAGAACGTCGTCGGCCAACGGCCGCAGCTGCGCGCCGCAGGCGTTGATCCGCAGGCGGTTGGCGACGCGGTCGAACAGCGGCGCGCCGAGCTGCGTCTCCAGTTCCTTCAGCGCCGCCGATAGCGCCGCCTTGGTCACGAACAGGTCCGCCGCCGCGCGCGTCAGCGAGCCATGGCGCGCCACCGCGTCGAACACCCGGAGCTGCCGGAGCGTGATCGAGGATACGTTCATCAAAATCGAACATACCGTCGCAAACGTTTGATTTCAATTTCCGAGGATTCGGCGCTACCTCAATTCCACACCGTCTCTCGTGGAGTTTGCCATGCCGTTGCGCGAGCGCCTCGCCGCCTTCCCCACCCCCGCCGCGGGCCTCGCCCTCGGCCTCGCCAGCCTCGCCTGGCTGTGGCAGGTGGAATTCCCGGCGGCGCAGGGCCTGCGCGCCGCGGGCGCCCTGGCGTCGGGGCTGATCGTCCTCGCCGTCGCCGCCAAGTTCCTCCTCCACCCGCGCATCCTGATGACCGAACTCGCCCACCCGGTGGTCGGCTCGGTGATCCCCACCCTCGCCATGGCCGCCATGGTGATCTCCGTCAGCGCCGGGCCGCTCCACACCGCGCTGTGGCTGCTCGCCGTCGCCGCCCACGCCGGGTTCTTCGCGGTGTTCGTGCTCCACCGCGCCCGCGACCCCCACCTCTCGCACATGGTGCCGAGCTGGTTCGTGCCGCCCATCGGCATCGTCGTCGCCGTGCTCACCGTGCCGGGCGACCCCTGGCGCCCCCTCGCCGACGCCTGCCTGTGGTTCGGCATCGCCGCCTACGCCCTGATGCTGCCGATGATGCTCCACCGCCTGATCTTCCGCGACACCGTCGCCCCGCCCGCGCGCCCCACCATCGCGATCATGGCGGCGCCGCCCAACCTCTGCCTCGCCGGATACCTCTCCTTCGTCGCCGAACCCAACCTCCTCGTCGTCGTCGTCCTCCTTGGCCTCGGCATCCTCATGGCGGCGGTGGTCTACATCGCCTTCACCGAACTCCTGCGCCTGCCGTTCTCGCCGGGCTACGCCGCCTTCACCTTCCCCACCGTGATCGCCGCCAACGCCACCTTCAAAGCCGCCGCCTACTTCGAACGCACCGGCGTCGCCGCCGAAACCGTAGCGCCCCTGCGTACCTGGGGCCTCGTCGAACTCCTCGTCGCCACCGCCGTCGTCGCCTACGTCGCGGCGCGCTACCTCGGCCATTACGGGGTGGGGCGGAGGGCGGCGGTGGCGTGAAAAACGCTGCGGGGGGACTCGGTCCCCCCGCGCCCCCCGGACGTTTTAGGGTTTTGCGCGAAGCGCTATCGAGCCATCACGCCGCGTGACGGTTGGATAGCGCTTCGCGCAAAAACGAAGAGGGGGTCGAGGGGACCAAGTCCCCTCGCGGGTCCGGGCAGCGCCCGGCCTTGTTTTCCCTCGCCGTCCGCGCTAGCCTGCCCCCGCTCGATTCCGATCTTTGAGCCGAGGAATTGTCGATGTTGGAGCTTGTGCCGAACCGCTGACCGCTTCGCGTTGTCGAGGCGATCGTCGGCGTCCGTCCGCCGGGGCCTGAGGGGCTTGGGCGCGTGGGCGCTTGCGTGGTTCCCACACAGGTTCGCATCCATGAACATTTCACGAGACGAGCAGCGCGTACTTCACGCGCTGGCTCAGGGCGGCTGCATCGCCTACGAGCGCGGTGCCAACGGCCGCGTCGTGCGCGTCGATTGCTTCAACCGCGACGGCTTCCGCTTGGCCGACTGCACGCTGGAGGTCTTCGCCAAGTTGCGGAGCAAGCGCCTGATCGAATCCCGATCCTCGCGCCCCTACCGCATTTCCGACAAGGGCCGCCGCGCCGTGCGGCCGCAGTTGGACAACCGGTAGGTCCCAAAGCCAGCGGGGGGACCCTGTCCCCCCGCATCTTTGCCTTAGGTGCTGTACCTATAATTTTCCACCGCCTGCGCCGGTCGATTTCGTTCGTCCGGACAGGAGAAGGGCGCAGGACGTAGCGGGGACTACGTTCAAGCCCTTCGACGCATCCGGCGGGCGAAATCGACCGGCCCTTCGGGTTGCCCTCCAAGGGGGTGCCCTGGTGCGTTGCCGCCGCTTGCCGATGCGCCGCATCGGCCGCGCGACGGCGCCTGCCATTGCACCCCTTGGAGGGCAACGCAGGCGGCGGAAAATTATAGGGACAGCACCTAGACCTCGATCACCTGGACGGTGTTCCCGTCCGGGCCGAACAGGGCGGCGCAGACGGTGCCGCCCCGGCCCGCGCCGCCGTCGAGGGTGACGACGTGGCGGGCGAAGCGCACGCCCGGGGTGCCGCGGGCGGAGCCGCGAATGGCGAGGCCGAAGCCGGTGGCCTCGGGGGTGAGGGTGTCGAAGTCGGCGCCGCCCCACCAGAAGGAATCGAGCTGCTTGTCGAGCGCGACGCCGCGTTCGAACCCGGCGTTGACCACCAGCATCGAGCCGTCGGCCACCACCGCCGCGTGCTTGAGGTGGGCCATCAGGGCGCGGTGGCCGTCGTGGTCGTCCATGCGGTCCGCCGCCTGGCTCGCCCAGCGGGAGAGCGCGGTGCGGCCCTCGCGCGCGGCGTTGACCGCCTCGCGCGCGCTGAGGCCATAGGCGGCGAGGCTGGCGGAGAGGCCGCGGCCGAGCATCCAGTCCAGCACCCCGGCGGGATCGGGGGCGAAGTGGAGCTGCAGGAGCTTGCGCCACATTTCCTCCTGCGCGCCGCGCAGGACGACGATGTTCTCCGGCGCCACCTCGTGGCGCGCCATCAGCGCGCGGCGGAACAGCAGGAATTCGTTGAGCGCGCCCACCACGTCGGGGCCGAAGCCCATCAGGTCGCCGGTGTAGACGATGCGGTCGTCGGGGCGGTACTGGCGCGAGAGCTGGTCGTGGACGCTGCGGAGCCGTTCGGCCTCGCCGTGGACCGCGCCGACCACCCAGGTTCTGCCGGGGCTGTCGAACGTGCGCCACACTTCCGATTGTCCCATTGCGCCCTCCCGAGATTACGTCGCGAGTATTACATGCAAAAACCCCCGCGACAACGCGTGTCGCGGGGGTTTTCGATACCCGAGTCGCGGGTCAGGCCGCTTCGAGCAGGGTCTCCAGGCGCCGAGTCGCCTCTTCGTGGTCGATCTTCTCGACCGCGGCGACCTCGTGGGCGAGGCGCTCCAGCGCCTGCTCGTAAATCTGGCGCTCGCTGTACGACTGCTCGGCGTTGCGGGCGTTGCGGTGCAGGTCGCGCACCACCTCGGCGATCGACACCGGGTCGCCCGAATTGATCTTGGCCTCGTATTCCTGCGCCCGGCGCGACCACATCGCGCGGCGCACGGTGGCGCGGCCCTTGAGGGTGGTCAGCGCGGTCTGCATCACCTTCTTGTTGGACAGCTTGCGCAGCCCGGCGGCCTCGGCCTTCTTCACCGGCACCTTCAGGGTCATGCGGTCCTGCTCGAAGCCGATGACGATCAGCTCCAGGTCCATGCCGCCGATCTTCTGAATTTCCACCGCCAGAACGCAGCCGACGCCGTGCGTCGGATACACCACGTGGTCACCGGCCTTGAACGTTTCCTTTATCATCCGTCGTTCTCTTCCCGTCTTCGCGGCGGGGCGGTCCGCTGCAATCGCCCCATCCACTGGTTGGCCAGAACCGGCCGTTCGCGCGGCCGATCGACAGCAAAATCCCCCTCCGCACGATCAGAAGATCCAACCGTGACACCCGGACCGGCGGGTAGACTATGCTGACGGCTTCATAAAAAAGCGCCGCGACACTCGGCCCCAAACGCAAGGGGCACTGTCCGACGCAACGATTTGTGTATACCACAACGGCGGCCCGCACACCACCGGAAAACCGGTGTTGCAGCCGCCATCATGGAACCGCGAAGGATTTAAGACGTTTTGCGCCGCCGCGCCAGGGGGCGGCGGCGCGCCGCCGTCAGGCCCCGCCGGGTTTGGGGCTGAAGAGCTTGGCCTTGCCGGGCTTGCCCTTCCATTCGTCGGCGTCGGCCGGGGGTTCGCCCTTGACCGTCACGTTCGGCCACTTTTGCGAGAACTCGGCGTTGGTCTCCAGCCACTTGGTCGCCGCGTCGTCGCTGTCGGGATAGATCGCCTCGGCCGGGCATTCGGGTTCGCAGACGCCGCAGTCGATGCATTCGCCGGGGTGGATCACCAGCATGTTCTCGCCCTCGTAGAAGCAGTCCACGGGGCAGACCTCGACACAGTCCATGTACTTGCACTTGATGCACCCGTCGGTGACGACATAGGGCATGACCCGAACTCCTGATAAACTCCCGATGAGGAGAACCTAAGCAATCCGGCGGGGGAAGACAACCACCCGCGCGGAACTTGCGAACGATGCGCAACTTCCTGGATTCATTCGTCGAATTCGTCGCGCAGGGCATCGGTGCGGCGGCGGTCCCGCTTGGTGGGGCGGCCGCTTCCGGCGGCGCGCGGCGCCACCGGTCGATCTTCCGCCGGGCCGAGGCGCCGGGGCGGCTCGGCCTCGGTGTAAAGCGCCTGGGCCTCGGGCGCCGGGCCGCGGCGGACGCCGAAGGCGGCGACGACGACGCGGCGGCGCACCGTGCCCAGCAGCAGCTCGATCTCATCGCCGATCCGCACCGCGCGGTGGCCGCGGTGCGCCGCCTCGCCGTTGACCCGCACGTGGCCCGCGGCGCACAGCGCCTGGGCGAGGCTGCGGGTCTTCACGAAGCGGGCGAACCACAGCCACTTGTCGAGGCGCGGCGCCTCCTCGGCCATCAGCGGTCCGAGGTCGGCTTGCCCCAGTTCTTCAGCACCGCGAACGGCGAATCCGGGTCCGGCTCGCTGCGCTTGGGCTGGGGACTGCGGGTCTCCGGCCGGGCGCCGCGATCGGGGCGCGGGCCGCGCTCCGGGCGCTCGCCCCGCTCGGGGCGGTCGCCGCGCGGCGGGCGCGGGCCACGGTCGGG
>JAUVUZ010000036.1 GCA_030604885.1 Alphaproteobacteria bacterium | reverse complement strand
TCGCGGGGATGACGAGAGAGAGACAGGGGGCCTTCCCGCCCCCCATCGCCATTCCCGCCTCTCCTCCCCATTCCCACCCCCTTCGTCATTCCCGCGAAGGCGGGAGTCCAGGCGGCGCCCCAACGGGCCCGGCGGGGACAGGTGGAAACGCGGATGGATCCCCGCTTGCGCGGGGATGACGAGAGAGAGGCAGGGAGACATTCCCGCCCCCATCGCCATTCCCGCCTCTCCTCCCCATTCCCGCCCCCTTCGTCATTCCCGCGAAGGCGGGAATCCATGCGGCGTCCCCAACGGCCACGGCGGAGACAGGTAGAAACGCGGATGGATCCCCGCTTGCGCGGGGATGACGAGAGAGAGGCAGGGAGGCATTCCCGCCCCCCTTCGTCATTCCCGCGAAGGCGGGAATCCATGCGGCGTCCCAACGGCCCCGGCGGAGACAGGTGGAAACCACGGATGGATCCCCGCTTTCGCGGGGATGACGAGAGAGAGACAGGGGGCCTTCCCGCCCCCCTTCGTCATTCCCGCCTCTCCTCCCCATTCCCACCCCCTTCGTCAGTCCCGCGAAGGCGGGAATCCATGCGGCGCCCCAACGGCCCCGGCGGGGACAGGTGGAAACGCGGATGGATCCCCGCTTGCGCGGGGATGACGAAGGGGGCGGGAATGGGGAGGAGGCGTGGGACGCGGGCGGGCGAGCGGTGCCCGGGGAGCGTCAGGGTCAGTCGGGGCGGGCGGCTGCGCCGAGGAGTTTGTCGGCGGCGCGGCTCTGGTGGTCGACGTGGGTGCGGGTGAGGCGTTCGGCGGCGGCGGCGTCGCCCTCGATCACCGCGGCGACGATCGCCTCGTGCTCGGCCCAGGAGGCCTCGATCCGCCCCGCCCCCACCAGTTGCAGCCGCCGCCAGGGCTTCACCAGGCGGCGCACCGCGATGGTCTGCTCGATCAGGATGTCGTTGCGGCAGCCTTCCATCAGCAGGCGGTGGAAGATCATGTCGGCGGCGTCGTAGCGGTCCACGTCGCCGGATTCGGCGGGGCCGCGGCAACGGCGGTGGGCGTCGCGCAGGGCGCGGCGCTGGATGTCGGTCATGCGCTCGGCGGCGTAGTAGGCGCAGAGGCCTTCCAGCCCGGCGAGAGCCTCGAAGCGTTGCGCCATCACCGCCTCGTCGATTTCCGCCACCGCCGCGCCGCGCCGGGGGCGCAGCTCCACCAGCCCGCTCGCCGCAAGGCGGGTGAGGGCTTCGCGCACCGGCGTGCGCGAGGTGCCGAAGCGGGCGGCGAGGCTGCCCTCGTCGAGGTGCAGCCCGGGCGCGAGTTCGCCGAGGACGATCTCCTTTTCCAGTGCGGCGCTCACCTGGTCGGCCAGGGACACGGGGCGGTTTCTCCTATGCGTTGCCGGTCGCGGCGGCGAGGGCCGAGGCCCAGTCGCCCTGGCGGCGCTGGCGGGCGAGGCGCAGCGACGGATACCACGCCGTGGCGGCGGCGCCCGCGCCCCAGCGCCAGTCGCAGGCCTCGGGCAGCAGCACCGCGGTCGGCACCCCGAGGCTGCCCGCGAGGTGGACGATCCCGGTGTCGACGGCGATCAGTTCATCGATCTGCCGCAGAAACGCGGCGGTGTCCAGGAAATCGTCGATTGCGGGAGAGAGGTCGCCGAGAAACCCGGCGTAGCCGGGCCGGGCGAGGTCGGCAGCGCGCGGCCCCACCTGGAACGACCACACCTCCCGCCGCGAGTCGGCGCACAACGGCAGGAACGCCTGGAGACCGGCGGAGCGGTTGGCGTCGTTGCGGTGCCCCGCGCTGCCCGCCCAGACGATGCCGGTGCGGCGGCGCCCGTCGCGCGGCGGAAAGGCGGCGGCGGCACGCTCCAGCAACGCCTCGGGCACGGCGAACGCGAGGGGCGGCGGCATCGCCTCCGGCGTCGCGCCCAGCACCCGGGGCAGGCTCATGATCGGCAGCAGCAGGTCGTGGGGCGGCGGGGCGGCGGCGGCTTCCACCACCCTCACATGGGCGAGCGCCGGGGCGGCCCGGAGCAGCCGCACCAGCGGCTTGCGCACCGCCAGAACCACCGGCCCGTCCTGCGGCACCAGGGGGAGGAAACGCGCGAACTGGATCACGTCGCCCATTCCCTGCTCGCCCGCCACCAGCAGGGTGCGGCCGTGGCGCGGCCCGCCGTCCCACCACGGGCGGCCGGTGTCGGGGCGGGTGACGCCCCTCAGCCCCCAGCGCGCTTCGTAAGCCGCGAAGCCGCGCCGCCAGTCGCCCGCCTGCAACAGCATCAGGGCGTAATCCCACAGCCACGCCGGGTCGTCGGGGCGGACGGCGAGGGCCGGGCCGATCAGCGCCAGGGCCTCGGCCACCCGGCCCCGGTCCCGTTGCAGCAGCGCCGCGTTGTAGCGGGTGCCGGGGGCGGCGCCCCGGGCGAGGGCGGCGCCATAGGCGGCCTCGGCGTCGTCGAAGCGGCCCTGGTCGCGCAGCACGTTGCCGAGGTTGGACCACGCCGCCTCGGTGTCGCCGCCAGGACAGGCGAGGCCGCGGCGGATCGCCGCCTCGGCGGCGGCCGGGTCGCCGCCGCGCCGCAGCGCGATGCCGAGGTTGTTCCACACCGGCGGATAGTCGGGGGCGGCGCGGGCGATGCGCGCGAGCTGGGGCAGGGCCTCGGCGGCGCGACCCGCCTCCATCAGGGCGACGCTCGCGGCCCACGCCGGGGCCAGCGCGGCGGGCAGGCCGCTCATGGATCGGCGTCGAGGGCGTCGTCCGCCCAGTCGGGCTGGGCGAGGCGTCCGTCGCGGCGGGCGCGCAGGCGCGCCGCGTCGTCGGCGCGGGCGAGGTTCTTTTCGGTGACCGCCGCGAGGCGGCCCTGGCCGTGGACCTGATAGGTGCCGAGGGCGTTGCGGAACGCCGCCGCCGCGTCGTCGAACAGCGCCGCGCTGTCGCGCCGCTTGGCGAGCAGGAACAGCGCCGAGCCGAGGTTGTTCTGCGACGCCGCCCACAGCAGCGGCGCGCTCTGCTCGCCGCGCACCTCGAGGGTGGCGCGGATCAGCTCCACCGCCCGTTCGAGGGCGGGCACGCTGCCCACCTGATCGCCGAACACCTGCAACGCCTGCGCCAGGGCCGAGACCACCTCGGCCCAGCGCTGCGGCATGTCGGCGCGGGTGTAGACCTGGATCGCCGCCTGGTAATACGCCAGCGCCGCCTTGAAGGTGGCGTCGTCGCCGGTCAACAGCGCCTGACGGTAGGCGATCAGGCCGAGGCGCTCGTTCAGCAGCGCCCAGTCGAACGGCCGTTCCTCCCGCCGCACCCCTTCGAGGGCGAGGCGCAGGGTTTCGGCGGCGGCGTCCCACGGCGTGCCGTCCGGACGGGGGTCGGCGGCGCCCTTTTCCGCCCGCGCGCATTCCAGCAGCGCGCGACCGATGAACACGTCGCCCCAGTCGGCGCGGGCGGCGCGCGGCAGGCGGCGCGCCGCGTCCTCGAACGCCTTGGCGGCGTCGTCCCACAAAGTCTCGGGCACGCCCTCGCCCCCCGCCACCAGCGCGGCGGCGGCGGCCCAGGCGACCCACGCGGCGCCCTGCTCGGCGGCGGCGAAGCCCGAGACCGCGCGCTTCAGCCCCTCGGCGGCGGCGGCCACGTCCTCGGCCAGCGGCGCCAGCAGGTTGCCGCCGCGCCGCACTCCTTCCGCCAGCGGCGCCGCCACCGTCATCGCGCGGATCAGCGCCGCCAGCGGCTCGGGCATCGCCTCCAGCGGCACGTGGACGGCGGCCACCGGCGGCATCCGCCCGAGGCGCAGTTCGTGCAACGCGGGCGCGGCGGTGGCGTGAACCTCCAGCAGGCGGCCGATGCTCTCCACCCGGCCCCACACCAACACGTCGCCGCCCGCCTTGGCGAGCAGCGCCTGGGCGGCGCGGGCGGCGGCGAGGCGCGCCGCCTCCGGATCCTTGATCTCGTCGGGCCAGGCCACCGCGTCGTCGAGGCGGCGCACCAGCGACCCCGGCACCAGGGCGAGGGCTTGGGCCACCTGCTCCACCGAGGAGCCTTCCACCGCCGGCATGTCGGAGAACCGCGCCACCAGGATCCTGAGCGGCCCCACGGAAGCCTGGGCCTCCGCCTCGGCGGGCAGGGCGGCGGCGCGGCGGGCGAACAGGCGCTTCAGCAGCCCGGCGCGGGCCTCGCGCGGCGGCTCGGCCTCGGGCGGCGGCGCGGCGGGCGCGTCGGCGGGGGCGGTGCGGGCGAGTCGCTCGTCGGTGGCGCGCAGGCGCTGCACCAGCGTGGTCATCACCTGGAGCGAAAGCTCCGGGTCGTTCTGCAATCGGTCGAGGAACAGGGCGCGGGGGATCACCGTGAGGGTGGTGTCGCCGTCGGCGATGGCGGCGGCGCTGCGGGCGACGCCGTCGAGGATGCCCATTTCGCCGAACATCTCGCCGCGCCCGAGGGTGGCCAGAACCACGCCGCCGGTGCCCCCCGCCTTCACCAGGCGCACCCGTCCCCGGTCGATGCGGAACACCGCGAGGCTGTCGTCCCCCTCGCGGAAGATCACCTCTCCATCCCGGAACTGCCGCGTCGCTTCCTTCACCGTGTCCATCCTCGCCGTTCCGCTCAGGCGTAGCACACGCGACGGCAAGGGGAAAGCGACGAGCGACACAGGCGCGGCGGGTCGCCGGAGGTGGGACTGTCATATTTTATGATTGTATTATTGTATTTTTCGGCGGATCGGTTTAAATGGATTCCAACAAGAGCCTTTTCGTGGAGGAACGGGCGCATGGGACGCTTGCAGGGGAAAACCGCATTCGTGACCGGGGCGGCGGGCGGGCTGGGCCGCGCCATCGCCCTGGCGTTCGCCGCCGAGGGCGCGCGGGTGGCGATGGCCGACGTCAACGAACGCCTGCTGGCCGAAAGCGTGGCCGCCCACCCGGACCCGCGCCTGCTGCCGGTGCGCTGCGACGTGGCCGACCGCGCCGACGTGCGCGCCAAGATCGACCGCTTCGCCACCGAGGCCGGAGGGCTGGACATCCTCGTCAACAACGCGGTGCGGTTCCACTACGCGCCGCTGGCGGAGTTCGACCCGGAGATCGTCGACTCGATGCTCGCGGTGGGCCTCAAGGGCGCGCTGTGGGCGCTTCAGGCGGCGACCCCGCACCTGATCGCGCGGGGCGGCGGCAGCGTCGTCAACCTTTCCTCCATCGCGGTGTCGATGGCGATCCCCAACGCCTCGGTCTACACCGCGATCAAGGGCGCGATCGACGCCCTCACCCGCCAGCAGGCCGCCGAACTGGGTCCCCACCGCATCCGCGTCAACGCCCTCGCGCCCGGCTCGGTGCCGACCCCGGGGGCCAACGCGGTGATCGACGCGGAGGGCTGGAAGAGCCGCGAGGGCAAGACCGTGCTGCGCCGCCTGCCCACCGCCGACGACGTGGCGCGCGCCGCGGTGTTCCTCGCCTCCGACGACGCGGCGAGCATCACCGGCGAGACCCTCAGGATCGACGCCGGGATGACCGTGACCGGACCCTGACCCCAACCTGACCGGAGAGCAGCATGGACCAGCAAACACTCGGGTTCGTCGGACTGGGGCGGATGGGCGGGCCGATGGCGGCCCGCCTGCTGGCGGCGGGCCACCGCCTGGTGGTGCACGACGTGAACGAAGGGGCGGTGGCGGCCCTCGCCGCCAAGGGCGCGACGCCCGCCGACTCCCCCCGCGCGGTGGCCGACGCCGCCGACGTGGTGCTCACCAGCCTGCCGACGCCGCAGATCCTCCAAGCCGTCGCCCTGGGGCCGGAGGGCATCGCCGAGGGCGCCCGCGCGGGCATCCTGCTCGACGTCTCGACCACCGGGCCGAGCATGGCCAAGACCATCGCGGCCGGGTTGGCGGCGCGCGGCAAGCAGTGGGTGGATTGCCCGGTGAGCGGCGGCATCAAGGGCGCCACCGAGGGCACCCTGGCGCTGATGGTCTCCTGCCCCGCCGCCGCGTTCGAGACCGTGGCGCCGATCGTCGCCCACTTCGGCAAGGCGTTCCACGTGGGCGAGGCGCCGGGCCTGGGGCAGGTGGTCAAGCTCGCCAACAACATGCTCGCCGCCGCCGCGATCTTCCTCACCGCCGAGGCGCTGGCGATGGGGGTGAAGGCGGGCATCGACCCCAAGGTGATGCTCGACATCATCAACCTCAGCACCGGCCGCAACAGCGCCTCGCAGGACAAGTTCCCCCGCGCGGTGCTGCCCGGCACCTTCGACTTCGGCTTCGCCACCGCGCTCTCCTACAAGGACGTGCGGATGTGCGTGGACGAATCCGAAACCCTCGGCGTGCCGATGGTGGGCGGCGCGCTGGTGCGCCAGGTGCTCGCCATCACCAACGCCAAATACGGCCCGGACTCCGACTTCACCTGCATGGCGAAGCTGGTGGAGGATTGGTCGGGCGTGGAAATCCGGGGCTGACGGCGATGGCCGCCCCCCTCCTCGACGGCATCGTCGCCGACGCCCTCGCCTTCGACGGCCGACGCCTGACCCCGGGCATCCGCGCCAAGGCGCGCCTCTGCCTGCTCGATTTCCTCTCCTGCGCCATCGAGGCGGCGCCGCTGCCGTGGAGCCGCCAGGCGGCGGCCGCCGCCGCGCCGGGCAGCGCCGCCACGGTCGTCGCCGGAGGGCGCGCCTCCGCCGAGGACGCGGCGTTCGCCAACGCCGTCGCCGGGCACGGCCTGGTGCGGGAAGACATGCACGCGGGCAGCATCGCCCACCTCGGCGTGGTGGTGTGGCCGACCCTGCTGGCCCTCGCCGAGGCCCGCCCCACCGACGGCACCGCGCTGATCCGCGCCGCCGTGGTGGGCTACGAATTGGGCGGGCGCCTCGGCCGCGCCCTGGTGACGCCCGAGGTGGCGCGGCTGTTCCGCCCCACCGGCCTGGTCGGCCCGCCCGCCGCCGCCCTCGCCGGGGCGGTGCTGCGCGGCCGCGACGCGGCGACCGTGGCGAGCGCGGTGGCGCTGGCGGCCAACTGCTCGGCGGGCCTCAACGAATGGCCCCACCACGGCGCCGACGACATGTACTTCCACCCCGGATTCGCGGTGCGCGACGGCCTGCGCGCCCTCGCCCTCGCCGAGGCGGGGGCGCGCGGCTCGCCCACCGCCGTCGAGGGCCTGCTCGCCGCCTTCGCCCGCGCCCCGGCGCCCGCGCGCATCGCCCTGTTCCCCGAGGGCGACGTGGAACTCCTCGCGGTGTTCAACAAGCCGGTGCCCGCCTGCAACTTCGCCCAATCCCCCTGCCAGGCGGCGGTGGCGGCGCTGCGGCAGGCGGGGGCGGAGCCGGGCGCGGTGGCGGGGGTGCGCATCGAGACCTACGCCGCCGCCCTCAACTACCCCGGCTGCACCCACCCCGGCCCGTTCCGCACGCCGTTGCAGGCGAAGATGAGCATTCCCTTCGGCGTCGCCGCCGCGCTGGCGCGGGGCGGGATCGCCGAGGCCAACTACGCCCGCCTCGACGACCCGGAGATCGCGCGCCTGATCGGCGTCACCGAACTGGTGCGCGACGCCGACCTCGACGCCGCCTTCCCCGGCCGCCAGGGCACCCGCGTCACCCTGCGGCTGGCGGACGGCCGCAGCGTCTCCCACGCCATGGCCGACGTCGCCTTCGCCGATCTCGAACTGGTGGAATCCCGCTTCACCGCCGCCGCCACCGCCGCCTTCGGCGCGGCGCGGGCGGAGGAACTGCGGCTGCGGGTTTCCCGGATCGAGGCGGAGACGGACGTCGGCGCCCTCGTGCGCGCCTGCGGCGCGCCCCCGGACGGAGAGCGCCCATGAGCGAAACCCAGGTCCTCCTCGAAAGCGTGTTGCAGGCGATCGTCGCCGGGCTGTTCATCGGCGCCATCTACGGCCTGATGTGCGTGGGCCTGGCGATGATCTTCGGCATCATGCGGGTGATCAACTTCGCCCAGGGCGACTTCATGATGCTCGGCATGTATGCCGCGTATTTCGCCTTCGTCGGCTTCGGCGCGCAGCTGTTCGGCACCGCCGCCGGGTCGTTCGTGGCGGCGCTGGCGGCCGCCCCGGCGATGTTCGCGTTCGGCTGGGCGATGCACCGGCTGCTGATCCGCCGCGTCACCGGCACCCAGTCGGCGGGGATGGAGGCGGAGGGCCACTACGCCCAGCTCATCCTCACCCTCGGCATCGCCCTGGTGCTGCAGAACGGCGCGATGATCCTGTTCGGCGCGCACATGGTGTCGATCCGCACGCCGCTGTCGAGCGCCGCGTGGTTCGTCGGCCCGTTCGGCGACGGCATGGCGCTGTTCCTCAACAAGGCGCGCATCGTCGCGGCGGCGGTGTCGGTGGCGGTGATCCTCGCCCTGTGGCTGATGATCCGCCGCACCGGCCTCGGCAAGTCGCTGCGCGCCGCCGCCGACAACCCGGAGGCCTCGGTCTACATGGGCATCGACGTGGACCGGGCGCACCGCACCGCCTTCGGCCTCGGCACCGCGATCACCGCGCTGGCCGGGGGCCTCTTGGCCGCCAACTATCCGTTCCACCCGTTCGTCGGCCTCGAATACGTCATCATCATGTATGCCGGGGTGGTGCTGGGCGGCATCGGCAGCGTGCTCGGCGCGTTCTGGGGCGGCATGACCATCGGCCTGGTGCAGCAGCTCTCCGCCCTGGTGCTGCCCACCCAGCTCCAGAACGCGACGATCTTCGTGTTCTTCCTCCTGATCGTGATCTTGAGGCCGCAAGGGTTCTTCGGCCGCAACGTGGAGCGCGTCTGATGGTCCGCTCGCTCGCCCCGTTCTTCGCCTTCGCGGCCGCCTATCTCGCGGCGGCGCTGTTCGTCACCAACTCCTACTACCAGCTCATCATGACCCTGGTGCTGGTGTGGGCCTGCTTCGGCCTCAGCTGGAACATGCTGAGCGGCTACACCGGGCTGGTGTCGTTCGGCCACGCCGCGTTCTTCGGCCTCGGCGCCTTCGCCACCGTGCTGGCGCAGGTCTACTGGGGGGTGTCGCCGTGGATCATGCTGGCGGTCTCGGCGCTTCTGGGCGCCCTCGCCGGGGTGCTGATCGGCCTGCCGACCTTCCGCCTGCGCGGGCATTACTTCGCCCTCAGCATGCTCGCCTACCCGCTGGCGATGCTCTACGTGTTCCAGTGGCTGGGCTACCCGGAGGTGACGGTGCCCCGGGTGTTCGACCGCCCCTGGCTCTACATGCAGTTCGACGACGGCCGGGTCTACACCGTGATCGCCCTGGCGATGCTGGCGGCGGTGGTGGCGATCAGCCGCCGGGTGGAGCGCACCCGCTTCGGCATGGCGCTGATCGCGATCAAGCAGAACGAGGCGGCGGCCGAGGCGGCGGGCATCGACACCTTCGCCTGGAAGCTCCGCGCCATCGCGCTGAGCGGCGCCATCGCCGGGGCGGTGGGGTCGTTCTACGCGGTGGTGATCCTGGTGATCACGCCGCAGAGCGTGTTCGGCATGCTGGTCTCCGCCCAGGCACTGACGGTGACGATGTTCGGCGGCACCGGCACGGTGTGGGGACCGATCATCGGCGCGGCGTTCCTGATCCCCATCGCCGAGGTGCTGCACGCGGAGCTGGGCAGCTATCTCCCCGGCATCCAGGGGGTGGTCTACGGCCTCGCGATCATCGGCCTGATCGTGCTGGCGCCCGAGGGGATGTATTGGAAGGCGCGGGACTTCCTGCGCGCCCGCCGAAGCGCCGAGGCCCCGGCGGCCGAGGCCGCCGCCGCCGCCCCGCCCGCGTCCCCGGCGGCGGCGCGCACGATCTCCGACGAAGTGGTGCTCGACGTGCGCAACGTGTCGAAGCGGTTCGGCGGCCTGAAGGCGGTGGGGCGGGTGTCGTTCCAGGTGCGGCGCGGCATGATCCTCGGCATCATCGGCCCGAACGGCGCGGGCAAGACCACCCTGTTCAACCTGCTCAACGGCTTCCTCGCCCCCGACACCGGCGAGGTGGTGTTCCGCGGCGAGAACCTGGTGGGGCAGAAGCCCAACCGCGTCTGCCGCGCCGGGATCGGCCGCACCTTCCAGATCATGCGGCCGTTCAAGCGCATGAGCGTCCACGACAACGTCAAGGTGGGCGCCTACGTGCGCGCCGCCTCCGAGGCGGAGGCCGAGGCGCTCGCCACCCACGCGGTGGCGGCGGTCGGCCTCGACGCCATCGCCCAGCGCCCCGCCGGGGGCCTCACCACCAAGGAGCTGCGCCTGCTGGAGCTGGCCCGCGCCCTCGCCGGGCAGCCGGAGCTGCTGCTGCTGGACGAAACCCTCGCCGGTCTCGGGTCGCAGGAGGCGGCGGAGGTGGTGGGGGTGATCCGCCGCCTCGCCGGGGAAGGCGTCACCGTCGTCATCATCGAGCACACCATGCAGGCGATGGTGCAGCTGGTGGACCGCTTCCTGGTGCTGGACCACGGCGAGGTGATCATGGAGGGGGCGCCCCAGGCGGTCACCCGCGACAGCCGGGTGATCGAAGCCTACCTCGGCAAGAAATGGGTGGCCAATGCTTGAGATCCGGAACTTCGTCGCGGGATATTCGCAGGTGGCGGTGCTCCACGAGGTGTCGCTGACGGTGGAGGCCGGGCAGTTCGTCTCGGTGGTCGGGCCGAACGGCGCGGGCAAATCCACCCTGTTCAAGGGCATCTCGGGCACGGTGGCGCCGATGGGCGGGGAGATCCGCTTCCTCGGCGAGGACCTGTTGAAGGTGCCGCCGTCGCGGCGGGCGCACCTCGGCATCGCCCACGTGCCCGAGGGGCGGCAGGTGTTCGCCTCGCTGAGCGTGCTGGAAAACCTCGAAATGGGCGCCCGCACCCCCGAGGGGCGGCGCACCTGGAGCCGCAACCTCGAGCAGATCTTCGCCTGGCTGCCGGTGCTGGCGCAGCGCCGCGACCAGCCCGCCGGAACCCTCTCGGGCGGCGAGCAGCAGATGGTGGCGATCGGCCGCGGCCTCGCCTCGGCGCCCAAGCTGCTGATGCTCGACGAACCCTCGATGGGCCTCGCCCCGGCGGTGGCCGACTTCGTTTTCGACAAGCTCATGGAAATCCGCCGCGACACCGGGCTGACGCTGCTCCTGGTGGAGCAGCGCGTGGCGGAGGCCCTCCAGTTCGCCGACCGGGGCTACGTGCTCGAAACCGGGCGGGTGGTGCTGGAGGGTCCGTGCGAGCGCCTCAGGGCCGACGACCGCGTGCGGCAGGCGTACCTGGGGATGTAGCCCGACCTCCGGGTCACCGACCCGGCAACCAGGGAGGAACCGAAGATGACCTTGCCGAAGCGACTGCTGCTCGCCGGAACCGCGCTCGCGGCGGCCGGCCTCGCCGCCGCCCCCGCGGCCGCGCAAAGCAAGCCGGAGCCGATCCAGATCGGGCTGATCGCGCCGGTTTCCGGCATCTACGCCCGGCCCGGCACAGTGATGCGGATGGGCGCGGAAATGGGCGTGGAGGACGTCAACAAGGCGGGCGGCATCGCCTGCCTTGGCAACGCGCCGCTGGAGCTGGCGGTGGTGGACTCGGGCGATTCGGTGGAAAAGGCCACCAACGCCGCGCAGCGCATGGTGGCCGATTACCCCAAGCTGGTGGGCGCCACCGGCGCCTATCTCAGCTCGTTCACCCTCGCGGTGTCGGAGGTGACGGAGCGCGCCAACCTGCCGCTGCTCACCCTCTCGTACTCGGACCTCATCACCGGGCGCGGCTTCAAGAACATCTTCCAGACCTCGGCGACCTCGGGCGCGCAGGCGGAAATCGCGCTGCCGATCATCCTCGACCTCGCCGAGAAGCAGACCGGCAAGCGGCCGCAGACGGTGGCGGTGATCACCGACAACACCGCCGCCTCGCTGTCGTCGGTGAAGCGGATGAAGGACGGCCTGCTCGCCGACGTGGGCCTCAAGCTGGTGTCCGAGGAGGTGTTCACCCCGCCCCTCACCGACGCCACCTCGCTGGTGCAGCAGATCCGCCGCGGCCGCCCCGACCTGTTGTTCTTCCTGCCCACGGTGATCTCGGATTCCAAGCTGATCCTTGAAAAGATGCAGGAGTTCCGCCTGCGGGTGCCGACGGTGTCGTTCGGCATCGCCATCGCCGAGCCGGAGGTGCTCAACACCGTCGATCCCAAGCTCCTCGAAGGGGTGATGTCGGCGGTGGCCAACTGGGGCGCCAAGGGCCAGGAGGAACTGATCCAGCGCCTCAAGGACCGCTACGGCGAGCCGTGGATGACCCAGAACGCCATCTCCACCTACGGCGACATGTGGGTGTTCAAGGCGGCGCTCGAAAAATCCTGCAGCCGCGACCGCGCCGCCCTCGGCAAGGCGCTGCGCTCCCTCGACGGCGGCGAGGCGAAGTTCTACCCGGGCGGCACCATCGCCTTCGACGAGGCCGGGCACCGCAAGGGCGCCAGCCTCACCATCATCCAGTGGCAGAACGGCGTGCCGGTGACGGTGTTCCCCGAAGCCCTCGCCCTCTCCCAGGCCAAGTGGCCGACGCCCTGACGCGCCGCGCGGCCTTCGGGCCGCGCCCGCTCCCAACCCGGAGGAGGAACCATGGACAAGTCCACCTACGACCGCGGCCTCGAAATCCGCAAGGCGGTGCTCGGCGCGGAGTTCGTCGAACGCGCGATCAACGGCGCCGACGACTTCAACCGGCCGATGCAGGAGCTGGTGACGGAATACTGCTGGGGCGCGGTGTGGGGCCGCGAGGGCCTGCCCCGCCGCACCCGCAGCCTGCTCAACCTCGCGATGATCTCCGCCCTCAACCGCCCCCACGAACTCAAGATCCACGTGCAGGGCGCGCTGCGCAACGGAGTCTCCAAGGCGGAGATCAGCGAGGTGTTCCTTCAGGTGGCGATCTATTGCGGCGTGCCCGCCGCCATCGACGCCTTCCGCATCGCGCGGCAGGCGTTCGAGGAGATGGAGGGCGGAGCCTAGGCTCCGCCTTCCTGCGAGGCGAGGAAGCCGAGCGCCGCCTCGGCGGCGCGGGTGACGTGCTCCACCGCCAGGCGGCGGGCCCTGGCGGCGTCGCGCGCCATCAGCGCCTCCACCAGGGCTTCCAGCTCGCGCAGGCTCTGCTCGATCCGCCCCGGCGCCTGGAGCGAGGTGGCGCGCAGCAGCATGATCCGCGAGTTGAGGAAATGCAGGCTGATGCCGAGGGCGCCGTTGCCCGAGCCTTCGAGCAGGCTGGTGTAGAAGGCGTTCTTGGCCTTGAGCCGATCGAGGCTGTTGGGGCTGGCGGCGGAGCGCTTCAGCCCCTCGAACGCCGAAAGCAGGCTGGCGCGCGCCGCGTCGGAGGCGGATTCGGCGAACAGCTCGCTCGCCAGGCCCTCCAGCTCGGCGCGGACGCGGTAGATGTCCTTCGCCTCCTTCACCGACACCGAGGCGACCACCGGCCCGCGGTTGGGGACGACCGCGATCATCCCTTCCGATTCGAGCTGGCGCAGCGCCTCGCGCACCAGGGTGCGGCTGACGCCGGTGGTTTCGCACAGCACCCGCTCGGGCAGCCGCTCGCCGGGCTTGAAGTGGCCGAGGGCGATGGCGTTGCGGATGCTGTCGATGACGCTGTGCCGCAGCGGCGCGGCGTGGCGTTCGACCTTCATGTCGAGGGCTGTCTCGAAAGTGGCCACCGGCTCCCCCCGATCGTGTTACGGACGGATCATCACTTAACCCAACCCCCCGCCCCTGTCAAAAACCGCAAGGGCGGGCGGGCGCCGCAGCGCCCGCCCCGGAGGCGTTTAGTCCTTGCCCAGGGCCTTGCGCACCTTGGCGACGTAGGCCTTGCCGTCCACCCCCACCTCCGTCGCGCGGGCGTACCACGAGGCGTAGGCCGGGTCGGCGTAGCGCGGCGCGCTGGCGGCGGCCTTGAGGTCGTCGGGCGCCACCCACAGCTGCGAGCCGAGGGATTCCACCTTCTTCACCGCCCGCTCCACGTAGGTGCCGTAGGTGGAGAACGCCTCCTCCTGAAGCTCCGCCATCGCCTGTTCGATCTTCGCCTTGAGGTCGGCGGGCATCTTCGCCCAGATGTCGGCGTTGACGAGGATCACCCAGCCGGTCACCGGCGACATCGCCCAATCCTGCACGTGGGGCGCGACGCGCGGCAGCTCGAACGCCGAGCCGACGCAGATCGAGGTGAACACGCCGTCGATCACACCGCGCTCCAACGCCGGGGTGAGTTCGGAGGTGGGCAGCGGCACCGGCTGCGCGCCGAGGGCGCCCATCAGCTCGGCGGTCTGCGGATTGTGGACGCGGATGCGCTTGCCGCGGAAGTCCTCCACCCTGCGGATCGGCGTCTTGGAGAACAGCGCGGTGGGGCACCAGGCGCCGTCGGCCAGCATCACCGCGTTCCACTTCTCCTTCCAGATCGCCTTCACGTCCTCGCGCCAGAACGCCTTGCGCACCGCGTCGTATTCGCCGATGCCGTTGATCAGGCCGGGGAGGTTGAAAATCCCCATGCGCGGGTCCTCGGACGAAATGTAGGTGTGCAGCGCCGCCGACATCGGCAGGCGGCCGTCGCGCACCGCGCTGGCGATCTGGTTGGCGGCCACCAGCGAATCGCTCACCGTCACCTGCACCCGGCCGTCGGTCGCCTTGGCGATCCGCTCCGGCAGGCCCTGGGTCATGGCGGTGTAGACGTCGCCGGGGGAGGTGATCACCCCCATGGTGAAGTCGTACTCCGGCCGCGGCTGGGCGTGGGCCGCGGCCCCCAGCGCCATCATCACCACCGCCGCCGCACCGGCGGCCAGACCCGAAACTCGCGTCCTCATCGGCGTTCCTCCGTGTTGGGGCTTGGACTGGCGGCCTGCGCGACCATCTTGTTATACAGCCATACGATAATACATTTGGTTGCGTGTCAAGCCAAACCCATATATCGGAAGAGATAGGCGGGGCCGGGCGACGAGGAGGAGCAGGATGTCCGAGGTGCGCTACGAAACCGTCAGCCCCGCCCAGGCCGCCGCCAACCGGTTGCCCGACTCGGGCCTCGTCGGCGGCGCCCTGATGGGGGCGGTGGATCTCGCCACCCGCTGCGCCGGGGCGCTCTCGGCCGCCACCCTGCTGTTCATGACCGCGAGCGTGGTCTACGAGGTGACGATGCGCTCGGCCTTCAACCGGCCGACCATCTGGGTGGCGGAAATCAGCGTCTACGCCTTCGTCGCGCTGGTGTTCCTCGGCCTCGCGGTGGCGCAGCGGCGGGAGAGCCACATCCGCGTCGAAATTCTCGTCGACAACGTGCCGCCCGCCGCGCGGCAGGTGCTGGAGCTGATGGGCGCGTGGCTGGCGCTGGCGTTCGCGGGCGTCACCGGGTGGGAGATGCTCGGCTTCGTGGTGCGCGACTATATCAACGGCACCCGCGACTGGGGCCTGCTCTCGACCCTGCAATGGATCCCCGAAACCCCGGTGGTGGTGGGCTACGCGCTGTTCTGCGCCGCGCTGCTGCGCGAGATCTGCCGCAAGACCGCGCCCGAGGCGCCCTGGCGGCGCGCGGCGCTGCCGCTGATCCTGGCGGGGGTGGCGGCGGCGCTGTGGGTGGTGGGCCGCCGCGACCTGCCGGTGGCGGGCACGCCGCTCGACTGGGCGACCCTCGCGATTCTCGGCGGCGCGGTGGCGGGCGCCCTGGCGTGGAGCGGCGCGCGGGTGGGCCTGGGGGTGCTGCTGATCCTCGTCGCGTTCGGCGGCGTCGCGGCGTTCGCCGCCGGGGTCTCCCCCACCGCCGCCGGGCTGGCGCTGGTGGCGGGGCTGATGACCCTGCTGGTGCTGGGCGTGCCGGTGGGCGCCGCCCTCGGCCTCGCGGGGATGATCGGCCTGCTGTTCATGCTGCGCCAGCCGCAGCTCGCGATCCTCGCGGACCGGTCGTGGACCGCCATCAACTCCTTCACCCTCACCGCCGTGCCCACCTTCGTGCTGATGGGGTCGCTGCTGGTGCAAAGCGGCGTCACCGGCAAGTTCTTCGACGCGCTGGTGGTGTGGTTCGGCCGCCCGCGCGGCGGCCTGGCGCACGCCGCCGTCGCCGCCTCGGCGGTGTTCGCGGCGGTCTCCGGCTCCAGCCTCGCCACCGCCGCCACCCTCGGCCGCGTCGCCGCGCCCGAGATGATCGCGCGCGGCTACTCCAACCGCCTCACCTACGGTCTGGTGGCGGCGGGCGCCACCTTGGGCATCCTGATCCCGCCCAGCATCGCCATGATCATCTACGGCAATTCGGTGGGCGCGCCGATCACCGTGCTGTTCGTCGCCGGGATCGTGCCGGGGCTGATGCTGGCGGCGCTGTTCATGCTGGCGGTGGTGGTGTGGTCGTATTTAAGCCCGCGCTCGGTGCCGCCGGGGGTGCCTTATCCGATGGCGCGGAAGTTCCGCTCCCTCACCGCGGTGCTGCCGTTCCTGCTGCTGATCGCGGCGGTGCTGGGGTCGCTCTACCTCGGCATCGCCACCCCCACCGAGGCGGGCGCGGTGGGCGCGGCGGCGGCGTTCGCCCTGTGCGTGCAGCAGCGGCGGATGAACCTCCGCGTGCTCTACGACGTGCTGCTGGAAACCGTCGCCGTCTCCGCCTTCATCATGCTGATCGTGGTGGGCGCCTCGATCTTCGGCTGGGTGTTCGACTTCCTCCGCCTGCCGCGCGAGCTGGTGGGGGTGGTGACAAGCTGGGACCTGCCGCCGTGGACGGTGCTGGCGATGATCGCCGCGTTCTACCTCGTGCTCGGGATGTTCGTGGAATCCATCTCGATGATGCTGATGACCCTGTCGGTCACCTTCCCCATCGTCGTCGCCCTGGGCTTCGACCCGATCTGGTTCGGCGTGGTGCTGGTGATCCTGGTGGAGATCGGGCTGGTGACGCCGCCGGTGGGGATCGTGCTGTTCATCCTGCGCGGCATGAGCGCGGCGCCGCTGCGCGACATCATGATCGGCGTGCTGCCGTTCGTGGCGCTGATGCTGGGCTTCGTCGCCCTGCTCACCCGCTTCCCCGAGATCGTCCTGTGGCTGCCGCGGCAGATGGGCTGACGGCGCCTCCCCCAACCCCCAACCCGGAGATCGACCATGAGCGCACTCGGATTCGTCGGCATCGGACGCATGGGCGGGCCGATGGCGCGCCGCCTGATCGCGGCGGGCCACGCGGTGACGGTCCACGACCCCGACGCCGCCGCCATGGCCGCCCTGGTCGCGGCGGGCGCCGCCCCCGCCCCCGGCCCGGCGGCGGTGGCGCGCGCGGCGGAGATCGTCTTCCTCTCCCTGCCCACGCCCGAGATCGTGCTCGACGCGGCGCTCGGGCCGGAGGGTCTGGCGGCGGGCGGCGGCGCCCTGCGCATCGTCGTCGACCTCTCCACCACCGGGCCGCGCGCCGCCAAGGCGCTGGCGGCGGGGCTGGCGGCCCAGGGCGTCGCCACCGTCGACTGCCCGGTGAGCGGCGGCGTGGCGGGCGCGGCGGAGGGGCGGCTGACGCTGATGGCGGCGGGCGCGCCGGACGCCCTGGCGGAGGTGGAACCCTACCTCGCCCATTTCGGCAAGGTCGCCCGGGTGGGCAGCGAGCCGGGTCAGGCGCAACTGGTCAAGGTGATCAACAACCTGATGTCGGTGACCGCCCTGGCGATCGCCTCGGAGGGGCTGGTGCTGGCGCAGAAGGCGGGGGTCGACCCGGCCACCCTGATGCGGGTGGTGAACGGCGGCAGCGGCCGCAGCAACGCCAGCGAGGACAAGATCCCCAAATACGTGCTCACCCGCTCGTTCGACTTCGGCTTCGCCCTCGGCCTCTCCGCCAAGGACATCCGCCTCTGCCTCGACGAGGCGGAGGCCCTCGGCGTGCCGATGATCGTCGGCAGCGCGGCGCGCCAACTGCTGACGGTGGCGAAGGGCGAACTGGGGCCGGAGGGCGACCTCACCGAGCTGATCCGCCCGATCGAGCGCTGGGCGGGGGTGGAGGTGCGCCCCGCCGGAGCCGCGCCATGACCCCCGGCGGCCCCTCGGCGGCGCTGGCCGCGTTCGCCGCCCGCACCCCCCGTGTGCCCGACGATGTGCGGCACGAGGCGATCCGCGCCGCGATGAACGGCTTCGCCACCGGCCTCGCGGGCTGCGCCGACGCCGCCACCGGCCACGCGGTGGCGGTGGCGGGGCGCTTCTCCGGCCCGCGCACCGCCTTCGCCATCGGCCGCGCCGACCGCTTCGACCCGCTCACCGCCGCGTTCCTCAACGCGGTGGCGATCAACGTCTTCGATTTCGACGACACCCATCCCGGCACCATCCTCCACCCCACCGCGCCGGTGCTGCCGCCGCTGCTGGCGCTGGCGGAAACCCGCGCCGCCACCGGCGCGGCGCTGCTCGACGCCTTCGCCGTGGGGGTGGAGGTGGAATGCCGCATCGCCAACGCGGTGTCGCCCGGGCACTACCGCCGGGGCTGGCACATCACCGCCACCTGCGGCGTGTTCGGCGCCGCCGCCGCCGCCGGGCGGCTGCTCGGCCTCGACGCGGCGCGCATGCGCCACGCCCTCGGCATCGCCTCGGCGCAGGCCTCGGGGCTGGTGGAAACCCTCGGCTCGATGGCCAAGAGCGTCGGCGTCGGCAACGCCGCGCGCAACGGCCTGTTCGCCGCGCTGCTGGCGGAAGACGGCATGAAAGGCCCGGCCCGGCCGGTGGAGGGTCCGCGCGGCTTCATCCGCGTCACCGCCGACGATCCGGACGAAACCCGCCTCACCGAGGGCCTGGGGGAGAGCTGGGAGCTGCTGCGCAACACCTACAAGCCCTACCCCTGCGGCGTCGTCCTCAACCCGGTGATCGAGGCGGCCCTCGCCATCGCCGCCGAGCCGGGCTTCCACCCGGCCCGGGTGGCGCGGGCGACGGTGCGCGGCGCCGCCCTGCTGGCCGAGCGCGCCGACCGCCCCGCCCCCGCCGAGGGGCGCGAGGCCCAGGTGAGCGCCCAGCACGCGGTGGCGATGGCGCTGCTGCACCGCCGCGCCGGGCTGGCCGAGTTCGCCGACGCGGCGGTGGCCGACCCGATCGCCGCCGCCCTGCGCGCCGAGGTGACGGTGGAGATCGACCCGGAACTGCCGGTGGGCGCGGCGGTGGTGGAGGTGGAACTGGCCGACGGCGCGCGCATCGCCCGCCGCGTCGACCGCGCCCGGGGCGACGCGGAGCGCCCGCTCACCGACCGGGAGATCGAGGCCAAGCTGCGCGACCTCGCCCGCTACGGCGCGCCGGAGGTGGACCCGGAGCCGCTGATCGCCGCCCTTTGGAGCCTGCCGGAAACCCCCTCCGCCGGGCACCTCCCCCGCCTCGCCACCCCTGCCGCCTAGGCGGGGGCGGCGCCCCCTCACGCTTCGTCACCCCCGGCTCGACCGGAGCGGGACTGTCGTGGAAAGACGATCCCGGCCCCGTCCGGGATGCGTTCCGATCGGGGGCATTAACCGTGGAAACATGGACCCCCGGTCAAGCCGGGGGTGACGATGTATGGGGGCGCGGGTGGGCGTGTGTCCCGGCGTCACAGAGACGCACCGGTCGAGCCGGGGGTGACGATGTGTATTGGGCGCGGGCGGGCGTGTGTCGTGGCGTCGCTGAGACGGAAACGCAAGGGCGTCGGGAGACGCACCCGTTTCTGAACACCTCCCCCGCCTCGCCACGCCTGCCATCTCGGCAGGAGCGCCCAGGCAGGGAGCGGCGCCCCCTCACACTCGTCACCCCCGGCTCGACCGGGGGTCCATGCCGCCGCCGGGACTGGCGTGGAAAGACGATTCCGGCCCCGTCCGGGATGCGTTCCTACTCGCTTTTCCAGGGCATTATCCCGGGAAACATAGACCCCCGGTCGAGCCGGGGGTGACGAAGTATATGGGGGCACGGGTGGGCGTGTGTCCCGGCGTCACAGAGACGGACGAGCCGGGGGTGACGATGTATGGAGAGGCGCGGGCGGACGATCAGGCGGCGGACCAGCCGCCGTCGATGGCGAGGTTGGCGCCGGTGACGTCGGCGGCGTCGGGGCCGCAGAGGTAGGCGACCGCCGCGCCCACCGCCGCCACCGAGACGAAGCGGCCGGTGGGGTTGCGGCCGACCATGTAGGCGGCCTCCGCCTCCGCCTGGGTCTGCCCGGCCTCGGCGGCGAGGGCGGCGATGCGCGAGACGATCGCCTCGGTGGGCACGGTGCCGGGGCTGACCGCGTTGCAGGTGATGCCGGTGCGCGCCAGTTCGATGGCGAGCGCCCGGGTCATCCCCAGCAGCGCCGACTTGGTGGTGACGTAATCCACCCGGTTTTCCGCGCCGCGCACGCCGTAGATCGAGGCGACGTTGACGATCCGCCCCCAGCCCGCCGCCTTCATCGCCGGAACCCCGAGGCGGGCGAGGTGGAACGCGGCGGAGAGGTTGACCGCCAGCGCCGCCTCCCACTCGGCGGGGTCGAACGCCTCCACCGGCTTGAAGTGCCGCACCACCGCGTTGTTGACGAGAATGTCCACCCGGCCGAAGCGCGCCGCCGCCGCCGTCATCATCGCCGCGATCTCGTCCACCGCGCGCAGGTCGGCGCCCGAGAACATCGCCTCGACGCCGTGGGCCTCCGCCAGCGCGGCGGCGGCGGCCTCGCCGGTGGCGCGGTCGCACAGGCCGTGGATCACCAGATTCGCCCCGGCGGCGGCGAGCGCCTCGGCGATGCCGTGGCCCAGCCCGGCGAACGAGCCGGTCACCAGGGCGGTTCTGCCGCGCAGGCCCATGGCGCTCACGCCCCCACCGGCGGCACGTCGAGCCGCACCGCGATGCCCTCCAACTCCGGCGCGGGCGGCGGGTAGAGGCGCATCACCAGCGGGTCGTGGCCGGGGATGACGTGGTCGTCCGACTCCGCCAGGGCGCGGATGGTGCGGTAGCCGTCGAGCAGTTCGCCGACGTGGTAGACCGCCGGAAACACCAGGTTGTTTCGGTAGTTGGCGTACATGTGGGTGGCGTCGGAGGCGATCACCACCCAGCCCCGGCGGGTCCACGCCCGCACCACCTGAAGGCCGCCGGTGTGGCCGCCGGTGCGGTGCAGGGTGAGGCCGTCGGCCAGTTCCGTCGCCTCGCCGTGGAAGGACACCCGACCGGCGAAGTTGAGCCGCACGAACGCCACCACGTCGTCCACGTCGAAGGGGTGGCGGAGGAAATCGTGGCACATGCAGGGGCCGGTGGCGTAGGCCGCCTCGCTCGGCTGCAAGTGGAAGCGCGCCTTGGGGAAGTCCTCGAGGGTGCCCGCGTGGTCGTAATGCAGGTGGGTGAGGATCACCCGCTCCACCTCGGCGGCGGAGATGCCGAGCAGCCGCAGCGCCTCGGCGGGGCGGAAGCGCAGGTCGCGCTTGCGGCGCTTCGCCGCGCCCTCGCCGAAGCCGGTGTCGATCACGAACAGCGCGTCGGAACGCCGCGCCACCCACACGTAGTAGAACAGGTCGTCCCCCGCCTCGTGGGGGTCGCCGCCGACGAAGTTGTCCACCGCGCGCCGGCCGCCCAGCCGGGCGTAGCGGAGGGCGAACAGTTCGAACGGTTCCGGCCGGTGCGCCATGGGTCGACCCTCCTGCTGCTGCGGATGTCGAACCTACAATACGACGATACTACAAAGCTGGCAACCGTGCCGGACGCCGCGGTCAGGAGGGCTTGCGCGCCCGCTTGACCATCTCTTCCTTCGCCTGCCCCGGGTAGACCATCACCATCTTGCCCTGGAACTCGGCGCGCACGTAGCGGTCGCCCTCGCCGTCCACGCCCAGTTGCAGGGTCATCGCGCCGGTCTCCACCGCCTTGGCGGCCTGCGGGCCTTCCAGATTGAAGGCCTGGGCGAGGCTGCCCACCAGGGTGTTGATCTCGTCGTACATCTCGTCGTCTTTGGACACCGTTACGCTCCTTGCACCGGGATGTTGTCGATCAGGCGGGTGTTGCCGAGCCGCGCCGCCACCAGCAGCCGCGCCGGGCGGTCGAGCGCCGCCAGCGGGGCGAGGCCCTCGGCGGCGCGGAGTTCGAGATAATCCACCGAGGCGAACCCGGCGGCGAGCAGGGCGCGGCGGCCCGCTTCCAGCGCCGCGTCCACCGCCGCGCCGGAGCGGATCGCCTGGGCGGTGTCCTGCAAGGTGCGGTGGAGGGTGGGGGCGACGCCGCGCTCCTCGGCGGTGAGATAGGCGTTGCGCGAGCTGCGCGCCAGGCCGTCGTCCTCCCGCACCGTCGGCACGCCGACGATCTCCACCGGAATGTCGAGGTCGGCGACGAAGCGGCGGATCACCTGAAGCTGCTGGTAGTCCTTCTCGCCGAAGCAGGCGACGTCGGGCAGGGTTTGCAGCAGCAGCTTGGTCACCACCGTGGCGACGCCGGAGAAGTGCCCCGGGCGGCTGCCGCCGCACAGGCCCTCGGAGACCCCGGCCACCGTCACCGCGGTGGCGAAGCCCTGGGGATACATCTCCGCCGCCGCGGGCGCGAACACCAGCGACGCGCCCACAGTGGCGAGCGCGGCGCGGTCCGCCTCCAGGGTGCGGGGATAGGCCTCGAAATCCTCGTTGGGGCCGAACTGGATCGGGTTCACGAACACTGAAACCACCACCCGGTCGGCGCGGGTGAAGGCGTGGCGCACCAGGGTCAGGTGGCCCTGGTGCAGCGCCCCCATGGTGGGCACCAGCGCGACGCGCAGGCCGTCGGCGCGCCAGGCGGCCACCTGGGCGCGCAGGTCGGAAACGCGGTGTACCACCGGGGTCGGGGCGGGAGCGGTCATGGCGTGCCCCCCTTACCGCTTCACGCCGAAGCAATGCTCCGGCGCGGGAAAGGCGCGGCTCCTCACCTCGGCGGCATAAGTGCGCACCGCCTCGGCGACCTGCGGCGCCAGCTCGGCGTAACGCTTCACGAACTTCGGCTTGAAGTCGGAGAACAGGCCGAGCATGTCGTCCACCACCAGCACCTGGCCGTCGCACGCGGGCGAGGCGCCGATGCCCACGGTCGGCACCGACAGGGCCTCGGTGATGCGGCGGGCGAGGGCTTCCTGCACCCCCTCCACCACCACCGAGAACGCCCCGGCCTCGGCCACCGCGCGGGCGTCGGCCAGGATCTTCTCCGCCTCCGCCTCGGTCTTGCCCTGCGAGACGAAGCCGCCGAGCGCGTGCACCGCCTGCGGCGTCAGCCCCACGTGGGCCATCACCGGCACGCCGCGCTCCACCAGGAAGCGCACGGTCTCCGCCATCTCGGTGCCGCCCTCGAGCTTCACCGCCGCGCAGCCGGTTTCCATCATCACCCGGGCGGCGTTGCGGAAGGCCTGCTCCGGGCTTTCCTGATACGCGCCGAACGGCAGGTCCACCACCACGCAGGCGTGCTTCGCCGCGCGGGCCACCGCCGCGCCGTGGGCGATCATCATCTCCAGCGTCACGCCGATGGTGGTGGGCAGGCCGTAGACCACCATGCCGAGGGAATCCCCCACCAGCAGCAGATCCACTTCGTTGTCGAGAAGGCGCGCCATCGGCGCGGTGTAGGCGGTGAGGCAGACGATCGGTTCGCCGCCCTTGCGGGCGCGCAGGTCCCGCGTCGTCACCGGCTTCGTTGCGGTCGCAACGCTCATCGGGTGTTCCTCCAGACCTTTCTGGCCGGCCATCCCAAGCTTGCCGCGGCCGGTCCCGCCCTCTGCGGGGCGGTGGCCTGTGTATCGCTTTTCCGCCCCGAATAAAAGCAAAACGCTCTCAGCGGCGCGGCCGGTTGCGGCGGCGGCGCGGCTCGGGCGCGGGGTCTTCGTCGTAGAGGACGCGGTTAGCTGCGCCGTCGAGGTCGTCGAACTGGCCGCTCCGGAGCGCCCACAGGAACGCCCCCAGGCCCAAGGCCCCGAGGATCAGCGCCGCCGGAATCAGCAGCAAAAGAATGTTCATCGGCGGTCCCGTTTCATCAGGCGAAGCGCGTTCGCCATCACCACAAGGGAAGATGTGGACATCGCCACCGCCGCGATCAACGGCGTCACCAGCCCCGCCATCGCCAGCGGCACGGTGAGCAGGTTGTAGCCCAGCGCCAGGGCGAAGTTCTGCCGCACCAGCCGCCCGGCGCGGCGGGCGACGTGCAGCGTCTCCGCCACCGGGCGCAGGCGCTCGCCCTGGAACACCGCGTCGGCGGCGGTCTGGGCGAGGTCAGCGGCCGAGGCCGGGGAGAGCGACACCTCGGCGGCGGCGAGCGCCGGGGCGTCGTTGAGGCCGTCGCCCACCATCAGCACGTGGGCGCCCTCGGCCCGCCACTGGGCGAGGCGCGCCACCTTGTCGGCGGGCCGGGCGGCGGCCACCGCGTCGGCGATCCCCGCTTCCGCCGCCGCAGCAGCCACCGGGCCGGGGCGGTCGCCCGAGATCAGCCGCACCGTCAGGCCCATGCGCCGCAGCTCCGCCACCGTCTCCGCCGCGTCGGGCCGCAGGCGCTGGACGAAGCCGAACCGCACCGGCGGCGCGTCGCCGCCGGGCGACCACCACAGCTCCGGCCCCTCGGCCTCGGCGGCGGCGGCCCGGGGCGCGGCGAACTCCCGCCGCCCGAGGCGCGCAGGCCCCGCCTCCAGCCCCTCGCCGGGGAACTCGCGCACCTC
>JAUVUZ010000027.1 GCA_030604885.1 Alphaproteobacteria bacterium | reverse complement strand
TGACGCCGATGGTCTTCCACGCGGAGACGGAAATGCCCTCCGGCGGCGACGTGAACAGGGTGTAGAGCAGGAACGCCACACCGAGGAATAAGCCAAAGATTTCTTTCTTGCGGTCTCCGGTCATCCCTTCGGACGCCGCGACCGCGGTGCTAGCAGAACTCATTCTGTCCCCCAGAAAATCGATGTTCTGTATGTCGAATAGCCTCGGGAGCCGCCGCCCCGCGTCCAGGCAGGGGTTTCAGGTGGCGGATCCGTTCGGGGCAGGGGTAGCCCGGTTCGCCACAAATGTAAAGGCAAATGGGGCAAAAACATGGCAACCGGGGGTCGACGTCCCGTTACCGTCACCCTTTGCGGATCCCCAAAAAGCCTTGAAGATGCATGAGAAAACTGGATAATTTTCTCAATTCCCGGGCGCCCCGGTCCCGCGATGGAGTCAAAGAATGGCAAAAATGGGGCACCCACCCGAAAATGCGGGGCGAAGGGGGTGTGGAGCCGGGTATATGTTGGCGAAATAATGGTTTAATTGTGGCGGGAGGCGAGGCGCTCCGCGCCGCCGCCGGAACCGGGGCGACCGGAGTCGCGCAGGCCTTCGCCCGCCCGGGGGTGTGCGGGCGCGGCGGAGCACCTAAATCAGGAAGATGCCGGGAAAATCGGCGAAATGAAACCGGAGGACGGACGATGAAGCTGGGGCGGGTCGCAAAAATAGTAGCCGGCGTGGTGGTGGTCGGTGCGGTTGCGGTATACGGCATCCTCGCCTCCCTCGACATCGAGTCCTACCGCGGCACCATCATCCGCGCGGCGGAGGACGCCACCGGCCGCACGGTGGCGATCAATGGGCCGATGAAGCTCAAGATCTCGTTCACCCCGGCGGTGGTGGTGGAGGGGGTGGAGATTTCCAATCCCACCTGGGCCAAGGCGCCGCAACTGGCGCAGATCGGCCGCGCCGAGGCGGAAATCGCGCTGATCCCGGCGATCTCGGGCGACTACCGGATCACCCGGCTGGTGATCCACGACACCACCGTGAACCTCGAGCGCCGCAAGGACGGCAGCGCCACCTGGGACCTGGCGCCAAAGGCCGACCCCACCGCGATGACCGGCCCGGCGATGACCGCCAAGCCCGAGGCCGCCCCCGGCCCGGCGCCGAAGATCGCGATCCGCGGCATCGACATCAAGAACACCAAGGTCAACCTCGACGACGCCTCCACCGGGCAGTCGCTGGCGGTGGAGGTGAAGACCCTCTCCGCCGACGCCAGCAACTTCTCCGACCCGCTCAAGCTCACCCTCGACATGGTCTACAACGGCCTGCCGATCGGCGCGAAGGGGTCGGTCGGCCCCCTCGACGCGCTGATCAACAACACCCCGGCGAGCCTCAACCTCGCGGTCACGGTGCCGGGCATCGACGCCTCGGCGGAAGGGCGGCTCGGCCGCCCGCAGGACGCCAAGGAGATGGCGCTGAAGTTCAACGTCGACGCCAAGTCGTACGACCGCGTCGCCGCCACCTTCGCCCCCGACCTCAAGGACCTGCCGCCGCTCGCGATCAAGGGCGACCTCGCCACCAAGGGGGAGACCGGCTACCGCCTCCAGGGCGGCGAACTCAAGCTCGCCGGGCACGTCATCCACTTCAACGCCACGGTCGAGACCGGCGGCAAGAAGCCGACCTTCGCCTTCGACGCGGGCGCCGATTTCATCGACGTGCCGAAGCTGATGGAGGCGGCCTCGGGCGGCAAGCCCGCCGACAGCCGCCAGCCCGCCCAGCCCGCCGCTCCGGCGGCCAAGGGCGACGGCCGGGTGTTCCCCAACGACCCGCTGCCCCTCGACGGCCTGCGCGCCGCCAACGGCGAGGTCAAGGTGGGCACCGGCCTGCTCACCCTGCCGGGCAACGTGAAGATGCACGACGTGCAGATTCTCGCGACCCTCAAGGACGGCCTGTTCGCCTTCGACGAAACCTTCGGCATCGGCGGCGGCGAGGCGAAGACGCGGATCGTGCTCGACGCCCGCAACCCCGACAACGTCGCCGGGCTGGATGTCTCCCTCGACACCGCCGGGGTCAACCTCGGCACCGTCGCCGCCGACATGAACATGACGCGCATGGCGATCGGCGGCCCCACCGACACCGAACTCAAGCTCGCCTCGCGCGGCCGCTCGGTGCGCGACCTGATGGGCGGCCTCAACGGCACGGTGCGCTTCGACGCCGGGCGCACCGAGATCGACAACGCGCAATTGCGCGAGGCCATCGGCCCGTGGGCGATGTCGGGCCTGACGATGGTGGACAGCGGCTTCACGACGCGGCAAAAGACGGTGCTGAACTGCGCGGTGGTGCGCTTCCCGGTGAAGGACGGGCTGGTGGACCTGGGGCGCGGCGTGGCGGCGGAGACGGACGCCTTCAACCTCACCGTGGTCGGCGGCGTCAACCTCAAGACCGAAGCCCTCGACCTCGGCATCAATCCGGAGCCGAAGGGGCCGAGCCTGGGCGTCACCCAGGCGACCGCCGGGCTGGTGCGGGTGCGCGGCACCATGGCCTCTCCGGCGGTGGGGCTGGACGCGATGGGGGCGGGGCGGACGGCGCTGAAGTTCGGCGCGGCGGTGGCCACCGGCGGCTTGTCGCTGCTGGGGGATTCGCTGCTCAACGAGGCGACCCGCGATCCCAACCCGTGCGCCACCGCCCGGGGCGAGAAGCCTGCCGCCCAGCCGCAGCAGCAACAGCAGCAGCAGAAGCCGTCGAACCCGGCGGATGCCATCGGCGGCGCGGTCAAGGGCCTGTTCGGCAAGTGAGTTGAAGGAGAAGGGGGAGCGATGGGGGACAAAATCCGCAAGGCGGCCGCGCTGCGGCCGCCGAAGCCGAAGCGTTTCTACGCCGAGGCGACCGTCACCGAGGGCGCGGCCGGGTTCGGCGTCGCCCTCGACGGCCGTCCGCTGAAAACCCCGAAGCGCAGGGCGCTCGCCCTGCCGAGCCGGGCGCTGGCGGCGGCCGTCGCCGCCGAATGGCAGGCCCAGGCCGACGAGATCGACCCGGCGCGCATGCCGTTCACCCAGCTCGCCAACACCGTCATCGACGGCGTCGCCGACACCGCGCCGGCGGTGGTCGAGAGCTTCTGCGCCTTCGCCGCCGCCGATCTCCTCTGCTACCGCGCCGAGTGGCCCGCCTCGCTCGCGGCGGCCCAGGCGGAAGCCTGGCAGCCGCTGCTCGACTGGGCGGAGGCCGAGCACGGCGCGCGCCTGCGCGTCACCCACGGCATCGTCGCCATCGAACAGCCGGAAGAGTCGCTGGCGGCGGTGCGCGCCGCCGGGGCGGCGTGCGACCCCTGGCGCCTCGCCGCGCTCCACGCCCTCGCCGGGGTCTACGGCTCGGCGGTGCTGGCGCTGGCGGTGCTCGCCGGGCGGCTGGCGGCGGCCGAGGCGTTCGCCGCCTCCCGCCTCGACGAAACCCACCAGGCCGCGCAATGGGGCGAGGACGCCGAGGCGACCCGCCGCGCCGCCGCCCTCGCGGCGGAGGCGGAGGCCGCCGCGCGCTTCGCCGCGCTGGCCGCCGCGCGACCCTGAAAACGCTTGGAGCGGGGCGGGAATTGGGGCAAACTCCGGCCCGCGCCGGGGTAAGGCGACGAGGTACGGGCGATGGATGACGACACCCTGCGAGTCCGCGTGACGGTCGAAGGCAAGGTCCAGGGCGTCTGGTACCGCGCCTGGACCCGGGAGCAGGCGGCCGCCCGCGGCCTCGCCGGATGGGTGCGCAACCGCCGCGACGGCAGCGTCGAGGCGGTGTTCGAAGGCCCCTCCGCCACGGTCGAGGCGATCATCGCCGCCTGCTGGGACGGCCCGCCCGCCGCCCGCGTGCAGGCGGTGCGCGTCGAGCCGATCCCGGCGGAGCCGCCGCTCGACGGCTTCGAGGTCCGCCCCACCGCCTGACCGGTTCTTTTTCGCAAGGACGACCTGAGTTGACGCTGAACACCGCGACCGCCCCCGACGCCGTGGGCAACACCTCCCCCGGCACCGACCATTTCATCATGACCGTGCGCTGCGCCGACGGCATCGGCGTGATCGCCACCGTCACCAAGGCCCTCGCCGACTGCAACGCCAACGTCACCGAATCGGCCACCTACTCGGACCCCTCGACCGGCCGCTTCTTCATGCGCTGCGAGTTCGAGATTCCCGCCGAACCCCACGCCAAGCGGGTGGTGGACGCGGCGCTGGAGTTCTGCCGCGTGCGCCGCGACATGACCATCGACGTCACCCCCTCCAGCCGCCGCTCGCGCGTGCTGCTGATGGTCTCCAAGGCCGACCACTGCCTCCAGGACCTGCTCTACCGCCACCGCATCGGCGAACTCGACATGGACATCCCGGCGGTGGTCTCCAACCACGACGACCTCCGCCCCCTGGTCGAGTGGCACGGCATCCCGTTCGTCCACCTGCCGCTCGCCAAGGACACCAAGGCGAAACAGGAAAAGGCCCTGCTCGACCTGATCGACCGCGAGGCCATCGACCTGGTGGTGCTGGCGCGCTACATGCAAATCCTCTCGCCCGAGGTCTGCACCCGCCTGCCGGGCCGCGTCATCAACATCCACCACTCCTTCCTGCCCGGCTTCAAGGGCGCCAAGCCCTACCACCAGGCCCACAGCCGCGGCGTCAAGATCGTCGGAGCCACCGCCCACTACGTCACCTCCGACCTCGACGAAGGCCCGATCATCGACCAGGAGGTCGAACGCGTCGACCATACCTACACCCCGGAACGCCTCGTCAGCATCGGCCGCGAAATCGAAAGCCGCGTCCTCGCCCGCGCCGTCCGCGACCACATCCACCGCCGCGTCTTCCTCAACGACGGCCGCACGGTGGTGCTGAAGTAACCTCCGGGGGCGGGGGCGTCACTCCCCGAGAACCGCGGCCAGGGCTTCCCGGGTCGGCAGCGCGTTCAGCACGCCGAGGCGGGTGGTCGCGAGCGCGCCCGCCGCCGCGCCCCGGCGCATGCAGGTTTCGAACGGCAGGCGCTCCAGCATCGCGGCGGCGAACGCCGCGGTGAACGCGTCGCCCGCGCCGAGCGTGTCGACGGGCGCGACCGGAAACGCCGGTTGGCGCGTCACGCGGCCGGGCGGGTGGAAGGCCACCGCGCCGGAGTCTCCCATCGTCACCACCAGGGTCTCGACGCCCCGCGCGGCCATCGCCTCGGCGAGCGGGCGCAGGGTCTCCGCGTCGCCGGGCGGCGACCGGGCGAGGCCGAGGTCGCGTTCGAGCCGCGCGGCTTCGACGCGATTGACCACCAGGATCCGGGTGTTCCTGAGGATCGCCTCGTCGAGGCGCCGGAACGGCGAAGGGTTGAGGATGGTCACCGCGCCGCCCTCCCGCGCCGCCGCGAAGGCGGCGGCGATCGCCGGATCGCCGATTTCGAACTGGGCGAGGACCAGGCGCGCCCGGCGCAACCGCGGCGCCACCGCTTGCACGTCCTCGGGCGAGAGCCGCGCGTTGGCTCCGGCGTGCACGGCGAGGCAATTCTCGCCGTTCCCGTCGGTGAAGCCCGTGCCCGCGCCCGAAGGGCCGGGGAAGCGGCGCAACATCCCGAGCGGCAACCCGGCTTCGGCCAGCGCCGCCTCGGCCAGCGCCGCCAGGGGGTCGGACCCGACGGCGATCAGCCCGTCGACCGTCGCGCCGAGGCGGCGGCTGCCGACCGCGAGGTTGAGGCCCTTGCCGCCGGCCTCCAGGGTGAAGGCTTCCGCCGCCAGCGACTCGCCCGGCTCCGGAAAGCGCGGCACCTTGACCGTGCACGCCGCGACGAAACTCCCCATCACGAACATCGACGCTGCTTCGGGCATTTGGAAACCCTGCTACTCTGGTTGCCGCACGTGCGAACCCCCTAGGAAGCAGGATGGGAAGCGATGTCGAGAAAACCAACCCGAACGTCGGGAGAGTCGACGAATTCCGCCGCGGGTGCGGCGCTTCCCGCCGACACGATGCCGGGCCTGCCGCCGCTCGCCGCGATCCTGCGCCTGCGGAACGACACCGCGTTGCCCCTCTATCAGCAGATCGAGGACCAGCTCGCGGCGCTGATCGCCGACGGCAAGCTCGCCAACGGCGCCACGCTTCCGGCCGAGCGCCATCTCGCGGGGAGTCTCGGCGTCAGCCGCGCGACGGTGCAGCGCGCCTACGACGCGCTGCGGGAGCGGCGGCTGATCCGCTCGCACGGCCGCCACGGCTCGGTGGTCGCCGGGCATGGCGCGCGGCTGGTGCCGGGCATGGACCGCCTCAAGGGGTTCACCCAGGAAATGCAGGAGATGGGGCGCAAGCCCTCGACCCGGGTCCTCGACCACGGAATTTTCAGCGACCGCTCGCTCGCGTCGCTGTTCGGGCTGCCCTCGACCGCGCGTTTCCTCAAGCTCGTCCGCGTCCGCCTCGGCGACGACGTGCCGATGTCGGTGGAAACCGCGTGGTACAGCCTGGAGGCCGCGCCGTTCCTGGAGCACGCCGACATCTTCGGCTCGATCTACGCGCAATTGGCGGAGCATGGCCTGTCGCTGTCCTACTGCGACCAGACCATCGAGGCCGCCGCCCCGAATCCGCAGGAGTGCGCGATCTTCGGCTTCGCCGAGCCGCAGCCCTGCCTGCTGATCAAGCGCAGCAGCTACGTCCGCCGGGAACTGATGCTCGAATACGTCGAAGGCCTGTTTCGCGGCGACGCCTACACTTACCGCCTGAGACTCGAAGCCTGACCCGGGCGCGTCCGCGCCTCCCTCCCCGCAAAGCCGAAATGCCCTGGACAGGCTCCTTTGGACTGTGATAGGAAGGTCCATAACCAGTCCAAAGAGCCGCCGCAGGGAGTCCGCGCACCGGGCCGCGGCGGATGAGTGTCCGGCGAGGAGGCTCGAAATGTCCTTCGGCAGGTTTCGGTTCGGCGTCCCCAACGCCGCGGCCCGCTCCGGCGGCCGCCGCGCCCCCCGCTCCGAGGCGCGGCCTCGGGCGTCCCGTGGTTGAGGGCGCGGCCATGGCTTCGGCGATCGTCCAGGGGATCGGCATCGGCCTCGCGGTCGCGGTGCCGATCGGTCCGATGGGAGTGCTCTGCATCAACCGCACCCTGTCGCTCGGCCCCCGGTCGGGCCTCGCCACCGGTTTCGGTGCGGCGACCGTTCATCTGTTCTACAGTTTTCTCGCGGTTCTCGGTTTCGGGGTCGCGGCGCGGGCCTGGCTCGACGACAGCACCCGCGCGTTTTCCCTGGTGTCGGCGCTGGTGTTGTTCTGGTTCGCGCTGCGGGCGTTCCGCCGGTCGGCGCCGCCGGGCGGCTCCTGCGCGGTGGAGCGGGTCTGCCTGATCTGCGCCTATGTCAGCGCCATTGCCTTCGGCCTCACCAATCCGTCGACGATCGTGCTGCTCGCGGCGGCGTTTCCGGCGCTCGCCGACATGGGCGATCCCGAGGTTGCGCCGCTGCTGGCGGCGGGCGTGTTCATCGGCTCGATCGGCTGGTGGGTGATCCTGGTGATGCTGGTGGCGCAATGCCGGGTGCGCTTCGGCGCCGGGCTGATCGGCATCAGCCATCGGATCTCGGCGCTCGCCCTCGCCGGTCTCGGCGTCCTGATGCTGGTCAACGCGGTGGAGCGCGCCGTGTGAGGCTCGCTCACCGCCCTGCCAGGGGTGCGAACGTGGTGGGGAAGGTGGCGATCAGGGCGGCGTCGAGGTCGGCGAGGCTGGCGTCGATGCCGAGGTCGGCGAGGCTGGTGACGCCGTGGTCGGAGATGCCGCAGGGGACGATGCCGGTGAAGTGGGAGAGGGTGGGGTTGACGTTGAGGGCCATGCCGTGGAAGGAGACCCAGCGGCGGACGCGCACGCCGATGGCGCCGATCTTGTCCTCGCGGTTACCGCCGCGCCGCACCCACAGGCCGACGCGGTCGGGGCGGGTTTCGGCGGTCACGCCGAAGGTGGCGAGGGCGGCGATCGCCCAGGCTTCGAGGGTGTGGACGAACAGGCGCACGTCGCCGCCGAGGCGTTTGAGGTCGAGCATCGGGTAGATCACCCGCTGGCCCGGGCCGTGGTAGGTGTATTGCCCGCCGCGGCCGCTCTGGAACACCGGGAAGCGGTCGGGCGCCAGCAGGTCGCGCGGGTCGGCGGAGGTTCCGGCGGTGTAGAGGGGCGGGTGTTCCACCAGCCACACGGCGGCCGGGGCGGTGCCCGCGCGGATTTCGGCGGCGCGGGTTTCCATGAAATCGACGGCGGCGGGATAGGGCGCCGGGGCCGCCGAGCGGAGCCACTCCACGGCGAAGGGCAGGGCGGATTCCGGTTGCGGGATCAGGGGTTGGGCGAGTTCGGCGGGCACGGAAGGCATCGACGCATCCAAAAAGCACGAAAATCGAAAAAGGGTCCTGGACAGGGCCTGGGGGATTTGGTATTTCACCACTCCTCCGAGGGCAACCCCCGCGATGAAAATAGCGGAGCGGACGCCGAAAGAGAATGCGGTCGTGGCGGAATTGGTAGACGCGCAGCGTTGAGGTCGCTGTCCGGTAACACGGGTGGAAGTTCGAGTCTTCTCGACCGCACCACTATCTTCGAAAAGCAAAGCCCGTCGGCGGATCCCGCCGCGGGCTTTTGCTTTGAAAGTGCCGCGAAAACCCTTTCACGTCCGGCGAAAGGGCCTATCTTGGCAGAGTGCTTTTCCGTCGTGGTTTCCCCGAGGTTCCGGAGGTGAGGATGACGCCCGAACAACCGCCGAAGACCTCCCCCGAGACCGCCGAGATCGAGGCGCGCGCCGCCGCCCTCGACATCGAGGAGGCCTTCCCCGACGAGAATTTCATCGACGTGCTGCTGCGCCTGATCACCGAGGCGATCGCCGACGGCGACATGACCCGCGCGCGCGAGCTGGTGCTCGACCAGCATTACGCCGACGCGGCGGACATCCTCGACCGCATGCAGCCCGACGACCGCGCCCAGCTGGTGCTGGCGCTGGGCAAGGACATCGACCCGGACATCCTGCCCGCGCTCGACGAGGAGGTGCGCGACCAGGTGGTGGGGGTGCTGGGCGTGCAGGGCATCGCTGCGGCGGTGGAGGCGATGGACTCCGACGACGCGGTGGCGGTGATCGAGCAGCTCGACGACGACGAGCGCCGCCGGGTGATCCAGGCGCTGCCCGCGGCGGACCGGGCGGTGATCGAGCAGGCGCTGGGCTACCCCGAGTATTCCGCCGGCCGCATGATGCAGCGCGAGATGATCGCGGTGCCGGATTTCTGGTCGGTGGCCGACACGCTGCAATATATCCGCACCACCGCCGAGGAGCTGCCCGACGAGTTCTACGAGGTGTTCGTGGTGGACCTGCGCCACCACCCCATCGGCCGGGTTTCCACCGCCCGGCTGCTGCGCGCGGCGCCCGAGACGCCGATCCGCGAGATCGTCGACGAGGACGTGGAGCCGATCCCCGCGGCGATGGACCGGGAGGAAGTGGCGATGACCTTCCGCGACCGGGATTGGGTGTCGGCGATGGTGGTGGACGCGGAAGGGCGCCTGATCGGCCGCATCACCGTGGACGACATCGTCGACGTCATCGACGAGGAGGCCGAGGACGACATGCTGCGCCTCGGCGGCGTGAAGGATTCCGACATTTTCCGCGCGGTGTGGGGCACGGTGCGGGCGCGCTTCACCTGGCTGTTCATCAACCTCGGCACGGCGATGCTGGCGGCCTCGGTGATCGGCCTGTTCGAGGCGACGATCGAGGCGGTGGTGGCGCTGGCGGTGCTGATGCCGGTGGTGGCGGGGATGGGCGGCAACGCCGGAACCCAGACCCTCACCGTGACCGTGCGCGCCCTGGCGATGAAGGAGCTGACCCCCGGCAACGCCCGCCGGGTGATCGGCAAGGAGCTGGCGGTGGGCTTCACCAACGGCATGGTGTTCGCGGTTCTGGCGGGAACGATTTCCTACGTCTGGTTCGGCCACGCCACCATCGGCGTGGTGCTCGGCTGCGCGATGGTGATCAACCTGACGATCGCGGCGCTGGTGGGGATTCTCGTGCCCCTCGCCCTCGACCGCCTGAAGATCGACCCGGCGGTGGCGTCGGGCGTGTTCCTCACCGCGATCACCGACAGCCTCGGCTTCTTCGCCTTCCTCGGCCTCGCCACCGCGTTCCTGCTCTGAGGGGGGTTCGGAGGCCTTCCCCGCGGAGGCATGGACCCCCGGTCGAGCCGGGGGCGACGATTTTATGTGGGCTTGTCCGGAATGCTGATCACGGCTTCCCCCTGCCGTTCCCGCTCTCCCCGTCGTTCCCCCTTTCCCATCGTTCCCCCTTTCCCATCGTTCCCGATCTCCCGTCGTTCCCGCTCTCTCCCGTCATTCCCGCGAAGGCGGGAATCCACGCACGCGCAACCGCCCCCGCGCCTTTGGGGGGAGGGGGCGCGCCTCGGGTCAGGCGCTGATGTAGCGGTTGATCGAGCGGTCGAGGACGGTGGAGGAGATGATGATGGTGGCGATGTCCTGCTTGCGCTGGATCGAGCCGCGCTTGACCATCATGCGGTAGTCGTCCACCAGGCCGCGCAGGGCGGCGACGCCGTCCTTCCTCTGCAGGTGCTGCTCGAAGAACACCCGGCCGAGGCCCGGCTTGCCCCAGATGCCGTTCATGATGCCGACGATCTCGGGGATGGTCGGCCCGGCGTGTTCGTCCGGCTCGATCTCGGTGGAGATTTCGAGGGCGGCCAGTGCGTCGGGGGTCATGTAGTCGAGGTAGCGGTTACAGAAGGTCTTGAGGTGCTCGATGATGTCCGAGCGCGCCGGGCCGGGCGCCATTTCGCGGATGTTGCGCAGCAGTTCGCCGAACGCCTGGACGGTGAAGGCGGGCTGCTTCACCAGGGTGGGGAAGTCGGCCCCCAGCATGGTGCGGAACACCGCGATGTCGGTTTCGTATTGCCGGTCCTTGGCGTTGGGGCGGCCGCGCTTGTTGAGTTCCTCGTTCACCTTGTCGGTGACGTCGCGCACCTCCCAGGCGCCGATGGCGCGCGCCGCTTCGGGCGTGTGTACCAGCCGCAGTTCGAGGCCGAGGTCGCGGATTTGCTCGGGCACCGCGAACGCCTGGGCGAAGGCGAGCAGGAAGCGCGGGTCCCAATCGAGGATCTCGGTCACCGACGGGCCGAACACCTCGCCCAGCAGCCGGGCCTGGAACGCCTTGACGTGGGTGAGGGCGTTGAGCCAGTCGAGGTCCACCTTGTCGGTGAGGATTTCGCCGAAGCGCCCGGCGAGCTTGAGCCGCAGCTCGCCGAGGGCGAGGGCGTTCATTCCCGCGAGGATGCGCAGGCGCGGCAGCGCGTCCAGCGCCCGGGCCTCGCCCGGCAGGCGGGCGAGCGCCTCCTTGTTGGCGGAAAAGATCAGGCGGATCGCGCGGTCGATGTAGACCTGCTCGGCCTGCACCACCGAAAGGCCGCAGGCGCCCGCCGTCACCGCCCGCTTGCCGGGGCTGATCTTCTTGCCGTTGGGGGCGATCAGGGCGATCAGGTCGAGCTGCCAGGCCACCTCGAACACCTTGATGGTGCGTTCGATCGCGGCATCGTTCTTGAGCGCCTGTTCGAGCGGCAGGGCGCCGATCAGCGTGCCCTCGGCGCCGAGGGCGGCTTCCTCGAGCTTTTGCAGGAACGGGTAGATCTTGCGCACCGCGCGGTGCAGGCGGGTCTGCCGCCCGCCCTGGGAGCGCAGCGACAGCGCGCGCAGCGGCCGCCCCAGGCCGAAGGGGAGCATTCGCACCAGGTCGGAATCGCCGTCCTGCACGCGCAGCACCAGCTTGGTGCGGCCGTTCTTCTTTTCGGCCACCGGCGTGGGCGCGGGCTTCGGGGCGGCGGGCTTGGCCATGCGGTTCCGGCCTCGGGGATCGGGGAAACATCGTGCGCGCGGCGCCGACGGCGCCGCACGGGATTGCCCGACTGTGCCCAAGGTTCCCCGTGAAATCAAGCCTTCCCTCCCCCGCGACGGGCTTGTTTCGCCGCCGCGCCTTGCTCTATGGTGGCGCCGCCGATGTTCCGACCCAGGAGATGCGTTCCGTGACCCTCGACCCCCTGCCGATCCATGGCGGCGACATTGCCGCCGCTTCCGCCCGTTACGGCGTGCCGCGCGCGGATTGGCTGGATCTCTCCACCGGCATCAACCCCAACCCCTATCCCCGCCTCGAGGTGCCCGACGCGGCCTGGCGCGCGCTGCCCGACGCGGCCCTGGGCGACGCGCTGACGGCGGCGGCGCGGGCGGGCTACGGCGTGGCGCCCCGGGCGGCCGTGGTCGCCGCCTCGGGCACCCAGGCGCTGATCCAGTGGCTGCCGCGTCTGGTGATGGCGCACGACGTGGCGGTGGTCTCGCCCACCTACGGCGAGCACGCGGCCGCCTGGGCGGCGGTGGGGGCCAAGGTGCGCGAGGTGGAGCGGATCGAGGACGGCGACGACGCCGACGTGCTGGTGGTGGTCAACCCCAACAACCCGGACGGCCGCGCCTACGAACCCCTCGACCTGCTGCGCCGCGCCGAGGAACGCGCCCGCGACGGCCGCCTGATCGTGGTGGACGAGGCGTTCGCCGACGTCACCCCCGAGATCAGCCTCGCCGCCAAGGCCGGGGCCGACGGGCTGGTGGTGCTGCGGTCGTTCGGCAAGTTCTTCGGCCTCGCCGGAGTGCGGCTCGGCTTCGCCCTGTGCCCGCCCGGCTGCGGCGCGCGGCTGGCGGCGGCGATGGGGCCGTGGGCGGTCTCCGGCCCGGCTGCGGCGATCGGCGCCCGCGCCCTGGCCGACGCCGCGTGGATCGACGCCACGCGGCGCGAGCTGCGGGCGATGGCGGCGCGCATGGACGCGCTTCTGACGGGCGCGGGGCTGACGGTGATCGGCGGCACCGATTTATTCAGACTGACACACTTCGACGAGGCCCTCCCGGTTTATCATGCCCTCGCCAAGCGCGGAGTGCTGACCCGGGCCTTCGCCGCGCGGCCGGGCTGGTTGCGTTTCGGCCTCCCGGCGGACAGCGCGGCGTTCGAGCGGTTCGCCGAAGCCCTGCGCGCGGCGGTGGCGGAAGCCGCCGTTTCCGACCCGGGCTGACGGTTCTCCGTCCGGCCCGACAGGATGCCGGAACAAGGGGATTGCCGATGAACGCATGGATGATCGGACTGAGCTACGCGGGCGGCGCGTTCGCGTGTTCGGCGTGGGCGCGCGAGTGGGCGCGCCGCAAGGGACTGGATGCCAAATTCTGGGGCGCCTCCGCGTGGGCCGCCGGGCCGCTGGCGGTGGCGGCGGTGGGCTTCGCCCCCGCCCGCGCGGCGCTCTGCCCGCATTGCCTCCAGCCGATGCGCTTCGAGCAGCGCTGGTGCCCCACCTGCCGCGCGCACGACACCTTCGTGCCCGATCTGCCGGGCCGCGACCCGGTGCCCGAGGAGGCCGAAGCGGTCGGCGCCTACGCCGGGCTGGAACCGGCCGCCGCCTGAAGCGCCAGCAGGTCGCGCAGCCGGGCGCGGTGCGGCCGGCCCTCGTCGGTGCGGGGAATCGCCTCGACGAACGCGATCCGCCGCGGCAGGGCGTAGGGCGCCAGGATCTTCGCCGCCTCGGCGAGGATGTCGGCGGCGAGCAGGGCTTCCGCCGCCGCGTCGCCGCGCGGCACGCCGGGGCGCAGCGCCACCGCGGCCACCGTGCCGTCCCCCTCCGCCAGCACCGCCGCCGCGTCCACCACGCGGTGGCGCGCCAGCACCCGCTCCACGTCGTCGGGCAGGAAGCCCGAGGGGCCGTGGGGCAGCACGTCGTCGGCCTTGGCGACGAACGTCAGGTCGCCGTCCTCGGTGGCGGTGGCGAGGTCGTCGGCGAGCAGCCAGCGGCCCACGTATTTCTCCCGCGCCCAGCGCGCCACCGTGCGCGGCGCCCCCTCGCAGCCGAGGCAGACGCCCGGGTGGTCCTGCGCCACCGCGAGGCGCCCCACCGCGCCGGGGGCGAGGGGCACGCCGTCCGCGTCCACCACCGCGGCGGCGACGCCCGGCACCGCGCGGCCGAGGGCGCCGGGGGCGGCGGTTTCGTACCATGTGGCGTGGCTGGTGGCGACCGGCCCGGTCTCCGCCTCGCCGTAGATGCGCCCGAGGGAGACGCCGAGCGCGTCGCGGCACCAGGCCTCGGCCTCGGCGGACGGGCGGCCGCCGATGCAGGCGGCGGCGCGCAGCGAAAACGCGTAGTGGTCGCGCGGCCGGGGGAACAGCCGCATCCCGGCGAGCGCCGCCGGGGTGAACAGCGCGAGGCGCACGCCGTGGCGGGCGATCCGGGCGATCCGGTCCTCGGTTTCGGCGGGGGTCTCGGGCGCGCCCATCGCCAGCACCGGCACCCCCAGCAGCCACGGCCCGAACAGGCCGGAAATCAGCCCCGCCGGGTGCGAGGGCCGGAGCGCGGGCCAGATCAGGTCGCCGGGGCGGGGCACGCCCTCGAACACCATCTCCAGCGCCGGCAGGTGCCCGAGCACGGCGCGGTGGGCGTGGCGGATCGCCTTGGCGGCGCCGGTGCGGCCCTGGGTGAAGGTGAGGAAGGCGGAGTCGTCGGCGCGGGTGGCCACCGCCACCGTCGCCTCGGCGGCGAGCGGCAGGCTCCAGAAGTCGCGCACCGTGTCGTCGGGCGCGTCGACGCACAGCAGCGCCGCCTCGGCCGGGGCGGCGGCGCGGGCGGCGGCGAGGCTCTTGGCGTCGGCCACCACCAGGCGCGGCCGCGCCGCGCGCATCGCCCGCAGCAGGGTGGCGGGGGTCCAGGCGGAATCCATCGCCGCGATCGTCGCCCCGGCCTTGAGGGCGGCGAGGGCGGTGAGCGCCGCCTCGGTCCCCTGCGGCAGCAGCATCGCCACGGCGGTGCCCGGCTCCACCATCAGCCCGGCGAAGGCGGCGGCGAGGGAATCCGACATGCGCTTGAGTTCGCCGTAGGAGACGTGGGCGACGCCGCCCTTCGGCCCGCGCGCGATCAGCGCGGTGCGATCCGGGTCGGCGCCCGGGCGGCACTGGCGGTCGAGGCTGTCGGCGGCGGCGTTGAAGCCGTCGGGGACGTGCCAGCGGAAGGCGCGGCGCGCGTCCTCGTAGGTGCGGACGTTGGGGAGCATGGCCGACTCCCTATTCCAGGATCACTTCGTATTCCAGGCGGTCGGCGGCGCCGAGGCCGTCCAGCAGCACGCCGTCGAAGCCCAGGTCCATCAGCCCGACGAAGTAGGCGCCGAGGATGTCCTTCCACTCCTGGAGCCAATAGTTGGCGAGCGCGCCGTTGGAATGGTCGCGCAACGGTTCGCGCAGGATCGGCGTCTCGCCGATGCGCCACTCGCGCTTCCAGTAGTGGCGGTCGTCGCGGGCGGCGGTGAGGTCGATCTCCGCCAGCACCAGGCGGCGCGGCCCCATGAACTTGTACTTGAGCGCCGCCACCTCGGCCTTGGTGAGGGGCTGGTCGGCGGAGTAGAAGGCGTCGACGATCAACAGGTCGGCGTTGGACTTGGCGGCGGCGGCGAGCCAATCGGCCTTGGAGCCGTAGGCGCGCGGGCTGCGCAGCCAGTAGGCGTTCCGGGCGTCGGCGAGGGTGGCGACGCCCTCGGCGTTCTCGTAGGGCGGGCGCTCGGCGGGCAGGCGCTTCGGCGCGTCGGGCGCGCCGATGGCGGCGACGCTCAAGGCCTTGTCGGCGCGCCCCTTGCGCGCGAGTTCGGCGCGCGGCCGGTCGCAGCGGTCGAGGCTGAGGATCGGCGTGCCCCGTGCGCGGATCGCGGCGATCTGCGCGGCGCGCGCCGCCTCGGCCTTGATCTGCGCCGAGGTGAGCGGCGGGTCCTCGGGCTTGGGTGCGGGCTTCGGGCAGTTGAGGTCGTCGAGGGCGACGGCGTCGAGATCGCGCAGGATGCGGCGGAACGGCGCGCCGGGGGCGGTGTCGGGCACCGGGTCGCGGTCCTCGGCCTTGGGGTCCACCAGCGCCAGGCGCTGCATCTCCCAGCCGCTGGTGGCCATCAGCCCGAGCGGGTTGCGCCCCACCACGATGAAGCGCGGGTCGCGCGCCTCGGCATATTGCGCCAGGCCCTCCACCAGCTTGCGCAGCTCCTCGCGGAACTGCGGCACCTCGCGCGCCTTGGGCGGCTTGGCGTCGGCCGCGGGCGGCACCAGGAAGCGCGCGTCCTGCGCCGAGGCGAGGGCGGGAAGGGCGAGGGCGGCGAGCGCGAAAACGACGATGCGGACACGGGACAACGGGTCACTCCGCGGGAAAGCGTGGGATCGCCCAAAACCTTATCCGCGCCCCCTTAACAAAGCGATAAGAAGGGCTTCGCGGAGGTTGCGGAGGGGCGGGAAATCCGGCTACCTTGACCCCCGGAACGACCCCCGGCGCGCGGCTCGGGCGGGCAGTTGGGGACCGACGTGAACGACGCAAGCAAACCCGCCCACGTGGTGGTGCTCGGCAACGAAAAGGGCGGCACCGGCAAGTCGACGATCGCCATGCACATGGCGGTGGCGTTCGCCAACGCCGGCGGCCGGGTCGGGGTGATCGACCTCGACGTGCGGCAGAAGTCCGTCTCCCGCTACATCGAGAACCGCCTCGCCACCGCCGCGCGCGGCGGCGCGGCGCTGCCCGCGCCGACGGTCTACGACCTGCCCGGGGACGGCATCGAGGCCCTGGCCGAGACCGCCGCCCGCGCGATCCGCGAGCAGGACCTGCTGATCGTCGACACCCCCGGCGCCGCCACCGAGCTGTCGCGCGCCGGGCACGTCTTCGCCGACACCCTGGTGACGCCCCTCAACGACAGCTTCATCGACCTCGACGTGCTCGGCCGGGTGACCGCCGAACCCTTCCAGGTGGTGCGCCCCAGCCACTACGCCGAACTGGTGTGGGAAACCCGCAAGGAGCGCGCCCGCGCCGGGCGCCAGCCGCTGCGCTGGTTCGTGCTGCGCAACCGCCTTTCCCACGTCGACGCCCGCAACAAGCGCGCGATGGAGGAGGCGATTTCGGCGCTGGCGCAGCGGGTCGGTTTCGTGCCGGTGGCGGGCCTGGGCGAGCGCGTGATCTACCGCGAGCTGTTCCTGCACGGGCTGACGCTGCTCGACATCCGCACGCCGGGCGTCGAAATCGACCTCTCGGTTTCCCATATTGCGGCACGACAGGAACTTCGTGCTCTTTTCAACGCCGTCGGGTTTACCGATATCATCCCGGGGGCCTGAGGTCCCGCTTTCGCACGTCCCTTCCCGGGCGGCACTGGACAACCCATTGTCGCCGGGCGATAAACCGCTACCTTTTCGTCGAAGCCCGCCGTCCGGCGGCAACCCGCAACCCGCGTCTGGAGGAGATCCATGGGTCATCGCGTTCGCAAGGCAGTGTTTCCGGTCGGAGGTCTCGGCACCCGGTTCCTCCCCGCCACCAAGGCGATGCCCAAGGAAATGCTGACGGTGGTCGACAAGCCGTTGATCCAATACGCGGTCGAGGAAGCGGCGGCGGCGGGCTGCGAGCACTTCATCTTCGTCACCGCGCGCGGCAAGGGCGCCCTCGAGGACCACTTCGACGCGCAGCCGGAGCTGGAGCGCCAGCTCGAGGAAAAGCACAAGGACGAAGCCCTCGATGCGGTGCGCCGCTACATGCCCAAGACCGGCCAGATCAGCTACACCCGCCAGACCAACCCGATCGGCCTGGGCCACGCGGTGTGGTGCGCCCGCCACCTGGTGGGCGACGAGCCGTTCGCGGTGCTGCTGCCCGACGACCTGATCCTCGCCGAGATTCCCTGCCTCGCGCAGATGGCGGCGGTGTACGAGAACACCAAGGGCCACCTCGTCGCCTCCGAGGACGTGCCGCGCGAGCACACCTCGCGCTACGGCATCCTCGACGTCGAGGCCGACGACGGCGTCCTCGCCAAGGCCAAGGGCCTGGTGGAAAAGCCCAAGCCCGAGGTGGCGCCCTCGACCCTGTCGATCATCGGCCGCTACATCCTCGACCCGGTGGTGTTCCAGCCGCTCGACAAGCAGATGCGCGGCGCGGGCAACGAGATTCAACTCACCGACGCGATGGCGGCGACCCTCGACCGGGTGTCGTTCCACGGCCTGCGCTTCACCGGCAAGCGCTACGACTGCGGCGACAAGATCGGCTTCCTCGAGGCCAACGTCGCCTTCGCGCTGGCGCGGCCGGAAATGGAAAGCCAGGTGCGCGCGGCCGTCGGCGCGCTGCTGAAGTAGCTTCGAACCAGAGCGAAAGGGTATCGAGATGCGGATTGCGATGATCGGGACCGGCTACGTCGGTCTGGTTTCGGGCACCTGTTTCTCCGAGTTCGGCGTCGACGTGGTGTGCGTCGACAAGGACGTGGCGAAAATCGAACGCCTCAAGAAGGGCGAGATTCCGATCTACGAACCGGGCCTCGACGCCCTGGTGGCCTCCAACGTCAAGGCCGGGCGGCTGTCGTTCTCCACCGACCTCGCGGCCTCGGTGAAGGGGGCGGACGCGGTGTTCATCGCCGTCGGCACGCCGTCGCGGCGCGGCGACGGCCACGCCGACCTCTCCTACGTCTACGCCGCCGCCGAGGAGATCGCCCACGCCATCGACGGCTACACCGTGGTGGTCACCAAGTCGACCGTGCCGGTGGGCACCGGGCGCGAGGTGGAGGCGATCATCCGCAAGGTGCGGCCGGAGGTGGACGTGGTGTCCAACCCCGAGTTCCTGCGCGAAGGCTCGGCGATCAACGACTTCATGCGCCCGGACCGGGTGGTGATCGGCACCGAATCCGAGCGCGCCCGCGAGGTGATGCGCCAGCTCTACCGCGTGCTCTACCTGATCGAGACGCCGATCGTCTTCACCAACCGCGAGACCTCGGAACTCATCAAGTACGCGGGCAACGCCTTCCTCGCGATGAAGATCACCTTCATCAACGAGATCGCCGACCTGTGCGAGGCGGTGGGCGCCGACGTCCACGACGTCGCCCGCGGCATCGGCCTCGACGGCCGCATCGGCAAGAAGTTCCTGCACCCCGGCCCCGGCTACGGCGGCTCGTGCTTCCCCAAGGACACCCTGGCCCTGGTGCGCACCGCCCGCGACGCCGACAGCCCGATGCGCCTGATCGAGGCCACCGTCGAGGTCAACGACACCCGCAAGAAGGCCCTCGCCGACCGCGTGTCCGCGGCGGTGGGCGGCAATCTTTCGGGCAAGCGCATCGCCGTGCTCGGCCTCACCTTCAAGCCCAACACCGACGACATGCGCGACAGCCCCAGCCTCGACCTGGTGCCCGCGCTGATCGCCGCCGGGGCGAGCGTCTCGGCCTTCGACCCCGAGGGCGTGAACGAGGCGAAGAAGCTGCTGCCCGCGGCGGTGGCCTACGCCGACGACGTCTACGCCACCATGGAGGGCGCCGACGCGCTGGTGGTGATCACCGAGTGGAACGCCTTCCGCAGCCTCGACCTCGCGCGGGTCAAGGCGCTGATGGCGGCGCCGGTGGTGGTGGACCTGCGCAACATCTACGACCCCAAGGCGATGGCCGAGCAGGGCTTCGCCTACACCTGCGTCGGCCGCCCACCGGTCGCGCCGTCGCTGCGTTCGGTCAAGGCCGTCGAGGGGGCGGGTTGAGGGCGCAGGCCCACAGCTTCGATCCTGCGATCCTCCGCGATTACGACATCCGCGGCGTCGTCGGGCGCAACCTGCGCATCGCCGACGCCGTGGCCCTCGGCCTCGCCTTCGGCTCCGAGCTGGCGGCGCGCGGCGGCCGCGACGTGGTGGTCGGCCGCGACGGCCGGATGAGTTCCCCCGACCTCGCCGCCGCGCTGATCGACGGCCTCACCGCCACCGGCATGAGCGTGCTCCGCATCGGCTGCGGGCCGACGCCGATGCTGCACTTCGCGGTGGACGAACTCGGCGCCGACGGCGGCGTGATGGTCACCGCCAGCCACAACCCGGCGGACCACAACGGCTTCAAGATGACGATGCGCGGCAAGCCGCTGTTCGGGCCGGACATCCGCGCCCTCGGCCGCCGCGCCGCCGCCGGGGATTTCGTCTCCGGCGAAGGCTCCGAGGGCGCCTACGAGGTGGCCGGGGCCTATGTGGCGCGGCTGCTCCAGGGCGTCTCCCTGGCGCGGCCGATCCACGCGGTGTGGGATTGCGGCAGCGGCGCCACCGGCCCGGTGGTGCGCGAGGTGGTGAAGGCGCTGCCCGGCCGCCATACCGTGCTGTTCGACGCGGTGGACGGCGCCTTTCCCCACCATCACCCGGACCCGACGGTGCCCGAGAACCTCGACCACCTGATCCGCGCGGTGGCGGAGACCGGCGCCGACGTGGGCTTCGCCTTCGACGGCGACGGCGACCGCCTGGGCGTGGTGGACGACCGGGGCGAAATCCTCTGGGGCGACCGCATCCTCGCGCTGCTGGCGGAGGACGTGCTGGCGCGCCGCCCGGGGGCGACCATCCTCGGCGACGTCAAGGCGTCGCGGGTGCTGTTCGACCGCATCCGCGCCCTCGGCGGCCGGGCGGTGATGACCCGCACCGGCCATTCCCGCATCCGCGCCCGCATGGCCGAGCTGGGCGCCCCCCTGGCGGGGGAGATGAGCGGCCACATCTTTTTCGCCGACGGCTACACCGGCTGCGACGACGGCGTCTATGCCGCGCTGCGGCTGCTCCAGGCCTTGGGCGCGCGCAAGGCGCCGCTCTCCGACTGGCACGGCGCCCTGCCGCGCCTGTGGGCGACGCCGGAAATCCGCATTCCCTGCGACGACGACCACAAGTTCGCGGTGGTGGACGCCGCCGCCGCCGCCCTCGACGCGGCGGGGACGATCTACGACGACACCGACGGCGTGCGGGTGGAGTGCGCGGGCGGCTGGTGGCTGCTGCGCGCCTCCAACACCCAGGCGGAGCTGGTGGTGCGCTGCGAGGCGGACACCCTGGAGCGCCTGGGGCAGGCCAAGGCCGCCGCCGCCGCCGCGCTCGCCGACGCGGGGGTGCCGCCGCCCGAGGGCCTCGCCTCACATCAGCAGATTGGGTAGGAACAGCGAAATCCCGGGGAAGAGGATCAGCACCGCCACCAACAGCAGGACGGTGGCGATCAGCGGCAGCGCCTCCACCAGATATTCGTCCACCGGGCAATCGAGCAGGCCGCACACCGTGAACATCGCCACCCCCACCGGCGGCGTCATGCCGCCGAAGGTGACCATGGTCATCATCACGATGCCGAAGTGGACCTCGTCCACCCCGAGTTGGCGCACGATCGGCAGGAAGATCGGGGTCAGCAGCAGCACCAGCACGGTCGCCTCGACGAAGCACCCGGCGATCAGCAGGAACACCACGATCAGCCCCAGCATCACCAGCGGGTCGCGCGACAGCTCCAGCATCGCCGCGGCGATCGCCTGGGGCGCCTGCTCGAAGATGATCGCGTAGCCCACCATCCCCGAGAACATGATGATGAGCACGATCAGGCCGTTGTCGACGGCGCCCTGGAGCAGCGCGTCCATGGCGTCGCGCCAGGTCAGCTCCTTGTGCAGCAGCACCCCAACCACCACCGCGTAGACCACCGCGAAGGCGCCCACCTCGGAGGGGGTGAACAGGCCGCCGCGAATCGCCGCCAGCAGCGCCACCGGGAACAGCAACGCCCACTTCGCCTCGCCCACCGCGGCGCGTACCGCCGCCCAGGTGGGCGGCCGCGCGGCGGCGGAGCGGTAGCCGCGTCGGCGCGAGATCAGCCACACCGTGGTCATCAGCCCCGCCATCATCATCAGCCCGGGAATCACCCCGGCGAGGAACAGCTTGCCGATCGAGACGCCGCCGACGAAGCCGTAGAGGATCAGCCCCAGGCTCGGCGGGATGGTGGCGGTGATCAGCGAGCAGATCGCGATGGTGGCGCAGGTGAAGCCGCGCGAGTAGCCGTTGCGGATCAAATCCGGCCCGAGGATGCGCGCCTCCATCGCCGCGTCGGCCACCGCCGAGCCGGAGACGCCGCCCATCAGCGTCGAGAGCACGATGCACACCTGCGCCATGCCGCCCGCCATCCACGACACCAGCACCTCGGAACAGCGGATCAGCCGCCGGGTGATGCCGGTCTTGTTCATCATGTGCCCGGCGAGCACGAAGAACGGCACCGCCAGCAGCGGAAAGCTCTGCGAGGCGGAGGCCACCTGCTGCACGCCGATGGCGGCGGGCATGGTGGCGCTGACGGCGAAGAACGAGAACCCGGAAATGCCGATGGCGAACGCCACCGGCACCCCCAGCATCATCAGGCCGAAGAACAGCAGGGTGAGCAGCAGCATGGCGTCGGTCATGGCGCGGCGTCCTCGGCGCGGTCGGGGGAGAACACCAGCTTCGGCCGCCCGAACAGCGAGCGCGCGGTCTGCCACAGCTGCCCCGCCAGGGTCAGTCCCAGCAGGCCGCAGCCCACCGGCACCGCGGCGGTGACGAAGCCGTAGCTGATGCCGCTGTCGCCGAACTCGCGCTCGATGTTGAGGACCACGAGGTCGTACCCCAGCACCGCCATCGCCGCGAGGAACGCCAGCACCACGCAGCCGGTAAGGAGGTCCACCGGCGCCCGCCAGCGGGTCGGCAGCCAGCGCACGAACAGGTCCACGGCGATCAGGCCGCGTCGGCGCATAGCCATGTCCGCCCCCAGGAACGCCGCCCACACGAACAGCAGCTGCGCCACGTCCATCGCCCACACCAGGGGCATGCCGAACCAGCGCAGCACCCCGGCCGAGAACACCAGCGTCACCATGCCCGCCAGCAGCGCCCGCGCGAGCAGGGCTTCGATCCGCAGGATCATCGGGTCCGCTCCGTCACTTGTCGACGATGGCGTCGATTTTGGTCTTGAGGTCGGCGTAGCCGATCTTGGCGTAGACCCCGGCGGTGGCGGCGACGAACGGCGCGGTGTCCACCTCGGCCACGGTCATGCCCGCCGCCTTCATCTTCGTCTCGAGGTCGGCGATCGCCGCCTCGGTGCCGTGGGAGGCGACGTCGCCCGCCTTCAGGGTTTCCTCTTTGAGCATCTCGCGGAGGTCCGGCGGCAGCTTCTCGAACCACGCCGCCGAGGTCACCACCCCGGTGATGAGGTTGAAGTGGCCGGTCTTGGTCATCACCTTGGTGACCTCGTAGAGCCGCGAGCCGTAGGCCGCCGGAACCTGGGCCTCCACCGCGTCGATCACCTGGGTCTGAAGCGCCGAGTAGACGTCGGCCCACGCCATCGGCGTCGGCGTCGCGCCCATGGCGCGAATGGTTTCCATCCACACCGGCGCGCCGGGGGTGCGCATCCGCACGCCTGCCAAGTCCGCCGGGGTCTTCACCGGCTTGTTGGTGAGCAGATGCCGCTCCCCCTGCCACCAGTTGAACGACAGCACCTGGAGCCGCGCGCTTTTCGCCAGCCTGGCCGACATTTCGTCGAACATCGGCGAGGTCACCACCTTGCGCACGTCGGCGTAGCCCGAGGTGAGGTAGGGGGCGGAGAGCACGCCGAAATCCTTGACGAACACGGCGAGGCGCCCGCCGTCCACCACCACCGCGTTGGCGGCCCCGGCGCGCGCCTGCTCCAGCACGTCCTCGTCCTTGCCCAACTGCGAGCCGGGGAACAGGCGGATCGCCATCCGCCCCTGGGAGCGCGCCTCCACCGATGCCTTCAAGCTTTCGAGGCCCTTGTAGAGCGGGTCGTCGGTGGTGAGGGCGGTGTTGATGTTGAGGGTGTAGTCCGCCGCCTGGGCGCTGCCGAGGGCGGCGGCGACGATCAGCCCGCAGGCGGCCGCGCCGATTTTCCAACTGGATGCCATGATTCGCTCCCTGAAACGCCTCTTGATCGGGCTGGCCGAACGCAACTGACATGTTAGTTGGCTAGAATACCATTGGCGGGTGAAATGTCATCCTGTATTCTTCGCTTCAGAGGCAACAGCGCAGGCGGCTCCCCCGGTGTCGGTATTCCTTCCCCTCGATCCGTTTTCCACCGAAGCCATCGGCCCGCGGGTCTACCGCGCGATCCGCGAGGCGATCGTCTGCCTCCGGCTCACCCCCGGGCAGATCGTCTCGGAGGCGGAGGTGGCGCGCCAGTTCGGCGCCAGCCGCCAGCCGGTCCACGACGCGTTCGTGCGACTGGAGCTTTCGGGCCTTCTGCACGTGCTGCCGCAGCGCGGCACCCGGGTGGCGCGGATTTCGCCCAAGGACGTGCGCGACGCCCAGGTGATCCGCCGCGCGGTGGAGGCGGCGACGGTGGAGCGCGCCTGCGCGCTGCGGCGCCCCGAGAGCCTCGCCGCCCTCGCCCTCAACCTCGAGCGCCAGGCGATCGCCGCCGCCGAGCCGGAACCCCACGCCTTCCTCAAGCTCGACGAGGAGTTCCACCGCCTGCTCGCCGAGTGCGCCGATCTGCCGATGGCGTGGGCGATCATCGAGGACGCCAAGTCGCACATGGACCGGGTGCGCTTCCTCAGCCTGCCGCAGACCACACCGCTGGCGGCGCTGATCCGCCAGCACAAGGCGATCGTCGCGGGCATCGCGGCGGGGGACTGGGCGGCGGCGCGGGAGGCCCTGTCCGAACACTTCTGCGAGCTGGACAAATCCCTCCCGGCGCTGGAGGCGAAGTATCCCGACCTCTTCGAGCGCGACGACGCGCGCGCCCTGGGCCGCTGAAACGCGAAACCCCCGGGAAGGCCCCGGGGGTTCGTGGGTTCGCGCCGGGGACAGCACCTAGGGGCGCAGCACCATGCAGGGCTTGGACTCGCGCTTCAACTGGGCGCAGGCGCGCTGCGCCTCGTCGGACGAAAGGCCGACGACGCGGGCGCGGTAAAGGGTGCGCTCGCCGCCCTTGAAGGCTTCGATGCGGGGATTGGCGCCGCCCGCGTCGCCCTGGGCGGTGACCGCGTGGTTGGCGGCGGTTTCGGCGGCGCGGCGGTCGGAATAGGCGCCCACCTGGATCGCCCAGTCGCCCGAGGGCTTGCGCGGCGCGGCGGGGGCGGAGAGGGCGGCGACGGTCTTTTCCGGCGCCTTGGGCTTGCGCGGCGCCGCGGCGGCCTGCGAGGGCGGCGGCGGCATGTCGGGGATCGGCAGCATCGTCTCGCCCGCGAGGTCGAGGCCGGTTTCGGTGTCGCCCTCGCCCACCGCGTCGGCGGCCGGCGGCGGCGCATACTTGGCGAGCGCGGCCACGGCGGTCTGGTTCTTCGGGTTGAGCGGCGGGGCCGGGGGCTTGGCCTTGGCGTAGGCCACCTCGTCGAAGCCGCGGTCGAGCAGGTCGGCGGTGCGGCGGTCGCGCCAGGCGGCGGTGTCGCCGCCCATCACCACCGCGATCAGGCGCCGCCCGTCGCGCGCCGCCGAGGCGGCGAGGTTGAAGCCCGAGGCCTGGATGAAGCCGGTCTTGAGGCCGTCGGCGCCGGGGTACGACTTCATCAGGTTGTTGTGGGTGAGGATGGTCTGCCCCTCCCACTCGAATTCCTTGAGCGAGAAGTAGGCGTACTGCTTGGGGAAGTCCCGCCGCAGGGCCAGCGCGAGGCGCGCCAGGTCGTGGGCGGTGGTGACCTGCTGCTTGTGGTGCAGGCCCGAGGCGTTCTTGAACACCGTGCGCGACATGCCGAGGAGCTGCGCCTTCTTGGTCATGCGGACCGCGAAGGTGGCTTCGTCGGCGGCGAGGTTTTCCGCCACCGTCACCGCCACGTCGTTGGCGGACTTGATCACCAGCGCGCGGATCGCGTCCTGCACGGTGATGGTCTGGCCCTTGCGCAGGCCGAGGGCGGAGGGCGGCTGGCGCTCCGCCCGCGCCGTCACCTTGAGCTTGGTGGCGGGGGTGACGCGGCCGAGCTGCATGTCCTCGAACAGCAGGTAGAGCGTCATCATCTTGGTGAGGGAGGCCGGGTGGTTCTGCTCCTCGGCCTTGTCGGCGTAGATGGTCTGGCCGGTGTCCGCGTCCATCACGAACGCGGCGTAGCGCGCGAACGCCGCCGAGGGCGACACCAGGAACATCAATCCGAGACAGGCCAGAGCGAGATGGCGGGCGTGCCGCCGCGCCGCGTGGGCGCAAGTCGCTCGGACGAGCAGGGCGAGCGGGTTCATCGCCATCACCTCTACGAAAAAGCACGTGGGGCGGTTCTCCGCCCCGTCCTCTTGGGCCGATCGCGCCACCATAAGTCATGGACGACTCGGCTGTCCAGGCCGTTTTTCCCCGACTCGGCGGGAATCTTGGCGAATCGCCTGGATTCTTGGCCGCCGAGACCCCAGAATTCCCCCATCGGAACAACGGGAGAGCGAACCGAAATGAAAGCGATGATCGCCGCGCTCGCGGCGCTGGCCACCCTCGGCGGTTGTACCGCCATCGGGGACGTGCGCGACCCGGCGGTGCGGCGGCTGACGTGGTTTTCCTACGTCTCGGGCGACGACATGCAGTGCGAGACCGGCCTCGACCGGGTGCGCCTGATCCACAACGCGATCTGGGACGAGGACGTGCGGGTGGTGGAGGCGGTGGAGACCCCCGGCAGCGGCTACCGGGTGACGGAGCTGCGCCTGCGCGCCCCCAACTGGGCGGCGGTGGCGATCGACCCGGCCGCCCCCGAGCTGCCCTGGCGCGGCGAGCAGCGCACCGGCACCTGGGGCGCCGCCGAGATGGCGCGCCTCGACTCGGCCCTCGCCGCCGACGGCGCGTTCGCGCCGCTCGCCCGGCCGGTGGAGCTGGAAGGCCAGGGGTTCTTCTGGACCGGCACGGGCTGCCGCAACGGCGCCCGCTGGTTCCACGCCTGGGCCTACCCCGGCGCGGCCTACGACGCGCTGCGCTTCCCGGCGGTTCTGGCGCCGCTCACGCCCTCGGGCGAGGCGTTCGCCCCGGCCCACCCGGTGGTCCAAGCCTACCCCAACCAAAACCCCGAAGCGCCGCGCGACTTCCGCATGAAAGCCGAGGCGGACGGCGTTGCCGGGCGGCTCGATCTGCCGCACCCGCCGCTCGGCCGCTTCCTGCCCTAGGGGTGGAGTGTGGGTCGGAATTGTTAACGTCAGGGGACTTTCCGCGCCATGGGGATTCACCCATATCCAAAGTGGACGAAGCGGCGCGGGGGAGCGTCGCCAGGGAGGCCGGTCGGCATGCAGTGTGATTTTGCGATGTCCAGGGAGAGGAATTTGCCCCGTGTGAGGGAGGTGCGCGGAGCGGACGAGGACGACGGTCGGGTCGGCGTTTCCGTGCAAACGCGCACGGAGGTGAAACGTCCTTCGATGTACCGCGTTCTGTTGTTGAACGACGACTACACGCCGATGGAGTTCGTGGTGCACGTGTTGGAGCGGATCTTCAACAAAAGCCACGAAGAGGCCACCGAGATCATGCTCAAGGTCCACCATCGGGGAGTCGGCGTTTGCGGCGTCTTCACTTTCGAAGTCGCCGAGACCAAGGCGGGGCAGGTGATGGATCTGGCCAGACGCAACCAGCATCCGTTGCAGTGCACCATCGAAAAGGAGTAAGGCCGATGCTGTCACGCAATCTGGAACGCAGCCTGCACCGTGCCCTGGCCGAGGCGACCGCCCGCCGGCACGAGTATGCCACGCTCGAACACCTGCTTTACGCCCTCTCCGAGGATCGCGACGCGGTGGCTGTGCTCCGCGCGTGCGGCGTCGACGTCGACAAGCTCCGCAGCGACATCGAAGCCTTCATGGAGGCGGAACTCACCGGTCTGGTGGGCGACACCGGGTCGGACCCGAAGCCGACCTCGGGCTTCCAGCGGGTGGTGCAGCGCGCGGTGATCCACGTGCAGTCCTCCGGCCGCGAGGAGGTGACCGGCGCCAACGTGCTGGTGTCGATGTTCTCCGAGCGCGAGAGCCACGCCGTCTACTTCCTCCAGTTGCAGGACATGACGCGGCTCGACGCGGTCAACTACATCGCCCACGGCATCGCCAAGAACCCCGAACTCACCGAGCAGCGCCCGGTGCGCGGCGCCGACGAGCAGCCCGCCCCCGCCGCCCAGTCCGGCTCGGCCGCGCCGGGCGCGCAGAAGACCTCCTACGAGGCGCTCGCCGCCTATTGCATCAACTTGAACGAAAAGGCGCGCCAGGGCCGCATCGACCCGCTGATCGGCCGCGACGCCGAGATCGAGCGCACCATCCAGGTGCTGTGCCGCCGCTCGAAGAACAACCCGCTCTACGTGGGCGACCCGGGCGTGGGCAAGACCGCCCTGGCCGAGGGCCTGGCGCTGCGCATCGTCGACGGCGCGGTGCCCGAGGTGCTGGCCGACGCCACGGTGTTCGCCCTCGACATGGGCGTGCTGCTGGCGGGCACCCGCTATCGCGGCGACTTCGAGGAGCGCCTGAAGCAGGTGATCAAGGAGATGGAGAGCTATCCGGGCGCGGTGATGTTCATCGACGAGATCCACACCCTGATCGGCGCGGGCGCCACCTCGGGCGGCTCGATGGACGCCTCCAACCTGCTGAAGCCCGCGCTCGCCTCCGGCACGCTGCGCTGCATCGGCTCGACCACGTACAAGGAATTCCGCAACCAGTTCGAGAAGGACCGCGCCCTGGTGCGGCGCTTCCAGAAGATCGACGTGCCGGAGCCGACCCGCGACGACGCGGTGAAGATCCTGCGCGGCCTCAAGCCCTATTACGAGGCGTTCCACGGCGTGCGCTACACCATCCCGGCGATCGAGGCGGCGGTGGACCTTTCGGTGCGCTTCATCGCCGACCGCAAGCTGCCCGACAAGGCCATCGACGTGATCGACGAGGTGGGCGCGGCGCGGATGCTGCTCTCCCCCAACAAGCGCCGCCGCACCGTGACGGTGGCCGACATCGAGGCGGTGGTGGCGAAGATCGCGCGCATCCCCCCGAAGGCGGTCTCCAAGGACGACCGCGCCGCGCTCCAGAGCCTGGAGCGGGACCTCAAGACCATGGTGTTCGGCCAGGGCAAGGCGATCGAGGAGCTTTCGGCGGCGATCAAGCTGGCCCGCGCGGGCCTGCGCGACCCGGACAAGCCGATCGGCAACTACCTCTTCTCCGGCCCCACCGGCGTCGGCAAGACCGAGGTGGCGCGCCAGTTGGCGAAGACGCTGGGCATCGAGCTGATCCGCTTCGACATGTCGGAATACATGGAGCGGCACACCGTCTCGCGGCTGATCGGCGCGCCGCCCGGCTACGTCGGCTTCGACCAGGGCGGCCTGCTCACCGACGCGGTGGACCAGCACCCCCACTGCGTGCTGCTGCTCGACGAAATCGAGAAGGCCCACAACGACGTCTACAACCTGCTGCTTCAGGTGATGGACCACGGCCACCTCACCGACCACAACGGCAAGTCGGTGGACTTCCGCAACGTCATCCTCATCCTCACCACCAACGCCGGGGCGTCCGACCTCGCCAAGGCGCCGCTCGGCTTCGGCCGCGACCAGCGCAAGGGCGAGGACACCGAGGCGATCGAGCGGCTGTTCACGCCGGAATTCCGCAACCGCCTGGACGCGATCATCGCCTTCGCCAACCTGATGCCGGAAACCGTGCTGAAGGTGGTGGACAAGTTCGTGATGCAGTTGGAAAGTCAGCTCTCCGACCGCGGCGTCACCATCGCCCTGTCCGAGGCGGCGCGCGGCTGGCTGGCGGACAAGGGCTTCGACCAGGCGTTCGGCGCCCGGCCGCTGGCCCGGGTGATCCAGGAATACGTCAAGAAGCCGCTGGCGGAGGAACTGCTGTTCGGCCGCCTGATGCACGGCGGCGCGGTGAAGGTGGACGTGGCCGAGGGCGAGCTGACCTTCGACATCGTCGCCGACGCGGCGCCCCGGCGCGGCAAGCACAAGGACGACCACACCGAGGACGGCGAACTCCTCTCGGTGTGAGGCTTCAACGGGGGGACGGATGAAGGCACCCATCGGCGGCGCGGCCGCCTTCGCGGTGGCGTGGCTCGGCCTCGCCACCGCTTCGTTTGCGGGCGTGGCCGAGGGCCGCGCCGCGTTGCAGGCGGGGGATTTCCCCACCGCGCTGCGCGAACTCGGCGCGGCGGCGCGGGCGGGCGACCCGCAGGCGCAAAACCTCTACGCCACATTGCTGAAAGACGGCGCGGGCGGCCCGCCCGACGCCACCGCCGCGGTGGCGTGGTATCGCCGCGCCGCCGAGGCGGGCGACGCCGAGGCCCAGGTCAACCTCGGCTACATGCTGTTCCACGGCCAGGGCGTGCCGCGCGACCGCCAGGGCGGCCTCGGCTGGTACGAGCGCGCCGCCGCCCAGGGCAACCCCGCCGCCCAGTTCAACGCCGCCCGCGTCTATTGGGACGGCGACGGTGTGCCGCGCGACCCGGCCAGGGCGCTCAAGCTGTTCCAGGCCGCCGCCGAGGCGGGGGTGGCGGAGGCCCAATTCTCCTACGGCGTCGCCCTGCTGGCGCCGCCCAAGTCCGATGCCGCCCGCGCCTTCAACTGGTTCTCCCGCGCCGCCCGCCAGGGCGAGGCCCCGGCCTACGCCAAGCTCGCCGCGATGTATCTCCTCGGCGAAGGCATCGGCAAAGACCCCGTCGCCGCCCAAACCTGGGCCCTCCTCGGCGAAGCCGCCGGCGACCCGCTGGCCACCCAACTGCGCACGAAGTTGGATTCCGATCTGACCCCGGAACAATCCACCGCCGCCAGACAACAAGCGGCCGCGTTCGTGCCGGTAAGGGACCGGCCGTAGGGGGAGGCGGTTTTGCGCCCATGATGGGCGTTGTGCGTGTCGGCGCTGATTCTGGGCAGAGGACCTTGGTCAACTTCCTCGCGCTATCTTTGAAAGGCACCGCGAGGCGTGCGCGGAATACGGCGTGGCGCCGGATCTGGATCGCTATCTGAACGGGCGGCCGCCGGGCGGAAGGAATATTGCCGGGCCTCGCGCGGCTATCCGGAAGGGCTGGCCGGTCGCACCTATGGCGGCGTCTGCCCCGATGCGTTGGAAAAATCCTTCACCGACGGCTACGAGGCTGGTTTGCGCCTGAAGCAGGAGGCCGGGTTCGAGAACGGCCGTAGGGCCGCCGCCGGTGCGGGGGGAGGTTGATTCCCGAGGTTCCCGCGCAATATTCCTCTCATGGGGATTGCGAACTCCCCACGAGGCGCCAGCCGAAGATCGCGTTCCACATCGAACCCGGCGACGGAGGAACGCTCATGCCTGCGCCCAACGCCATCTCTTGCGACAAGCTCATCCGCCTCATGGGCACCCCGCGTGCGCCGCTCCTGCTCGATGTGCGATCGGATGAGGATGTCTCTGCCGATCCCCGCCTGCTCCCCGGGGCGATCCGGGTGGACGACCGTGCGCTCTCCGCCTTCGCCTCGCCAACCCACGGCTCGGTCGCCCTCTGCCAGGAGGGCCATCGGCGCAGCCAGGGCGCGGCCGCGTGGCTGCGGGCGGAGGGCAGCCCGTCGGAATATCTCGAGGGTGGCTTCGCCGCGTGGCGCGCGGCCGGGTTGCCGTTGATCGACCCGGGCAGGCTGCCGCCGCGCGACGCGCAGGGCCGCACCGTGTGGGTGACGCGGTCGCGCCCGAAGATCGACCGGATCGCCTGCCCCTGGCTGATCCGCCGCTTCGTCGATCCGCGCGCGGTGATCCTGTTCGTGGCGCCCGCGGAAGTGGTGGGAGTGGCCGAACGCCACGACGCCGCCCCCTTCGATGTCGAGGGCGTGTTCTGGAGCCACCGGGGCGATCTCTGCACGTTCGACGTGATGCTGGCGGAGCTGAACCTCAGCCTTCCCGCCCTCGACCGGATGGCCGCCATCGTTCGCGGCGCCGACACCGCCCGGCTCGACCTCGCCCCCGAGGCGGCGGGGTTGCTGGCGGCGTCGCTCGGCCTGTCGCGGATGTTTTCCGACGACCTGGAACAGCTCGACGCGGGCATGCTGCTCTACGACGCCTTCTACCGATGGGCGCGCGACGCGGGTGACGAAACCCACAACTGGCCCACCAACAAGCCGAAGGCCGACTGATGCAGGACCGCGCTTATCCGTCCCTCGCCGCCGCGAGCCGTATCTGGGGGCGCATCGGGCTGCTGAGCTTCGGCGGTCCCGCCGGGCAGATCGCACTCATGCATCGCATCCTGGTCGAGGAACGGAAATGGCTGGGCGAGACGCGGTTCCTCCACGCGCTGAACTACTGCATGCTTCTCCCCGGCCCCGAAGCCATGCAGTTGGCGGTCTACATCGGGTGGCTCATGCACCGCACGTGGGGCGGCATCGTCGCGGGGGTGCTGTTCGTGCTGCCCGGGGCGGGGGTGATCCTGGCGCTCAGTTGGGTGTACGCGCTCTACGGCAACGTCGGCGCGGTCGAGGGGCTGTTCTTCGGCTTGAAGGCGGCGGTGTTCGCCATCGTGGTTCAGGCGGTCGGGCGCATCGGCTCCCGGGCGCTGAAGAACGGCGCGATGGTCGCCATCGCCGTGGCCTCGTTCGCGGCGATCTTCGGGTTCGGCGTGCCGTTTCCGGCGATCGTGTTGGCCGCCGGGGCAATCGGCTTCCTCGGCGCCCGCGCCGCCCTTCCGGCCTTCCGGGGCGGCGGCGGGCACGGCACGATCGGCAAGGTCCGGGTCGACGACGCCGACACCCTGCTGGGCCGCGAGCCGCCCGGGAACGTGGCGGTGAACCGGCGCTGGGCGTTTCGCATTTCGGCGGTGTTCCTCGCGCTCTGGCTGGGGCCGGTCGTCCTGCTGTTCGTCCTTCTCGGTCCGGCCCACGTGTTTGCGCAGATCGCCGGTTTCTTCAGCGTCATGGCGGTGGTGACCTTCGGCGGCGCGTATGCGGTTCTCGCCTACGTGGCGCAGGAGGCGGTGCAGAACTTCGGATGGCTGGCGCCCGGCGAGATGCTGGACGGCCTCGGAATGGCCGAAACCACGCCCGGGCCGCTGATCCTGGTCACCCAGTTCGTCGGTTTCATGGGCGCCTTCCGCGATGGGGGCGGGCTTTCGCCGCTCCTCGCGGCCACGCTGGGCGCGGCGCTCACCACCTGGGTCACCTTCACGCCCTGCTTTCTCTGGATCTTCCTGGGGGCGCCGTTCATCGAGCGCCTGCGCGACAACGCGGCGCTGACCGCGGCCCTGACGGCGATCACGGCGGCGGTGGTGGGCGTCATCATGAACCTCGCCGTGTGGTTCGGGATGCACGTGATCTTCGACGAGGTGCGAACCCTGTCGTGGTTCGGGTTCGCCCTCGAGGTTCCGGCGCCGTCCTCCCTGAACGGTCCGGCCGCGGCTTTGGCGGGGGTCGCCCTGGCGGCGGTGTTCGTCTTCCGCCTCGGGCCGGTGGCGGTTCTCGCGGGATGCGCGGCGGCGGGGCTGGCGTTGCGGCTGGCGGGGGGGGGGGGGACGCCTCCGCCCGGCAGGGTCAGATCTTCGCCAGGCCGTTCGGCTTTTCCGGCCTTGGGCCGCCGGAGAGGGCGGCGAGCAGGGTGGCGGGGTCGGTTTCCACCGTCAGGGCCTCGCGGTGGCCGGGCTGGAGGAAGCCCTCGGTCACCGCCACGTCGAGGAACTCGGTGAGGCGGTCGTAATAGCCGCCGACGTTGAGCACGCCGCAGGGCTTGGGGTGCAGGCCGAGCTGGCGCCAGGTCCACACCTCGAACAGCTCCTCGAAGGTGCCGATGCCGCCGGGCAGCACCGCGAAGGCGTCGGAAAGCTTGGCCATCAGCGCCTTGCGCTCGTGCATGGTTTCCACCACGTGGAGTTCGGTGAGGCCGTGGTGGCCCACCTCGCGGTTCATCAGGAAGCGCGGGATCACCCCCACCGCCTCGCCGCCCGCCGCGAGCACCGCGTCCGCCACCCGGCCCATCAACCCCACGTTGCCGCCGCCGTAGACCAGCCGGATGCCCGCCCGCGCCAGGGCGGTGCCGAATCCGTCCGCCGCTTCCGCATAGATCGGCCGCACACCGGGACTCGACCCGCAGAACACGCACACCGACGCCAACCGCTCCATTCCGTCTCACCCCGCGCACATTGGAAAGCCGCAAATAGTACCCGCCGCGCGGTGTTCGGCAAGGCGGAATCGCGGATTTCGCGCCGGTCGATCCTTCAAGTTGATAAGTGTCTCGATTCGTGGGAAGAATCGCTCAAGCGGCACCTGAACCGCCGCCTCAGCGGGAGGTTTCCATCATGTGGCTCGTAGCACTGCTGGTCGTGGCCATCGCGTTCATCATTTTCGCCACCGCCAAATTGAACATGCACGCGTTCCTCGCGTTGCTGCTCACCGCGTTCGGCTTCGGCATGCTCGCCGGGCTGCCGCTCAACGACGTGGTGAAGGCGGTCAACGACGGCTTCGGCGGCACCATCGGATACATCGGCATCGTCATTCTCCTCGGCACCGTGATCGGCACCTTCCTCGAAAAATCGGGCGGGGCGTGGCGGCTGGCCGAAAGCATCCTCAACGTCACCGGCAAGCGCAACGTGCCGATGACGATGTCGGTGATGGGCTACGTGGTGTCGATTCCGGTGTTCTGCGATTCCGGCTTCGTCATCCTCTCCTCCCTCAACAAGGCGCTCGCCAAGCGCGCCGGGGTGACGCTCGCGGCCTCGGCCATCGCGCTCTCCCTCGGGCTTTACGCCACCCACACCATGGTGCCGCCGACCCCGGGGCCGATCGCGGCGGCGGGTATCCTCAACGCCGATCTCGGCCTCGTCATCATGTGGGGCCTGCTGATCGCGGCGGTCGCGGCGTTCGCGGGCTGGGTGTTCGCGGTGACGGTGGCGGCCAAGGTCTACGTGCCGCCCTACAAGGAGGGCGAGGAACCCACCAGCATGCCCTCGCTCGCCGACGCGCCCGGCCCGGTCAAGAGCCTGCTGCCGATCGTGCTGCCGATCGTGCTGATCGTGGCGCGCTCCATCGCCCTGTTCCCCACCAAGCCGTTCGGCTCGGGCCTCGCCCTCAAGGTCATCGACTTCGTCGGCCAGCCGGTGGTGGCGCTGCTGATCGGCTTCTTCTTCGCCCTGCTGCTGCCGAAGAAGCTCGACAAGACCATGCTCTCCGGCTCCGGCTGGTTCGGCGAGGCGCTGCTCTCGGCGGCGTCGATCATCATCATCACCGGCGCGGGCGGCGCCTTCGGCAAGGTGTTGCAGGTGTCGGGGATCGCCAAGATGGTGGGCGAGGGGCTGTCCGCCTACCACATGGGCATCTTCCTGCCGTTCGTGATCGCGGCGGGGATCAAGACGGCGCAAGGCTCCTCGACGGTGGCGATCATCACCACCGCCGGGATCATGGCGCCGCTGCTCGGCGCCCTCGGCCTCGATTCCGACACCGCGCGGGCGTTGGTGGTGATCGCCATCGGCGCCGGGGCGATGGTGGTGAGCCACGCCAACGACAGCTTCTTCTGGGTGGTGACCCAGTTCTCGAACATGGACGCCAAAACCGGCTATCGCCTCCAGACCGGCGGCACCCTGGTGCAGGGGCTGGTGGGCGCGGTGGCGGTGTGGATCGCCGCCGCGGTGGCGATCTGAGACGGAGGCGCCGCCCGGCAGCGGGCGGCGCCGCTCATGGCGGGTCCACCAGCACGATCCGCAGATCGTTGACGTTGGTGAGGGTCGGCCCGGTGATCACCAGGCCGCCGACCCGCTCGAAATAGCCGAACGCGTCGTTGTCGGCGAGGAAGGCGCGGGCGTCCAGCCCCAGCTCCTCGCGCCGCCGCCATTGCTCCGGGCCGGTCCAGGCTCCGGCGTTGTTCTCGGTGCCGTCGATGCCGTCGGTGTCGCAGGCGAGCGCCCAGATGCCCGGCTGGCCGGAGGTGGCGAGGGCGAAGGCGAGCAGGAACTCGCCGTTGCGCCCGCCGCGCCCGCCGCCGGTGACCTCCACGGTGGTCTCGCCGCCCGAGAGGATGCACACCTTCTCTCCCCGTCCGAGGAATTCGAGCGCCATCTGCCCCTGGGCGCGGCCCACCGCGCGGGCGAAGCCGTCGACGCCGTCGCCCAGGTCCACCACCCGGTAGCCCGCCGAGGCGGCGGTCTCGGCGGCGGCTTTCAGCGTCGCGGCGCCGCTGCCGACCAGGTGGTATTCGCTGCGGGCGAGGCGCGGGTCGCCGGGCTTGGGGGTTTCCGCCGCCGGGTCCGCCAGGTGGTCGCGCACCGCCGGAGGGCAGGGGATGCGGTATTTGTCCAGAATCGCCCGCGCCTCCGCCAGGGTGGTGGGGTCGGCCACGGTGGGGCCGGAGGCGATGGTGGCCGGGTCGTCGCCCACCACGTCGGAAATCGCCAGCGTCACCACCCGCGCCGGAGCGGCGGCGGCGGCGAGCCTGCCGCCCTTGATCGCCGAGAGGTGCTTGCGCACGCAGTTGATCTCGGCGATGTCGGCGCCCGAGCGCAGCAGCGCGCGGGTGATCTCCTGCTTGTCCTCCAGGGCGATGCCCGGGGCGGGCAAGCCCAGCAGCGCCGAGCCGCCGCCCGAGAGCAGGCACACCACCAGATCGTCGGCGCCGAGGCCCGAGACCATGCCGAGCATCCGCGCGGCGGCGGCGCGCCCGGCGTCGTCGGGCACCGGGTGGGCCGCCTCCACCACGCGGATGGTGTAGGTGGGGCAGGCGTGGCCGTAGCGCGTCGCCACCAACCCTTCCAGCGGGCCGCCGCCCCAGTGGGTTTCGAAGGCGCGGGCCATGGACCCCGCCGCCTTGCCCGCGCCCACCACCACGGTGCGGCCACGGGGCGGATCGGGGATTTGCGGCGCGAGGCAGATCTCCGGCGCGGCGGCGGCGAGACCGGCGTCGAGCATGTGGCGGAGCAGTCGGGCGTGGGGTGTGTCGGAAGGGATCATCGCGGCTCCTCCCTCGGGCGTCTGCTTCGAGACTACCACGCCCGGGCGGGAGGGGGAAAACGAAAGCCCCCGTCTTTGCGGACGGGGGCTTAAGGCGGTGGGGCGGGTCAGGCGGCGCGGATGCGGGCGATGAAGTCCTCGACCTCGCTGTCGAGCCGCTCCGACTGGCGGGCCAGTTCGCCCGCCGCCGCCAGCAGCTCGCTGGCGCCCATTCCGGCGCGGCCCGCCGCGTCGGTCACCTCGGTGATGTGCATCGACACCTCGCGTGTGCCCGCCGCCGCCTGCTCGACGTTGCGGGCGATCTCGGCGGTGGCGGCGGTCTGTTCCTCCACCGCCGAGGCGATGGTGGCCTGAATGCCGCTGATGCGCTCGATGATCGACGAGATCGACTGGATCGCGCCGACCGCCTCGCCGGTGGAGGCCTGCACCTCGCCGATCTGGCGGCCGATGT
>JAUVUZ010000053.1 GCA_030604885.1 Alphaproteobacteria bacterium | reverse complement strand
TCGAAGAGGCCGGGGTTCTAACCCCCTTCTCCCCACCAGTCAACCCCTTTCGGAGGACCGCCCCTTCCGCTCGCCGCTGCCGCTCTAAACCGCACCGCCTCGCGTCGGGAGGCCACCTTCTAAGCCCCTTGCCCCACCCTGTCAAACACAATTTTGAAGGATTTCGATGTTTCGATTTTAGGCGAACCATCGGCAGGGCGAAGGCCGATCATAGCACGATTCGCGGTTCGCCCAGAGGTTTCGGGACAACACCAGGAATGGGGGGATCGGGGATGGTTGTGCGCAACAATTGGGGGGTCGGCGGCGGCCCGGGTAAGAGGCCGCCGGAGGGGGCGCTCAGCGCCCGCCGAATCCGGGAATCGCGAGGCGCTTTTCCACCCGGCGCAGCACGAAGGTGGCCGCCGTCACCAGGGCGAGATAGTAGAGGCCGACGATGAAGAACACCTCGGTGAAGCGGAAGGTCTGGCTGGCGACGATCTTGCCCTGGCCGGTCAGCTCGACGCAGGTGACGATGGTGGCGAGGGACGAGTACTTGATCAGGTAGATGATCTCGTTGCCGATGCCCGGCAGGGCGCGCCGGAACGCCTGGGGGATCACCACCCACGCCAGCGCCGACAGCCCCGAGAACCCGAGCGCCTGGGCCGCCAGGAACTGCCCCTTGCGGATCGCGCGGAAGCCGCCGCGCACGTATTCGGACTGGTAGGCGGCGGTGCAGAGGGTGAAGCCCAGCACCGCAGCTTCGTAGGGTTCGAGGTAGATGCCGATGTTGGGCAGACCGAAATAGAGCACGAACAGCTGGCACACCAGCGGCGTGCCGCGAAAGATCGCGACGAAGCCGTCGCCCGCGCGCCGCACCCAGGCCGGGCCGTAGGTGCGAGCCCCGCCCAGCGCGACGCCGAGGATCAACCCGAACGCCACCGACGGGACGATCAGCTTGAGGCTCATCGCCAGCCCCTCGTTGAGGCGGGGGGCGACTTCGGCGGCGAAGGCGAGGAGGTCGTTCATGCGCCCGCCTCGAACTCGGCGAGGTGGGTGCAGAAATCGAGGGTGCGGCTGCCGCTGTCGGCATCCAGCAGCATCTCGGGCGTGCCCTGCTCGATCACCCGGCCCTCCTGCATGAACAGGATCTCGTCGGCCATCGAGCGCACGAAGCCCATCTGATGGGTGGCCATGATCATCGTCATGCCGTCGCGCGCGAGGCCGCGGATCACCGTCAGCACCTCGCCGATCAGCTCCGGATCGAGGGCGGCGGTGGGTTCGTCCAGCAGCATCACCTTGGGGTCCATGGCGAGGGCGCGGGCGATCGACACCCGCTGCTTCTGCCCGCCGGAGAGTTCGGCCGGATAGAGCTTCTCCTTGTCCGACAGGCCGACGCGGGCCAACTCGGCGCGGGCGCGCTCCTCCGCCACGGCGCGCGGCATGCCCTTCACCTTGCGCAGCGCGAGGGCGACGTTGTCGAGGGCGTTCAAGTGGTCGAACAGGTTGTAGTCCTGGAAGATCATGCCGACCTGCTGGCGGTAGGCGTAAAGCGCCTTGCGCGCCCGCGGGTCGATGGCCTGGCCGTCGAGCCGCACCGTGCCCGCGTCGGGCACGTGGAGGAAGTTGAGGCATTGCAGCAGGGTGCTCTTGCCGCCGCCCGAGGGGCCGATCAGCACCTTCATCTCGCCACGCCGCACCGCGAACGACACGTTCTCGAGAATGGTCTTGCCGCCGAGCGTCTTGCTCAGGGCCTCGACCGCGAGGATCGGGGTTTGGCTCATGCGCGCGCCTCCTGCTGACCGAAGCCCGGGACCGCGACGCGACGTTCGAGCATGCGCAACGCGCGCACCCCCGCCCAGGTGAGAACGAAATAAATCCCGCACGCCGCCAGCGACAGCGCGAGGTGCTGGTAGGTGCGGGTGGCGACGAACTGGGTGCGCGCCATGATCTCGGTGGCGCCGAGCACGAACGCGAGGGCGGAATCCTTCAGCAGGATCGAATACTCGTTGGACCAGCCGGGCAGCGACAGGCGCGCCGCCTGGGGCAGGACGATGGAGACGATCGCCTGACGGTCGGTGAAGCCGAGCGCCGAGGCGGCGCGGAACTGCCCCTTGGAGAGGGATTCGATGGAGCCGCGGAAGATCTGCGACTGGTACGCCCCGGACGCCATGCCGAGGACGATGGTGGCGGCGGTGAGGGCGTCGACGTTCCACCCGAGGGCCTGGAACAGGCCGAAGTAGAACAGGAACAGCAGCACCAGGATCGGCACGCCGCGGAAGAACCACACGTAGAGCCGCACCAGCCAGCGCAGGGGCGCCGGGCCGTAGACCTCCGCCACCGCCATCGGCAGGCCGAGGGCGAGGCCGATGAGCATGCCGCCCACCACCGCCGCCACGGTCAGCCCGGTGCCGCCGAGAAGGTAGGGGATCGCCCCGATCAGAACCTCGAACGCCTGCTGCATGCCGCCTTTCCGTCACAACCCGACCGGGCTTTTATACCAATGCGGCGCGCAAAGCAAAGGCGCGGCCGCAAGGTTCGGCCGCGCCCGCCCGCGCCGCTGCGGCTCAGGGCTTGTACTTGGCCTTCAGCTCTTCCCACTTCGGGCTGGCCTGGAGGCGCTTGTAGCCTTCGTTGAGCTTCTTGAGGATTTCCGGATCGGTCTTGCGCACCGCGCAGCCGTAGGCTTCCTCCTCGCCGAAGCTGCCGGCGATCTTGACCGGCTGGCCGTTCTTGATCGCGTCGTTGGCCGGGGCCTCGTTCATGCCCGCGGCGTCGATGCGGCCGTTGAGCACGTCGCCCAGCGCCATCTGCGCGGCGGAATACTGGCGCGCCTCGAAGTTCCAGGTCGGCTGCTTCTTCTTCGCCTCGGCGAGCCAGGCCTCCTCGGCGGTGCCCTGCTGCAGGCCGATCTTCTTCTTGCCGGTCAGCACCTCGTCGGCGGTGAGCTTGCTGTCCTTCTTCACCACGAAGACGTTGACCACCTTCCAATAGGGGTTGGTGAAGTCCACCTGCTCGGCGCGCTTCGGCGTGATGCTCATGCCGGAGCAGATGAAATCGATCTTCTTCGCCACCAGGCTGGGGATGATGCCTTCCCAGGCCACCGGCTGGTGCTTGACCTCGAAGCCCATTTCCTTGGCGATCCAGTCCACCGCCTCGACGTCGAAGCCCTTGGCCTTGCCGTCGGTGTCGACGAACGCGAACGGCGGGAACGCGGCGTCGATGCCGTTGACCAGGGTCTCGGCCTGGGCCGAAGCGATCGTCGCCAGCGCCGCGACGCCGGCGAGCAGAAGGGTATTTTTCATCGTTGTGCCACCCATGTCATGGTTTCGTGCCGCCGCAAGGCGCCCCCGCCGCCGCACCGAACGGCAGGGTATCGCGTGCCGCCGAGAAAGGCAATTTGCCGATCGCCTATCCGTTGAGCAATTTTCGCAAAGCCGCCGACGCACTTGATGCGTTTCGCGGTTCGGGCTAAGTGCTCAGGGAAAACACAACTCCGGGAGGGTGCCGCGATGCGGATGGAGACCGAGGTCAAACTCGATTACAAGGACGTGCTGATCCGGCCGAAGCGGTCGCGGCTGTCGTCGCGCTCGGCGGTGGAGCTGGAGCGCACCTTCCGCTTCCCCCACGCGCCCGGCACCTGGACCGGCGTGCCGATCATCGCCGCGAACATGGACACCGTCGGCAGCTTCGAAATGGCCGAGGCGCTGGGCGCCGCCGGGCTGATGACGGCGCTGCACAAGTTCTACGAGGTGCGCGACTACGCCGACTTCCTGCTCAAGCGCCGCAACGCCGCACCCCAGGGGCTGGCGGCGGAGGAGAGCGTGTTCCTCTCGTTCGGCATCACCGGGCCGGATCTCGAAAAGCTCGACGCGGTGGCGGCGGACCTCAAGGACCGCGCCGGGGTGTCGCCGCGCTTCATCTGCCTCGACGTCGCCAACGGCTATTCCGAGCGGTTCGCGCAGATCGTCCAGCGGGTGCGCGAGCGCTATCCGGAGGCGGTGCTGATGGCGGGCAACGTGGTGACCGGCGAGATGACCGAGCAGCTGGTGCTCTCGGGCGCCGACATCGTCAAGGTCGGCATCGGCCCCGGCTCGGTGTGCACCACCCGCAAGATCACCGGCGTCGGCTACCCGCAGCTTTCGGCGGTGATCGAATGCGCCGACGCGGCCCACGGCCTCGCCGGCCTGGTGTGCGCCGACGGCGGCTGCACGGTGCCGGGCGACGTGGCCAAGGCGTTCGCGGCGGGCGCCGACTACGTGATGCTGGGCGGCATGCTGGCGGGCCACGACGAAGGCGGCGGGCGCCTCATCACCCGGCGCTTCCTCACCCACGAGCTGGACGAGAACGACCGCCAGGTGGTGCGCGAGGAAAAGACCGTGGAGTTCTACGGCATGAGTTCGGAAACCGCGATGGGCAAGCACTACGGCGGCGTCGCCGCCTACCGCGCGAGCGAGGGCAAGCGGGTGGAGATCCCCTATCGCGGCGCGGTGGCCGACACGGTGCAGGAGATCCTCGGCGGCCTGCGCTCCACCTGCACCTACGTGGGGGCGCTGCGGCTGAAAGAGCTGTCGAAGCGCGCCACCTTCATCCGCGTGACCCAGCAGATCAACACCATCTTCGGCGCAAGCTGAAGCAAAAGAACAACAAATCCTTAACCCCGCCGGACCGCCGTCGCGCATACAGTCGCGACGGCGTTTGTGTCTAGACAGGATCCCGGCGGGCCATGACCCCTTCCCCTTTCCCCGACGCGGCAGAGGCCGCGTTCGCGCGTCCGTGGCGTTTCGGCATCCGCGCGAAAATGTGGGCCACCTTCTGCGCGGTGGCGCTGCTGGTGCTGGGCGCGACGCTGGTGTCGTGGTCGAGCTATCGCGAGACCGACCGGTCGATCGGGCGCATCGTCGAGCGCACCCTGCCGCTGATGGCGCAGTTGTCCGACCTCGCGCGGATGTCGCAGAGAATGGTGGCGATCACCCCGTCGGCGCTGATGGCCGAAGACGTGGCGACGATCGAGCGCGCCGCCGCCACCTTCGCCCTCGCCCAGGTGCAGTTCGCCGACGCCCTCTCCCGCCTCGACGGCGAGGCGGCGCTGCGCCCCGAGCTGGGGGCGATGCGCGCGGCGGCGGCGCGAATCGATGCCGACCTGTCGCTGCTGCTGTCGGCGCAGCGCCAGCGCATCCGCCTCGCCGCGTCGTTCGCCGCGGTTTCCGACCAGGTGGCGGTGCTGCATCAGGAATACCGGCTGATGACGGATTCCGCCGACGGCGCGCGGCCGAAGGCGCGGCAGTTCCTGCTGCTCGCCAACCGCATGCTGGTGGGGGTAGCGGAGCTGGGGCGGCTCGACACCTTCGAGGAGGTGGAAACCCTCACCGCCCGCCTGCGCCCGGCACTCGGGCAGATGAAGGCGCTGCTCGATCACCCGGACGTGACGCCGCTGGGCCAGGGGGCGCGGCGGATCGTCGCCCGCATCGAGGCGCTCACCTTCGGCGAGGCCTCCCTCACCGCGCTGCGCGAGCGGGAAATCACCACCCGCGCCATCGCCACGCGGCGGCTGGCGGCGCTGGCCGAGGCCTCGCGCGACCTGGAGGACGAGGTCACCCGGCTCTCCACGCGCATGACCCGCCAGACCCTCGCCGAACGCGACGCCACCGCGCGGATGCTGGAGCGCAGCCAGTCGCTGCTGCTGGTGCTCGGCTCCGGCTGCGCCCTCGGCTCGCTGGCGCTGGCGTTCTTCTACCTCGGCCACGGCATTCTCGACCGTCTCGCCCGCCTCGGCGCGACGATGCGGCGGATCGCGGGCGGCGACCTCGCCTCCCCCATCGACACCCGCGGCCGCGACGAGCTGGGCGACATGGCGCGCGACCTCGCGGTGTTCCGCGACGCCATGGCCAAGGTGGCGCACGTCGCCTCCCACGACATGCTCACCGGCCTCGGCAACCGCGCGATGCTCGAAACCCACATCGCCCGCCACGCCGCCAAGGGCGGGCGCGGCGCGCTGTTCCACTTCAGCCTCGACGGCTTCCGCGACGTGGTGGAAACCTTCGGCTTCGACACCGGCGACGCGGTGCTGCGCCTGCTCGCCGAACGGCTCAAGGGCGCGGTGCGGCCGGGCGACGTGGCGGCGCGGGTGGGCGGCGACCGCTTCGTCGTCGCCGCGCCCGATCTTTCCGCCGAGGCCGACATCGAGGCCTTCGCCCGGCGAATCGCCTCGGTGCTGCGCCAGCCGCTGCGGTTCGAGGACCTGGACATCGAGGTGGACCCGTTCGCGGGCGTCGCCCGCTATCCCGACGACGGCGTCGAGACCGAACTGCTGCTGCACCGCACTGATCTCGCCCTGCGCGCGGGCGCCGAGGACCGTGCCCGCCGCTGCGCCGCCCTCTATGCCGAGGCGATCGGCGAGCGGGCGGCGAAGCGCCGCGACATCCGCACCGATTTGAAACTCGCCATCGAGCGCGGCGACTTCGTGCTGCACTACCAGCCGAAAATGCGCATCCGCACCGGGCGGATCGAGGGCGTCGAGGCGCTGGTGCGCTGGAACCACCCGCAGAAGGGGCCGATCAGCCCGGCGGACTTCATCCCCCTCGCGGAATCGAGCGGCCTGATCCTGCCGCTCGGCCGCTGGGTGCTGCGCGAGGCGTGCCGCCAGGCGCAGGCGTGGGTGGCGGCGGGCCAGCCGCCGCTGCGGGTGGCGGTGAACATTTCGCCGGTGCAGTTCCTGCGCGACGACATGGTGGAGGCGGCCAAGGCGGCCCTCGCGACGAGCGGCCTCGCCGCCGACCTGCTGGAACTCGAGATCACCGAGGGCGTGCTGCTGCACCAGGAGGGCAACGTGGCGGCGCGGATGCGGGCGCTGCGCGACATGGGGGTGCGGCTCGCCATCGACGATTTCGGCACCGGCTACTCCAGCCTCTCCTACCTCAAGACCCTGCCGGTGGACACCCTCAAGATCGACCAGGCGTTCGTGCGCGCCGCCGCGCCGGGCAACGACGACGCGCGGATCTGCACCGCGATCATCGGCCTCGCCCACGACCTCGGCCTCGAAGTGGTGGCCGAGGGCATCGAGTGGCAAAGCCACGTGGACTTCCTCCAGGCGGAGGGCTGCGACGTCGGCCAGGGCTACTTCATCAGCCGCCCGATGGCCCCCGAGGCGATCCCGCCGTTCCTCGCCGCCTGGACCGCCGAACGCCTCAGCCTGCGCGAGGTGGCGTCGTAGCAGAGCCTCGCCCCTTCCGTCGTTTCCGCGAAAGCGGGAGGGCGGCGCCGATTGCGCTCGGTTCCCACGGCTTCTACTCTCACCTCATTCGAAGCGGCAGCGGGGGCACGCGCATGACCGACGGGCACCTGACGATCGGAGACTCGCCGGACCCGGCCCGGGACCGGGAAACCATTCTCGACCGCCTGATCGCGTTCAACCGCCAACGCCACGGCCCTCCTGCCTCTCGGCCCTTCACTCTGACGCTCCGCGACGCGGCCGACCGCACCGTCGGCGGAGCCTACGGCGGCACGGCTTACGGCTGGGCGTTCGTCGAAGTGCTGTTCGTGCCCGAAGAGGTTCGCGGGCAGGGTTACGGCAGCCGCCTCATCGCGGCGGTGGAGACCCTGGCGCGGGAGCGGGGTTGCCTCGGCGTCTGGCTCGACACCTTCGCCTTCCAGGCCCCCGGCTTCTACCGCAGCCTCGGCTTCGTCGCGTTCGGCGAGGTTCCCGACCACCCGCCCGGCAGCCGCCGCATTTTCCTCCTCAAACGTCTCGCCTGACCCTCCGGCCGCGGCAACTCCCCGCCCGCGCCGACGTGACGACACGGAAAGGCCCACCGCCCCGCCCCCGCCCCTCTCGTCGTTCCCGCGAAAGCGGGAACCCATGCTCGCCCTGGCCTCATGGACCCCCGCTTTCGCGGGGGTGACGATGGAGAGGGCAAGAGGGTGGCGAAGGTAGATGCGCAGCGGCCCCACCGCCCGTCCCACCCCTTCGTCGTTCCCGCGAAAGCGGGAACCCACGCTCGCACCTGACCCATGGACCCCCGCCTTCGCGGGGGTGACGATGGAGAGGGCGTGAAGGGTGACGAAGGGAGATGCCGCAGCGGCCCCACCGCCCGTCCCACCCCCTCGTCGTTCCCGCGAAAGCGGGAACCCATGCTCGCACCTGGCCCATGGACCCCCGCCTTCGCGGGGGTGACGATGGAGAGGGCCGGGGGATAGAGAAGGAGATGCCGCAGCGGCCCCACCGCCCGTCCCGCCCCCTCGTCGTTCCCGCGAAAGCGGGAACCCAAGCTCGCACAGGCCTCATGGACCCCCGCGTTCGCGGGGGTGACGATGGAGAGGGCCAGTGGGTGGCGAAGGTGGTTGCGCAGCGGCCCCCCCGCCCGGCCCCCCCCCTCGTCGGTCCCG
>JAUVUZ010000047.1 GCA_030604885.1 Alphaproteobacteria bacterium | reverse complement strand
CGGGCGGCGGCGGGGCGAGGTCGGCGCCGCGCCGGGCGGCGTCCGCGTCGGCGGCGCCGGGCGGTGAGATCAGGGCGTTGCCGAGGTTTTCCGGCCCCGGCACCGGCGGCATCGGCTGAACCACGCGCAAGGCCCCGCCGTCGCCGGTGGGGGCCTCCTCGGCGGGGGGCGCGAAGTGGAGATAGGCGGCGACGCCGCCGCCGATGCCCAGCAGCACCAGCACCAGCACCACCCCGAGAATCCGGCGGCGGCGGCGGAAGCGCGCCTCGTCGTCGGCGAACGCGAACGGGTCCTCGGTGGCGGCGGGGCCGAAGGCGTCGGCGTTGCCGCGGAGGCGGGCGAGCAGGCCACGGCGCGGAGGTTCCGCGCCGTAGTCCTGGGCGTTGGCGATGTCGAGGCTCACGGTGGTTCTCCCCCCTGCCGGGCGCGGGTTAGGTGGCGGGTCGCCCGGCGTAGAGCGACAGCCCCTTCAGAAGGTCGAGGGCGCGCTGCAACTGGTAATCCTCGGCCGCGGCCTTGGCGGCGGCGGCGTCCCGATCCGCGGCGGGCGGCGTCGCTCCCGCTTCCGGCGGCGGCGGCACCACGATCCGGGTCTTCGGCTCCTGGCCGTTGCCGAGGGCGTTGCGGTAGTCGGATTCCTTCATCTGGTTCTTCGACTCGATCACCTCGATCTTCGCCGCCGGAACCTCGATGTCGGGTTCGATGCCGACCGCCTGGATCGAGCGGCCCGAGGGGGTGTAGTAGCGCGCCGTGGTCAGCTTCATCGCGCCGTGGCCGCGCAGCGGAATCACCGTCTGCACCGATCCCTTGCCGAAGCTCTTGGTGCCCAGCAGGATCGCGCGCTTCTGGTCCTGGAGCGCGCCCGCGACGATCTCCGAGGCCGAGGCCGAGCCGCCGTTGATCAGCACCACCAGCGGCAGGCCGTCGATCAGGTCGCCCTTGGTGGCGTTGTAACGCTCGGTCTCGCGCGCGTCGCGGGAGCGGGTGGAGACGATTTCGCCCTGGTTGAGGAAGTCGTCGGCCACGGCCACCGCCTGGTCGAGCAGGCCGCCCGGGTTGTTGCGCAAGTCGAGCACGAAGCCCTTGAGGTTCTTGCCCTTCTGCTCGCGAATCTGGCGGATCTCGCGGCGCAGGGTAGCGTCGGTCTGTTCGCTGAACGAGGTGATGCGGAGGTAGCCGACGTCGCCTTCCATGCGCGAGCGCACCGAGCGGATCTTCACCACCGCGCGCTTCAGGGTGACGTCGAAGGTGTCCTTGGCGCCGCGCCGGATGGTGATGGTGATGTCGGTGCCCACCGGGCCGCGCATCTTGTCCACCGCCTCGGAGAGGCTGAGGCCGAGCACCGCCTGATGGTCGAGGTGGGTGATGAGGTCGCCCGCCTGGATGCCCGCCTGGGCCGCCGGGGTGTCGTCGATCGGCGAGATCACCTTCACCAGGCCCGCCTCCATCGTCACCTCGATGCCGAGGCCGCCGAACTCGCCCTTGGTGTCCACCTGCATGTCGGCGTAGCTGTTGGCGTCGAGATACGACGAGTGCGGGTCGAGGGATTGCAGCATGCCGCCGATCGCGGCCTCGATCAGCTGCTTGTCGGTGACGTCGTCGACGTAGTCGCGGCGCACCCGTTCGAACACGTCGCCGAACAGGTTGAGATACTCGTAGGCCGAACCGTCGTTGCGCGCGAGTGCGCCCGAGGGTGCCCCGAACGTCAGCATCATGGTGCCGAGCCCGAGGGCGATCATGGAGTTGCGCGTCATCCTTGTCCCTTGCCTTTGCCGGCGGTGAGCCAGGGGAGTGGGTTGATGGGTTGGCCGTCGCGGCGGAGTTCGACGTAGAGTTCCGGGGAGCTTGCGTCGGTCATGACGCCGACCGGCTCGCCCGCGAGCAGCGACTGGCCGACGGCGGCGTCGATGCGTTCCATTCCCGCCAGGAGGATATGATATCCGTCCCCGTATTCGATGATCAAGAGCTGCCCGTAGCCACGGAACGGTCCGGCGAACAAAACCACGCCGTCGTAGGGCGTGATCACCTGCGCGCGGCGCCGGGTTTCGAGGGTGATGCCCTTGGCGTGGATTCCGGCCTTGGTCAATTCGCCGTAGGATTGCGAGATCTCGCCCGCCACCGGCAGCGGCAGGCGCCCCTGCGCCTTGCCGAAGCCCTTGGGCGCTTGCGCCGGGGTGCGCGCGGCGACGCGGGATTCGCGCGCGACGCGCTGCTGCTCGGCCTGGGCGGCGCGGGTTTCCTCGGCGGTTTTCGCCGCCTGGAGCGCGGCGGCGGCGCGGGCGGCGGCCTCGCGCTCGACCCGGGCGCGCTCGATCGCCGCCTTGCGCGCTTCCTCGCGCTGGCGCGCCCGCTCGGCTTCGAGCCGGGCGATCAGGTCCTTGAGGTCCGAGGCCTCGCGCGCCAGCGCCTGCATCTTCTGCGCCGCCTCGTCGGAGGCGAGCGCCGCCTGCTGCTGCATCGCGGTCTTCTCGGCGGCGAGGGCCTTGAGTTCGGTCTGGGTGCGGCCGAGGTCGGCGCTCACCGCGGCGATGCGGTCCTTCTGCGATTTCACCTGGGCGCGCACGGTGGACAGCTTGTCGAGGTCGCCCTTGAGGTCGCGGGCGGAGGATTCGATGGTCGGCACCGCCGCGCGCAGGAGAATCGCCGAGCGCACGGTGTCGGAGGGCGGAGTCGGCTGGGCGATCAGCGCTTCGGTGGGGCGCCAGGCGAGGCGCTGGAGCGCCGCGATCACCGTCACCATCTGGTCGCCGCGCCGGTCGATGGCGTCTTGCAGCGTCGCCTGCTGCTTTTGCAGTTCGCGCAGGCGCTGCTCCAGGCGGATCAGGTCCTGCTCGTGGCGCTGCGCCGCCGAGGCGGCGGTGACCATGCGCTTTTTCACCGACTCGACGTCGCGGGAGATCGCCTCGGAGCGTTTTTTCATCTCCTCGTGGCGCTTCTGCTCCTCCTTCAGCGACTTCTCGATGCGCGACAGGTCGTCCTTCGGCGACGGCTCGGCCGCGGCGGGGGAGAGGACCCCCACCCCGAGCGCGAGCGCGACGCCGAGGACGCGGCGGATCATGCCCTGTCGACCAGGCACCGTCCGGTCATCTCGGGCGGCTGCGGCAGGTTCATCATCGCCAGCAGGGTGGGGGCGACGTCGCTGAGCCTGCCGCCGTGGAAGCCCGCCACCCACGCCGGGGCGTGACGCAGCACCGCGCGCACCGGCCCCACGGTGTGGGCGGTGTACGGCCCGCCGGTGGCGGGGTCGCGCATCTGCTCGGCGTTGCCGTGGTCGGCGGTGTAGAGGATGGTGCCGCCCGCCTTCGCCACCGCCGCGTCGAGGCGGCCGATGCAGGCGTCCACCGCCTCGGCGGCCTTCATCGCCGCAGGGATGATGCCGGTGTGGCCGACCATGTCGCCGTTGGCGTAGTTGACGACGATCAGGTCGAACTTGCCGCTTTCCACCGCCGCCACCAGCTTGTCGGTGACCTCGTAGGCGGACATCTCGGGCTGGAGGTCGTAGGTGGCGACCTTGGGGGAGGGCACCATGATCCGCTCCTCGCCGGGGAAGACCTTCTCCTCGCCGCCGTTGAGGAAGAAGGTGACGTGGGCGTATTTCTCGGTCTCGGCGATGCGGAGTTGCTTCAGGCCCGCCGCCGCCACCACCTCGCCCAGCACGTTGGCGCGGGATTCCTGGGGGAACAGCTCGCCGAGGAAGGGTTCGAGGGGGTCCGAGTACTTCACCATGCCGACGGCGGCGGCGAAGCTCAGGGCCTTGCGCGGGAACTCGGCGAACGCCGGGTCGAGCAGGGCGGTGAGGATCTCGCGCACCCGGTCGGCGCGGAAGTTGGCGACCAGCACCGCGTCGCCGTCCTTCATCCCGGGGTAGGCGTTCACCACCCGGGGCTTGACGAATTCGTCGGTCTCGCCCGCCTGGTAGGCGTCGGCGACCGCCTGCGCGGCGGAGGCGGCGGCGATGCCGTCGGCCTGCACCACGGCGTCGTAGGCGAGCTTGACGCGGTCCCAGCGCTTGTCGCGGTCCATCGCGAAGTAGCGGCCGCTGACGGTGGCGACGCGCACGTCGCGGCAACCCGCCACCGCCGCCTCGAACGCGGCGAGATAGTCGCCCGCCGACTGCGGCGGCGTGTCGCGGCCGTCGAGGAAGGCGTGGACGCGCACCGGAATCCCGGCGGCGTCGACGATCCGCGCGAGCGCGGCGATATGGCCCTGGTGCGAATGCACGCCGCCCGGCGACATCAGCCCCAGCAGGTGGCAGACGCCGCCCGCCGCCCTGGTCTTGGCGATCAGGTCGAGGAGGGCGGGGCGGGTGTCGAGGGAGTGGTCCTCGATCGCGAGGTCGATGCGCGGCAGGTCCTGCATCACCACCCGGCCGGCGCCGAGGTTCATGTGGCCCACTTCCGAGTTGCCCATCTGCCCTTCGGGCAGGCCCACCGCGAGGCCGGAGGTTTCGAGCATCGCGCTCGGGCTCTCGGCGACGAAGCGGTCCCAGTTGGGGGTGTCGGCGAGGGCGATGGCGTTGTCGGGCGCGGGCGGGCGCTCGCCCCAGCCGTCGAGAACGCACAAGACAACGGGCTTCGGACAATCTTTCGCGTGGGGCATCGTGTCATCCGGGCAAATCGGGGGAGAAGTCGCCTCAATATAGGCAATCGCCGGGGGCGTTGCCACCGACGTTCGTCACTGCCGATGATAGGGATGTCCGTCCAGGATGGTGCGGGCGCGGTAGATCTGCTCGGCGATCATCGCCCGCACCAGCATGTGGGGCCAAGTGAGCGCGCCGAGGGCGAGCACCAGGTCTGCGCGGGCGCGCAAGGTTTCGTCGTGGCCGTCGGCGCCGCCGATCAGGAAAGCGCACACCGGCACGCCGTCGTCCTCCCACGCGCCCAGGGTCTTGGCCAGCTCCGGGCTGGAGAGGGCCTTGCCGCGTTCGTCGAGCGCGACGATCCGCGCCCCCGGCGGCACCGCGGCCAGGAGTTTCTCCGCCTCGCGCCTCTTGCGCTCCTCCACCGTCAGGGGGCGGCGTTCCTCCACCTCGACGAGGGCGACCGGCGGGCGCAGGCGGACGGCGTAGTCGCCGAGCAGCGCCTGCTCGGGACCCTTGCCGCCGCGCCCCACCGCGACGATCACGAAGCGCATGGCGCCACCTTTCAGGCGTTGAGCGCGAACCCGCCGAGATCAGCCCGGGGCGGCGGGAAACCCGCCATCGGGAAAGGGCGCTCCGCCTCGGCGGCGGGACCGTTGCCCCACATCTTCTCGAGGTTGTAGAACGCGCGCACCTCGGGGCGGAAGATGTGGACGATCACCGAACCGGCGTCCACGATCACCCAATCCGAATTCGCCTTGCCCTCGATCGCCGGGCGCAGGCCCGCGTCCTTGAGGCGGCGGACCAGATGGTCGGCAAGCGCGCCGACCTGGCGCGACGAGCGCCCGCTGGCGATCACCATGGTGTCGGCGATGCTGGTCTTTCCGGCGAGGTCGATGACCGAGATGTCCTCGGCCTTGTCGTCGTCGAGCGAGCGACACACGATGTCGGCGAGCACGCGGGCGTCGACGGCATCGGCGAGGACGTCCTTGCCGCGACTGGGCGGCTCCTGGACGTCGGAGGACGGGGTATGGGCGTTTATGGTCGTCTCCATCGGTTGTTGCGGCGTCGGGTGAATGTCACCCCGCGCGATGATCGTCGCGGTTTCGCCAAATTTCACTTGTTGCGTCTTTCGATCAGTTTGTCGAGTCCCGATTTCCGCCGGATGTCGGTGGCGGAGGCGGGGTGGCGGCGGGTGAACACGAACGACCATGCCGGCGGTTCCGCCCGCGCGAGCGCGCGTTGCCGCGGCCCGGCCATCCGCGCGTGGGCGAACCGCACCGCCGCGCGGCTCGCAAGCGCGCGATAGGTATAAGGTTCCCGGTCGAACACCGCCACCGCGGCGGCGGAGAATATTTTCTCCCAGCGGTCCCAGCGCGGGATCTGCATCAGGTTGTCCGCCCCCATCAGCCAGACGAAGCGCACCGCCGGAAAGCGGCGCCGCAACGCCGCCAGGGTGTCGGCGGTGAAGCGGGTGCCGAGGCGCCTTTCGATGTCGGTGACGCGAATCCGCGGGTGGCGGACGATCATCCGCGCCCGCCGCACCCGCTCGTCGAGGCCGAGCAGGGAGCGGCTGTCCTTGAGCGGGTTGCCGGGCGACACCAGCCACCACACCTCGTCGAGGCGGAAGCGGCGGATCGCCAGCAGGCTGATGTAGCGGTGCCCCTGGTGCGCCGGGTTGAACGACCCGCCGAGCAGCCCGACGACGCGGCGGCGGCGGTCGCCTCCGGGCGGCAGCGGGCGTTTGCGGACGAGGGGCTTGAAGGCGCGCATCGCGTCAGGGGCGGGTCTGGCCGGTGCCGCGCACCTTGTATTTGTAGCTGGTGAGCTGCTCGAGGCCCACCGGGCCGCGGGCGTGGAAGCGCCCGGTGGAAATGCCGATCTCCGCCCCCATGCCGAACTCGCCGCCGTCGGCGAACTGGGTCGAGGCGTTGACCAGGACGATGGCGCTGTCCACCGCGTTGAGGAACGCCTCGGCGGCGGCGGCATCCCCGGTGACGATCGCGTCGGTGTGGTGGGAGCCGTGGGCGGCGATGTGGGCGACCGCCTCGTCGAGGCCCGCCACCGCCTTCACCGAGACGATCGCGTCGAGGTATTCGGTGTCCCAGTCCGCGTCGCTCGCCGGTGCGACGCGGGGGTCGAGCGCCCGTACCTCGGCGTCGCCGCGCACCGCGCAGCCCGCGCCGATCAGCGCGTCGAGCACCCCCGGCAGGTGGGAGCCGAGCGCCGCCCGGTCCACCAGCACCGTTTCGGTGGCGCCGCACACGCCGGTGCGGCGCATCTTGGCGTTGAGCGTCACCGCCCGCGCCATCGCCGCGTCGGCGCCGCTGTGGATGTAGGTGTGGTTGATGCCGTCCAGGTGCTTGAACACCGGAATCCGGCTTTCCCGCGACACCCGCTCGATCAGCCCCTTGCCGCCGCGCGGCACGATCACGTCGACGGTGTCGTCCATGGTCAGCAGGATGCCCACGGCGGCGCGGTCGGTGGTGGGGATGGCCTGGATCGCGTCTTCCGGCAGCCCGGCGGCTTTGATGCCCACCGCCAGCGCCCGGTGGATCGCGCGCACCGAGCGGTGGCTCTCCGACCCGCCGCGCAGGATCGCCGCGTTGCCGGATTTCAGGCACAGGGCGCCCGCGTCCGCCGCCACGTTGGGGCGGCTTTCGAAAATGATGCCGATCACGCCGAGGGGCACCGCGACGCGCTCGATGTCGAGGCCGTTGGGGCGGCTCCAGCGCGCCAGGCTGCGGCCCACCGGGTCGGGCAGCGCGGCCACCGCTTCGAGGCCCGCCGCCATCGCTTCGATGCGCGCCGCATCGAGAGTCAGGCGGTCGAGCAGGGCGCCCGAGACGCCCTTGGCGGTGGCGTCGGCGACGTCGGCGGCGTTGGCGGCGGCGATCTCGGCCGCCTGGGCGCGGATTTCGCGGGCGGCCTCGGTCAGCGCGCGGTTCTTCGCTTCGGTCGGCGCCTGCGCCAGGGCGTCGGCGGCGGCGCGCGCCCGCAGGCCGAGGCGGCGCATGGTGTCTTCGAGCGAAAGCGTGTCGGCGGTCATCGGCCGTGCTCCTCCCGGGGGTCCGCGCCGCCGGTGCGGGTCAGCACCAGGTCGTTGCGGTGGATGATCTCGTTGCGGCCGCGGTAGCCCAGCAGGCCCTCGATGTCGACGGTGCGGTGGCCGACGATCAGCCGCGCGTCCTTGCTGGCGTAGGCGGAGAGGCCGCGCGCCAGCTCGTGGCCGTGGGCGTCCTTCACCAGCACCGCGTCGCCCCGGTCGAAGCGCCCCTCGACGGCGGTGACGCCTGCCGGCAGCAGGCTCTTGCCGTGGCGCAGCGCCTCGGCGGCGCCATCGTCCACCAGCAGCGCGCCCTTGGGGTTGAGGGACCCGGCGATCCAGCGCTTGCGCGCCGTCACCGGCTCGTCGGCGGCGACGAACCAGGTGCAGCGGGTTTCGCGGTTCAGCAGCTTCTTCAGCGGGTTGTCGGCGCGGCCGGGGGCGATCGCCATGTGGCAGCCCGCCGCCATGCAGATCTGCGCCGCCAGGAGCTTGGTGACCATGCCGCCGGAGCCGTGGCCCTTGGGCTTGCCCGCCATGCGCGCGATGGATTCGTCGATGGCGGAGACCACCGGAATGTGCTCGGCCGCCGGATCGCTGGTGGGGTCGGCGGTGTAGAGGCCGTCGATGTCGAGGGAGAACAGCACCAGCGCGTCGGCCGACACCATCTGCGCGATGCGCGCCGCGAGTCGGTCGTTGTCGCCGTAGCGGATCTCCTGGGTCGCCACCGTGTCGTTCTCGTTGACGACCGGCACCACCCCCAGCTTGAGCAGGGTGTCGAGGGTGTTGGAGGCGTTGAGGAAGCGCCGCCGCGCCTCCGAGTCGCCGAGGGTAAGGAGAATCTGCGCGACGCCGATGCCGTGGCGCGCCAGCGCGTCCTGATAGGCGTGGATCAGTGTCGCCTGACCCGCCGCCGCCGCCGCCTGCTTCTCTTCCAGGCGCAGCGCCTTGCCGCGCAGGCCCAAGGGCGTGCGCCCCAGGGCGATGGCGCCGGAGGTGACGATCACCACCTCGGTGCCCTTGGCGCGCAAGAGCGCCACGTCGTCGGCCAGGGATTGCAGCCAGCCGTCGCGCACGTTGCCGGTGGCTTCGTCCACCAGCAGCGCCGAACCCACCTTGACCACCACGCGTTGCGCCCGTTCGAGCAGGGATGCGGTGGTCATCGGCGCGCTCAGTCCTCTTCGGTCTTCAAGGGTGCCCAATTGCCGCCCCCGTTCTCTTCCTCTTCCGCGGCGTCCTCCCACACATGGGAGGCGAGCGACCGCAAAACGTTCATGAGGTTGTAGCCCGAAACCCCCGAAAGCGCCATAACCGGCGAGTCGGTGACGGCTTTCAGCGCTTCGAGCTTGTCCGCGATCTCCTCGTCGAGGAGGGCGTCCACCTTGTTGAGGCCGACGATCTCGGACTTCTCGTCCAGCCCGCCGCCATAGGCTTCGAGCTCGCCGCGGATCACCGCGTAGCTCTCGGCCACGTCCTCGGCGGTGGCGTCGATCAGGTGCAGCAGCACCGAGGTGCGCTCCACGTGGCCGAGGAAACGGTCGCCCAGGCCCGCGCCCTCGTGCGCGCCCTCGATCAGGCCGGGAATGTCGGCGATCACGAACTCGTTGCCGTCCACCTCGGCGACGCCCAGGTTGGGGTGCAGGGTGGTGAAGGGATAGTCGCCGATCTTCGGCCGCGCGCGGGTGACGCGCGAGAGGAAGGTGCTCTTGCCCGCGTTCGGCAGGCCCACCAGGCCCACGTCGGCGATCAGCTTGAGGCGCAGCCACACCCACATTTCCTCGCCCGGCCAGCCGATGTCGGCGCGGCGCGGCGCCTGGTTGGTGGCGGTCTTGTAATGCGCGTTGCCGAAGCCGCCGTCGCCGCCCTTGGCCAGCACCACCCGCTTGCCCGGCGCGTCCATGTCGTGGAGCAGGGTCTCGCGGTCCTCCGCCAGCACCTCGGTGCCCACCGGCACCTTGATCACCAGCTCGGGCGACGCCGCGCCGGTGCGGTCGCGGCCCATCCCGCCTTCGCCGCGGCGCGCCTTGAAATGCTGCTGATAGCGGAAGTCGATCAGGGTGTTGAGGTTCGGCACCGCTTCGAGAACCACGTCGCCGCCGCGGCCGCCGTCGCCGCCGTCCGGCCCGCCGAACTCGACGTACTTGTCGCGCCGGAACGAGAGGCTGCCGTTGCCGCCGTCGCCCGACTTGACGAAAATCTTGACCTGATCGAGGAACTTCATGGCATCAGCCCCGAAAGAAGCAAAAAGGGGAATGGTTTGGCCATTCCCCTTTGTCCACCCGCCTGCAACGCGGCACGAAGCCGCGGGGCGGGTTATTCCGCAGCCGGCTCGACGCCGACGAAGGTGCGATCCTTGGCGCCGCGCTTGAACACCACCCGGCCCGCGGTGAGCGCGAACAGGGTGTGGTCGCGGCCCATGCCGACGTTGGCGCCGGGATGGTAGACGGTGCCGCGCTGACGCACGAGGATGTTGCCCGCCACCACCGCCTGACCGCCGGACTTCTTCAGCCCGAGGCGACGGCCTTCGGAGTCGCGGCCGTTGCGAGAGCTGCCGCCTGCCTTTTTATGAGCCATAGTTCGTTACTCCTGCTCTGCCGGTCGTTCAGGCGACGGCGATGTCGGTGATGCGCACGACGCTGATGTACTGCCGGTGGCCTTGCTTCCGCCGGTAGTTCTGGCGACGCTTCTTCTTGAACACGATGATCTTCTTGTCACGGGTCTGGGAGAGAACCGTGCCGGAGACCTTCGCGCCCTCGACCAACGGCGTGCCGACCTTGTCGCCCGCCATCAGGACTTCGTCGAACGTCACCGCACCGTTCTCTTCGACCGGCAGCTTCTCGACGACGATGACGTCGCCGGCTTCGACCCGGTACTGCTTGCCACCCGTCTTGATGACTGCAAACATGGTTAACCGCCTTCTTAAAAACACCAAAGAAGCGCGGCACCGCATCAGGCGGCCCGCGAAAGAGGCGCGTACTATACTCACGGGGTGAACCCTGTCAACGCTTTTCCGCCACGGCCCGCCGCCGCCTTTCGCGCCCCGCGTCGCTCTCCATATCTATACCGTGCGCGCGCGACCGCAAGCCCAACCGGATGCCGCGCCGCCACCCACAAAGCCCCCTTGACGCCGCGCCCACGCCCCTGTAGAAAGCCGTTCTTCGCTTGACCGCGGAACTTATGGAGAGGTGCCGGAGCGGTCGAACGGGGCGGTCTCGAAAACCGTTGGGCGTGCAAGCGTCCCGTGGGTTCGAATCCCACCCTCTCCGCCATT
>JAUVUZ010000028.1 GCA_030604885.1 Alphaproteobacteria bacterium | reverse complement strand
GGCGCCGTCCGACCCGCCGCAACCGGTTCCGCCGCCCGCCGACCGCGCCGAAGGGGACGCGCCGCGCCCGCGCGTGGCGCTGGCCTGCGCCGGGGATGCGGCGGCGCTGTGGGAGCCGGTGTGGCGGCTGCCGGGAGTCGCGGTGGCGGCGGTGGCTTTGGGCGCCGAACCGCCCGCCGACTCCGACCTCGTCGTCACCACCGACGCCGCCCTCGCCGGGCGCCTGGCGGCGGCGGGGCGGCCGGTGTGGCTGTGCGGCGCGGCGGCGGGGGACTCGCCGCTGCTCAAGGCTTTCCCCGAGCCGGACGGGCGCGGCTGGGCGGTGGCGGAAATCTCGGCCCACCTCGCGGTGTGGGCGCGGGCGTGGCGCGCCGCCCGCGCCGCAACAAAACCGATTGCCGCAGAGGGGCCGGAAGGGTATACCCCGCGTTGAGCGATCCCATCGCCGCCGGGCCGCAATCGCGAGGTATGCCTTGGACACGTATCCCTGGTCGGACGCCTACGCCACCGGCAACTGGGTGATCGACACCCAGCATCGCCACCTTTTCGAACTCGCGAACCTGCTGGCGGACGCCCTCGTCCGCGGCGGCGAAGCGGCCGAGCAGGCGATGGCCGCCCTCGACGGCCACGTGCGCGAGCACTTCGCCGAGGAGGAGGCGTTCCTCGCCGCGATCCGCGCGCCGTCGCTGGCGCGGCACCGGCGCGTCCACGCCTCCCTCGCCCTCGACGTGGAGGCGATGCGCTTCAACCTCGCCGCCCGCCACCCCGGGGTGGAGGACCAGCTCGCCCGTTGGGTGGAGGCCAGCCTGGTGCCGCACATGCTCACCGACGACATGGCGGCGATCGAGGCCACCGGCGGCAAGGGATCGCGTCCGCGCCCCGCCGCGGCCGGGGAATGCACTCTCTGAAGATTGGAGTTTCCGGGTGACCGACCGCAAGGGAGAGGGCCGCAGCGGCGGCCGCATGCTGCACACGCGGGTGAAGACCGCGCGCGGCCGCAAGAATTCCTCCACCCGCTGGCTGCAACGCCAGCTCAACGACCCCTACGTGATCGAGGCGCGCCGCCAGGGCTACCGCTCGCGCGCCGCGTTCAAGCTCAAGGAGCTGGACGACCGCTTCCACCTGCTCAAGCCCGGGCAGCGGGTGGTGGACCTCGGTTGCGCGCCGGGCGGCTGGACGCAGATCGCGGTGGAGCGCGTCGACCCGGAGAAGACCGGCGGCCAGGTGGTGGGCCTCGACCTGCTCGCCATGGACCCGGTGGCGGGGGCCACCAACTTCGTCTGCGATTTCACCGACGACGACGCCCCCGACCGCCTCAAGGCGCTGCTCGGCGGCCCGGTGGACATCGTCCTCTCCGACATGGCGGCCAACACCACCGGCCACCCGCCCACCGACCACTTGCGCATCGTCGCCCTGCTGGAACTGGCCTACGCCTTCGCCTGCGAGGTGCTGGCGCCGGGCGGCGCGTTCGTCGCCAAGGTGTTCCAGGGCGGCGCGGAGGCCGACTTCCTCGCCACCATGAAGCGCGACTTCACCACCGTGCGCCACGCCAAGCCCCCCGCCAGCCGCAAGGACTCGGCCGAGACCTACATCGTCGCCACCGGGTTCCGCCGCGACGCGGGGGAGTAGCGCGGAATTTGCATGGCCGCCGCCTTCCTTCCGCGCCGCAAACGTGTATATTGCGGCATCGAAAATTCCGAAGGAGGCGAAGGTGAACATTCTCGAGGCCCTCACCTTTGATGACGTGCTCCTGGTGCCGGCGGAGTCCCACGTTCTCCCGGCGCAGGCGGTCACCAAAACCCGGCTGACCCGCACCATCGAACTTGGCATCCCCCTGATTTCCGCCGCCATGGACACCGTGACCGAAGCGCCGATGGCGATCGCCATGGCGCAGGCGGGCGGCATGGGCGTGATCCACAAGAACATGACGGTCGCCGAACAGGCCGAGGAAGTGCGCCGCGTCAAGCGCTACGAATCGGGCATGGTGGTCAACCCGGTCACCATCCACCCCGAGCAGACCCTCGCCGACGCCCTGGCGCTGATGGACCACCACCGCATCTCGGGCATCCCGGTGGTGGAAAACAGCGGCAAGCTGGTGGGCATCCTCACCAACCGCGACGTGCGCTTCGCCACCGACCCCTCGCAGAGCGTGTCGGCGTTGATGACCAAGGACGACCTCATCACCGTGGCCGCCGACGTGGACCGCGCCGAGGCCAAGCGCCTGCTGCACCAGCACCGCATCGAAAAGCTGCTGGTGGTGGACGAAACCTACCGCTGCGTCGGCCTGATCACCGTCAAGGACATGGAAAAGGCCCAGACCTACCCCAACTCGTGCAAGGACGAGCAGGGCCGCCTGCGCGTCGCCGCCGCCACCGGCGTGGGCGCCGACGGCATGGAGCGCGCCCGCGCCCTGATCGAGGCGGGCGCCGACGTGGTGGTGGTCGACACCGCCCACGGACATTCCCAGGGCGTGCTCGACGCGGTGCGGGAAATCAAGCGCGTCTCCAACCTCACCCAGGTGATCGCGGGCAACATCGCCACCCCCGAAGGCGCGCGCGCGCTGATCGAGGCGGGGGCGGACGCGGTCAAGGTCGGCATCGGCCCCGGCTCGATCTGCACCACCCGGATCGTCGCGGGCGTCGGCGTGCCGCAGTTCACCGCGGTGCAGGAAACCGCCGAGGTCTGCCGCGCCGCGGGCGTGCCGCTGATCTCCGACGGCGGCCTCAAGAACTCGGGCGACATGGCCAAGGCGATCGCCGCCGGGGCCAACGCGGTGATGATGGGGTCGCTGCTCGCGGGCACCGACGAAGCCCCGGGCGAGGTGTTCATGTTCCAGGGCCGGTCGTACAAGTCGTACCGCGGCATGGGGTCCCTCGGCGCGATGGCGCGCGGCTCGGCGGACCGCTACTTCCAGGCCGAGGTGAAGGACAACCTCAAGCTCGTGCCCGAGGGCGTCGAAGGCCGCGTGCCCTACACGGGGCCGGTGGGGCCGATCGTCCACCAACTCGTCGGCGGCCTCAAGGCGGCGATGGGCTACACCGGCAACGCCGACATCGAGACGATGCACAAGAACTGCCGCTTCCGCCGCATCACCTCGGCGGGCTTCCGCGAAAGCCACGTCCACGACGTCGCCATCACCCGCGAAGCCCCCAACTACCAGCCGCCCTCGGTGTGATGCCCGCCACGCGAACCAACCAGGTCGGGGCGCCGCCCCGATCCCCGCGAGGGGCCTCGGGCCCCTCGACCCCATTTTGGTTTCCCGAGGGGCGAGGCCGAAGGCCCCGCCCCTCGGGAAACCAAGTGAAGGGATCCAAGGGTTTCAAGCCCTTGGTGGGGTCCAGGGGTGAAACCCCTGGCCTTGCTGTTTCGGGAGGACGGACATGACGCCGGGTGGGCGGTTGCAGGCGGTGATCGAGGCGTTGGACGCGGTGCGGATGGAAGGGCGTCCGGCGGATCGGGTTCTGCATGAGTATTTTCGCGCGCGGCGCTACATCGGCGGCCGCGACCGCCGGGTGGTGACCGAGCTGTTCTGGCGGACGATGCGGATGCGCGCGCGCCTGGCGTCGGACTGCGCCCTGGCCGAGGCGCGCAACCCCACCGACGCGGCGGTGCGCGCCGAGAGCGGGCGGCGGCTGGCGATCGCGCTGTGCGTGGCGGAGAAGGTGCCGGGCGAGGCGGATCTGGCGCTGTTCGACGGCGAGGCCTACGCGCCCCAGCCCCTCGACAAGCGCGAGGAGACCTGGGTGGCCGCGATGCGGCGGCTGAAGGCGTCCGACCGGCCCGAGTGGGCCTGGGCGGAAACGCCGGAATGGCTGTGGGAGCGGTTTTCCGCGATCTGGGGCGACGCCGCCGAGGCCGAGATCAAGGCGGCGCGCGCCGAGGCGCGGGTGGATTTGCGCGTCAACACCCTGAAGACCGACCGCGCGGCGGCCAAGGCGCGGCTCGCGGCCGAGGGGATCGCGACGGAGGAGACGCCGTGGTCGCCCATCGGCCTGCGCTGCGTCGAGCGCGCCAACGTGGCGGCCTCGGGGGCGTTCGCCGAGGGCTGGGTGGAGGTTCAGGACGAATCCGCGCAGCTCGCGGCGCTTCTGGTGGGCGCGCGGCCGGGCGAGACGGTGGTGGATTTCTGCGCGGGCGCGGGCGGCAAGACCCTGGCGCTGGCGGCGACGATGGCCAACAAGGGCCGCCTGATCGCCTGCGACGTCTCCCAGGCGCGGCTCGACCGCGGCGCCGACCGGCTGAAGCGGGCGGGGGCGTTCAACGTCACCCGCCGCGCGCTCTCCGGCGAGGCGGACAAGTGGATCAAGCGCCACAAGGGCACCGCCGACCGGGTGCTGGTGGACGCGCCGTGCTCCGGCTCGGGCACCTGGCGCCGCAACCCCGACGCGCGCTGGCGCACCACGCCCGAGGACTTGGCCGAACTGACGGCGAAGCAGGCCCGCATCCTCGCCAGCGCGGCGCGGCTGGTGCGCCCGGGCGGGCGGCTGGTCTACGCCACCTGCTCGATGTTCGAGGAGGAGAACGGCGCCCAGGTCGCCGCCTTCCTCGCCGCGCGGCCGGATTTCGCGCCGCTGCCGGTGGCCGACGCGTGGCCCGGGGCTCCGGCGGAGCTGGCCGGGCAGGAGATGCTTCGCCTGACGCCCGGGCGTCACGGCACCGATGGGTTCTTCGTCGCGGCGATGCAACGCGCCGCCGACGGGGCCGAGACCGAACAGGGAGAAGAGACCCCATGACCGACCGCATTCTGATCGTCGACTTCGGCTCGCAGGTGACGCAGTTGATCGCCCGCCGGGTGCGCGAGGCGGGCGTCTATTGCGAGATCCACCCGTTCCAGAAGGTCACCGCCGCGAGCATCCGCGCGTTCGACCCCAAGGGCGTGATCCTCTCGGGCGGCCCGGCCTCGGTGACGGAGGCGAACAGCCCGCGCGCGCCGCAGGAGGTGTTCGAGCTGGGCCTGCCGGTGCTCGGCATCTGCTACGGCCAGCAGACCATGGTGACGCAGCTGGGCGGCCTGGTGGAAGGCTCCGACCACCGCGAGTTCGGCCGCGCCTATGTGGAGGTGGCGGGCGATTGCGCGCTGTTCCACGGCGTGTGGGCGGTGGGCGAAAAGGAACAGGTGTGGATGAGCCACGGCGACCGGGTCACCCGGCTGCCCGAGGGCTTCCGCGTCGTCGGCACCTCCGAGGGCGCGCCCTGCGCGGCGATCGCCAACGACGAGAAGCGCTTCTACGCGGTGCAGTTCCACCCCGAGGTGGTGCACACCCCCCACGGCGCCCAGTTGCTCGGCAACTTCGTCCACGGCGTGTGCGGCTGCGCGGGCGACTGGACGATGGCGGCGTTCCGCGACCAGGCCATCGACGCGATCCGCAAGCAGGTGGGCAGGGGCCGGGTGATCTGCGGCCTGTCCGGCGGGGTGGACAGCTCGGTGGCGGCGGCGCTGCTGCACGAGGCGATCGGCGACCAGCTCACCTGCGTGTTCGTGGACCACGGCCTGCTGCGCCTGGGCGAGCGCGAGCAGGTGGAGGAGGTGTTCGGGCGGCGCTTCAACGTCAAGCTCGTCACCCGCGACGCAGCCGACCTGTTCCTCGGCAAGCTCGAGGGCGAGACCGACCCGGAGAAGAAGCGCAAGACCATCGGCGCCACCTTCATCGACGTGTTCGAGGAGGAGGCGAGGAAGGTGGGCGGCGCCGACTTCCTGGCGCAGGGGACGCTCTATCCCGACGTGATCGAATCCGTGTCGTTCACCGGCGGCCCGTCGGTGACGATCAAGTCGCACCACAACGTCGGCGGCCTGCCCGAGCGCATGAACATGAAGCTGGTGGAGCCGCTGCGCGAGCTGTTCAAGGACGAAGTCCGCGTGCTCGGCCGCGAACTCGGCCTGCCGGAGGAGATGGTGGGGCGCCACCCGTTCCCCGGCCCGGGCCTCGCGATCCGCATTCCCGGCCAGCCGATCACCGCCGAGCGCCTCGACATCCTCAAGAAGGCCGACGCCATCTACCTCGAGGAAATCCGCAACGCCGGGCTGTACGACGCGATCTGGCAGGCGTTCACCGTGCTGCTGCCGGTGCGCACGGTGGGCGTGATGGGCGACGGCCGCTCCTACGACTACGCCTGCGCGCTCCGCGCCGTCACCTCCACCGACGGCATGACCGCCGACTTCTACCCCTTCGACATGACCTTCCTCGCCCGCGTCGCCAACCGCATCATCAACGAGGTCAAGGGCATCAACCGGGTGACCTACGACGTGACCTCGAAGCCGCCGGGGACCATCGAGTGGGAATGATCGCGTCGCACCGTCGGGTGCCTGCTTCGGGCGCGACGATCGGCTGAACGGCGGACCGTCGGTCTCGGCACGTCCGCCCCGAGATCGACGGTCGCTTCCCGCGCTCCTCCAGCAACCGGCGGAGAGGGTACGCAAACGCCGAACCGTTCCTTATATCTGCCGCGTGTGCGGGTCTTCCCGCCGTCGCTCGGGGAGCGGTTGCAGGTGAGGGCGAGATGCGTTCGGTCGAAACACCCGGCGGTACGATAGCCACCCAGAGTTTCGGCGCCCGGGGCAACCCTGGGCTGGTGCTCGTCATGGGGGCCACGGCCTCGATGCTCGGTTGGCCGGAAGACCTCTGCGCCGCCTTGGCCGACCAAGGCTTCCATGTCGTGCGCTTCGACCATCGCGATACCGGACGGTCGAGCACGCGCCCGCCCGGTGAGGCGACGTACTCGGTCGAGGATATGGCGGACGATGTCGTCGCCGTCATGGATTCCTACGGGTTCGAGACCGCGACTCTCATGGGCATGTCTCTGGGCGGCTATATCGCTCAGATGGTCGCGCTCGGTCATCCGCAACGGGTGAATGCGCTGGTCCTCGTCGCTTCGGAGCCGCTCGGGTGGGACGGTCCGGAATTGCCGCATATCTCTCGGCGTTTTCTGGATCATTTCGGCGCGTTCCCGTCGCTTGACTGGTCGGATCGAAGCGCCGTCAGGGAATTCCTTCTCGGAATTGAACGCCTCGGCGCGGGCAGCCGCACCCCCTTCGACGAAAGCGCGGCAACGGCGAGGATCGACAAAGTCTTGGATCGCACGGATCGTCCGGCCAGCATGTTCAACCATGCGACGGTCTCGGAGCGAGACGACTGGACCGGGCGCTTTCGCGACATTGCTTGCGGGGTTCTCGTCATCCACGGCGCGGAGGACCCGGTGCTTCCCCTCGCGAATGGGCGGGCGCTCGCCGAGGGTATCGGCGGGGCTCGACTGATGGTCTTGGACGGCGTTGGGCACGAGATTCCTCTGCAACTCGTCCCACAGATCGCGCGAAGCGTGGCGGAACACATCGAGAAGTCGACGGAAGGGAGTCGTTAACGCCGCACGCGGCCGAAAGCGGCCGGTGTCATGGAGGATGCGTCTTCAGCCGGGGGTGCCGAGGGCGCGCCCCCTGGTTCGGCGGGGGTCGGCTCGCCACCTAAAGGGTTCGCCCGGTGGGAGCGTTCCCGCGAGCGGATGAATCGGCACTCCAGGTGGAGGTGACGCGCATGAGCTGGAATCCGGCACTCGAACCGGGATGTCCCGACGCGGTCGGCGTCGACGCCATCGAAACCCTGATCGTTCCCCGCGCGCGGGACATCGGCGGGTTCGAGGTGCGGCGCGCCTTGCCCGCGCCGAAGCGGCAGATGGTCGGGCCGTTCATCTTTTTCGATCAGGCCGGTCCGGCCGAGCTGCTGACCGGGCAGGGCATCGACATCCGGCCGCATCCGCACATCGGCCTCGGCACCGTCACCTACCTCTATCGCGGCGATTTCCACCACCGCGACAGCACCGGCGCCGATCAGGTGATCCGGCCCGGCGCGCTCAACTGGATGGTCGCCGGGCGCGGCGTGTCGCACTCGGAGCGCACCTCCGCCGCCGCCCGCGGCGGGCCGCACGGCCTGTTCGGCATCCAGACCTGGTTGGCGCTGCCCGAGAGCCACGAGGACATCGCGCCGATGTTCGAGCACCACGACAAGGCGGCGCTGCCGGTGATCGCGGATCGCGGCGTTTCGGTGCGGCTGATCCTCGGCACCGCCTATGGCGAGCGGGCGCCCGCGACGCTGTTCTCCGAGGCGTTCTACGCCGACGTCACCCTCGACCCCGGGTGCCGCCTGCCGCTGCCCGACGATCACGAGGACCGGGGGATCTACGTCGTCGACGGCGCGATCTCGGTGGCGGGGCAGGCGTTCGAGGCCGGGCGGATGATGGTGTTCCGCCCCGGCGACCGCATCACCGTGGCGGCGGGCGAGCGCGGCGCGCGGCTGATGATCCTCGGCGGCGCGACGCTCGGTGGGCCGCGTTACATCTGGTGGAACTTCGTCGCCTCCTCGAAGGAGCGGATCGAGGAGGCCAAGGCCGCATGGCGCGCGGGCAACTGGGGCCAGGGCCGCTTCGACCTCCCCGTCGGCGACCGGGACGAGCACATCCCCCTGCCGGAGTGACGGCGTCGAGGATTCTAGCCCTTCTCCGCCGCCGCCGCCTCGGCTTCGGCGACGACCGCCCGAACCGCGCGCTCCATCTGGGGGCGGCACGATCCGGCGTTTCTGCCCGCCGGGGCGGAGGCCTACAAGCGGGATCTGCCCCACGGCCATGTCCACCTCCTCGATGCCGGGCATTTCGCGCTCGAAACCCACGCGGCCGAGATCGCGGCGATCCTGCGCGAATTCCTCGGCCGGCACCTCTAGGGGACCTGCCGCGGGAGGCGCTCCCTTGACAATTCGTTTGCTACCTTGCAAATATCGCAAGGTAGCAAACGAACAGAGGAGAGCGGCATGCCCGAACCCAGCGACCATTCGACCGTGGCGGCGTGGACGAAGCGCTGCTATTTCGCGGGCCGCGCCCTGATGGACGCGACCCTGCGGCCCTACGACCTCGGCGCGACGCAGTGGTACGTTCTCCGGCACCTGGCCGACGTCGGCCCGGCGATGCAGCGCGACCTCGGGCGCGCGCTGGAACTCGAGCGGGCGACGCTCAGCGGCATCGTCGCCGCCCTGGTGCGCAAAGGCTTGGTGCGTCAGGCGGCGAGCGGCGGCGACCAGCGTCAGCGCCTTCTGACGCTGACGGCCTCGGGCGAGGCGCTGTGGCGCCGCCTCCCCGATCTCTCGTTCATCCAAGAGGCGGCATTCGGCGGCATCGACGCGGCGGATCTGGCCGCCGCCGTCCGGGTGCTCCGCGCGGCGACCGAACGGCTGCAAGGCCTGGCGGGAAAGGCGCAAGCGTCATGACGATTCTCATCACCGGGGCCACCGGCCTCGTCGGGGAACGGCTGGTGCCGCGGCTGCTGGCGGCGGGCTTCGACTGCCGCGTGCTGGTGCGGCCCGGCAGGCGGTGCCCCGAAGGCGCGGCCGCCGTCACCGGCGACATTCTCGATCCTGCGAGTTTGCCGGAAGCTGTGCGGGGCGTGTCGGCCATCGTGCACCTCGCCGCCGTCTTCCGCACGCAGGACACCGATCTCATCTGGAGAAGCAACCTCGAGGGCACCCGCAACCTGATCGCGACCGCGCAAGCCGCCGCTCCGGATGCCCGGTTCGTCCTGTCGAGCACCAGCAACGTCTACGACGCCGACACGCCCCATCCCGGGCGGGAGGACGACCCGGTCGACCCCAAGCACGCCTATCCCGCCAGCAAGGTGGCGGCGGAAGCGGAACTGCGCGCCAGCGGCCTGACCTGGTCCGTCGTGCGGTTCCCGTTCGTGTACGGCGATGGCGACGGGCACCTCGACTCGCTTCCCCGATACGTCGGCACCTGGCACCCGGCGCAACGCATGAGCACGATCCATCACCGCGACGTCGCCGTGGCGATCCGGCTGGCGCTGGAGGGGGCGTTCGACCGGCGGATCGTCAACATCGCGGACGAGGCGCCCACCTCGGTCTACGAGCTTTTGCGCCTGCTGGATGCGCCGATGGAGTCCGGCTCCGAGCCGCTTTCCAATCCCTGGCATCTGCATGTCGACGGTTCGCTCGCCCGCCGCCTCGGCTTCCGTCCCACGGTGCGGACGGTCTACCAGGCCCTGCAGGAGGGGTCGATGTAACCCTTCCGGTCGGCGATGCGGCCGCGGCGCGCGTCAACCGAGCCTGAGAGACACCTCGACGTCCTTGCCGAACGGCAGCGACATGTAGGTTCCGGCGGGCGCGCGCACGCGGTCGAGGTAATCGGGGCACATGTCGGCGTTGTCGGCGACCACGATCGCGCCGGGTCTCAGGCGGTCTTCGACGCGGTCGAGGATGTCGACGTAGAGGCCCTTGGCGCCATCGAGCAGGAGCAGGTCGACGGTCTCGGGGAGATCGGCGCGCAACGTCTCCAAGGCGTCCCCGGCCCGCAGGTCCACCAGATCGGCGAGGCCCGCCATGGCGATGTGCTCGCGGGCGCGCGCGATCTTGGAGGGCTCGAATTCGCTGGTGATCAAGCGCCCGCCGCCGTTGTCCCGGAGCGCCGAGGCCAGATGGATGGTGGAGACGCCGAACGACGTGCCGAATTCGACGATGGCGCGCGCGTGCGACGACCGCGCCAGCATGTAAAGCAGCCGCCCGGTCTCCCGCGAGACGGGCAGCCAGAGGTCTTTGAGGCGCCCGTAGAATGCGCGGTATTCGGTCTTGCTGCGCAGCAGACGGGTTCGCTCCTCCGGGGAGAGTTCGGCCGTGGTCGGGGAGGGTGCCGCGTCGGCCTGCTGGAACAGGCGTTCGAGCAGCGAGGCGACGGGTTCGGTCGTGAGGGTGGTCATGGGGTCGATCCGATGCGAGTGTGCCGTTCCCCAGAAATACGACGAATCCATCGCATTTTCTAATCGCGTTCCCGATCCCCCGCGCCGGGCCTTCCTAAGCCTCCGGGAGCGCGGGCGTTTTTCTTCCGAAGGGTGCGAACGGCGGAACGTCGGCGTGGCGCGCCGCTCGCGTTCGGGGTCGCGAGGTCAGTCGGAGGCGGCGGTGCCGTGCCGTGCCCTAAGGCTGGCGAGATAGGTGCGGAACATCTCCGCCATCGCCTCGGCGAAGGCCGCGATCTCGGTGCGAGACCGGGGACTCTCGGAGAAGTCCTTCCCCACCGTGCTCAGGGTTTTGAGGATCAGCGCGCCCGCCACCTCGCGCACATCCTCGGGCGCATCGTGGAGGACCTCCCGCATGAACGCTTGAAACGCCCGGTCGCCCTTGGCCCTTGCCGCCTTCGCCTCGGGGGCGTCGCGATACAGCGGTGCCGCGTCGTGCAGCGCCCCGCGAACCTCCGCCTCCTCGCACTCGGAGAGAATGAAGGCGTGCACCAGCGCCCGCAGACGGTCGAGCGGCGGCCTGCCGGTATCAGCGAGAATGCCGCTGAACAAATCGGTCGTCTGCCGCCATTCCTCGCTCTGGAGCCGGAAAAGGATCGCGGCCTTGTTCGGGAAATACTGGTAGAGCGACCCGATGCTGACCCCGGCGCGTTCCGCGACCCGCGCCGTGGTGAACCGCGCCACGCCCTCCGTCTCCAAAACCTGGAGGGCGGCCTCGAGGATCGTCGCGACGAGGTCGGCGGACCGCGCCTGCTTGGGGGTTTTCCGTACGGAAATGTCGGGATTTCGAGGATCGGTCATGATCGGTTGCCGCGCTGCGAGGAGGCCGATGATCGCCCTGTCATGGAGCTTTCCTCCGGCTGGAACGAGAGCCTTGGCCGAGATTATGCCGTCGGGCGCGGTGGAAGCAATGGGGGCAATCCGCTCGCCCATCGACGGGAAAACCTGAACAGGGGCGGCGGGGAAACCTGGGCGCGGGCGGCCGGCGGTTGCGTCCGAGGTGGGAATCTCCCGGTTGGCCAGGAGGTTGAAGGACCCTTGCGGGCTGCGCGCCGAATGCGATTAGAGAATGCGATCAATCCATCGTATTTATACCGGAGCGACGCACCCACATCCGATCGGACGAAACCGTGACGACACCGACGACCGCGCCAGATGCCGCCCCGCCGGGAGGCCCGTTGCGATACGCCGTTCCGGCACTCGCCGCGATCATGAACCCCTTGAGGAGCAGCCTGCTCGGGCTTTTCCTGATCGGGCATCCCGCCGATGCGCAGACCGAAACCGTGCTCGTGGGCGTCGTCCCCGCCGAGGTTGCGGCCGTCGCCCAGCCGTTGCCGCTGACCGGCACCGTGACCCCGGCGCGGATATCCGCGGTTTCGGCGGAGGTGGCCGGCAAGGTGGCGAGGGTTCACGTCGAGGAGGGCGACCGCATCGAACCCGGCGGCGTCCTGGCGGCGCTGGACAACCGGCGCGCGCGGATCGCGGTCGCGCAGGCGCAAGCCGCGACGCGGGAGGCGGAGGCGGCGCTCGCCGATGCGCAACGGCGGTTCGACATCGCCACCACGCTCGCGGGACGCCAGGCGATTTCGGACAACGAACGGCGCACGCGCGAGACGGAAGTCCAGACCGATCGCGCGGTCCGCGATCGGCGGAAAGCCGAAGAGAACGAGCAGGCCCTGCTTCTCGAGCTGCACGACATCCGCGCGCCGTTCGCAGGGGTGGTCGCGCGGCGCCTCACCGATGCCGGTGCGTGGGTGGAGCCGGGAGACGCCGTGGTGGAACTTGTCGAGCTTCGGGAGTTGCGGATCGACGTGGCGGTCCCCCAGGCCTATTTCACGCACCTTTCGCGCGATATCCGCGTCACCGTCCGGTTGGACGCGCAACCGCATGAAACCTTCGAAGGACGGCTTCTCAGCACGATCCCCGTCGCCGATCCCGGCTCGCGGACATTCCCCGCCCGGGTGTCCGTGGCGAACGCCGACGCGAACCTGATGCCCGGCCTGTCCGCGACGGTGACCCTGCATCTCCCGACGGCAAGCCGCCACGTCACGATCCCGCGGGACGCGCTCCTGCGGCATCCGGACGGCCGGACGACCGCCTGGGTGGTGGAAAACGCTTCCACCGGCGCGACGGCGGCGGAGAGGGTGATCGAGATCGGAAACACGTTCGACGGCAGGGTCGAGGTTCGCAGCGGGTTGTCCGAAGGCGATCTCGTGGTGGTGGAAGGCAACGAGGGCCTGCGCCCCGGTCTGCCGGTCCAAGTCTCCCGCCGCGGCTCCTGAGTCCTCTTGTCGCCGGGTTTTCGCCCGGCGCTCCCCCAACACGGGAGACCACGTGCATGTTCGAAGCCATCGTCAGACGCGGAACCTTGATGGCGGTGGGTCTGTCGATGCTGTGCATCGTCGGAATCGCCGCGGCGTTGCGGATCCCGGTCCAGATGATTCCGGACATGGAGGTGCGCACGATCACGGTGGAGACGACATGGCCGGGAGCGACCCCCCAGGATGTGGAGCGTGAGATCGTCATCGAGCAGGAGGAGTTTCTGTCCACCATCCCCGGCATGGAGCGGCTGGTCTCTTCCGTCTCGGCCGGGCGGGCGACGATCGAGCTGGAGTTTCCCTACAACGTCGACCTGACGCAAACCCTGATCCGGGTGAACAACGCGTTGAGCCAGGTGCCTTCGTATCCGCCGAACGTGGACCAGCCCCGGGTCACCGCGACCGCGTCGTCCGACGAGGCCTTCATGTACTTCCGCCTCGCGCCGGTGTCGGGCAACCCGCAGGGCCTCGACATGAACATGATGGGGGACTTCCTCGACAGCAACGTGCGCCGTCGGCTCGAACGGGTGAAGGGGGTCTCCCAGGTGGAGATCGGCGGCCCGGCGCGGCAGTTGCAGATCCTCGTGGACGCCGAGCGTCTCGCCCAGCGCCGCCTGACCCTGACGGACGTGCGCGATGCGATCACGGCGCGCAACCGCGATGTCTCGGGCGGCGATCTCGAAAGCGGCAAGCGCAGCTATCTTCTCCGCACGGTCGGGCGCTATGACGACGTGGACTCCGTCGGCGAGACCATCCTCGCGCGGCGGGGCGCCGCCGTCATTCGCCTCTCCGACGTTGCGAGCGTCCGCCTCGGACATTACGAACCGGACCAGATTCTCCTCTACGAGGGGCGGCAGGCGCGGCTGCTGTCGCTGCGCCGCGAGACCGGCGCCAACGTGATCGCGGTGAGTCGCGCCGTCCGGGCCGAGATGTCGGCGATCAACGACGAAGTCCTCGCGCCCGCGGGCATGCAGATGATGCTGATCTCGGACGATTCCAATTACGTCGAGGCATCGGTCCGCAATGTCTGGACGAACCTGGGGGTCGGCGCGGCGCTCGCCACGCTCGTGATGTATCTCTTTCTGCGCTCGGGGCGGGCGACGTTCATCGGCGTCGTCGGCATCCCGATCTGCACGATCTCCGCCTTTCTCGGGCTTCTGCTGGCGGGCCGGACGATCAACGTCATTTCCCTTGCCGGTGTGTCCTTCGCCATCGGCATGACGCTCGACAACAGCATCGTCGTGCTGGAGAGCATCGACATGGCCCGTCGACGGGGACTCGACCGCTTCCGGGCGGCGGTCGAAGGGGTCCGGGAGGTCTGGCCCGCCGTGGTCGCGTCGACATTCACCACGATCCTGGTGTTCCTTCCGATCCTGTTCGTCGAGGAAGAGGCGGGGCAGCTCTACTCCGATGTGGCGCTTGCGATTTCCGGCTCCATCTTCGCCTCGATGCTGGTTTCGGTCACGCTGGTGCCGACCCTCGGCGCCAGATTGATGCCGCGACCGACGGCGCCATCCCTTGCCGATTCCGCCCAGCCGGTCGGGCGGCCCGGCGTCATCGACCGGATCGCGCGGCTTGCCGACAGGGTGACCGCGACGAGCGCCCGTCGTCTGGCGTGTCTTGTCGGCGGCGTGGGCCTCAGCGCCGGGATCCTGCTGGGATTGACGCCGCCGGCCGAATATCTGCCGGAAGGCGAAGAGGCGAAGATGTTCGCGATCATGAGCGCGCCGTCCGGCTACAACTTGTCGCGCATGGAAGAGATCGCTCGCGAAATCGAACGGGACCTCACGCCCTACCTCGATGCCGCGCCGGAAGCCTTTGCGCGGGAGGGCGGCATTCCGGCGCTCGATCGGCTGATCATCACCGCCCGGCCCCAGAACGTGTGGATGATGGCAACCACCAAGGAGCCGAGCCAGATCGACGCGCTGATCCGGGAGGTGACGAAGAGACTCGGTGCGTATCCGGGGATGAGCGCCTTTGCCACGCGGGGGTCGATCATCACCAGCAACGACGGCGGGACGCGGAGCGTGAACGTCAACGTCTCGGGTCCGGATCTTCGGATGGTCTACGCGGTGGCGACGTCCGTATTTCGCCGGGCCGGGGAGGTGTTCGAGGAGCCGATGATCCAGTCGGCCCCGGAAACCCTGTCGTTGTCGCAGCCGATGATCGAAATTCGTCCGGATTGGGAGCGGGCGTCCGAGGTGGGCCTTTCCGCCGAAGAGATCGGCTTCAGCGTGGCCGCGCTCACCGACGGGGCGTTCGTGGACGAGTTCTACAGCGCGGACCGCAAGATCGACATGTTCCTCTTCAGCGATGCCGGTCAATCGGCGGACCCCGACGACTTGTGGCGCCTCCCGCTCCACACGCCCACGGGCGCGACCGTCTTGCTGTCCTCCGTCGCCCGCCTCGAAGAGGGCATGGATACGGACGCGATTCGCCGGGTCAACGGGAACCGCACGGTGACCCTGAGCATCATTCCGCCGCGTTCCGTGGCGCTCGAAACCGCGGTGGCCCGCGTGCGGGAGGATGTCATCGCGCAAATGCGGGCGACCGGCGAAATTCCGGCGTCGGTGACGCTCGACATCTCCGGGGCAGCCGACCAGCTCGACGCGACGCGGGAGGCGCTGTTTCAGAATTACGTCGTCGCGATCCTGCTCGTCTACCTGCTGCTGGTCGCCGGTTTCGTTCACTGGGGCTATCCCCTGCTCGTCATGGCCACCATTCCCCTCGGTTTCGCGGGGGGCATCGTCGGGTTGGCGCTCCTGAACCTCGTCGGGAGCCTTCTGCCCACGATCGGACTGCCCGCGATCAGCCAGCCGTTCGACATGATCTCGATGCTCGGCTTTCTCATCCTGATGGGAACGGTGGTGAACAACCCGATCCTGGTGGTGCACCGTACCATGGAGAACATAAAAAGGGCCGATGCCGAACCGCGCGAGGCGGTGCGGGAAGCGGTGGCCTCGCGCCTGCGGCCGATGCTGATGTCGAGCGTCACCACGATCGTCGGACTGTTGCCGCTGGTGCTCCTCCCCGGCGCCGGCAGCGAACTCTATCGCGGCGTCGGCGCCATCGTTCTCTTCGGCATCCTCGGCATGGTCGTCTTCACCCTGACCTTCCTCCCCGCCCTGACGATCGTCAGCCTGCAATGGCTCCCGACGATGCGGCGGATCGCCGTTTCCCGGGCGCAAAGTTCGGCGAGGAGGGGCGGGGCGTCGCGCCTCAGACCGCCTCCTGCCAGTGGGGATGGGTGACGTAGGCGGTGAGCGCGCCCTGTTCGTGGGAGCGGATGGTGACGTTGCTCCCGGCGGGCATGTAGATCACCTCGCCCGGACCGGCGGTGACGGTGGCGCCGTCGGCGGTCACCGACACCCGGCCTGCGAGCACCACCATCACGTCGTGGACGACGATGGCTTCGTCGATGCTCTGGTCCGGATCGTAGCGGCCGTAACCGATGGTGAGCGGCCCGCCGTGGCGCTGGTCGACGAGGTTGCCGACGAACACCCCCGCCTCCTGGCCGGGGGTGCGGGCGTAGGGGGCGTCGGCGGGGGCGAACTTCCGAACCGTCATGGCTGTCTCCCGTGTCTGGGGTGGATGGGTCAGGCGCCGAGGACGCGGCGCAGCGAGTCCTCGATGCGGCCGCCGCAATAGGCGTCGCCGTAGTCCGCCCGCGCCCGGGCGGCGAGGTCGGCGAGGGGCGGCAGGGCGTTGACGCGGCGGGTGAGGGCGGCGGTCAACGGCGCCGCATCGTCGAGCAGCTCGGCGAGGGCGGCAAAGCGCTCGGCGAGGGTGCCCCACAGGGTGGCGGTGACGACGTCGGCGACGTCCGGCACGGCGCCGCCGAGGAGGAAGCCCGCGTCCGGCTTCAGGCCATGGCGGCGGCCGGTTTCCTCCCAGATCGCCATCCATTTGCCGAGCCGGGGGAGGAAGGCCCGCCAGCGCTCCCCGGTCCACATTTCCCGTCCGCCGTCGAGGGTGATCTCGTCCAGCACGTCGTTGGCGTCGGCCACCACCTTCATCGCGGCGGCGCGCAGGGCCGGGGTCGCGGGGAGGAGGCCGAGGGTTTCGCCGAGGTAGAGGACGATGGCGGGCATTTCCGCCAGCGCCACGTCCGCCGCCGCGTCCACCAGCAGCGGCGGCCCCATGAACGGCACCGGCATGCGCGCCACCGGTTCCTCCATCAGCCGCGCGATCGCGGCGTCGCCCGCCTCGCTCCAGGTTTTCCCCGCGAGGGCGAGAACCGCGCGCACGAACTGGCCGCGGAACGGCACCGACCAGTAGTAGAGTTCGTAATCGGCCATCGCGAACCCTCCGCCTTGGGTTATGATGCCCCTTCACCGGAGGCATGGGATGAGCGAGATCGTCAATCTGCGGCAGGCGCGCAAGCGCAAGGTCCGCGCCGACAAGGACCGCCAGGCGGCGGAAAACCGCGCCAAGTTCGGCCGCCCGAAGCCCGAGCGGGAGCGGGCGGCGGCGGTGTCGGAGCTGGAGCGCCGCCGCCTCGACCAGGCCAAGCTCTCCGACGACGACGACCGCTAACGCCGGGTGGCGCTCCATTTGCGGCCGCGGTCGGTGGTGCCGCTCATGCGGTCGCCCGCCACGGTGCCGGTGTAGCGGCGGCCCTCCGCCACGAACACGATCTCGGTGCCGTCGAGGCGCGCCTGCTCCACCGCCACGCGCTTGCCGCCGCGGGCGAGGGTGCCGCTGGCGGTCTGATAGGTTTGCGTCAGCGTCAACTCGCCGTCGTCCAGCCGCCAGGTGCCCGCCACCTTGGCCGGAACGATCCACTTGTAGGCGTGGCAGAAGCTGGTGCAGTTGCCGCCGCCGTCCACCGCCTCGTCGGGCGCCCAGTCCCCCATGGTGAAGGTGTTGGAGACGACGCGGGTGCCGGGCTTCATCTCGAGCAGCGTCGGCCGCAGCTTGAGGTTGAGATTGGGCAGCAGGAACAGCGTCACCACCGTCGCCTGCGAGAAATCGGATTCGAAGATGTCGCCCTGGGCGAAGGTGGCGCGGCCCGCCACGCCCTCGGCCTCGGCGGCCTTTTGCGAGAGTGCCACCAGATCCGGGTTGTATTCGATGCCGTGGGCGCGGGTGCCGCGCTTGGCGGCGGTGATGACGGTGCGGCCGTCGCCGGAGCCGAGGTCAATGAGATAGTCGTCGGGGGTGATGGCGGCCATTTCGAGCATGCGGTCCACCAGCCCCTGGTCGGTGGGCACCCACACCACGTCCTTGCCCGCCTGGCCGGAGGAGGGCACGTAGGGCTGCGGCGCGCTCTGGGCGAGGGCGGGGGCGTGGAACGCGACGATGAGGCAGGCGAGGGCGTAGGCGGAAACGCGGGTCATCGGGGTCTCCTCTGGTCGGACGCTGCCGGAGTCCGTCCAAGGTGGGGGCGGTGCGCGCCCATTCCCAGGGTCAGGTTTCCTCGGTCCACACCCGGAACGCAGTGAGGGTGTGGGGGCCGAAGGAGTGAACCATGGGAACGTCTACCGCGTCGCGCCCCCGGGCGATCACCACCCGGCCGATGCGCGGCACGTTGTTGCGGGGGTCGAAGGTGTGCCAGCGGCCGTCGAGGAACACCTCGATCCAGGCGCAGAAATCCATGGGTTCGGGGGCGGGCGGCACGCCGATGTCGCCGAGGTGGCCGTTGACGTAGCGCGCCGGGATGTTGAGGCAGCGGCACAGCGTCAGCGCCAGGTGGGCGTAATCGCGGCAGACGCCGACGCGCTCGTGGAACGCCTCGTAAGCGGTGCGGGTGGCGCGCGCCTGGGTGTAGTCGAAGCGCAGGTGATGGTGGACGAAATCGCAGATCGCCCGCACCCGCCCCCACCCGGGGGCGAGGCCGCCGAACATGTCCCACGCCACCTGGCTGAGGCGGTCGGTCTCGCAGTAGCGGCTGCCGGAGAGATACTCCAGGCAGTCGTCGGGCAGTTCCGCCACCGGCAGCTCGCGCGCGTCGCGGCAGTCCGGGTCGAAGCGGCCGTCGTCGGCCACCGTGGCGTCGCCCCGCAGCGTCAGCTCGCCCGCCGGGGCGGTGAGGCGCAGGCAGCGGTTGCCGTAAAGATCGCGGAAGTACGACACCGGCACCGGCGGCGAGACGGAGAACGCCTCCATCCGCATGTCGTCGCGGCGGTCGTCGTGGATCGACAGGCGGCACACCAGCGGCGTCGGCCGCTCGCAGCGCAGCGCGATCTCGTAGCCGCAGCGGATCAGCAGCGGGGCCGGGTCGTTCGCCGGGGCGGGGAGCACGGGCGCTCAGGCCTTGCCGGGGGCGGGGCCGAACACCCGCGCCGCGAGACCGGCGCCGGGGGCGCGCACCGGCTCCAGGCTGTCCTGGGTGGTGACGCGCTCGTGGGCGTCGTCCTCGCTGCGGATGCGATACTGCGGCGCGTCGCCCACCGGCGGCAGGGTGCGGGTGACGCGATAGAGCCCGCCCGAGTTGGCGAGCCGCGCCGCGCCGCCCTTGAGGCGGACGGTCTGCCCCACCTCGAAGACGTGGGCGGGCGGCGCGCGGCGGTGCGAACGGGGGGATCGGTGAAGGGCTTGGGAGGAGGCCATGATCGGGTATCCTTCTCGGTTCCCGCGCCGGAGCGGCCGGGAACGTGCTTGGGAATGACGGGGTGTATGCATCGGAAATTCCGGAAGCGGGTTAAGAGTTCCATCGGAAATGGCGTTGGCCCCCTCAGCCCTCCGCCGCGCGGCGGGCGAACGCCGCGTGAATCTGCGCCACCACCGCCGCGCCTTCCCCCACCGCGGCGGCGACCCGCTTGGTGGATCCGGCGCGCACGTCGCCGATGGCGAACACGCCGGGCACGCTGGTTTCGAGGGGCGCCCTGCCACCTTCGCCGGTGACCACGAAGCCCTTGGCGTCGGTTTCGACGCAACCGTTCAGCCACTCGGTGTTGGGGTCGGCGCCGATGAACAGGAACAGGTGGGCGAGGGGCAGGCGACACTCGCCCCCGTCGCCGGTCATCGTCACCGCCGCGAGGCCGCTGGCGGCGTCGCCCTCCACCGCCGTCACCTCGGTGCCGACGTGCAGCTCGACGTTGGGGAGGGCGGCGATGCGCTCCACCAGGTAGCGCGACATGGTGTCCTCCAGCGGGCGGCGCACCAGCAGGTGCAGGCGCTTCACCTGCGGCGCCAGGAACGCCACCGCCTGCCCGGCGGCGTTGCCGCCGCCCACCAGCGCGATCTCCTTGCCCGAGCACAGGCGCGCCTCCACCGGCGTCGCCCAGTAGGAAATGCCGGTACCCTCGAACCCGGCGAGGGTGGGGATGTCGGGGCGGCGGTAGCGGGCGCCGCACGCCAGCACGATCGCCCGCGCGGCGGCGCGCCGCTTCCCCGGCAGGCCGAGGCCGAGGGCGCCGGGGTCGCAGTGGAGGGTGCGGGCGCGCAGGGGAATCGCGATCTCGGCGCCGAACTTGAGCGCCTGGCTGAACGCCCGCCCGGCGAGCGCGTGGCCGGTGATGCCGGTGGGGAAGCCGAGGTAGTTCTCGATCCGCGCCGAGGCGCCCGCCTGGCCGCCCACCGCCCGCTCGTCGAGCACCAGAACCGAAAGCCCCTCGGAAGCGGCGTAGACCGCCGCCGCCAGCCCGGCCGGACCGGCGCCGACGATCGCCACGTCGTACACCCGCCCGGGTTCGATCTCGGGGGTCATGCCGAGGCAGGCGCCGATCTCGGCGTCGCTGGGGTTGCGCAGCAGCCGTCCGTCGGGGCACACCGCGAGCGGGAGTTCCTCGGGGCGCAGGCCCAGGCGTTCCACCAGGGCGTGGCCCTCGGGGTCGGTGGCGGCGTCGAGCACGGTGAGGGGGTGGCCGCTGCGGGTGAGGAAGCCTTGCAGGCGCACCATGTCCGCGCCGTCAGGCGGGCCGATCAGGATCGTGCCCGCGCCGCCCGCCTCGATCAGGCCGACGCGGCGCAGGATCAGCGCGCGCATCGCGACCTCGCCGATCTCCGCCGAGCCGATCACCAGGGCGCGCAGGTGCTCCGGGTCGAGCGGCAGGGCTTCGCAGCCCTCCGGCCCGGCGTGGCCCGCCGCGATCGAGGGATGCCCGGCCAACTGGTTGAGTTCGCCGCTGAACTGCCCGGCGCCGAGGGTCACCACCCGCGCCTCGCCGTGCAGGCCGTCGCGGCGCACGATCTCCAGCGTGCCTTCGAGCACCAGCCACGCGGGGGCGCCCACCTCGCCGATGGCGTAGACCGCCTCGCCGGGGCCGAAGCGGCGCGGCGGCCCGCTGGCGAAGCCGCGGACGGCCTCGACCTGCGCCCGCGTCAGCACGGGGAACATCTGGTGTTCGCGGGTTCCGAGGGTGGTCATGGCGCGCTCCGGCCGCATCGGGGGACCGAAGGAGTAAAGGCGCGGGGCGGCGGAGGGTTGCGTCGGCCGACGCGAATCCCTCCGCCGCGCCGGGCGTCAGCCGCCGAAGCGGGTGCGGTATTCGGCCTTGAGGCGCGCCCAGGCGTCCCAGAACGGCTCCGGCTCGGTGCCCGCGAGGCGGGCGGCGAGCACGTCGAGGTGGCCGTGCCAGCCCGGCCCCACCATCAGCCGCATCTCGGCGTCGAGGCGGCGGTGGATGACGGTGAGCAGCACCCGCTCGCCCCGCGCCTCCAGGTCGAACGACACCGACCCGCTGTCGTCCCACGCGAACGCCAGGCGTCGCGGCGGGTCCAGCTCGAGGATGCGGCTCCGCATCCGGTGCTCGCAGCCGAAATCGTCGGGGCGGCGGCCGGGCGGGTCGGTGAGGGTGTCGTTGCGCCACACCAGTTCGAATTCGGCGCCCACTTTCATGTCCATCTCGCCCGCCGCCAGCCAGCGGGCGCGCTTGTCGCTTTCGGTGAGGTAGGCCCACACCCGTTCGATCGGCCCGGGGAGGAGGCGGTGGATCGTCAGGGTCTCGGGGTCGGCGAAGCTGCCGTAGGGGTCGAGGGTCGGCGAAACGGTCATCGCGGCTCTCCTGCGGTCGGGGGGAGGTCGGCGTCCTCGGCGCGGAGCAGGCGGTCGAGGGCGTCGAGGCGTCCGGTCCAGAACTGCGCGTAGAAATCCAGCCAGGCGTGGGCCTCGGCCAGCGGACCGGGATCGAGGCGGCAAACGTGGGTGCGGCCCCGCACCTCGCGGCGCACCAGACCGGCGCGTTCGAGGGTGCGCACGTGCTTGGACGCCGCCGCCAGCGACATCGCGAACGGCGCCGCCAGTTGCCCCACGGTGCGCTCGCCGTCGGCGAGGGCACGCAGCATGCGGCGCCGGGTGGCGTCGCCGAGGGCATGGAACACCGCGTCCATGGGCCGAACTCCATCGTTAACCGTTAGGTTGAATATTGGGTGCCCCGGCCGACCGTCAACCCACCGGTTGAATAAAATCCGCTTGCGGCGAAAATTTATCTGACTAAAGTCAGACAATCATGATCGACGCCGTTTCCCGAGTCCGCCGCTTCAACCGCGCCGTCACCTCCGAGGTGGGGGCGCTCGATTCCTCGTTTCTCGGCCGCGGCCGCCCGCTCGGCGCGGCGCGGGTGCTGAACGCCATCGGCCGGGGGCTGGCCGACGTGGGCGAGCTGCGCGCCGACCTGGCCCTCGATTCCGGCCTCGCCAGCCGCCTGCTGCGCGGGCTGGAGGAGGAGGGGCTGGTGGAAACCCGGCCCCACCCGGACGACGCGCGCCGCCGCGTCGCCCGCCTCACCCCGGCCGGCGAGCGGGAGTACCGCGCCTACGAATCCCTCTCCGACGCCCAGGCCGAGGCGATCCTGGCGCGCCACCCGGATCGCGCCGCGCTGCTGGCGGCGATGGACCTGATCGCCTCCGCCCTCGGCCGCGACCGCATCGCGCTGGAGGAGGCGGACCCGCGCGGCGCGGCGGCGCGCTGGTGCCTCGGCGAATACTACGCCGAGCTGGGCCGCCGCTTCGAGCGGGGGTTCGACGTGGCGCTGTCGTGCGATCCGCAGGCGGACGACATGGTGCGCCCGCGCGGCACCTTTCTGGTGGCGATGTCGGACGGCCTGCCGGTGGGGTGCGCGGGCCTCAAGGGCGGCGGCGGCGCGGTGGCGGAGGTGAAGCGGCTGTGGGTCGCCCCCGCCGCCCGCGGCCTGGGGCTGGCGAAGCGGCTGATGGCGGCGGTGGAATCCGCCGCCCGGAGCCTCGGCATCGAAGTGCTGCGCCTCGACACCAACGGCCGTGCCCTGCCCGAGGCGCTCGCCCTCTACCGCCGCTCCGGTTGGGTCGAGATCGACCGCTTCAACGACGACCCCTATCCCGACGCGTTCTTCGAAAAGCGCCTCTGACGCCGAAGCCCTCCGACGCACAAGGGCGCCCGAGGGCGCCCTTGTCGGTGGTCCGGCGATGCGACGGCGATTATTCCGCCGGGTGCGGCGCCTCGGTGGGCTGGGCGGCGGCCTTGCGGTTGAGCAGCGCGTAGAGCGCGATGGCGCCGAAGGTGGCGGTGCCGATGCCGCCCAGGGTGAAGCCGCCGAGGTGCAGGGTGAGGTCGCCCGCGCCCGCGATCACCGCGGCGGCGGTGGTGATGAGGTTCTTGGTCTCGGAGAAGTCGACCTTGTTCTCCACCCAGATCCGCCCGGCGGTGGCGGTGATGAGGCCGAAGATCACGATCGACAGGCCGCCGATCACCGGGCCGGGGATGGTGAGGATCAGCGCGCCGAACTTGGGCGAGAAGCCGAGCAGGATCGCGAACAGCGCCGCCACCACGAACACCAGGGTGGAGTAGATGCGGGTCACCGCCATCACGCCCATGTTCTCGGCGTAGGTGGTGACGCCGGTGCCGCCGCAGAAGCCCGAGAGGATGGTGGCGATGCCGTCGCCGACGAAGGCGCGGCCGACGTAGGGGTCGAGGTTGCGGCCGGTCATCGCGCCGATCGCCTTGATGTGGCCGAGGTTCTCCGCCACCAGGATGATCGCCACCGGGGCGATCAGCGCCATCGCGCCCAGCTCGAAGGTGGGGGCGGTGAAGGTGGGGGCGCCGAACCACGGCGCCGCCGCGATGCCGGAGAAGTCGATGGGCTTGCCCGCGCCGAACGCGCCCGCGCCCACGGCGTAGAAGAGATACCCGGCGAAGCCGCCGATCAGCACCGGGATGCGCCGCAGCATGCCGGGGGCGTAGACCGCCGCGAGGCCCACCGCGACGATGGTGACGATGCCGGCGGTGCTGTCGAAGCCGGTGGCGCTCACCCCCTTGACCGCGATCGGCGCGAGGTTGAGGCCGATGGCGGCGACGATGCCGCCGGTCACCACCGGGGGCATCAGGGTCTCGATCCAGCGGTAGCCCGCCTTCATCACCACCAAACCGATCAGCAGGTAGAGCGCGCCCGCCGCGATGATGCCGCCGAGCGCGGTGCCGATGTTGAGGTTGGGGCCGCTGCCCGCGTAGGCCGAGGCGGCGATCACCACCGCGATGAACGAGAACGACGAGCCGAGGTACGACGGCACCCGGCCGCCCACCACGAGGAAGAAGATCAGCGTGCCGATGCCCGAGAACAGCACCGCCACGTTGGGGTCGAAGCCCATGATGATCGGCGCGAGCACGGTGGAGCCGAACATCGCGACGACGTGCTGGAATCCGGCGATCGCGGTCTGGGGCCAGGGCAGGCGCTCATCGGGCGCGACGCGGTCGGCGGTGGTCAGCTTCCACTCGGGAAACCAGCGTTCGGTGGGGCTTTGGGTCATGGGGTGTCTTTCGGCTCAGCGGTGACGTTTTCGTCCGCGCGGCGCGGACGAACCGGTTCGTTCCCCCCGGGGGATTCTGGATCGGCAAGTCGGCAGATTGACACAATTCCGCCCGCCGCGCCACCGGCAGCTTGAGACTCAATCGGGTCGGGCGGCGTCCAGCCCCATCTGCCAGAACGCCGCCTCGAGCCGGGCGGCGGCGGCGAAGATGCGCGCGAGTTCGGCGAAGCGCGGCTCCGCCAGCGCCCGCGCGGCGAGGCGGTCGAGCTGCGCCTCCGCCGCCCGCGCCACGGCCTGGTAACCTTCGGAGGCGTATTCGGAAATCCACTCGGCGTAGGGGTGGTGGGCGGTCAGCCCGGGGGCGAGGGCGCGGCCGATCTCGGCGTAGCCGATCACGCACGGGGCGAGCGCCACGGCAAGGTCGAGCAGGTCGCCCGCCGCGCCGCAATCGAGCACGAAGCGGGTGTAGGCGACCGTGGCGGCGTGCTCCGGCGCGGCTTCGAGATCGGCGGCGGACAGGCCCCAGCGCCCGCACAGCCGCACGTGCAGGTCCATCTCGCCGAGGATCGCGCCGAGGCCGTCGGCGGCGGCGCGGATGTCGGCGAGGTTGCGGCTCTTGTAGGCGGCGAGCGCGTTGGCCCGCGCGAACTGGATCAGGAACAGGTAGTCCTGCACCAGATAGGCGCGGAACGCCGCCTCGGGCAGCGTGCCCGCGCCCATCCGGCGCACGAACGCGTGGTCGACGTAGTCGCTCCAGTCCGCCGCCGCCGCCGCCTTCAACCGCTCGAATAACATGGCTCTCCGTCCTCCCCGGATGTGCGAGTCGCCTCCGCGAGATGGGCAGGACGGCGCCGGGTGCAAGCTCAGGGCGCGGCGAAATAGCCGGGCAGGTCGTCGAGCAGCGTCGGACCGGTCGGCCGCCAGCCCAGTGCGTCGCGGGTGCGGCGGCTGGAGGCGAGCACGTCGAGCGCGGCGAAGCGGGCGAACCAGCCGAAGTGGGCCTCGGCGTCGGCGCCGTCCTTGGACAGGGTCGGCAGGTCCAGCCCCCGGCCGATCGCGGCGGCGATGTCGCGGAACGCCACGCCCTCCTCGGCCACCGCGTGATACCGCGCGCCGCCCCGCCCGGCTTCGAGAGCGAGGCGGAACAGCCGCGCGGCGTCGTCGCGGTGGACGGCGGGCCAGCGGTTGCGCCCGCCGCCGACGTAGGCGGCGACGCCCCTGTCGCGCGCGAGGCGGATCAGCGTCGGCACGAAGCCGTGGTCGCCCGCGCCGTGGACCGAGGGCGGCAGGCGCACCAGCGACACCCGCGCGCCCGCCGCCGCCGCCGCCTCCGCCGCCCGCTCGGTGGCGGCGCGCGGGTGGGCGGCGGGGCCGGGGGCCGGGCGGGAGTCCTCGGTGACGAGGTGCCCCGAGGGCAGGATGCCGATCGCCGAGGTCACCAGCAGCGGCCGGTCCGATCCGGCGAGCGCCGCGCCGAGCGCCAGGATCGCCCGCCGGTCGGTCTCGCAACTGGCGCCGAAGTTCGCGAAGTCGTGGACGAAGCCGAGGTGGATCGCGGCGTCCGCCGCCGACGCCCCGGCGCGCAGGGCGTCGAGGTCGGCGAGGTCGCCGGGGTGGGCTTCGGCCCCGGCGGCGGCGAGCGCCCGGGCGGCGGACTCGGACCGCGCCAGCCCGACGACGCGGTGGCCCGCGTCGAGAAGCTCGCGCACCACCGCCGAGCCGACGAAGCCGGTGGCGCCGGTGAGGAAAACGCGCATGGGGAAACCTCCTGAAGGTGCGCGGGTCAGGCTTCGACCCAGCGGCGGTTGACGGTCTGGCAGGTCCACCCGGCGAGGGCGCCGATGGCGGTGGCCGCGCCGAGGTGGGCGAAGGCCTCGGGCGAGGCGCCCAGTCCGGCGGCGAAGAACGTGACCATGCCGACGAACCACGCCAGCATGTTGTCGAGGGCGCGGGTGGCGCGCAGGCCGACGATCACGCACCCGGCGGCGAACACCACCAGCGGCAGCGCCGCCGCGCCGAGGCCGGACGCGAGGGCGCCGGTGGCGCGATGCGCGAGCGCCGCCAGGGCGATGCCGAGCCACAGGCAGAGCATCGCCGCGAGGCTGTGGCGCAGCGCGGTGGGGCGGGTGAACCAGGCGATGAAGCCGGTGAACATCACCCACACTTCCAGCGTGAGCGCCGCCGCGCTCCAGGCGGCGAGGGCGGCGCTGGCGGCGGCGACGACGGTGAAGGCGGCGAACCGCAGGCGGGTGCGGGGCGGGGCGGTCATGGCGCGATCCTTGGTCGGGTTGGCGGTATCCCGGAAGGTAGGTGGTTGCGGCGATACGATCCATGCCGTAAAGTCCGCCTTTCTTGCGCGATCGTCCGGAGTTTCCATGGACCCGCTGTCCGACGTTCTGTCCGTGCTGCAACCGCAGAGTCACGTCTCCGCCGGGTTCGACGCCGGAGGCGACTGGGCGATCCGCTTCCCCGACCAGGGGGCGCGGATCAAGTGCTACGCGGTGGTCTCGGGCGGTTGCTGGCTGGCGGTGGAGGGCGTCGCCGAGCCGGTGCGGCTGTCGGCGGGTGAGTGCTTCGTGCTGCCGGGCGGGCGGCCGTTCCGCCTCGCCAGCGACCTCGCCCTGCCGCCGGTGGAGGCGGGGGCGGTGTTTCCCCCGGCGCGGGCGGGCGGCGTCGTCACCCTCAATGGCGGCGGCGGGCTGTTCCTGGTCGGCAGCCGGTTCGCGGTGAGCGGCGACCATGCGGCGCTGCTGCTGGGGATGCTGCCGCCGGTCATCCACATCCGCGCCGAGGCGGACCGCGCGACGCTGCGCTGGGCGGTGGAGCGGATGATGGAGGAACTGCGGCAGCCCCGCCCCGGGGGCGCCCTGGTGGCGCAGCACCTCGCCCACATGATGCTGATCCAGGCGCTGCGCCTGCACCTCGTCGAGGCGGGGGCGGATGCGGTGGGCTGGCTGTTCGCGCTGGCGGACAAGCGCCTCGGCGCGGCGATCGGCGCGATCCACGAGGCCCCGGCCCACCCCTGGACCCTCCACGCGCTGGCGGCGCGGGCGGGGATGTCGCGCTCGGCGTTCGCGGCGCGCTTCAAGGCCAAGGTCGGCGCCACGCCGATGGATTACCTCGCGCGCTGGCGGATGCTGCTCGCCATCGACCGCCTCGCCCGGCTGCCGGTCGCCGCCGTCGCCGCCGGGCTGGGCTACGAGTCCGAGAGCGCCTTCAGCGCCGCGTTCAAGCGGGTGATGGGCGAGGCGCCGCGGGCCTATTGCCGCCGCCGGGCGGCCGGGGAAGGGAGCGCGCCATGAAGCGCGGGATGTTGAGCGCCCAGGCCGTCGGCCTGCTGCTGCTGGTGCCGCCGCCGCTGTTCTGGGCGGGGAACTTCATCGTCGGCCGGGCGATGCGGGGGGAGGTGCCGCCCTTCACCCTGTCGTTCTGGCGCTGGGCGGTGGCGCTCTGCTGCCTGCTGCCGTTCGCCTGGGGGGCGATGCGGCGGGACCGGGCGCTCTATTGGGCGCACCGCTGGCGGGTGGCGCGGATCACGCTGGCGGGGGTGGTGGCGTTCACCTCGCTGGTCTACGTCGGGCTGCAATGGACCGCCGCCGCCAACGGCCTGCTGCTCAATTCCTTCATCCCGATCCTGATCCTGCTGTTCGGCGCGCTGTTCTTCGGCCAGCGGCTGGTGCCCGCGCAGGTGTTCGGGCTGGCGCTGTCGTTCGCCGGGGTGCTCACCATCGTGCTCCACGGCGAGTGGGCGCGGCTGCTGGCGCTGGATGTTTCGGCGGGGGACCTGCTGGTGTTCGCGGCGATGGTGTGCTGGGCGTTCTACACCCTGTGGCTGCGCGGCATCCCGCCCGAGATCGACCGCCTCGGGCTGATGGGGGTGCAGGCGGGCCTGGGCCTCCTGGTGCTGGGGCCGCTCTGCCTCGCCGAGCGCGCGGCGGGCCTGGTGCCGAGCTGGAGCGGCGAGAGTCTGGCGGCCCTCGCCTACCTCGGGGTGTTCCCCTCGGTGTTCGCCTATCTGTTCTACACCCTCGGCGTCGCGCGGGTGGGCGCGGCGCGGGCGGGGCTGTTCATCCACCTGATCCCGGTGTTCGGGGTGGCGCTGGCGGTGGCGTTCCTGCGCGAGACCCTCCACCCCTACCACGGCGTCGGCATCGCCGCGATTCTCGGCGGCATCGCCTGCGCGGTACGCAGCCGTTAGCGGTCGGCGAGGCGGTCGCGGATGGTCTGCTCCAGCGCCGCCACGTCCTCGGGCAGGGTGTCGACGAAGTCCTCCGCCTCGAACAGCGAGCGGATTTCCAGCACGCTCGGGCCGGGCATCGGGTTGGGGCAACGCTTGGCCCACGCCAGCGCCTCGTCCATGTCCTTCACCTGCCACAGCCAGAATCCCGCCAGTTGCTCCTCCGGCGGGCCGAACGGACCGTCGGAGACGCTGCGGCTCTCGCCGTCGCAGCGCACCCGCTTGCCCAGGGCGGTGGGCTTCAGCCCCTCCCCGGCGAGCAGGACGCCCGCGTTCATCAATTCCTCGTTGAAGCGCCCCATCGCCGTCAGGAGTTCGGCGGAGGGCGGCGCGCCGCCTTCGCTGTCGGCGGTGGCCTTGACCAGAATCATCACCCGCATCGGGGCCTCCCTCAATTGGGGTTCTCCCGGGGAACGCCCGGCGGCGGCGCGATGTTCCCGCGCCCCGGCCGTGACTTGGCGCGGTTTCGATGGTAAACGGGGCCGGGAGACGCCGCACGAGAAAGGGGACCGCGCCATGACCGCCACCGCCAAGATTCTGCTGCTGGGTTCGGGCGAACTCGGCCGCGAGTTCGCGATTTCCGCCAAGCGCCTGGGGGCGCACGTGGTGGCGTGCGACAGCTACGCCGACGCCCCGGCGATGCAGGTGGCCGACGCCGCCGAGGTGTTCCCGATGCTCGACGCGGCGGCGCTGGCGGCGGCGATCGAGCGGCACCGCCCGGATTTGATCGTCCCCGAGGTGGAGGCGATCCGCACCGAGGTGCTGAAGGAATTCGAGGACAAGGGTTTTTCCGTGGTGCCCTCGGCGCGGGCGACGATCATGACGATGAACCGCGACCGCATCCGCGAGGTGGCCGCCACCGAGTTGGGGCTGCCGACCTCGAAGTATCTCTACGCCGAAACCCGCGAGGAGATGCGCCGGGCGGTGGCCGAGGTGGGGGTGCCGTGCGTGGTCAAGCCGGTGATGTCGTCCTCCGGCAAGGGCCAGAGCGTGGTGCGCGAGGCCGCGGCGGCCGATGCGGCGTGGGATTACGCGGTGGCGGGCATGCGCGGCGACCGCCAGCGCGTGATCGTCGAGCAGTTCGTCCCCTTCGATTACGAAATCACCCTGCTGACGGTGCGCACCCGCGACGGCGTGGTGTTCTGCGACCCCATCGGCCACCGCCAGGAGCGCGGCGACTATCAGGAAAGCTGGCAGCCCGCCGCGATGTCTCCCCAGGCGGTGGCGGACGCGCAGGCGATGGCCAAGGCGGTGGTGGACAACCTCGGCGGCTACGGCATCTTCGGCGTCGAGTTCTTCGTGGTGGGGGAGAAGGTGATCTTCTCCGAGCTGTCGCCCCGCCCCCACGACACCGGCATGGTGACGCTGATCTCGCAGAACCTCACCGAGTTCGATCTCCACGCCCGCGCCGTCCTCGGCCTGCCGATTCCGCGCATCGTGCCGTTCGGCGCGGCGGCCTCGGCGGTGATCTTGGCCGACCGCGAGTCCGCCGATTTCGCGGTGGAGGGGCTGGCCGAGGCGCTGACGCCGGAATCCGGGGGCGTCGACCTCGACGTGCGGATCTTCAACAAGCCGACCACCCGGCCCTATCGCCGCATGGGCGTGGCCCTGGCGCTGGCCGACACCACCGACGCCGCCCGCGCCGCGGCCCGCGCCGCCGCGGCCAAGGTGAAACTGGTCTACCGCTGAGGCGGGCGGTGGACCGGCGGCTGATCGCGCTCGCCCTGGTGTGGGCGGTGGGCCTCGCGGCCTCCGGCTGGGCGCCTCCCGACCGCGCCACCTGGATGCTGGAGGTGGCCCCGGCGCCGATTGCCTTCGCGGTGCTGTGGGCGCTGGCGCCGCGCGTGCGCTTCACCGGCTTGGTGCTGGCGCTGGTGGGGTTCCACGGCCTGGTGCTGATGCTGGGCGGCGCCTACACCTACGCCGAGGTGCCGGTGGGGTTCGCGGTGCGGGACTGGCTCGGCCTCGCGCGCAACCCCTACGACCGCTTCGGCCACTTCGTGCAGGGGTTCGTTCCGGCGCTGGCGTTCCGCGAGGCGCTGATCCGCTTTTCCGGGGTGCGGCGCGGCGTGTGGCTGGTGGGGCTGACCCTCGCCTGCTGCCTCGCCCTCTCCGCCGCCTACGAGCTGCTGGAATTCGCCGTGGCGATGACGGCGGGGGACGGCTCACAGGCGTTCCTCGGCACCCAGGGCGACGAATGGGATGCCCAGTGGGACATGCTGAGCTGCCTGATCGGCGCGGTGGCGGCCCTGGCGCTGCTGTCGCGCGCCCACGACCGCGCCCTGGCGCAGGAGGCACCATGACCGCCGCCGTCTACGGCATCCGCAACTGCGACACGATGAAAAAGGCGTTCGCCTGGCTCGACGCCCACGGCGTGGCCTACACCTTCCACGACTACAAGACGGCGGGCGCGACCCGCGCCGACCTCGACCGCTGGTGCGACCGCGCGGGATGGGAGGCGCTGCTCAACCGCGCCGGAACCACCTTCCGCAAGCTGCCGGAAGACGCCCGGACCGGCCTCGACCGGGAAAAGGCGATCGCCCTGATGCTCGCCCACCCCTCCCTGATCAAGCGCCCGGTGCTCGAAACCGCCGACACCCTCGAACTCGGCTTCAAGCCCGAGCGCTACGCCGCGATCTTCGGCGCCTGACGCCGGGCGGCGAGTTGCAGCAGCGTCGCCGCCGCGCCGAGGCCGAGGCCGAGGCCGGCGACGCCGGTCCAGCCCGCCGCCGCCCAGGCCGCGCCCGCCGCCGCCGAACCGGCGGCGCCGCCCAGGAACATCGCGCCCATGAACAGGGTGTTGATGCGCGCCCGCGCCTCGGGGCGGAGGGCGAAGATCAGGTGCTGGTGGGAGACCAGCGCTCCCTGGATCGCCAGATCCAGCACCACCACGCCCGCCGCCAGCCCGGCGAGCGACGTCCACAGCGCCAGCACCGCCCAGGCGGCGAGGGTGAGCGCGGCGCCGAGCAGGATCGCCGGGCGCGGGCCGTGGCGGTCGGCGAGCCGCCCGGCGAGCGGCGCCGCGAGAATCCCCACCGCGCCGACGACGCCGAACAGCCCCGCCGCCTCCGCCCCCAGGCCGAAGCGCGGCTCGGCGAGGCGCAGCGCCAGGATCGTCCAGAACGCGGTGAACGCGGCGAACAGCAGCGCCTGGGTGGCGGCGGCGCGCCGCAGGGCCGGAAGCTCCCGCCAGATGGACCCGAGGGAGGCCATCAGCGCGCCGTAGCCGAGGGTGCGCTCGGGCGCGCTGCGGGGCAGTCGCGCCGCCATCCACGCCCCCGCGCCGAGGGCCAGCGGCACGCCGAGCCAGAACATCTCGCGCCAGCCCGCGTGCGCGCCGACGAAGCCCGAGACGGTGCGGCTCAACAGGATGCCGCCCAGCAGCCCCGCCATCACCGTGCCGACCGCCGCGCCGCGCCGCTCGGGCGTGGCGAGGTGGGCGGCGAAGGGCACGATCTGCTGCGCCGCGGTGGCGGCGAATCCCACCGCCAGCGAGGCCGCCAGCAGCAGCGGCGCGCTGGGGGCGAGCGCGGTGGCGGCGAGCGCCAGCGCCAGCAGGCCGAACTGGGCGACCACCAGCCGCCGCCGTTCCACCAGGTCGCCGAGGGGCACCAGCAGGAACAGCCCGAGGGCGTAGCCGAGTTGGGTGGCGGTGGCGATCATCCCGGCGGCGGGGCCGGGCATGTCCCGCCCGATCAGGCCGAGCATCGGCTGGTTGTAGTAGATGTTCGCCGCCGCCAGTCCCGCCGCCGCCGCCATCGGCAGGGTGGGGACGCGGGCGGGGGCGGCGGATGGGGTGTCGGTCATCGAGGGTCCTCCGGGGAAAACGCGGCGCTGCCGCTCCCCGCAAACCTGGAGGCGTATCGATTTTCGTGGTAGATGGAGAGTTGGATACACCGGAGTATCGAGAAGCGATATGATGAAGCTCTCCGACGTCGCCCTGTTCGTCGCCTGCGTCGAGGCGGGCAGCCTCGCGGCCGCGGCGCGGCGGCTGCGGTTGCAGCCGATGGCGGCGACGCGGCGGCTCGCGGCGCTGGAGGCGGAACTGGGCGCGCGCCTGCTGCACCGCACCACCCGCGCCCTGTCGCTCTCCTCGGCGGGGGAGGCGTTCCTGCCCCACGCCCGCGCGATGCTGGAGGCGGAGGCGGGCGCCCGCGCCGCCCTTTGCGGCGGCGGCGTGACCGGGCTGCTGCGGGTGGCGGCCTCCACCGCGTTCGGCCGCAAGGTTCTGGCGCCGGTGGCGACCCGCTTCATGGTCGAGAATCCCGAGGTGCGGGTCGACCTGCTGCTGGGCGACGGGCTGGTGGACGTGGTGGCCGAGGGGGTGGACGTGGCGATCCGCATCGCCACCCTGCGCGACAGCGCGCTGGTGGCGCGGCGCCTCGCCGACAGCCCCCGGGTGCTGTGCGCCGCGCCGGACTACCTCGCCGCGCGCGGCCGCCCCGCGCGGCTGTCCGACCTCGCGGCCCACGACTGCCTGGCGCGCAGCGGGGAAAGCCATTGGGATTTCGTGCGGGACGGACAGGCGGCGCGCCAGCGGGTGGCCGGGCGCTTCACCTCCAACTCTATGGAGGCGCTGACCCAGGCCTGCCGCGACGGCCTGGGCGTCGCCCTGGTGGCGCGCTGGAACGTCGCCGACGATCTCGCCGCCGGGCGGCTGGTCGAGGTGCCGCTCGCCGACGCCGCGCCGGAGCCGCAGGGCATCTGGTCGGTGCTCCCCACCGCGCGGCGGGTGCCGCAACGGGTGCGGGCGTTCGTCGCGGCGCTGGAGCGGGGCCTCGGAGCCTAGATCCTAGATCGTCGTTCCCACCGCGGGCGGCTGGGCGAGGAGGGCGCGGACGATGGCGAGGCCGCGGCGCAATTGCGCGTGGTCGCGGGGGGCGGAAATGCTCACCCGCACCGCCTCCGGCGCGATCCGCGTGGTGGCGAACGCCGAGGCGGGGGAGACCGCGACGCCGCGCCTATAGGCCTCGGCGGCGAAGGCGTCGGCGCGCCAGGGTTCGGGCAGGGCGATCCAGAGGTGCGGCGTCACCGCGCCGGTGAAGGCGGCGTTGGGCAGGTATTCCCGCGCGATGCCGAGGCGGGCGCGCACCTCCTCCCGCTGCCGGTCGCGGGCGGCATGCGCCGCGCCGGTGGCGATGGCGTCGGCGGCGGCGCGGGCGAAGGCGGCGGCGATGCC
>JAUVUZ010000019.1 GCA_030604885.1 Alphaproteobacteria bacterium | reverse complement strand
GGCCGGGGTTCTAACCCCCTTCTCCCCACCAGTCAACCCCTTTCGGAGGACCGCCCCTTCCGCTCGCCGCTGCCGCTCTAAACCGCACCGCCTCGCGTCGGGAGGCCACCTTCTAAGCCCTCACAGCTAACCCGTCAAACACTTTTTTCAAAGAATTTTGGACGGGCCGCGTTTTGGCGGGGAACCGGCCGGGAAACCGGCTCGGCCCCTACATCTAGGGTAGAGGAGCGCGCCGATCAAGACCTAGGGGGTGTGGAATCGTCGATTATGACGGAGGGATGACGAGGATCAGGCCGCGGCGGAGCCGCCTTTGACCAGCACCGGGCGCGTCACCAGCGCCTTCAGCCAGGCGGCCTGCTCGGCACGCCGGCGCAGCTTGGCGAGGTGCGCCCGCACCTGCGCGGCCGCATCGTCGTAGGGAACGGTGGCGGCGCGCTCGACCGCCTCGCACGCGACCAGGTGCCAGCCCAGCTCGGTGCGCACCGGCCCGCCCCAGGCGCCCGGCGAAAGGGCGAAGGCGAGCGCGGCGATCTCCGGGTAGAGGGCATCCGCCGTCACCCGTCCCACTTCGCCGCCGCGCATCGCGGTGGGGCATTCGGAGTGGCGCTGCGCCAAGTCGGCGAACCCCGCCCCGGCCGTGAGGGCGTCGGCGAGGGCGTCGATGCGCGCCCGTGCCCGCACCTCGGTGTTCTCGGCGAAATCCGGATTGACGGTGACGAGGATGTGGCGGACCTGGCGGCGCTCCTGGCGACGGAAGGTCTCCGGATTGGCGTCGTAATAGTCGCGCACCTCCCGCTCGCTCACCGCGGGCGCACGGGCGGCGACGGCGTCCAGCACCGCCTGCACCCGCAGCTCCCGGTGCAGCGCCTCCAGCAGCACCGCGTCGGAAATCGCGCAGCGGGGGTTTTCCTCCCGCCAGCCCGCCACCGCATCGGCGATGCGGTCGTAGGGGATCGCCACCGCCAGCGCCTCGCGGGTGTCGAGGATGCGCGCCTCCAGCGTCATCGCCCGCTCCACCTCGGCCTCCAGGCGCGCCGCCTCGTCGGCGCTCAGGCCTTCGGGCGAGGCGCCGAAGCGGGCCAGGGCGATGTTCCAGGCATGATAAGCGGGCAGACCGCTCATTCCCCATCCTCCTTGAGCGCGTGGGCGGCGAGCGCGGCTTCCGGCACCGCGAACACCCCCGCCGCGAACGCGACATGGTAGACCACCCCGGTTTCGGCGTCGCGCAGCACCTGCATCACCTCGCCCACCTCGCCGATCTCCACCCTGATCTCGCCCGCCACCGCCAGCGCCCGGGTCGCAGCCACCTTGTCGCGGTGGTCGAAGGCGCTCGCGACCCAGGGGTCCTCGGCGGCGATCAGTTCCTGCTCGCGGCAGCCGACGACGCGATTGATGTCGAGGAAGTGGACGGCGTAGACCACCTGGTCCTGAAGGAACACCCCCACGTCCCGCACGTAGCCCACCCGCCCGCGCCGCACCAGCAGCTCGCCGGTGGCGCGGCCGGGGAAGGTGCCGTCGTTGCGGATGTTGCGCACCACCCGCACCGCATCGCCGAAGTCGTAGCGCGCGTTCGTGGCCATCGGCAAGCCTCAGTGGGGCCGGGACGGCAGCGCCGCCAGCGGCACGAACGCCGGTTCCCCCGGCAGGGACTGAAACACCCGGAAGATTTTCTCCCGCTGCGGCGTCGAGGTGGCGAAGGTGGCGTGGGCGGCAGCGAGGGCCGCGGCGTGAGCGGCGAAGCGGTCCTCCTGCGACTCGGGCGGCACCCGCAGCGCCAGCTCGTCGTGGAAGCGCTGGAGGATGTGCAGCCGGTGCACCCGCACCAGATGCGGATCGTAGGGCACGCCGAACAGGTCGAAAAAGTCCTCGGCGGATTCGCATTCGGTCATCGCGGTCTGCCAGTCGGTCATCGCGTCCTCCCTCATTCGGCGGCCTGGGGCGCGGCGGACCCCGCCACCGCACGGTAGAAGCGCAGCAGATCCGGCTCCGCCGGCGGCGCCTTGGCGCGCACCGCGAAGCTGCGCACCTGCGCGAGAATCGCCTCCGCCTGCGGCGGACTGAGGGCGATGCCCAGGCGGTCGTAGGCCTGCGCCACGGCATGGGCGCCCGAATGCTTGCCGAGCACGAAGCGGTGGCACAGCCCCAGGTCCGCCGGGTCGACGGCCTGGTAGTTGTGCGGGTCCTTGAGCAGGCCGTCGACGTGGATGCCCGCCTCGTGGGCGAACGCGCCCGCGCCCACCAGCGCCTTGTTCCACGGCACCGCCCGCCCCGAGGCGGCGGCGACGCGGCGCGACAACGCCATGTAGCCGCGCATGTCGATGCCGGTGTCGATACCGTGCAGGCGCTTCAGCCCCATCGCCACCTCCTCGAGCGGCGCGTTGCCCGCCCGTTCGCCCAGGCCGTGGACGGTGGTGTTGGCGTGGGTGGCGCCGCCCAGGGCCGCCGCCAGGGTGTTGGCGGCGGCGAGGCCCAGGTCGTCGTGGGCGTGCATTTCGAGTTCGAGGCCGGTCTCCGCCCGCAGGCTTTCGAACGTCGCGCGGGTGGCGAAGGGGTCGAGAATCCCCAAAGTGTCGGCGAAACGGAAGCGCCGCGCCCCCGCCCGCTCCGCCACGGCGATCACCCGGCGCAGGAAATCCGGATCGGCGCGGGAGGAATCCTCGCCGCCCACGCACACCGAAAAGCCGCGCTCGCGGGCCTTCGGCACCATCTCGGCAATCGTGGCGAGCACCCAGTCGCGGTCGCGCCCGAGCTTGCGGAGGATGTGCTGGTCCGACACCGGCATCGACAGGTCGAGGAACCGCACCCCCAGCCCGGCGGCGGCGGCGAGGTCGGCGTCGCACATCCGGCACCACGCCATCAGCTCCGCCTTCAGCCCCAGCCCGGCCACGGCGCGGATCGCCTCGCGTTCCTCCGGCCCCATGGCAGGAATGCCGATTTCCATCTCCGGCACGCCGACGGCGTCGAGCATCCGCGCGATCTCCACCTTCTCCTCCAGCGAGAAGGCCACCCCCGCCGACTGCTCGCCGTCGCGCAGGGTGGTGTCGTTGATGCCGAATCTCCGAACCGCTCGCGTCATCGCTCCAAGTCCTCCTGAAATTCCTTCAGCAACCGCCATGCCAGCGGCAATCCCGTGAACCCCCAAAGCCTTGGTCGCCGGGCGCGCTGTCGGGTTCGCGACAACCGCTCCGGTTTCGCCCACCCCTGCCTCAGACGTGGGCACCCGCGCGCCGCCGCACCGGGCCGGAGCGCAAGCCCTCGACGCACGCGGCGACGATTCCGGCGGCGGCCTCGATCTCGGCGGCGGTGGTCTCGCGCGACAGGGAAAAGCGGATCATCCCGCGCGCCTCGGCGGCCGGGAGGCCCATCGCCAGCGGCACGTGGGAGGCGGCCATCGCCCCCGCGTTGCACGCCGCGCCGCCCGACGCCGCCACCCCGGCCCGGTCGAGATGCGCCAGCAGCGCCTCGCCCTCCACCCCCGGGAACACCATCGCCAAGGTGTTGGAGACCCGGGGCGCGCCCGCCGCCAGCACCCGCGCGCCCGGCACCTCGCGCAGCAGCCGCGCCTGCAACCGGTCGCGCAGCCGCCCCACCTCGTCGCCCCCGGCGAACAGCGCGCGCCGCGCCAGATCCGCCGCCGCGCCCAGGGCGACGATGGCGGGCACGTTCTCGGTGCCACCCCGGCGGCCGCGCTCCTGATGCCCGCCGCGCAACAGCGGCCGGAACCGCGTGCCCTGACGCAGATAGAGAACCCCCACGCCCTTGGGCGCGTGCAGCTTGTGGCCGGAGAGCGACAGCATGTCGATGCGCGTGGCGGCCAGGTCCAACGCCACCTTGCCCGCCGCCTGCACCGCGTCGGTGTGGAACGGCACCCCCGCCGCGTGCGCCGCCTCGGCCAGATCCGCCACCGGGAACAGCGCGCCGGTCTCGTTGTTCGCCCACATCACCGACGCCACCGCCACCCGCGGCGACAGCGCGGCGCGGAACGCCGCCACGTCCAGCCGCCCCTCGCCGTCCACCGGAATCTCGTGAACCCGATACCCCTCCGCCTCCAGGTCCCGCGCCACCGCCAGAACCGCCGCATGCTCCACCGCCGAAATCACGATCTCCCGCCGCTCCGGCCGTGCCCGCGCCGCCGACAGAATCGCCGTCGCGTCGGCCTCGGAGCCGCCCGAGGTGAACACCACCTCGCTGTCGTGCGCCGCCCCCAACAGCCCCCGAACCTGCCGCCGCGCCACCCGCACCGCCTCCGCCGCCGCGCCGCCGAACCCGTGCCGCGACGACGGATTGCCGAACCGCTCGCACAAATACGGCAGCATCGCCTCGACGACGCGCGGATCGGCCCGGGTGGTGGCGTTGTTGTCGAGATAGATCGCGGCCATGGCTTCGGTGCTCCCTGAACAGAACGCGGGCTCCGCCCGCACCCGCTGGGGCCGGGAGGCCCCAGACCCCGTCACGTCTCCGGTTTTCGCCGCGAAGCGGCTTTCCTGGCATCGGTGGCGGGTCGATCGCCGCTTCGCGGCAAGAACCGGAGGGGTCCGGGGCCTCCCGGCCCCGGCGGGGTCCAGGGGCGGCGCCCCTGGCCTTTCCCCTTTGCAGCCCCTACTCCGCCGCGGTCTTCAGCGCCTCGGCGGGGAGCACGCGGACGACGGTTTTGAGGGCGGCCATCAGGCGTTGCTGGATGCCGCCGAGGGTCATCGCCGCGAGTTGGCAGTGGACGCAGGCGCCGCTCATTTTCACGTAGACGTCGCGGCCGCGCACGGCGACGAGGGCGAGGTCGCCGCCGTCGCGGACGATGCGGGGGCGGATTTCGGCGAGGGTGGCTTCGATCAGGGCGATGCGTTCGGCCTCGTCGAGCCGAGGCGGATGGGCGATGCCGGGGACGGTGGCGGCGAGCACGGTCATGGCGGGTCTCCCTTCAGGCGGCGCCGCGCGCGGAGGCGCAGCGGGCGGTGGCGTCGCCGCAGGAGCAGCGGCCGACGGCGTTGGGATTGGCGAAGGTGAAGCCGCCGCCGCCCACGGCGACGAAATCGACCACCGTGCCTTCGAGGCTGGCGGCGGAGCCGGGGTCGAGGAAGATGGCGGCGCCGCCGTCGCGCACCACGGTGTCGCCGGGGACCTGGGCTTCGGCGTAGCTCATCACGTAGCGGATGCCGGCGCAGCCGCCGAGCACGGCGACGATGCGCACGCCGCCGCCGGGCAGATCGGCGAGGAGTTCGGCGAACTTGGTTCGCGCCGCTTCGGTGAGTGTGATCATCGCGCCCTCCCTCGGTTCGAGACCGGCGCGCTGCATCCCGTGTGCCAACGGGATTATCCAGGGATATCTGAGGATTGGTCGTGTCGCGAAGCCGACATTCAGGGAATGTCGCGGACGATCACGCGGGGTTTCGGCCCTTCGGGGAAGGCGAGACGGGCAGCCATTTTCGGGCTGGCGTAGAGGTTTCCGGCGTCGTCGAGCATCAGCACCTGGTCGACCCCCATGCGGGCGGCGACGCGCGGCCAGTCCTCCACCCCGGCGACGGTGAGGGCGGTGGAGGCGGCGTCGGCGAGGGAGCCGTCGCGGGCGATCACGGTGGTGGAGAGGATGTGTTCCACCGGCCAGCCGGTGCGCGGGTCGATGATGTGGGCGTAGCGCACGCCCTCGTGCTCGCGGAAGCGCTCGTAGTTGCCGCTGGTGTAGACGCTTTCGCCGCCCTCGGCCGCGACCGCGGCGATCACGCCCCAGGTTTTGGGATCGCGGATGCCGATGCGCCAGGGGCGGTCGCCGTGGCGGCCCGAGGTGCCGACGTTGCCGCCCGCGCTCACCACCGCGTCGGCGATCCCCCGCGCCCGCAGCGTGGCGAGCGCCCAGTCCACCGCCGCGCCCTTGGCGAAGCCGCCGAAATCGAGGCTCACCGCCGGGTTGGCGCAGGTGACGGTGTCGCCGTCGATGCTCACGTCGTCCATCGACGGGTGCTGCGCGGCGAGGGCGCGGATCGCCTCGAAGGGCGGCGCGCGGCCCTTTTCCGGCTCGTCCGCGTGGAAGCCCCAGGCGCCGACGATGCGGCCGATGGCGGCGTCGAACAGGCCGTCGGAGAGGGTACGGTAGCGTTTGGCGTCGGCGATCAGCGGCAGGGTGAAGGCGCTCACCCGCACCGGTTCGCCGGTGCCGCAGGCGGCGTTGACGCGCATCAGCTCGCCCCCCGGCTTCCAGGCGTGCCAATCCGCGTGCATGCGGCGGAAGCCCTCGGCCAGTTCGGCGAAGGCGGCCTCGGCCTCGGCCTTCGGCACGCCGCGCACGGTGATCTCCACCACCGTGCCGAATATATATTGCGAGGATTTGGTCTCGGTGTCGCCGCACGCCGCGAGCGTCAGCAGCGTCAGCACCGCGAACCACAACCGTTTCATCGCGCCCTCCGCACTCCCCGCGCCGTGATACCGCCGGAGCGGGCGCGGGGCAACCGCTTCAGAGGGCGGCAGGGGCGTGGGCGATGGCCTTTTTCGAGCACACCTTGGCGCACGCCTCACAGCCGATGCAGTCCATCGCGTCCTTGACGCTCATCACCATCACCTGGTCGTCGTCCAGGTCGTCGTCGTCCGCCTCGCGTTCGACGAGGTCGAGCACGTTGCGCGCGCAGCTCTTGTAGCAGCGGCCGCAGCCGATGCAGAGCGTCTGGTCGATGGCGGTGACGAACCGCGGTTCCCACGGCGCGCCGCCGCGGGTGATCCCCATGATGTTGGCCATTGCTGCGTTCCCCCGAATGGATGTGGTCAAAGCCCCGCGACGGCGGGGTGCTGGCCGATCAGGGCCAGGGCGACGGAGAGGTGCTTGTCGGCCTCGTCCTTCATTTTCGACAGGCTGAGGAAGCCGAAGCGGTGGACGTCGCGCAGGGTGCGGTCCATCACCACCAGCTTGCCGACGGTGATCAGCACGCGGCCGAAGCCCTCGTGGGTGAGCGACACCAGCGGCACCGCGATCAGCCCGCACTCCGCCTCGATCATCGCGGCGATGCCGTTGTAGAAGGCGCGCACCCGGGCCACCACGTCCTCGTCCGGATCGCCGATCACCGGCAGGGTGCGGCGGCGCTCGACGGTGAGCACGAACGGATCGAGGATCTTGTGGGGCGGCCAGCCGTCCTGGATGCCGTAGCGGTCGACGGCGCGCATCTGCCGCAGCATTTCGGCGGCGAAGGCGGTGGCGAGCACCGGATCGTCGGGGGCGATCACGAATTCGGCGGTGGCGACGGGCATGCTCTCCTCCTGTTGCGGTTTCAGGCTTTGGTACAGCCGTCGCGGATCGGCGCGGCGGCGAGACGCAGCATTCCGGGGCGCGCCGGGTCCGCCCGGCGGGACGCGAACACGAACCGCCCGGCGGCGAGGGCGAGGGCGAGACCGGCGACGGCGGCGACCACCGCCGCGCCCGCGCCGAACGCCGCGCCCGCCACCGCGCCGAGCAGAAAGCCGCCGAGCGGCAGGCCGTAGGCGAGGGTAAGCGACCCCAGCAGCGCGCCCGAGGGCAGGCCCAGCACCACCCAGTCGCCGGGCCGCACGCCCAGCCGGTTGACCACCTTGATCCGCACCGGCGGCATCTCCCCCATCAGCGCCGCGTGGCCGCAGCCGCCCTTTTCCGAGCACGCGCCGCAGCCGCCGCCGCGCTCGGCGACGACCCAGGCATGGCCGTTTTCCACCGCGTCCACCCGCACCAGGCGTTCCACCATCCCGTCATTCATGCCATTCCTCCGCGCCCATGGCCTGGAACCGGCTAGGATCCTTGCGCAGCTTGAGGGCGCGCGCAATCCATGGGGTGGCGGCGGCAACGATTTCCGGGCGCAGCGCCTTGAGCGCCTCGGCGATGGGGGTTCCGGGCGGCACCTTGACCGGCTGCACGCCGATGCCGAGCAGGCGGTGGATCGCCGAGCTGCCGACCGCCTGAACGTAGACGGCAGCGCACCCGGCGAGGGCGTCCATGCGCTCGGCGAGCTTGTCCTCGTCGCCGTCCTGCGCGGCGGGAGCGAAGCGCACCGCCTCGGCGAAGCTGTGGCCCTGCGGCCCGACATCGTAGATCGCGAACCCGGCGGCGGAGCCGAAGTGCTGGTCCACGTGCCGCCGGTCGGCGGTGGCGAAGGCCACCCGCAGCACCCCGGCGCCGGGGGTCGGCGCCTCGGGTGGCGGCACCAGGGCGAGGCGCACGGTCATGCCCGCCTCCCGCCGCTCTCGGCCTTTTGCGCGTAGACCGAACGATACGGCCGCACCTTGCCGCGCTCGGCGGCGGTGAGCAGGTTGGCGAGGTCGAACAGCGCCTGCCGCGCGCCGCGATAGCCGATCCATTCCTTGGCGAAGCCGCCGAACCAGTGGAACTGCGGGAACCCGGCGCGGTAGATCGGCACCCCCAGCCGCTCGGCGAGGGCGACGCCGTGGGCGTTGCACACCAGCAGCTCGGCGTCGCTTTGCCGCGCCATGCGCTCCAGGTCCTCGAGGTCGCCCACCGCCACCTCGGCAAGGCCCGAGCGCGCCAGCACCGGCGCCGCGACGGTGGTGACGGCGGCGGTCACCTCCGCCCCCACGCCGGAGAGCAGCGCCGCGAGCGCCACCAGCAGGTCCGGGTCCGCCGCCACTGCGACGCGGGTGAAGCCCATCATGAAGTGGGTGTCGAGCATCGCGTCGAGGAGCTGGGCGCGCTGGCGCTCGAGGCGCTCGGGCACCTCGGCGTCGGCGATGTCGCGCAGCGCCATCACCAGGGCGTCGGTGGCGGCCAGGCCGCACAGGTGGTCGAAGCGGATGTCGGGCACGCCGGTGCGGCGGCGCAGCTCGTCGGCGGCCTCGGCCATCGACGCGCCCACCACCAGGGTCGCCGCCGCCAGCCCGAGGGTGCGGATTTCCGACACCGGGGTGCCGCCGGTGGTGAGGGGGTTGAAGGTTTCGGCGGCGAGATGGCCGTCGAGGGAACCGGAGAGATCGGGAAACACCACCGGCCGCAGGCCGAACGCCTCCACCATCTCCTTGAGCGCCTCGATGTCGCCGGGGGTGAGGGCGGCGCCCACCAGAACGTTCACCTGCCGCCGCCGCTCCCCGGCGCGGCCGGGGGCGTCGGGCACCAGGGCGCGGATCATCGCCAGCGCCGCGTCGGCGAAGCCAGTTTCCAGGCAACCGCGGAAATCCGGGGTGCTCACCGGCACCACCGCGGTGGCCGCGCAGCCGGGGTGGCGCTCGCGGAATTCCTTCACCCCCATCTCCACGTCGAACCCCTGCACCTCGGCGAGGCCCGAGGTGGGCACGCCGATCAGGTCGGGGGACTTGCCGCACAGGGTGGCGAGGCCCTCGACGAGGTTCTCGTAGGACCCCATCACCGTGCCGATCTGGTCGAGGGCCGAGGTCTGAAGCGGAATCGGCTCCTGGAAATGCTGGACGAAGAACACCTTGGCGAAGGCGGTGCAGCCCTGGCTGCCGTGGATCATCGCCGTCGCCCGCGCCACGCCGAGGAAGGCGAGACCGGCGCCCAGGGTGCTCGACGCCTTCAGCGGGTTGACGGACAGGGCCTTGGCGCGCTTGCGGATTTCGGTCATGGCACGACCTCCGCCGGGGCGCGCCAGGGCGGAAGCGCGCCGACCCCCGCCCACACCGGGCTTTCGAGCGAGAGCGCGAGGCGCCGCGCCAGCTCGGCCATGCCCGCGTATCCGGCGTAGGCGAACTCCCGCTCCTGGTTGATGTCGAGGAACGGCAGGCGCGCCTTCAACGCGGTGTAGAGGTTGCGCCCGCCCGCGATCAGGATGTCGGCGCGCAGGTCCTTCACCGCCGCCAGCAGCGCCGTGGCCGAGCCTTCGGAGATCATCGCCGCGCCTTCGCCCATCAGCTCGCGGATGCGCGCCTTGTCCTCCTCGGTGGACTTTTTGGTGCCGGTGGCGACCACCGTGAGGCCCAGGTCCTGCAACGCCGAGACCACCGACCAGGATTTCACGCCGCCGGTGTAGAGCAGCACCCGCTTGCCCGCGAGGCGCGGCCGCCAGGGCGCGATCGCCGCCTCGGCCTTCGCCTCCTCGCGGGCGATCAGCGCCTCGGTGCGGGCGGAAAGGTCGGCGTCGCCGATCAGCCGGGCGAACCCCCGCAGCGCCGCCGAGGTGTCGGCGACGCCGTAAAAGCTGCCCTCGAACCACGGCACGCCCCAGGTGCGCTCCAGGTGGCGGGCGACGTTGAGCGACGCCTTGGAGCACACCACCATGGTCGCCTCGGCGCGGTGCATGGTCTGCACCTCGCGATAGCGGGCGTCGCCCGAGAGGGTGCAGAGCACCCGCAGGCCCAGCTCGTCGAGCAGCGGCAGGGTGTGCCAGAGTTCGCCCGCGATGTTGTATTCGCCGATCAGGTTGACGTCGTGGACCGCGATGCCCGGGCGCCGGGCGACCTCGGGCACCGGGTCCGGCTCGCGGGTGCCGATCACCGCCTTCATCATCGCCTCGCCCGCCAGGCGGTTGCCCATGTTCTTGGTACCGTAGAACCCGGCGGAATCCACCAGCACCACCGGCTTGCCGAAGGCCTCCTGCGCCGCCTTGCACACCGCCGCCATGTCGTCGCCGGTCAGCGCCGGAATGCAGGTGGCGTAGACGAACACCGCCGCCGGGTCGTATCCGGCAATCGCCTGCTTGATGGCGTGGAACAGGCGCTTTTCCCCCCGGCCCATGATCACGTCCTGCTCGGTGAGGTCGGTGGTCATGCCGACGGCGTAGAGGGTCGGGCCGGTGGAGCGGGTGCCGCGATTCTCCCAGCTCGACCCGGCGCAGCCGATCGCGCCGTGGACGACGTGGGCGACGTCGGCGATCGGCAGCAGCGCGATCTGCGCGCCGTCGAAGGCGCAGCCGCCCGCCGCCGCGCCCGGCTTGGGGCGCGCGCAGCCCGACTTGCCCTTGGCGTTGTGGGCGCACGCCGGTTCGTCCATGAGGGCGCGGAGATCCTGCGGTTTCATCGGCGTCACCGTTGCACGGGTTGCGACACGCCCAACAGCAGCAACCGCCATGCCAACGCCGAACCCCAGGGTTCCTGCCACCCCGACCCCACGCCTCCTGTCGGATTGGCGACAACTGGACACGCGCGCGGCGCGTCCCCACCTCCCCGGCTCCGCATCCGTTCCGGAGACCGCCGATGCCGCTGACCGCCGACGACCGCGCCGACCTCGCCCGCGCCCGCGCCCTCCTCGAAAAGCCGGGCCTCGCGGCGCAGCTCAGCGGCTACCTCGGCGCACCCATCGAATACGGCCTGCGCAAGCTGCCCGCCGCGGTGAGCCGCCGCCTCGGCACGGCGCTCGAGGCGGCGCTGACGCGGGTCGCCACCACCGCCGTCGCCACCATGGAGGCCACCGGCGCCCCGGCCAAGGGCGGCCACGCCCTCGCCGCCGCCGCGGCGGGCGGGGTGGCCGGGTTCTTCGGCCCACTGACGATGCTGGTGGAGGTGCCGATCACCACCGGGGTGATCTTCCGCTCCATCGCCGCCATCGCCCGCGCCGAGGGCGAGAACCCGGCGGACCCGGAGACCGTGCTCGCCTGCCTCGAAGTGTTCGCCCTCGGCGGCACCGGCCGCGCCGACGACGCGGCGGACGCGGGCTACTACGCGGTGCGCGCCGCCCTGGCGCAGCAGGTCAAGACCTCGGCCGACTTCCTCGCGCGGGGCGGCGCCGGTCCCGCCGCGCCGATGCTGGTGGCGTGGATCCGCCGCGTCGCCGAGCGCCTAGGGGTGCAATACACCGAGAAGCTCGCGGCGCAGGCGGTGCCGGTGGTGGGCGCGGTGGGGGGCGCGGCGATCAACACCATTTTCATCCGCCACTTCCAGGCGATGGCGGAGGGGCACTTCGTCGTCCGCCGCCTGGAGCGCGCCCACGGCCGCGAGGCGGTGGCCGCCGCCTGGGACGAACTCGGCGACGCCCGAGAAAAAACTTGAGCCGGGCGGCCGCACCGCCCACCTCCACAAGGGTCGAGGCCCAAGGAGTTCCCATGCCCGAATTCGATTACGACCTGTTCGTCGTCGGCGGCGGCTCGGGCGGCGTGCGCGCCGCGCGGGTGGCCGCCGGTCATGGCGCGAGCGTCGCCCTCGCCGAGGAATACCGCGTCGGCGGCACCTGCGTGATTCGCGGCTGCGTGCCGAAAAAGCTGCTGGTCACCGGCGCCGCCTTCGCCGAGGACCTGCGCGACGCGCGGCGCTTCGGCTGGTGCGTGCCCGATTGCAGCTTCGACTGGCCGATGCTGCGCGACGAGGTGCAGGCGGAGGTGACGCGCCTTGAGGACCTCTACCGCGACACCCTCGCCCGCAACGGCGTGCGCGCCTTCCACCAGCGCGCCCAGCTCACCGGCCCGCACGAGGTGGAACTGGCCGACGGCTCCCGCCACACCGCCCGCACCATCCTCATCGCCACCGGCGCGCGGCCCGAGATGCCGGTGTTCCCCGGTGCCGATCTCGGCGTCTCCTCCAACGAGGTGTTCCACTTCGCCCAGTTGCCGCGCCGCGTGGTGATCGCGGGCGGCGGCTACATCGCCAACGAGTTCGCGGGCATCTTCAACCGCTTCGGCGCGGCGGTGACGATGATCCTGCGCGGCGGCGAGATCCTGCGCGGCTACGACGCCGACGTGCGCGCCCGGCTGCTGGAAATCTCCGAGCGCAAGGGCATCGCCTTCCGCTTCCACACCGCCTTCGAACGCATCGAGCAGCGGGCGGACAAGACCCTGATCGTCCACACCGACAAGGGCGACCCGATCCATGCCGACGCGGTGCTGTTCGCCATCGGCCGCCGCCCCAACTCCGCCGGGCTGGGGCTGGAGGCGCTCGGCGTGGAGATCGGCCGCACCGGCGCCATCGCGGTGGACGAAGACCACCGCACCCGCGTGCCCTCGATCTTCGCGGTGGGCGACGTGACCGACCGCAAGCAGCTCACCCCGGTGGCGATCCGCGAGGGCCACGCCTTCGCCGACACCCAGTTCGGCGGCCGCCCCACCCGCGTCGACTACGGCTGCGTCCCCTCGGCGGTGTTCAGCCACCCGCCGATCGCCGCGGTCGGCCTCACCGAGGCCGAGGCGCGCGAACGCCACGGCATCGTCAAGGTGCTCACCGCCGATTTCCGGCCGATGAAGAACGCCCTCGCCCAACGCGACGAGCGCGCCCTCTACAAGCTGGTGGTCTCGGGCGTCACCGACGAAATCCTCGGCCTGCACATGATCGGCCCCGACGCGCCGGAAATCCTCCAGGCCGCCGCGGTGGCGGTGAAGGCCAAGCTCACCAAAGCGCAGTTCGACGCCACCGTCGCCCTGCACCCGACGATGGCCGAGGAACTGGTGCTGATGCGCTAGCCCCGGCCTAGGCGGGCTGGAACATCGCGGCGATCGCGGCGGGCAGGTCGGCGGGGCGCTCCACCAGGGCGTCGGCCCCGGCGGCGGTCAACTCCGCCCGGCCGCCGTAGCCCCACAGCACGCCGAGGGACCGCACCCGGTTGGCCTTGGCCCCGGCGATGTCGTAAAGGCGGTCCCCCACCATCACCGCCCGCGACGGGTCGATGCGCTGCTCGCGCAGGGCGGCGGCGATGATCTCGGGCTTCTCCGAATTGCGGTCGTCCATGTCGGCGCCGTAGAACCCGGAGAACAGCGACGACAGGCCGTGCGCGTCGAGCAACGCGCGGGCGAACGGCAGCGCCTTCGAGGTGGCGAGGTAGAGCCGCCGCCCCTCCGCCACCAGCCCTTCGAGAACCCCCTCGAACCCCGGGAACAGCGGGCTGGGGTCGGCCATGTGCCCGGCGTAGTGGCGGCGGTAGCCCGCCAGGCACTCGGCGCCGCGCGCGTCGCCGTAGCGCCCCAGCAGAACCCCGATGGTGTCCACCAGCGGCGGGCCGACGATCCAATCCAGGGTTTCCTCCGGCGGCAGCTCGTAACCCAGGTCGCGCAGCGCCGCGCGCATGCAGCCCACCACCGTGTCGCGGGAATCGATCAGCGTGCCGTCCATGTCGAGGAGAACGGCGATGTCGTCGGCCATCGGGGGAATCCTTCCGTCACCATGCAGGCCGCAATGATAGGGACTCGCAAGCGGATGATCCACCCCCGATGCGCCGCCGCCACACCGCCCGAAAATTCCGCGCGCCGCCCTTTCGCCGCCGCGCCGGGGCGCCTATACCATCCCCCGCGGCCGTGCGCCGCACCCGTCCGGTTCACTTCTGTCAGGCCCCCATCATGAAACGCGTCGCTCCCCTCCTCGCCGTCGGCCTTGCGCTCGGCCTCTCCGCCTGCGCCTCCTCCGACGCCACCACCGTCCGCCTCTCCAACGTCTGGAACACCACCTGCGGCAACGGCAGCGGCGGAGTCGTCATCTCCGCCCCGACCCTGGAACAGTTCCACCGCGCCGTGGAACAAGCCCCCGAATGCCAACGCGGCTACACCGCCAACCCGCCGGTGCGGTGAGGGAAGGCCAGGGCTCCGCCCTGGACCCGCCAAGGGCCTTGGGCCCTTGGATCCCATTCGTTTCCAAAGGAAAAGGGCCTCCCTGGCGGAGGCCCTTTTCCTTTGGAAGTGAGCGCGGGGTCCGGGGGGTCCGAGACCCCCCGGCGGGGTTCAGGGGCGGCGCCCCTGGCCTTACTTTCCCAGCAGGTCCGCGGTGCGGGCGTCGAGGGTGTGGAGGAGGTCGGCGGGGGTGAGTTTGGCCTGGAGGCCGCGTTGGCCGCCGTTGACGAAGATGGTGTCGAAGGCGAGGGCGGTGGCGTCGACGGCGGTGGGGACCTTGCGGCGCTGGCCGAGGGCGGAGATGCCGCCGACATGGTAGCCGGTGAGGCGTTCGGCGGCGGCGGGGGTCATCATTGCCGCGTGCTTGGCGCCGAAGTGGGCGGCGACCTTTTTCAGCGAGGCTTCCCGGTCGGAGGGGATGAGAACGCAGACGGGTTTGCCGTCCGCCTCCATCATCAGGGTTTTGAACACCCGCGCGGCGGATTCGCCGATCGCCTCGGCGGCCTGGAGGCCGACGCGCTGGTCGCCCGGGTCGTAGTCGTAGGCGACCAGTTCGAAGGTCACGCCCGCCTTGGCGAGCGCCTGGGTCGCGGGGGTGGTCTTGGCCATGGTCAGGCGAACTTGCGCATGTCGGGGAGCGGCAGCACCGCGTAGCCCTCGCGCGCCAGCCCCTCGCGGACGAGGCGGGCGGTGGCCTCGGCCTCCGGGCCGTCGCCATGGACGCACACGGAATCGACGGCGGTGTCGATGCGACCGCCTTCGAGCGGGAACAGCGCCTGCTCGCGCACCATGCGCAGCACGTGTTCCAGCGCCTGTTCCGGCTCGTGGATCATCGCGCCGGGCTTGCCGCGGGTGACGAGCTGGCCGTCGGGCTGGTAGGCGCGGTCGGCGAAGATCTCGATGGCGGTCTTGAGGCCCGCCTTCTCGGACTCCCGCGCCATCGCCGAGCAGGCGGGGGCGAGGAAGATCAGCGACGGGTCCACCGCCTTGATGGCGCGGGCGAGGGCGGCGGCGAGGTCGTCGTCCACCGCCGCGATGTTGTTGAGGGCGCCGTGGGGCTTCACGTGCGTGACCTTGCCGCCCGCCGCCGCCGCCACCGCCTGGAGGGCGCCGATCTGGACGATGGTGATCGCCTCCACCTCCTTGGCGGACATCTGCATCTTGCGCCGCCCGAAGCCCTGGAGATCGGGGAAGCCCGGGTGGGCGCCCACCGAGACGCGGTTCTTGAACGCGAGGCCGACGGTTTCGCGCATCACCAGCGGGTCGCCCGCGTGGAAGCCGCAGGCGATGTTGGCGGAGGCGACGACTTCGAGCATCGCCGGATCGTTGCCGATGGCGTAGGCGCCGAAGCTTTCGCCCATGTCGGCGTTGAGGTTGATTTCCAGGGCCATCGCGGCTCTCCCTATTCGACCGCGACGGCGGCGTCGGCCGCGTCGCGCAGGATGGTTTCGAAGGCGTGGGCGGCGGCCTCGGCCTCGGCCACCGAGACTTTCGCGAAGCGCACCTCCTGCCCCGGTTTGAGGCGGGCGAAGCGGGCGATGTCGGCGCCGATCACCGCGCCGATCTTGGCATAGCCGCCGACGGTGGCGCGGTCGGCGAGCATCACGATCGGCTCGCCGGAGCCGGGCACCTGGATCGCGCCCGCCACCATCGCGTCGGAGGTGATGTCCGCCCCCTTACCCTCGGCGAAGGCGAGCGGTTCGCCGGTGAGGCGCTTGCCCATGCGGTCCGACTGGGGCGAGATCGCGAACGGCTGGCTGAAGAAGCGGGCGATCGCCTCGGGCGCGAAGTGGTCGTCCTGCGGCCCCAGGAGCACGCGGAACGGCCCCTCGCCGTCGGACGGCGGGGTCACCAGGGCGCGGTTGCCCGCCGCCGGATCCACCGCCACGCCCACCGGCACCAGGTCGCCGGTCTTGAGCGGGCGGCCGTTCAACCCGCCGAGGGCGGCGCGCACGTAGGTGGAGCGGCTGCCCATCACCTCGGGCACGTCCACCCCGCCCGCGACGCAGGCGTAGCCCACCGCGCCGCCCTGGGTGGGGCCGAGGGCGATGCGGTCGCCGGGCAGCAGGGTAACGGTGCGCCACGCGGGCATGGTCCAGCGGCTGCCGTCGGCGGCGCGGGTGAGGGTGCCGCCGCCCGCCGCGAGGGCGACGCGCACCGGCTCGTCCACCGCCTCGATCTCCGGCCCGAGGACCCAATATTCGATCGCCGCCGCGCCGTCCGGGTTGCCGAGCAGGCGGTTGCCGAGGCGGAAGGCGAAGGCGTCGGCGGCTCCGGCGGTGGGAATGCCGAGGGCCTGGAGACCGAAACGGCCGCGATCCTGGATGGTGGAGAGCGGGCCGGGGCGGTGGATGCGAAGGTTCGGCATCACGGAGCCTCCTCGGCGCGCAGGGTGGAAACGTCGAAGCGCCCATCGGCGACCTCGGCCTTGAGGGCGTCGTAGCGGGCGGCGGAAATCGGCGCGAACCGCACCCGGTCGCCGGGGCTGAGGAACACCGCCGGATCGCGCGCCGCGTCGAACATCGGCACCGGGCAGCGGCCCAGCAGGTGCCAGCCGCCGGGGCTTTCGAGCGGATAGACGCCGGTCATCTCCCCCGCGATCGCCACCGACCCGGCGGGCACCGCGGTGCGCGGGCTGGCGCGGCGCGGCAGGCGGATCGCCTCGGGCACGCCGCCGAGATAGGCGAACCCGGGCACGAAGCCGAGGATGTAGACCGGATAGGTGGCCCCGGAATGGATCGCCACCACCTCTTCCGGCGACATCCCGGCGCGCTCGGCGACCTCGGCGAGGTCGGGCGCGTGCTCGCCCTCGTAGCACGACGGCAGCACCCAGGTGCGACCGACGCGGGCCTCGGGTTCGGCGGCGGCCACATAGGGCGCCAGCGCCGCCTCCACCTCGGTGCGGGAGACGCGCAGCGGCGAATAATGCACCGCGAGGCTGCGGAAGCTCGGCACCGTCTCGCTCACCCCGGGCAGCGCGCCCTGGGCGCGGGCGCCTTCCAACGCGGCGTAGAGCGCCATCACGCGGGCGTTGATCTCGGGATCGACGGCGGTGCCGAACTCGATCACGAGCGCGGCGTCGCCGAGGGACTTGATGGTCGGGGCTTGGGTCATGAAAACACTCGATGGTTTCGCCGAGGCCAGGATGAACCGGGCCGCGGCGGCGCGTCAAGGCGCGGAGTCGGGGTCAACTTGAGAGCTCTGGGCGAAACGCCCCCACCGGATCAGTCGTCCGGATGGGTCACCCAGAGCTCGACGACCCCGGGATGAGGAGGTCCTTGCCGATCTGCCGCAACCAGGCGCGGAAGCGCTTGTCGTCGGGCGAGGCCTGGGCGCCGATGGAACCGCGCACCAGGGAAACCACCTCCCCCTTGCGGCAGAACACCGAGACCATCCGCATCGGGTCCGCGCCCGGATCGAGGCGCGGGGTCTCCCCGGCGCACAGGGCGTTGCCGTCCACGGCCTTGTGGGCGCCCAACACCATCAGGATGCGGAACTCGGGCCGCGCCGCCAGCTCCTCGTGAGGGGTGACGCGGGCGCCGCGCAGGAAGGTGATGCTCGCCTGCAGTTCCCCGGCGACGATCTCGTCGAGGAAGGGCTTGGAGGTGACGAACGGGTTGCCGTGGACCACCACCAGCAGCGGCCCCGGCGACGCCGAAACCTGCACGTAGTTCCCCACCGCGCGGTCGTTGATGTAGACCTGCTGCGTCGTCGGCGCGCGGTCGCAGGCGGCGGTGATCGCCGCCAGCGCCCCGGCGCCGAGGCCGAGCCAACGTTTCAACATCGCTGACATGCCTTTCGAACGGTTGTCTTCGCACCTCGGATGATGGGGCGCGGCGGAGAAAAAATCACCCCCCGTTTCGCGGTTTCCCGCGACTCGCGGCGGCGGCGCGGGCGGTGTATACTCGGGCGACGCAATTCCGGCGGAGGTCGCCCATGCCGATGCGCACCCTTCTGTGCCTGCAGGATCAGGCGCCGTTCGTCGCCCCCCGCGCCGAACCCGATGCGCTCGCCCGCATCGCCGAAGCCCTCGAAGACCTGGACGCCCCCGCCCTGCCCGGCGATTTCGCGCAGTTCCTCGCCGAGGCCAACGGCTTCGTCTGGAACGGCATCGAGATCTTCGGCAGCGAGCGCATCGTCCTCGAACGGGACCACTCGCTGGTCCCCGCGCTCGCCGAAATCAACGACAGCTACCACGCCAAGTTCGACCAGATGCGCTGCCGCCTGGTGATCGGCCGCGCCGAGGACGACCTCTACGTCTTCGACGACAGCGCCGACGCCTACCTCATCCTCGACCGCCGCGGCTTCGAGGAAGTCGCGCGGTTCGCCACCTTCGCCGAACTCCTGCGACACATCGTCGCCGAACGCAAGTAGCGGAAAACCAGGCCGGGCGCTGCCCGGACCCGCACAGGGCCGGGAGGCCCTGTGAACCCGTTCGTCTGGTTTTTCCGCGAAGCGGGACTCTCCCATCACGCCGCGCGAAGGCTTTCCAGCGCTTCGCGCAAAACCCAAAACGTCCGGGGGGCGCGGGGGGACCGAGTCCCCCCGCAAACCTTTCCCTTAATTCCTTCCCCTTTACCCCAGCACCGCCGCGCAGCGGGCTTCCACCAGTTGGCAGAGCAGGTGGTAGATCGGGGTATGGATTTCCTGGATCGCGGGGGTATTGGGGGCGGCGGGGCAGAGGCAGACGTCGACGGCGCCGGGTTCGGCCATTTTGCCGCCGGAGCCGCCGGTGAGGGCGATGGTGGTGATGCCCATGGTTTTGGCCTTGGCGAAGGCGGCGAGAACGTTGGCGGAGTTGCCGGAGGTGGAGATGCCGAGCAGCACGGCGCCTTCGCGGCCGAAGGCTTCGACCTCGCGGGCGAACAGGGAGGGGTAGTCGACGTCGTTGGCCCAGGCGGTGAGGGTGGCGGCGTTGGAGCCGAGGGCGATCACCGGCAGGCCCTTGCGGTTGAGGAGGAAGCGGGCGACGAGTTCGCCCGCGACGTGCTGGGCGTCGGCCATCGAGCCGCCGTTGCCGCACACCAGCAGCGGCTTGCCCGCGGCGAGAGCGGCCACGATCGCCTCCACGGCGCGGTTGAAGGCGGCGTCGAGATCGGCGGTGGCGGCGGCGCGCATGCGCTCGGCGCTGGTTTCGAGATAGGCGCTGAGGCTTTGGCTTTCGGCGACGACGCAGGACATGGCGGCTCCTTTTGCGGACGATTGCGCTTGAGGAAAGCCGCCACGCCTGCCGGTGTCAAGCCGAGAACGCGAGGCCGCCGAGGCCGAGGAACGCGAGGGCGATCAGCGCCGCCGGAAGCTTCCATTTGAACCGCACCGAAAGGCCGAAGGCGATCGCCACGGCGAGGATGCCCCAGGCCATGCCGAGGCTGCGCAGGGGCGCGCCGCCCGCGTGGACGAACAGCGCCTGGCCGGTGGAGAGGGCGGTCTGCGCGACGAGGCCGCCCATCACGCCGAAGCCGGTGCGGTCGAGGATGTCGCGCACCCGGCCTTCGCCGACGTTGCGCAGCGCCACCATCGGCAGCATGCGGATGCCGAGGGTGCAGAGGCCGCCGCCGAGGGCGACCGCCCAGATCTGCCAGGGTTCAAGCATGGGATTTCCTCCGCTGGACGAGGGTGGTGACGACGGCGAAGGCGAGGGGCACCAGCAGCAGCGCGCTCGGCCCCAGGAGGGGCGCGGCGAGCGGCACCAGGACCGCCCCGGCGAAGGCGTTGCGCATCAGCGCCTTGTCCTTCCACTGGCCGGCGATGAGGGTGGCGAAGTAGGTGGGCACCACCGCGCCGAGCAGCGCCCCCGCCAGCGGCGACACCGCGCCCGAGGAGCGGTGCCCGATCACCGCGCCCGCGGTGGCGGAGAGGGCGCAGCACAAGCAGGTGAGGCCGACGTAGAGCGCCGGGCGGCGCGGCGGGGCCTCGCCGATCATGCGCGGGAAGATCACCGCGAAGGAACTGGCGGAGAGGAAGCCGAGGGTGGCGACGCTGCGGGGCATGGAGAGCCTCGGCAGCCGCGCCATCACCGAGGCGACCATGACGATGAAGCGGAGGTTGATCACCACCACCGAGGTGACGGCGGCGATCCACGCGGTGCCGCCGCCGCTGCCTGCGGCGAGGATCGACATCGCCGCCGCCTGGGCGGGGGCGGCGACGGTGAGGAGGGTCATCAGCGCGGTTTGCACCGCGTCGAGGCCCGCCAGCGCGCTCATCCGGCCGACGCCGACGAACATCACCACGAATGTGAGAATCACGAGATAGGAATCGCGCAACGCGTCGCGCAGCACCGCCCCAACGGACGGCGGGGTAGCCTCGGTCGTCATGGACGAACGTACCTTTCGCCAAGCCTGCCGCAGCCCACTTTCAGAGCCACGCGTTCCGGCGCGGCGTCTCCCCGCGCATAGCTATAGCACAGGGCACGGAAAAATCAGCCCCGCAATGCGCTGGAGGGGGATGGCGCGGATTGCGCCGCGCCCAATCGCCCCCGCCGCGCGCGACGTGCGGATCCTCGCCGCGCCCGCCCCCCGCCTCCCCCATCGTCATGCCCGCGCAGGCGGGCATCCATGGGTTCGGACCCCCGGTCGAGCCGGGGGTGACGATGCGAGGGGGCGCGGATCAGGCTTTCAGGAGGGTGCGGACGCCCGCCGCGCACGACGTCGCGAATCCTCGTCGCGCCCGACCCGCTTCCCCCATCGTCATGCCCGCGCAGGTGGGCACCCATGAGTTCGGACCTCCTCGAGCCGGGAGTGACGAGCCGAGGGACGCGGATCAGGCTTTCAGGAGGGTGCGGACGCCCGCCGCGCGCGACGTCGCGAATCCTCGTCGCTCTCGACCCGCCTCCTCCATCGTCATGCCCGCGCAGGCGGGCATCCATGGGCTTGGACCTCCTCGAGCCGGGGGTGACGAGCCGAGGGGCGCGGGTCAGGCTTCCAGGAGGGTGCGGACGCCCGCCGCGCGCGACGTCGCGAATCCTCGTCGCGCCCGACCCGCCTCCCCATCGTCATGCCCGCGCAGGCGGGCATCCATGGGGTTTGAACCCCCGGTCGAGCCGGGGGTGACGATGCGAGGGGCGCGGATCAGGCTTTCAGGAGGGTGCGGACGGCGGCGGCGAGGTCGTCGGCGACGAGGTCGGCGAGGGGGGCGGCGGTGGCTTCCTCCCTGGCGCCGTGGCCGGTGCGCACCAGCACCGCGGTGGCGCCGACGGCGCGGGCGAGACCGAGGTCGGCGGCCTTGTCGCCGAACACCAGGGAGCGGCCGAGGTCGAGGCCGTGGTCGCGGGCGGCGGCGAGCGCCATGCCGGGGAGGGGCTTGCGGCAGTCGCAGGCGTCGTCCGGCCCATGGGGGCAGGTGTAGGTGGCGTCGAGCGCCACGCCCTCGGCGGCGAGCAGGGCGTCGAGGCGGGCGTGGACGCGGGCGACCGCCTCCATGTCGAAGTAGCCGCGCGCCACGCCGGACTGGTTGGTGACCATCACCAGCACGTAGCCCGCGCGCTTGAGCGCCGCCAGGGCCTCGGCGGCGCCGGGCAGCAGCTCCACCCCCGCCGGGTCGGCGAGGTAGTTCTTCTCGACGATCAGGGTGCCGTCGCGGTCGACGAACGCGGCGGGCCGCAGCGCGCTCATACGGCGGCCTCGCGGGTCTTGAGGAACTTGAGTTTGGGGAACTCCTCCTCCGCCTTGCCGAGGTGCCAGGCGTTGCGGGCGAGGAACACCAGGTGGCCGTCGTGGTCGTCGGCGAGCGCGATGCCGTTGGTGTCGGCGAACGCCTTCACCTGCGCCGCGTCGTCGCCCACCACCCAGCGGGCGGTGTAGAGCTGGGTGGGTTCGAAGATCACCGGGATGCCGTATTCGGTGCGGATGCGGTCGGCCATCACGTCGAACTGCAGCGGCCCGACGACGCCGACGATCCAATCGGAGCCGATGCGCGGCTTGAACACCGCCGCCGCGCCCTCCTCGGCGAGCTGCTGGAGCGCGCGGCCGAGGTGCTTGGCCTTGAGCGGGTCTTCCGCGCGCACCTTTTGCAGCAGCTCGGGGGCGAAGCTCGGGATGCCGGTGAAGCGCAGCTCCTCGCCCTCGGTGAGGGCGTCGCCGATGCGGAGGTTGCCGTGGTTGGGCACGCCGATGATGTCGCCCGCCCAGGCCTCCTCCGCCAGTTCGCGGTCCTGCGCCAGGAACATCACCGGGTTGTGGAGGTTGAGGATCTTCTGCGAGCGCACGTGCTTCATCTTCATGCCGCGCTGGAAGTGCCCGGAGGCGAGGCGGACGAAGGCGATGCGGTCGCGGTGCTTCGGGTCCATGTTCGCCTGGATCTTGAACACGAAGCCGGTCACCGCGTCCTCGACCGGGTCGACGGTGCGCGGCTCGGCGGGCTGGGGGCGCGGGCTGGGGGCCAGTTCGCCGATCCCCTGCAAAAGTTCGCGCACGCCGAAATTGTTGATGGCGGAGCCGAAGAACACCGGCGTCATGTGCCCGGCGCGGTAGCTTTCGAGGTCGAACTCCGGGCACAGGCCGCGCGCCATCTCCACCTGCTCGCGCAGGGTGGCGGCGGCGTGGGCGGGCAGCAGGGCGTCGAGCTTGGGGTCGTCCAGGCCCTCGCACACCTCGCCGTCTTCCGGCAGTTCGCCGCGGCCCTTGCGGTGCAGCAGCGCCAGGCGGTCCTTCATCAGGTCGTAGCAGCCGAGGAAATCGCGCCCCATGCCGATCGGCCAGGTGGCGGGGGTGACGTCGAGCGCCAGCGCCTGCTCGATCTCGTCGAGGATGTCGAAGGACTCGCGCGCCTCGCGGTCCATCTTGTTGATGAAGGTGATGATCGGCACGTTGCGCAGGCGGCACACCTCGAACAGCTTGCGGGTGCGCTCCTCGATGCCCTTGGCGGCGTCGATCACCATCACCGCCGAATCGACGGCGGTGAGGGTGCGGTAGGTGTCTTCCGAGAAATCCTCGTGGCCGGGGGTGTCGAGGAGGTTGAAGACGTGGCCCTCGAAATCGAAGGTCATCACCGACGACGCCACCGAGATGCCGCGCTCCTGCTCCACCTTCATCCAGTCCGAGCGGGCGCGCCGGGCGTCGCCGCGCGCCTTCACCGCGCCCGCCGCCTGAATCGCGCCGCCGAACAGCAGGAGCTTTTCGGTGAGGGTGGTCTTGCCCGCGTCGGGGTGCGAGATGATCGCGAAGGTGCGGCGCTTGGAGACGGAATCGACGGCTTCGGACATGAACATCCTGCGAGGCGGCTGAAATTCGGCTGGGGCGGAATGTCGGCATTTTCGCCCCGCTCGGCAAGGAGAAATCCATCCCCATATGCAACGAGGTTCCAGCAACCCAGGGAGGCGATGCACCATGCCGATTCTCTACCGTGCCCAGGCGAGCGTTTCCGGCGGCCGCGCCGGCCGCGCCCGGTCGTCCGACGGCGTGCTCGACGTGGAACTGGCGGTGCCGAAGGCCCTCGGCGGTCCGGGCGGCGCGGCCACCAATCCGGAGCAGCTGTTCGCGGCGGGCTACGCCGCCTGCTTCGACGGCTCGCTGCAGTTCCTGATCGGGATGAAGAAGCTCGCCGGGGTGGACACCTCGGTGACCGCCGACGTGGGCGTCGGCCCGGGCGAGGGCGCGCCCGGCTTCGTTCTCGACGTGGAGCTGACCGCCCACGTCGCCGGGCTGCCGCGCGACGAGGCCGAGGCCCTGGTGGCCGAGGCCCACGCCGTCTGCCCCTATTCCAAGGCGTTGAAGGGCAACGTGGAGGTACGCCTCACCGTCGTCACATAAACGGCACGGCGATGACGAAAACCGTCGGCGCCCCCGCCCGTCCGGGCATTCTTTGTTTGCCCCTCCCCACCCTTACGGCCTAGGATGGCGGGGACAGATGAATAGGTCCGCCGCCCGGGGGCGCCGATGTTCCGATACGCCGTCCATAGACCCTTGCCGTTTGCGGTCGAAGACGTTTTCGACCTGGTCGCGGACGTGGAGAGCTACCCCGAGTTCGTGCCCGGGTGGATATCGGCCCGAGTCGTGGCCCGCAGCGAGAACGCCTACGGCACCGACCAGACGGTGCGGATGCGTTTCCTCCGCCAGAACTTCCGCACCCTCACCACCCTGATGCCGTTCGAGGCCATCGACGTGACCGCCAACCAGCCGCCGTTCCACCGGCTGACCATCCTGTGGCGCTTCCGGCGCCAGGAAAACGGCACTTTCGTGAGCCTGGAATTCCTCTGCGAGATGCGCTCGCGCACCTTGCAGGCCCTGCTCAACCGCTTCGGCCCGGAAGACGTCGAAGCGATGATTTCGGCGTTCGAGCACCGCGCGAGAGAAATCTTGCCGCGGCGCGCCTGAACCGCTACGAACATCCTGGCGGGCCGGGGTCCCACCCCCTCCCCGCCGGACCGCGCCGGCAGTGATCGAGAGAATGTGCCGGAAGATTCGGGAGCCGCGTCACGCATGGGGGGCGACGCGGACAGAGGGTTGCGCCGCATCGTCAGCCGTGATCCGCCCCTCCCCCTGGACCGGAGGATCTCTCACTATGGACGCCCGACCGCTCGTCACCGACGCCGAATTCTCGCTTTCCGAAGCGACGACGGACGCCGAACGCGAGGCGCACGCCGCCCGGCAACGCTGGCGGCTTCCCGTACCCAAGTACCTCGTCGACGTTTACACCTGGGCCTACGTCGCCCCCTACGTGCGCCGAATCTTCGACCACCAGTGGGTTCCGGCGGTGATCCTGTGGTTCCAGGATCAAGCGCTGATGCGCCGCGCGCTCGACGAGATCACCCCCGGAGACCGGGTCTACATGCCCGCCTCGGTCTACGGCACCTTCTGCGTCGACATGGCGAAGAAAACCGCCCCCGGGCCGGTGACGATCTCCGACATCTCGACCATCCAGCTCTACAGCCTGCGCAAGAAGCGCCGCGCCTTCGGCCTCAAGAACCTGTTCGTCCGCCGTGCCAACGCCGCCGACCCGATCAAGGGGCCGTACGACGTGGCGATCAGCTTCCTGCTGCTGCACGAGGTGCCGGAGGACTACAAGGCCGCGATCGTCAACGGCCTGCTCGATCAGGTGGACGAGGGCGGCAAGGCGGTGTTCGTGGACTACCACAAGATGAAGTGGTGGCAGCCGCTGTGGCCGGTGATGGCGTTCGTCGCCTGGACCCTCGAGCCGTTCACCTTCTCGCTGTGGAAGAACGAGATCGCCGACTACGCCAGCCCGGACCGCCGCGCCAAGTTCACGTGGACCAAGTCCACCAGCTTCGGCGGCCTCTACCAGCACGTCGTCGCGGTGCGCAAGCAGCCCTGAAAGGGGCTGCCTCCCCCCGGGGAGGCCCCATGAGAAAAGCGGACCGCCCGAGGGCGATCCGCTTTTTTTATTCTCACCGTGTGCGCCTTTCCCCGAGGGGAAAGTGGCGGGAGTGACGGGGCTCGAACCCGCGACCTCCGGCGTGACAGGCCGGCACTCTAACCAGCTGAGCTACACCCCCGCAAGCGGTGAGGGCGCTTATGTACCAACGCCCTCCGATCGATGCAAGCACTTTTTCCCTTTGGCCGCGGCGTTTTTTTCCTTGCCGCCGAAAGGCCTGGGAAACCCTGGCCTCAGCCGCCCTTGACCAGCGGCGGCGCGGGCTGGAGATCGGCGTCCCACGGGAACAGCAGCCAGATCCCCTGGTCGACGCCGACGACGAAATCGTCCACCACCTCGCGGCCCTGGGGCTTGGCGTAGACGGTGGCGAAGTAGGCCTTCGGCAGCAGCTCGCGCACCACCTTGCCGGTGCGGCCGGAATCCACCAGGTCGTCGATCACCACCAGGCCCTCGCCGTCGCCCTCCGGGCGCTTGAGAATCTGGACGGTGTTGCCCTGGATCCGGTCGTCGTAGCTCGACAGGCAGAGGGTCTCGATCATGCGCAGGTTGAGTTCGCGGGCGACCACCGCCGCGGGCACCAGTCCGCCGCGGGTGATGGCGACGACGCCGCGGAACGGTCCCTTCGCCATCAGCTTCGCCGCGAGCGCGCGGGCGTCGCGGTGAAACATGTCCCAGGAGATCCCCATGTACCGGCTGGTGGTGTAATCCTTGTCCGCCAAGGTCCCATTCCTTCTCGGTGAAACAATCCGACGACAATAATGAAAACGGCGCCCGAGGGCACCGTTTTCATCGGTCTGATAGCGCGTTTGCGGCCGCCGGTCAACGCGGGTAGAGGTGAACCTCGTTGCCGTGCGCCTGGGCGGAGGTGGTGGCGGAGAGTTCGACGCGGTCCGCGGGCAGGCCCATGCCGTTGAGCGAGCGCATCACCGCCTCGGCGTTGCGGCGGGCGGCATTGCTGCCGAGGGCCGACTGGCCGGGCGCCGCCTGCGCCGGGCTGACCGCGACGAGGTCGAAGCGGGCGGCCGGGTTGCGGTCGAGCGCGGCCTTCACCGCCTGGTAGAGCGGCTGCTCGTAGGCGACGTTGGCGCGGTCGAAGCGGATGACGACGAGCGGGCGGCGGTCGGCCATGTCCATCGGCGCGAGGCGCGCGGGCGCGGCGTCGGACGAGTAGGCCGGCGCGGCGCCGAGGCCCGCGGCGCCCGAGCCGTAAAGCTGGCCCGCCTGCACCGAGGAGGAGAGCACCGAGAGGTTGGCGCGCTCGGAGGCGACGTAGGCCTGCTGGCGGGCGATGTCGGCGTTGAGTTCCTTCGACAGGCGGTCGATCAGCACCACGGTCTGGTTGGTGTCGTCTTCCAGCACGCGGAGTTGGCGGTGGTCTTCCTCGATCGCGCCGGAGAGGCTGTAGGAGGAGCGGACCGAGTCGAGCAGGAAGCCCGCCATCGCCGAGTCCGAGGCGACCTCGGCCGAAAGCTGCGAGAGCTTGGCGACGTCGGCGCTCATGCCGTTCATCAGCTCCTGCGCGCGGCGGAGGTTGGCCACCAGGATCGGGTTGCCGGGGGTGGAGCCGACCTGGAGGCGGGCGGTGATCGCGCCCACCAGCTCGTGATACTGGGCGGCGGAGCGGGAGGTCTGGTTGCGCAGGCCCTGGAGGGTCGAGTTGTGCTGCCCGACGATGGTCTTGAGGGCCGAAAGGTCGCCGCGCAGCGCCTGGACCTTCTTGCCGACGTAGGTGCCGGTGGCCGCGCCCGGGGTGACCGGTGCGGGCTCGAAGTTGGTGGTGCCGAGCGCGGGACCCTGGGTTTCCGTGGCGGCGTCTGAGGACGTGTCTCCAGCTCCCAACGACGGGAACAGCGAGTCGGAGGTGAAGGAGCAGCCGCCGAGAAGCAGGGCGGAGCCCATCAACACAACACGGATTTGCGAGAAGGCCATCGTCGCGAACTACCTTTTTTGTATGATCCCCGAGCGTATCGCCCGCTCCGAAGTGGGTATTCCGGAATATCCCCTGAAGACGCTTCCAAGACGGGCGCATGCCCCCCGCGCCCGGAACTCCACCCGCCGCAGTGTAGCCAAACGCCTATGCCGCGACAACCGGGAATGACGCCCCCGATCGCCCCCCACGTCACTTATTTTCGGGGGTTTTTGTTGCGCCGCGATGAAACCGCGGCCGAAACGGTCCGGCGTCAGACCTCGCCGAGAACGATGTCGATCTCGGCCTGCGACATCCCCTTCTCGGAGCCGTGGATGATCCCCGAGGCGACCTCGATCAGGCGTTGCAGGATCTGCGCGGTCTGCCCGCCGAGGAAGGCGGCGCGCTCGGCGTCGCCCGCCTCGAGCGCGGCGCCGATCATCGCCACGCCCCGCGCCACCACCGCGTCGGCCTGGGCGATGGTGGCGTCGAACGGCGCGCGGAAGCGGGCGGGGGCGAGGGCGTAGGCCTCCACCGCGATCTCGCGGTCGGCGATGGAGCTGTCGCGGAAGTGGTCCGCATAGGATTTGGGCGTCCACGCCGCGACGTCCTCGAACATCTCCGGCATGTCGCCCAGCATCCCGAGCAGCATCACCACTTCGTTGAAGTGGTTGAGGTAATCGGTGGCGAGGAAGGTCTGGGGGCTGACGTTGGTGCCCTCCAGACGCTTCGCCATCGCGGTGACGGGGTCGGCTGCGGTCATTCCGACGCCTCCGGCCGCGGTCATCCGAGCGCGGCCACCCCGGGCAGGGTCTTGCCTTCCAGCCATTCGAGGAAGGCGCCGCCCGCGGTCGAGACGTAGGTGAGGTTGTCCACCACCCCGGCGTTGCCGAGCGCCGCGACGGTGTCGCCGCCGCCCGCCACCGAGACCAGCGCGCCCTTCTTGGTGAGGTCCGCCGCGCCGCGCGCCACGCCGTTGGTGCCCGCGTCGAACGGCTGGATCTCGAACGCGCCGAACGGCCCGTTCCACAGCAGGGTCTTGCTCTCCGCCAGGCGGTTGACGACGGTGCGCACCGACACCGGGCCGACGTCGAGGATCATCTTGTCGGCGGGCACCTTGTCCACCGGCACCACCTCGGAGGGCGCCCCGGCGGCGAACGCGCCCGCCACCACCACGTCGGTGGGGAGGACGATGGTGCAGCCCTTGGCCTTGGCGGTTTCGAGCACCTGGAGCGCGGTATCGGTCATCTCGTGCTCGCACAGCGACTTGCCCACCGCGACGCCCTGGGCGGCGAGGAAGGTGTTGGCCATGGCGCCGCCGATGACGAGGAAATCCACCCGGGCGACGAGGTTGCCGAGCAGGTCGAGCTTGGTCGAAACCTTGGCGCCGCCGACGATCGCGGTGACCGGGCGCTCGGGCTTTTCCAGCACCGCGGCGAGGGCCTCGAGCTCCGCCTGCATCAGGCGGCCCGCGGCGGCCGGGAGCTTGTGCGCCAGCCCCTCGGTGGAGGCGTGGGCGCGGTGGGCGGAGGAGAACGCGTCGTTGACGTAGAGGTCGGCGAGCTTGGCGAGCGCGGCGACGAACCCGGCGTCGTTCTTTTCCTCCTCGGCGTGGAAGCGGAGGTTTTCGAGCAGCAGCACCGACCCGGGCTTGAGCGCCGCCACCGCGGCCTCGGCCACCGGGCCGACGCAATCCTCGGCGAACGCGACCGGGGTGCCGAGCGCCTCGGCCAGCGCGTCGGCCACCGGCTTCAGCGAGAATTCCGCCGACGGCCCGCCCTTGGGGCGGCCGAAGTGGGAGGCGACGATCACCGCCGCGCCCTTGTCGCGCAGTTCGGCGACGGTGCTGGCGGACCGCACGATGCGGGTCGCGTCGGTCACCTTGCCGTCCTTCACCGGAACGTTGAGGTCGGCGCGCACGAACACGCGCTTGCCCTTCACCTCGATGTCGTCGAGCGTCTTGAAAGCCATCGGAAGTCCCCCGTCGCAGGCAGAAAGCGGAGGCGGCCGGCGGGAGGTCCCGCCGGCCGCGCCGGATCAGATCAGCTTCGCCATCGCCGCTGCGGTGTCGAGCATGCGGTTCGAGAAGCCCCATTCGTTGTCGTACCACGAGAGCACACGCACGAAGGTGCCGTCGATCACCTTGGTCTCGCCGATGTCGAAGGTGGACGACGCCGGGTTGTGGTTGAAGTCGCACGACACCAGCGGCCGCTCGTTGACCGCGAGGATGCCCTTGAGCGGACCCTCGGCGGCGGCGGTCTTGATCGCCGCGTTGATCTCGTCGGCGGTGACGGTGCGCTTGAGCACGCACTTGAAGTCGATCATCGACACGTTCGGGGTCGGCACGCGGATCGACGACCCGTCGAGCTTGCCCTTCAGCTCCGGCAGCACCAGGCCCACCGCCTTGGCGGCGCCGGTGGTGGTCGGGATCATCGACAGGGCGGCGGCGCGGGCGCGGTGCAGGTCCTTGTGCAGGGTGTCGACCACGTTCTGGTCGCCGGTGTAGGAGTGCACCGTGGTCATGAAGCCGTGCTCGATGCCGAACGCCTGGTGCAGCACCGCCGCCACCGGCGCGAGGCAGTTGGTGGTGCACGACGCGTTGGAGACCACCAGGTGGTCCTTGGTCAGCTTGTCGTGGTTGACGCCGTAGACGACGGTGAGGTCGGCGCCGGTCGAGGGCGCGGAGACCAGCACGCGCTTGGCGCCCGCGTCGAGGTGGACCTTCGCCTTGTCGCGGTCGGTGAAGATGCCGGTGCACTCGAACGCGATGTCGATGCCGAGATCCTTCCACGGCAGCTGCGACGGGTCGCGCTGCTGGATCACCTTCATCTTGCGGTTGCCGACGGTCATCACGTCGCCCGCCACCGTCACTTCGTCGTGCAGACGGCCGTGGACGGAGTCGAACATCACCAGATGGGCGTTGAACTCGGGCGACCCGAGATCGTTGATCGCCACGACCTCGATGTCATTGCGCCCCGATTCGACCAGGGCGCGGAAAACCAGGCGTCCGATACGGCCGAAACCGTTGATCGCTACCCGAACCGTCATAGTCCATCCTCCACTAGGTTCGCCCGCCGGACGCGGGCTTCGATGTCGCAGGAAAAAACCACACACAGACGGGGCGCCCGCCGAGGCCCGCCGCTGCGGCGGCCGGGCCGGCTCCCCCACGAAAAATTCGCCATGGAGTACCTGGGGACGCATGGTCGCGAGGGTCAAGGTCTCTTCCCGCGCCCCGTCCTTCCACACCGCCTGCGTGTGTGCCACGCCGACGGCTTCGAATCCAGTTCATCATACCGGAATCGCGGCGAAATTTCTTCTTCCGATTGCCGCGCGCGGCCCCTCTCCCCATAGTTGGAAAATCCGTTTCACCGATCGCGAGGCAAACCGCCGATGGCCGCACGGAAGTCCGGTTCCGCCCCCACCCTCGACGGCGTCGACCTGACGCGCAAGATCCCCACGGTCGAGGACTATCAAAAGCGACTCGCGGAGCTTCAGCTCCGCCTGCTGATCCTGCAACAGCGGTACGTCGCCGAGGGGCGGCGCGCGGTGGTGGTGTTCGAGGGGTGGGATGCGGCGGGCAAGGGCGGCGCGATCCGCCGCCTGAACGAGCGCCTCGACCCCCGCCACCTGGACGCCTGGTCGATCGCCGCGCCGACGCCCGAGGAACAGGGGCGGCACTACCTCTACCGCTTCTGGACCCGCCTGCCCGCCCGTGGCGACATCGCGATCTTCGACCGCAGCTGGTACGGCCGGGTGCTGGTGGAGCGGGTCGAGGGCTTCGCGCGCAAGTCGGAATGGAAGCGCGCCTACGCCGAGATCAACGCCTTCGAGGAAATGCTCGCCGACGACGGCGTGGTGCTGCTCAAGCTGTTCGTCCACATCTCGGCGGAGGAACAGCTGGCGCGCTTCGCCGAGCGGCTGAAAAAGCCGCACAAACGCTGGAAGCTCACCCTCGAGGACGTGCGCAACCGCGAAAAGCGCGCGGAGTACGAAGCCGCCATCGCCGAGATGTTCGCCAAGACCCACACCAAGCACGCGCCGTGGCGGGTGGTGTCGGGGGAATACAAGCTCAACGGCCGGATCGAGGTTTTGGAGGCGGTGGCCGAGGCCCTCGGCAAGGACGTGCCCGCCACGCCGCCGCCGATGGACCCGGCGGTGGAGGCGGAACTGCGCCGCCGCCTCGGCCTCGGGGAGGATTGAGCGGGTCAGGCGTCCGGGTGGGGGATCGCCTTGATCGCCTCCAGCACGTCGTCGAAGGCGCGGTCGGTCTTCGCCGCGGCATTGGCGGCGGCGCCGCGGGCGGTGCCGAGGCGCTTGATGCGCTTGCAGTCCGGCGGGATTTCGGCGAGGGCGTCGGCGGAGGTGACGACCGCGGCGACCGCGACGATCGCCTGTTCCTGCCCGCGCTCGGCGGAGAACACCGCGCGCGGCAGGTCGCTCTCCCAGGTGGAGGCGCAGGCGGCGCGGATGCAGTTGAGTTCGGCCAGCGGGCGCGGCGGCTCGGCGGCGGGTGCGGGGCCGACGACGAGATGCAGGCGGTCGTCGGCGAGGCGGCAGGTGAGGCCCACCCCCACTTCGAGCCGCAGCACGTCGGCGTCGAGCACCCGGCGGCGGCGCTCGTGGAGGCGCTGGAACAGCCGCGTCCAGTCCGGATCGGGGAAGGCGGTGGTGCGGAAATCCAGGCGGCGGCTGGGGGAGAGGGCGTAAAGCGTCTCGGCGGCGGCGTCGACGAAGCGGTGGAAGGTGGCCTGCACGCCCAGTTCGTAGTCCCAGTCGTCGGCGCCCATGGTCGGCACCGCGATCACCCGCCGTCCGGCGCACACCTCGGCCAGGCAGGCGAGGGCGTTGAGCAGCGGGTTGGCGCCGATCACCACCACGTCGGTCTCGTGGAGCGAGGGCGAGGCCGCCGCTCCGGGCGCGAATCGCAAAACCCGCCCGGTTTCGCCCTCGGGCCGGGCGCCGGGGGGCCGTTGGCCCGGAAACGGGGTGACGCGATCGGTCATCGAAGGAACCTCGCCGTGAAAATCATACGCAATAGCCGTAGCATACGTCGGCGGCGGCGGTTTCGCACCTCCTTTGGCGCGGCGCGGCGTGCTATGGTGGCCTCCGGTCTCTGAAAGGGAACCGATGCGCCGCGCCCCAGACTCCCTTCCCGCCCTGCTCGCCGAAGCCTTCGCCACGTTCCGCGAGGGGATTCTGCTGCTCGACGCCGACGACGGGGTCCTCGCCTTCAACCCCGCGTTCGAACAGGCGTGGGACCTGCTGGGGGTGCCGCTGGTGCGCTCCCTCACGTTTTCCGAAAACCTCGAGGCCGCCGCCGCCCTCGGCCGCGCCTCCGCCGAAACCTGGCTGGCGCTCCGGCGCGGCGCGACCGGCGCCTTCCTGGTGCCGATGCCGGGCGGCGCGGTGCTGCGGGTGGCCGAGTACCCGATGGCCTCGGGCGGCCGCCTGGTCAGCTGCAGCGACGTGACCGCCGAGCGCCAGCGCGAACTCGCCCTGGTGGAAAGCGAATACCGCTACCGCCTGCTGGTGGAGACCATCACCGAGGGCGTGATCGTGCTCGACCGCGACCACCGGGTGGTGTTCGCCAACCCGCGCTTCGTCTCGTGGTTCGGCGGCTCCGACATGGCGCTGCTCGGCCGCGCCCTCGAAGACCTGGTGCGCGACGAAAGCCGCGCCGGGCTGGCGCCGCTGTTCGGCGGCGGCGAACCGCGCTCGGTGGAGGCGGCGCTGGCCTGCCCGGGAGGGCGCTTCGTGCTGATCTCCGCCGCGCCGCTCAAGGGCGCGAGCGGCCGCCGCTCCGGCCACTTCGCGATCATCACCGACGTCACCGAGCTGCGCGCCGCCTCCGAGCGCCTGCGCCAGAGCGAGGAGCGGTTCCGCGGCATCATCGAGACCACCCCGTTCGGCATTCTCACCCTCGACGCGGACGGCCGGGTGCGCACCGTCAACCCGGCGTTCCTTGCGATCACCGGCGCCGAGGAGGCCGCCTTCGCCGGGGCCGACCCGGCCGACTGGCTGCCCGAGGCGCGCCCGGCGCTCGCCGACCTGTTCGCCGCGGCGGAAACCGGCGCGGCGCGGGGCGAAAGCCGCCTGCGCCGCGCCGCCGACCTGGGCCACGCGCGGATCGTGCTGTCGCGCATGGGCGGCGCCGGAGACGCCTGGCTGCTGATCGTCGAGGACGCCACCGAGGCGCGGCAGATGGAGGAAACCCTGCGCCACACCGCCAAGCTGGCGCTGCTGGGCGAGATGTCCGCCTCCCTCGCCCACGAGATCAGCCAGCCCCTGAACATCATCCGCCTCGCCGCCGAGAGCGCGCTGCTCTCCCTCGACGACGGCGACGCGGCGACGATCCGCGGCAAGTTCGAGACCATCGGCGCCCAGTCGGACCGCCTGCGCGAGACCATCGACTACATGCAGGCGTTCAGCCGCCGCGACGGCGGCACGCGCAAGAGCTTCGACACCGTCGCGGCGGTGGGCGCGGCGGTGGCGCTGATGACGCCGCAGTGTTCGAGCCTCGGCATTTCCGTCGCCTTCGCGCCGCCGGACCGGCCGGTGCCGGTGGTGGGCCATCCGCGCCAGTTGGAGCAGGTGCTGGTGAACCTGCTGCGCAACGCGGTGGACGCGATCGTCGAGCGCCGCGCCGCCGATCCGGTGCGCCCCGGGCGGATCGAGGTGACCCTGGGGGAGGAGATCGGCCGCGACCGCCGCCCGTGGGTGCGCATCGAGGTGACCGACACCGGCACCGGGGTACGGCCCGAGGACCTGCCGCACCTGTTCGAGCCGTTCTTCACCCGCAAGACCGAGGGCCTCGGCACCGGCCTCGGCCTCTCCATCAGCCTCGATCTCGTCGCCGCCATGGGCGGGCGCATCGAGGCGGAGAACCTGGCCTCGGGCGGCTGCCGCTTCCGCGCGACGCTGCCGCGCGCCGAGGCGCCGCCGGAGGACGCCGCGCCGCCGCCCGCGGTGCCGGACGACGCGGGCGACGCCCCGGCGATGACGATCCTGGTGGCCGACGACGAACCGCTCGCCACCGCCGAGATCAAGCGTTTCCTCGAACGGGGCGGCCACCGCGTCGTCACCGTCGGCAGCGGCCGCGCCGCCCGCGCCGCGCTGGAGGCCGAACACGTCGACATCCTCGTCACCGACCTCTCGATGCCCGACGGCGACGGCTTCCAGCTGATCGCCGAGACCGCCGCCGAATATCCCCACGTGGCCATCGTCGTCGTCACCGGGCAACCCCTGCGCGACCGGGAGGCCCTGGCCGACCTGGAAGGCGGAGTGGACGCGGTGCTGCGCAAGCCGGTGTCGCTGCGGGAACTGGCGGCCACCCTCAAGGGCCTGGCGTGAGACATGCTCCATCCGGCCCTTGCCCAACTCATGCTAAAGTATCATTCTGGGATGGATGGTCCGTTCGTTCCGCCGCGCCGCCCGCGCCAAAACCCTTTGACGGAGACTTCAAGATGAAGGTCCTGATCGCCGACGATCATGCGTTGTTGCGGGACGGTCTCAAACCTTTCGTATCCAAGATCAGCGACGACGTCGCGATTTTCGAATCTTGCGATTATCCTAGCACCCACGAAATTCTCGCGTCCGAAACCCCGGATCTGGTCTTGCTCGACTTGCGCATGCCGGGCATGGACGGCACCGACGGCGTGCTGCGCCTGCGCCGCGCCTTTCCCGACGTGCGGGTGGTGATCGTCACCGGCTGGGTGACCCGCTCCGACGTGATCGAAGCGATGCGCCTGGGCGTCTCGGGGTACCTGCCCAAGTCGCTCAACGGTACCGCCATGCTGCACGCCCTGCGTCTGATCCTGTGCGGCGTGCCCTATTATCCGGCGGAGGTTCTGGTGGCCGACGCGGCGCCCGCGCTGACCGCCGACCCGAGCCAGCCGAGCGAGCGCTCGCCGCTCTCGGCGCTGACGCGGCGGGAATACGAAATCCTCACCCAGCTCGTCGGCGGCGCCTCCAACAAGGAGATCGCCAAGGTGCTCGGCCTCACCGAGATCACCATCAAGTCGCACCTGCGCAACGTCTTCCGCAAGATCGGCGCCACCAACCGCACCCAGGCGGTGGCGCTGGCCCTGCGCGAGGGGGTGAAGGCGGCGATCAACCCGCCGCCGCCGCCCAAGACCGGCGACGGCGCGCCGACCTACACCATGTGACCGGCCGTCAGGGGGCGAAGAACACGCCCGGGTTCATCCGGTTGTCCGGGTCGATCGCCCCCTTGATGCGCTTCAGCAGGTCGATCTCCTCGGCGGAGCGATAGCGCGCGAGGTCCGCCACCTTGAGGCGGCCGACGCCGTGCTCGGCGGAGAACGAACCGCCCAGCTCGGTGACGATGTCGTAGACCGCCGCGCCCATCTCGTGCCAGTGGCTCAGGTATTCGTCCTTGTCCACCTCCGCCCCGGCGGGCTGGGAGACGTTGAAGTGGATGTTGCCGTCGCCCATGTGGCCGAACGGCACCGGCCGCGACCCCGGCACCACCCGCACCACCGCCTCGCTGGCGCGGCGGATGAAGTCGGGGATCGACCGCACCGGCACCGACACGTCGTGCTTGATCGAACCGCCCTCGTACTTCTGCGCCTCCGGCAGTTCCTCGCGGATGCGCCAAAGGTTGCGGCGCTGCTCCAGGCTTTCGGCGATCACCGCGTCGACGATCACGCCGTCCTCGAACGCGGATTCGAGGAATTTCTCGAAGGTGTCGCGCAGCGGCACCGCCGGGCTGGCGGTGGAGAACTCCACCAGCGCGTACCACGGGTGCGGCGCGTCCAGCGGGTCGGTGATCCCGGCGATGTAGGTGGAGGAGAGGCGCACGCCGTCGCGGCAGATCAGCTCGAAGGCGGAGACCGAATCGCCGCTCATGCGGCGCGCCCGGTCGAGCAGCGGCAGCGCCGCGTCGAGGTCGGGCAGGGCGCAGAACGCGGTCTCGGTGGCGATCGGCTTGGGGTAGAGCTTGAGCACCGCGCCGGTGATGATGCCGAGGGTGCCCTCGGAGCCGACGAACAGGTTGCGCAGCGAATAGCCGGTGTTGTCCTTGGTGAGCGCGCGCAGGCCGTTCCACACCCGGCCGTCGGGCAGCACCACCTCGAGGCCGAGCACGTTGTCGCGCGCGGTGCCGTAGCGCAGGGTGTTGATGCCGCCGACGTTGGTGGCGAGGTTGCCGCCGATCTGGCAGCTCCCCTGGGCGCCGAGCGAAAGCGGGAACAGGCAGCCCGCCTTCTCCGCCGCGTCGCGGATGTCCTCGAGCACGCAGCCCGCCTCCACCGTCATGGTGAAGTCGTCGGGGTTGAGGGCGCGGATCGCGTTCATCCGCGCCATCGCCACGATCACCGCGCCGGTGTCGGCCACCGCGCCGCCCACCAGGCCGGTGTTGCCGCCCTGCGGCACCACCTTGACCCCGGCGGCCGCGCACGCGCGCACCACCGCCGCCACCTCGGCGGTGGATCCGGGCCGCACCACCGCGCGGGCGTGGCCGTGGAACAGGCCGCGCTCCTCGTTCATGTAGGTTTCCATGCCGGCGGCGTCGGTAATCACGTTGGCGTCGCCGACGATCGCCCTCAACCCGTCCACCAACCCGTCCTGGCCCATCGTCGTCCTCGAATGTCCGTGGTGTGTTCCGTCAGTCGCCGCGGGGAGCGGCGGCGCGCGCGAGGCGATCGTTGATCGCCAGACCGATGCCCCGGTCGGGGATCGGCGAAACCGCAATAGCACGATATCCCCCCTCGTCCAATTGCCGAAGCATGGCGAAGAGGTTGGCGGCGGCCTCGGCGAGGTCCCCCGCCGGGCTGAGGTTGAGGGTCGCCCCCGCCACCGCGCCGAAGCCCAGCAGCGCCTCGCCCGCGTCCGCCGCGTCCGCACCCAGCCGCACCGGCGTCGCCGGGGCGTAGTGGCTGGCGAGCATGCCGGGGGAAAGCAGGGGCGCGGCGGCCGAGGGCGCGTGCGGCGTGGCGGCGCGGCCCACCGGCCCGCCGGTGACGGCGGCCACGTCCTCTGGCGTGACGCCGCCGGGGCGGAGGATCGTCGGGGTTTCGCCGGTGAGGTCGAGCACCGTGCTCTCCACCCCCACGGCGCAGCGGCCGCCGTCGACGATCAGGTCGACGCGGCCGTCGAGACCGGCGCGCACGTGGCGGGCGGTGGTGGGCGAGACCCGGCCGGAGGGATTGGCGGAGGGCGCAGCCACCGGGCACGCGGCCGCCGCCAGCACCGCCCGCGCCACCGGATGCGCGGGCACGCGGATGGCGAGGCTCGGCAGCCCGGCGGACACCAGGGCGGAAATTCCGGCATCCGCCCGGCGCGGCACCACCAGGGTGAGCGGCCCGGGCCAGAAGCGCGCCGCCAGCGCCCGCGCGGTGGCGGAGAACGCGCCGAGGCGTTCGGCGGCGGCGAGGTCGGCGACGTGGACGATCAGCGGATTGAAGCTCGGGCGCCCCTTGGCGGCGAAGATCGCCGCCACCGCGGCGTCGTCGCGGGCGTCGCCGCCGAGGCCGTAGACGGTCTCGGTGGGGAAGGCCACCAGCCTGCCCGCCGCCAGCGCCGCCCCGGCGCGGCGGCAGCTCTCCGCATCGGCCCCGACGACTTCGGTCATTTGGCGTCGCGGCCCACCGTGTCGACGCGGAAACGCCACGCCTGGAGGGTCGGGCTTTCTGCCAGCGGCAGCCCGGCCTTGATCTTGAGCTGGGCGAGGAACACCGCCGGGTCCGGCAGGTTGCCCCACACCTGCGGCAGGAACACCGCGCGGCGGCCGTGGTCGGCGATCACCAGCCCGTCCTCGCCGATGTCGAGCTGGGCCAGAAGCTCGCGCTCGCTGCCGAAGCGCAGGGGGTCGAGCGGGCTCAGCACCGCCACGGAAATCTCGAGGCCGTCCAGCTCGTCCGCCTCCAGCGGATCGAAGCGTTCGTCGCGGAACGCGGCGGCGAAGGCGTTGGCGGCGATGTCCTCGGCGAGGCTGCGGCTCGGCCGGGTGGAGCCGACGCAGCCGCGCAGGCGCCCCCGGCGATAGAGCGACACGAAGCTCGCGCCGAAATCCGCCAGTTCCGCCGGCAGGTGTTCGTAATCGATCGGCAGCGGCGTGCCGGTCTCGAGGCCGTTGCGGATCGAATCCCGCGCCAGCGCCAGCAGGCTGGCACCGTGGCTCTGGGTCACCGGCGGCACCTCCGGCGCGTCGTAGAACGCCCAGGCGCCGTAGCCCACCACCTGGCCGCGCGGCCCGGCGGTGTCGCCCGAGTTGCGCAAGTCGAGGGTCTTCACCTCCATGCCGCGGCGCTTGGCGCACAGCAGCAGCCCGGCGAGCGGCAGCCGCCCGCACGCCTGCGGCCGGTCGATCTTTTCCGGCGCCAGGGTTTCGATGGCGTGGCGGGTGACCTCGTCGAGGGTGACGCAGTCGTCGTAGGCGAGGTAGTGGGAGAGATCGGAACTCACCACGATCAGGGTTTCCGGCCCGCCCCACTCGGCCTCCAGCAGCCCGGCGGCGGCCTCGGCGCTCACCTGCCCGGCGAGCACGGGGAGAATTTCCACGTCCGGCCCCAGGGTTTCGAGCAGGAACGGCAACTGCACCTCGAGGGCGTGCTCCTGGGCGTGGGCCAGGTCCATCGCCTGGGCGTCGGGGCGGCGCGCCAGGCGCGCGGTGCCGTCGGTGTCCACCTTCACGCAGCCGAGCGGGGTGGCGAAGGTTTCGGCGTTGGAGAGCGCGAACCCGGCCACCGCGACGCGGTGGGTGGGGCCGATCAGCAGCACCCGGCGCACCCGGCCGCGCGCCGGGGCGAGCCGGGCGTAGGCCGCCGCGGCCACCGGCGCGGAATAACGGTAGCCCGCGTGCGGCACCACCACCGCCTTGGGGACGCGCGGCTCGGCGGCCGGTTCGGCGGCGGCGAGGTGATCCCGCACCGCGCGTCGCAGCTCCTCGGCGTCCGCGGGATAGAACATTCCGGCGACGGCGGCGGGGCGAACGCGGGTGGAGGTCTCGCTCATCCTGTTATCCTTGTGCTGACGAATGGTGCGGCGGCAATCTGTTCGGTATTGAGCGCAGCATCGCGGCTCTGGCAAGGAAAATCATGACCGAAGCGCGCTACTGGCAGCCCCATGGCGACTCCGGCGGTGTCCGCTGCACCCTCTGCCCCCACGTCTGCGTCCTCGCGCCGGGGGCGGCGGGCCGCTGCGGCGCGCGCGTCAACGCGGGCGGGCGGCTGCATCTTTCGACGTGGGGGCGGAGCAGCGGCTTTTGCATCGACCCGGTGGAAAAAAAGCCGTTCGCCCACGTGCTGCCCGGCTCGGCGACGCTGTCGTTCGGCGGCTTCGGCTGCAACCTCGCCTGCGCGTGCTGCCAGAACTGGGCGATTTCCGGCGCGCGGGGCGGCCATGGCCCCGCGCACGACGCCGAGGCGATCGCCGCCGCCGCGCTGCGCGAGGGCTGCCGTTCGGTGGCGATCACCTACAACGAGCCGCTGATCGCGCTGGAGTGGGCCACCGAGGTGGCCGCCGCGGTGCGCGGCCGGGGGCTGCGGATGCTCGGGGTGTCGGCCGGATACCTCGCCGAGGCGGCGCGGCCCGAGTTCTTCGCCGCCTTCGACGCGGTGAACATCGACCTGAAGGCGTTCTCCGACTCCACCTATCGCCACCTGTGCGGCGCGCGGCTCGGGCCGGTGCTCGACACCCTGCGCCACGGCGTCCACGCCAGCCGCGCCTGGATCGAAATCACCACCCTGGTGATCCCCGGCGTCAACGACGGCGACGCCGAGATCGCGGCGCTGGCGGCGTGGGTCGCCGCCGAGCTCTCCCCCGACGTGCCGCTGCACCTCTCCGCCTTCCACCCCGCGCACCGCATGCGCGACCGCCCGCCGACGCCGCCCGCAACCCTTCGCCGCGCCCGCGACCTCGCCCGCGCCGAGGGCTTGCGGTTCGTCTACCTCGGCAACCTCGCCGACGCGGAGGAGGAGACCGCCCGCTGTCCAGGCTGCGGCGCGGCGGCGCTGGTGCGGGCGGGCTACGATCTGATCGCCTGCCATCTCGACGACCGGGGCCGCTGCCGCGCCTGCGGCGCCGCCGTTCCCGGCGTGTTCGACGGCCCGCCGGGCGACTGGGGCGGCCGCCGCCGCGCCGTGACGATTCCGTCAAAGTCCTGAAAATCCTCACCGGCGGCTTGCATGGCGGCAAACTCCGGGCAATATCGAAGGCATCATTCCGTGCGCACCGGATGCGCCGCCGCTTTCGCAAACCAAGGAACCGTCTCCATGAAAGTCGCATTCGCCCAACCCGGCCTGCCGAAATCCGGGTGCCTCGCCGTCGGCGTTCTCGAAGGTCCGACCCTCACCCCCTCGGCCAAGGACCTGGACGCCGCCATCGGCGGCGCCGTCGGCCGCGCCATCGCCGCCTCGCGCTTCACCGGCAAGGCCGACCAGGTGCTCGAACTGCTCGCGCCCGCGGGCGTGGGCCTCGACCGCGTGGTGCTGATCGGCCTCGGCAAGCCCGAGTCCCTCGACGCCCGCCGCTTCGAGAGCTTCGGCGCCGCCGCCCTGGTGGCCGCCGAAAAGGGCAAGGGCACCGACCTCGCCATCGCCGTCGACGTGCTGGCCGACGCCAAGCTCTCCGCCGCCACCCTCGCCGCCCACGCGGCGCTCGGCGCGGTGCTGCGCGCCTACCGCTTCGACACCTACCGCACCAAGCTCAAGGCCGAGGACAAGCCGACCCTCAAGACCGTCACCGCGCTGGTGGCCGACACCGTCGCCGCCAAGTCCGCCTGGCAGCCGCTGGCGGCGGTGGCCGAGGGCGTGGCGTTCGCCCGCGACCTGATCTCCGAACCCGCCAACGTGCTGCACCCGGAAGCCTTCGCGAAAATCGCCAAGACCCTCGAAAAGGACGGCGTCGCCGTCGAGGTGCTGGGCGAGAAGGAGATGGCGAAGCTCGGCATGGGATCGCTGCTGGGCGTCGGCCAGGGGTCGGAGCGCGAGTCGCAGCTGGTGGTGATGCGCTGGATGGGCGGCAACCCGGACGACGCGCCGGTGGCGATCGTCGGCAAGGGCGTGTGCTTCGACACCGGCGGCATCTCGATCAAGCCCGCCGGCGGCATGGAGGAAATGAAGACCGACATGAGCGGCGCGGCGGTGACCACCGCGCTGATGCGCATCCTCGCCCGCCGCAAGGCCGCCGCCAACGTCGTCGGCATCATCGGCCTGGTGGAGAACATGCCCTCGGGCACCGCGCAGCGCCCGGGCGACGTGGTCACCTCGATGTCGGGCCAGACCATCGAGGTCATCAACACCGACGCGGAGGGCCGACTGGTGCTCGCCGACGCCCTGTGGTACGCGCAGGAAACCTTCCGCCCCAAGGCGGTGGTGGACCTGGCGACGCTCACCGGCGCGATCGTCATCGCGCTCGGCAACGACCACGCGGGCCTGTTCTCCAACGACGACGCACTCTCGAAGATGCTCGCCGACGCGGGCGCCGAGGTGGGCGAGGCGCTGTGGCGGATGCCGATGGGCGACGCCTACGACGAGCAGATCAAGTCCGACATCGCCGACATGAAGAACGTCGGCGGCCGCGAGGGCGGCTCGATCACCGCCGCCCAGTTCCTCAAGCGGTTCGTGCAGCCGGGGGTCGCCTGGGCGCACCTCGACATCGCGGGCGTCTCGTGGACCAAGAAGGCGCTGCCGACCGCGCCGAAGGGCGCCTCCGGCTTCGGCGTGCGCCTGCTGGAACGGATGATCGCCACCCACTACGAATCCGCCGCGGCCCCGGCCCCGGCGAAAAAGCCGGGTAAGAAGGGGAAGAAGTGATCCGGGTTCGCTTCGCCCCGCCGGACGCCGCGCCCGCCCACGCGGACGCGCGCATCCGGCCCCGCACCGCCGCAGCCGAGGTTTCCGACCTCGGCTGCGTGCTGTTCGCCGACGCCGCGGGCGGCTTCTCCGGCTTCGCCGGGGTCGAGGCGGACGCCGCCCTCACCCCCGACGCCGCCGAAACCCTCGGCCGCCGCATCGGCGCCGCCGCCGCGCGGCCGGGCGTCGGCCACGTGTCGGTGGAGGCGCCGCTCGGCGCGGTGGCGGCGGTGGCGCTGGCGGAAGGACTGATCCTGCGTGCCGAGCCGCTGCCGACCCTGCGCTCCCGCCCCTCCGACGACGACGCCAGCCCCACCGAGGCGACCGTTCTCACCCGCGATCCCGAACTCGCCGCCGAGCTGTGGGCGCGCCGCGCGCCGGTGGTGGAGGCGACGCTGTGGGCGCGCGGCCTGGTGCACCTGCCCGCCAACCGCCTCGGCCCCGCCGAGCTGGAGGCGGAGGCGCAGAGCCTGGCGGAACTGGGGGTTTCGGTCACCTCGCTGGTGGGCGGCGCCCTCGACGCCGCCAGGCTGGGGCTGATCGCCGCAGTCGGCCGGGCGTCGGCGCGGCCGCCGCGCCTGGTGGTGCTCGAATGGCCGGGGGCGGACCCGGCGTCGGCGCCGCTGGCGCTGGTGGGCAAGGGCATCGTCTTCGACACCGGCGGCATTTCGATCAAGCCCGCCGAGCGGATGGAGGAGATGAAGGGCGACATGGGCGGCGCCGCCGCGGTGCTGGGCGCCCTCAAGGCCGCCGCCGCGTGGAACACGCCGCTGCGGGTGGTGGGCCTGCTGGCGATCGCCGAGAACGCCGTGGGCGCCGCCGCCACCCGCCCGGGCGACGTGGTCGCCGCCTGCGACGGCACCACCGTGGAGATCGTCGACACCGACGCCGAGGGGCGGCTGGTGCTGGCCGACGCGCTCGCCTACGCCGCCGCCACCTTCGCGCCGTTCCTCACCGTGGACCTCGCCACCCTCACCGGGGCGGTGGTGCGCAGCCTCGGCCATTGGCGCGCCGGTCTGTTCACCCCGAGCGACGCGGCGGCGGAGCGCCTCGCCCGCGCCGGAGACGCCGCGCGCGAACCAGTGTGGCGCCTGCCGCTGATGCGGGCGGGCGACGACGCCCTCGATTCGCCCGTCGCCGACATCAAGAATTGCGCCTGGGGCACGGTGCCCGACGCGATCCACGCCGCGAGCTTCCTCTCGCGCTTCGCCGGGGCGGGGGCGTGGGCGCACCTCGACATCGCCGGAACCGCCGACGCTCCCGCCGCCACCGACCGCGAACGCCACGGCCCGCGCGGCTGGGGGGTGCGCCTGCTCGCCGAACTCGTCGCCAGCCTGGAGACCGACCCGTGGACCTCGCCTTCGGCCACCTGACCGCCGTCGACTACGCCGTGCTCGCCGTCGCCGTGCTGCTCGGCGGGTTCGTCAAGGGCGTGGTCGGCCTCGGCCTGCCGATGATCGCGATCCCGATCATCTCGACGGTGATGGACCCGCGCTCGGCGATCGCGGTGATGACCCTGCCGATCCTCGGCTCCAACTTCCTCCAGGCGCAGAGCGGCGGCAGCATGGTGGAAACCGCGCTGCGCTTCCGCGGCTTCCTGGTGCCGATGACCTTGGGCGCGATCGTCGGCGCGGCGATCATCACCCAGGTGCACGTGGACCACGCGGAGCTGATCCTCGGCACCCTGGTGGCGCTGTTCGCAACCACCACCCTGGCGGGCTGGCAGCCGGTGCTCTCGGCGCGGGTGGACCGGCGCCTGCGCCCGGCGGTGGGGCTGGTGTCCGGCGTGATCGGCGGGATGAGCAGCTTTTTCGCCCCCACCGTGACGCCCTACCTCTTCACCCTCGGACTCGACAAGAACACCTTCATCCGCGCCATGGGCGTCGCCTTCCTGATCGGCGAGCTGCCGCTGATGCTCGGCCTGATCGCCGCCGGGTTCGCGCCGCTGCCGGTGTGGGTGCTCTCGGCGGCGGGCTGGGCGCTGGTGGCCGGGGCGATGCACCTGGGCGCCAAGCTGCGCGACCGGGTGCCGCAGAAGGGCTTCAAGACCATCGTCGGCGTCACCCTGCTCGTCGTCGGCCTCAACATGATCCGCCGCGCGGTGTTGTGATTGCCGCGCCGCGCGGGCGCTGATACACACGAAACCCCATCCACCAGCGGACGCCCACCGTGCTGAGACGCCTCTACGACTGGACCATGGCCCAGGCCGTCACCCCCCATGCGATGCTCACCCTCGCGATCGTCGCGTTCGTGGAAAGCTCGGTGTTCCCGATTCCGCCCGACGTGCTGATCATCCCGATGGTGCTGGCGGCGCGCGACAAGGCGTGGCGCGTGGCGACGGTCTGCACCGTCGCCTCGGTGGTGGGCGGCTTCGCCGGATACGGCATCGGCATGTTCCTGTTCGACCAGGTGGCCGAGCCGATCCTGCGGTTCTACGGCTACATGGCGAAGTTCTCGACGTTCCAGGAGCTTTACAACCACTGGGGCGCGTGGATCGTGTTCGGCGCCGGAGTCACGCCGTTCCCCTACAAGGTCATCACCATCGCCTCGGGGATGACCGGCCTCGACCCGCTGGTGTTCGGCGTCGCCTCGGTGCTGGCGCGGGGCCTGCGGTTCTTTTTCATCGCCTGGCTGCTGTGGAAGTTCGGCGCGCCGATCCGCGCGTTCATCGAGGCCCACCTCGGCAAACTCGCCACGATCTTCTTCGCGCTGTTGATCGGCGGCTTCGTCGCGCTTAAGTTTCTCGCGAACTGATACTCAAGCCTGGGGGTTTCATGTCCCGTCCCCTCGACGCCCGCGTCTGCACCTGGATCGCGGTCGTCAGTCTCATCAGCCTCGGCTTCGCGTTCACCCTGCAATACGGATTCGGCGTCGAGCCCTGCCTTCTCTGCACCTATCAGCGCATCCCCTACGCGGTGGCGGCGGGCTTCGGCCTGCTCGGCAGCCTGTTGCCGCTCGGGCCTTCGAAGCGCCGCACCGTGGTGATGTTCGCCACCGTGCTGTTCGCCGCGGGCGCGGGCCTGGCGCTCTATCACCTGGGGGTGGAGCAGGCGTGGTGGGCCGGGTCCAACGGCTGCACCGGGGAAAACCTCGCCGCGCCGATGACCCTCGACGACCTGTCCACCGCGCTCTCCACCAAGCCCAAGGCGCGGTGCGACGCGGTGCCGTGGGAGGTGTTCGGCCTCTCCCTCACCACCTGGAACTTGATCTGGTCGTCGTTCCTCACCCTCGCCGGGCTGGGGCTGATCTTCGAGGCGCGGATCTGGCGGGAGCGCCGCTTCTCCGGCCGCTTCTGACCCTCACTCCTCCAGCTCGGTGTCCCAGTAGAGGTAGTCGCACCAACTCTTGTGCAGGTGCAGGGGCGGAAAGGCGCGGCCGATTTCCTGCAACTCGAAGGTGGTGGGCCGCTCCGGCGCGCGGATCGGGCGGAAGCCCCGGCCGGGCAGCTGGTCGGCCTTTTCGAGGTTGCACGACTGGCAGGCGGTGACGACGTTCTCCCAACTGGTGCGGCCGCCGCGCGAGCGGGGCATCACGTGGTCGAAGGTCAGATCGTGGGTGGGAAAGCGGCTGCCGCAGTATTGGCAGCAGAAGCGGTCGCGCAGGAACACGTTGAATCGGGTGAACGCCGGGCGCCGCGCCGTCGGCACGTAGTCCTTGAGGGCGATCACGCTCGGCAGCTTCATCGCCACCGACGGCGAGCGCACCACCGTGTCGTATTCGGAGAGCACCCGGACGCGCTCGGACACCACCGCCTTGATCGCGTCCTGCCACGACCACAGCGACAGCGGGAAGTAGCTCAGCGGGCGGTAGTCCGCGTTGAGCACCAGAACCGGCGCCAAATCCCCGTCGAAGGTCATCCAACCTCCCGATCCAGGATCGTCCCGCCCACTCTGCCGCACTGGGCACGACATATGGTGTCGGGTATACCATGACACCCCCGATCTTGCATCACAGGATTGTTACCGTTTGTTCCGGTTGCGGGAATCCCGGGAACGCGGGATGATCCCGCCGCCATGAGCGCCGCCGACGTTACCCGTTTCGCCCCCAGCCCCACCGGGCGCCTGCACCTCGGCCACGCCCTCGCCGCGCTGTTCGCGGCGCGCGAGGCGGGGCCGCGCGGCAGCTTCCTGCTGCGGATCGAGGACATCGACCCGGGGCGCTGCCGCGAGGCGTTCGTGGAGGGGATTTTCGCCGACCTGCGCTGGCTCGGCCTCGACTGGCCCGAGCCGGTGTGGCGGCAATCCCGCCGCCTGTCCGCCTACGCCGAGGCCCTCGACGCGCTGAGGGCGCAAGGGCTGCTCTACCCCTGCTTCTGCTCCCGCGCCGAGATCGCGCGGGAAATCGCCGCCTCCGCCTCCGCCCCCCAGGGGCCGGACGGGCCGCTCTACCCCGGCACCTGCCGCGCCCTGCCGCGCGATGAGGCGCGCCGCCGCATCGCCGCCGGGCAGCCCCACGCCTGGCGGCTCGACGTCGCCAAGGCCCTCGCCGGGGCGCCGCCGCTGGCGTGGCGCGACCGCGACGCGGGAATACGCGCCGCCGCCCCGGAGATTTTCGGCGACGCGGTGCTGGCGCGGCGCGACGCCCCCGCCTCCTATCACCTCGCCGTCACCGTGGACGACGCGGCGCAAGGGATCACCTGCGTCACCCGGGGCGCCGACCTCGCCGACGCCACCCACCTGCACCGCCTGCTCCAGCATCTCCTCGGCCTGCCGACGCCCGAATACCGCTTCCACCCCCTGCTCGCCGACGCCGAGGGCCGCCGCCTCGCCAAGCGCGACGGCGCCCCGGCGCTCGCCGACTTGCGCGCCGCCGGGGTCTCCCGCGCCGAGGTGCTGGCGCGGATCGGGTGGGCAGCCTAGTCGAGGCCGTATTTGCGGATCTTGTCGAACAGGGTCGACTTGGCGGTGGCGAGGGCCTTGGCGGTTTTCACCAGATTGCCGTCGTGGCGGCGCAGCTCCTCGGCGATCAGCGAGCGCTCGAACGCCTCCACCGCGTCGGCCAGAGGCACCGGCGCCGCGCCGGTGGCGCCGAGGGGGGCGCCGATGCCGAGCACGTGGCGCTCGGCGACGTTGCGCAGCTCGCGGATGTTGCCGGGCCAGGCGTAGGCCATCATCTCGCGCAGCGCGTCGTCGCCGATTTCCGCCGGTTCGCGGCCGTGGCGCGCCGCCGCCTGGGCGACGAAGTGCTCCAGCAGCAGGGGGATGTCCTCGCGGCGGCCGCGCAGCGGCGGCAGGCCGATCGCCGCGACGTTGAGGCGGAAGTAGAGGTCGGTGCGGAACAGCCCGGCGCGGCAGTGCTCGGCGAGGTCCACCTTGGTGGCGGCGACGACGCGGAAATCCACCGGCACCTGGCGGTTGGAGCCGAGGCGCTCGATCACCCGCTCCTGCAACACCCGCAGGAACTTGATCTGCATCGCCATCGGCATGCTTTCGATCTCGTCGAGGAACAGGGTGCCCCCCGCGGCGTATTCGATCTTGCCGACGCGCTTTTTCACCGCGCCGGTGAAGGCCCCGGCCTCGTGGCCGAAAATCTCGCTTTCGAACAGGGTTTCCTGCAATCCGCCGCAGTTGAGCGCGACGAACTGCCCGGGGCGGCCGGAGAGATCGTGCAGGCAGCGCGCCACCAGCTCCTTGCCGGTGCCGGTTTCGCCCTCCACCAGCACGTCGGCGCGGCTGGGGGCGATCCGCGCGATGGTGTCGCGCACCGCCCGCATCGCGGCGGAGCGGCCGATCAGGCGGCCGTCCAGCCCGCTCAACTCCGCCAGCCGCCGCCGCAGCCCCCGCACCTCGAGGGCGAGGGCGCGCTTCTCCCGCGCGCGCCGCACCACCTCCACCAGCAACTGGGAGGAAAACGGCTTCTGGATGAAGTCGTAGGCGCCGTCGCGCATCGCCCCCACCGCGGTGGCGACGTCGCCGTGGCCGGTGATCAGGATCACCGGCAGGCCGCGATCCGCCGCCACCACCTCGCGCAGGAAGGCGAGGCCGTCCCGCCCCGGCAGGCGGATGTCGGACACCACCACGCCGGGGAAGTCGTCGGGCAGCGGCCCGGGCAGCTCCTCCACCGCCGCGACGGCGCGCACCTTCAACCCTTCGAGCCGCAGCGCCTGCTCGCAGCCGAGGCGCACGTCGGCGTCGTCCTCGATCAGCAGCACGTCGAAGTCATGCATCGTCGCCTCCGTCCGCCAGCGGCAGGTCGAGGGTGAACACCGCGCCGCCCCCGGCGCGGTTGGCGGCGTCGAGGGCGCCGCCGAAGCCGCGCGCGATGTCGGCGGAAATCGCGAGGCCGAGGCCGAGGCCGCCGCCGTTGGCCTTGGTGGTGAAGAACGGCTCGAAGATGCGGTGCGCCACCTCGGGCGCGAGGCCGACGCCGTTGTCGGCCACCCGCACCCGCGCGCGGCCGCCTTCCTCCACCCAGGAAATCTCCACACGCGGCTCGGCGGCGGCGGCGGTGGCGTCCACCGCGTTGCCGATCAGGTTCATCAGGATCTGCTCGACGCGGATGGCGTTGGCGGCGGCGACCACCGGCGCGGCGGCGGGCCGGGTTTCGACCCGGGCGGAATCGACGCGGTGGCCGAGCAGGGCGAGGGCGTTGTCCACCGAGCGGCCCAGGTCCACCGGCTCGACGCCGTCGTCGGCGCGGCGCGCGAACGAGCGCAGTCGCCCGGTGAGCACCCCCATGCGCGCCACCAGGTGGGTGATGCGGTCGAGGTTGAAGCGCACGGTCTCGCCGTCGCCCCGGTCGAGGAAGCGCACCGCGTTCTCCGACAGCGTCGCGAGGGCGGCGAGGGGCTGGTTGAGTTCGTGGGCGAGACCGGCGGAGAGCTGGCCGATCACCGCGAGGTTCTCGGTGCGGATCAGCTCCGCCTGCATCGCCTCCATCTGCCGCACCGCCTGGGTGCGCTCGGCGATCTCGGCCTCGAGGTTGCGGTTGATGGCGCGCAGCTCGGCGTTGCGCGCCTCCACCTTGGATTCCAGCTCGCCGTTGACGCGCTCGAGGGCGGCGCGGGCGGCGTCGCGCTCCACCAGGTAGGCGCGGAACACCTCCACCGCCGCCGCCATCCGGCCGATTTCCGAACCGCCGCCCAGGCCCGCCACCGAGGCGGCGCGGTCACCCTCGGCGAGGCGGCGCATCGCGTCGGTGAGGCGCTCGATCGGGCGGCTGATGCCGCGCACCACCACCGCCACGAACCCCACCATCAGCACCAGCGCGCAGCCGAACAGCGAGAGGTTGAGCCGCATCGCCCGGTCGAAGGTGGCCACCGCCTCGGCGCCCGAGCGGTCGGCGCCCTGGTTGTTGAACTCGATGTCGGCGTTGACCTGGTCCTTCACCAGGTTGAACGCCCAGCGCGAGCGGTCGTTGATGCGGAACGCCAACTCCTCGGCGGAGAGGCTGCCGAGGCGGGCGCGGATGTCCGCCTCCTCGTCGAGGTAGCGGTGCCACAGGCGGCGGATGTCGCGCAGGTTCTGCAAGTCCACCGGCGAGGCGGCGAGGTTGCGTTCGAGCATGTCCAGCAACTCCTCGGCGTCGTCGCTGCGCTCCTCGGCGGCGGCGAAGATCCGCTCCCGCTCCTCGGCGTCGGCGGTGAACACCGCGCGGACGAAGCGCAGGCGGTGGCTGGAAATGCGGTAGTTGACCTCCGACAGCAGCCGCACCGTGGGCATCCAACGGGTGTGCAGCTCGGCGGTGGCGCGGTCCACCGTGGACATCGCCAGCAGCGACGACGCCCCCACCGCCACCAGCAGCAGCAGGCTGAGCGCCATCGCGACGATCAGCCGCGCGCGAACGCTAATCCCCGAAAGTTCCGGCACACCGCGTCTCCCGACCCTGTTCGCCAGGATCATGGCCCTTCGCCGCCGCCGCCGCAACGGCCCGCCGAGGGGCGATTCCGGAAATCCGGACGCACGCCGGAGCGGATTTCCGGAAACCCGGACGGCCGCCACCGGAAGTCGCCGTAAATGTATTTCAATTCAACGCATTAAAGCCGATTCGCGGGTGGCATGCGGCTTGCGCCTTGGGGGAGCAAAACGACAAAAAACTTGGGCGATCCACCCGCACGCCGCGCCGCCCGCCCAGGGGGCAGGGGCACCCGACGCGGCGACCCTTCGGAGGCATCAGAACAGAATGCTCGCGCTTATTGGTTTCGCAATGATCGGGGTGATCATCTTCCTGCTGTTGCAGGAAAAGCTGCACCCCGCCGTGGTCTTCATCATCGTTCCGGTGGTTGCCGCCCTTCTCGCGGGCGCGGGCATGGCCGATCTCGCCAAGTACGTCAAGTTCGGGGTCGAGAAGACCACCAGCGTGGCGGTGCTGTTCATCTTTTCCATCACCTACTTCTGCGTGATGAACGACACCGGGATGTTCGACAAGATGGTCGACGCGTTGACCCGCAAGGCGGGCAACAACGTCGTCCTGGTCACCGTCGCCACCACCGTGATCGCGATGATCGGCCACCTCGACGGCGCGCTCGCCTCCACCATCCTCATCACCTGCCCGGCGATGCTGCCGGTCTACCGCCGCCTCAACATGCGGCCGGTGGTGATGCTGGCGTGCCTCGGCGCGGCGATGTCGGTGATGAACCTGGTGCCCTGGGGCGGCCCCACCGCGCGCATCGCCGCGATCACCGGCATGGACGTGCAGGAGCTGTGGGTGAACATGCTGCCGGTGCAGGTCTCGGGAATCGTGATCGCGCTGCTGTTCGCCGCCTACCTCGGCATGGTGGAGCGGCGGCGCGGCGCGGGCTACCGGCCGGATGCGGAGATCTGCGTCGGCGACGACTGCCCCGACCCGACCGCCGCCGCGGCGCTCAAGCGGCCGAAGCTGATGCCGTTCAACGTCGCCCTCACCCTCGGCGTGATCGGCCTGCTGTGCTTCTCCAAGCTGCCCGCCTATTTCGACTTCATGCTCGGGCTGGCGATCGCGCTGATGGTCAACTACCCGAGCGTCAAGGAACAGACCGCGCGCATCAAGGCCCACGCCGCCGAGGCCCTGTCGGTGCCCGCGGTGCTGCTCACCACCGGCATCTTCCTCGGCGTGCTCACCGGCACCAAGATGCTCGACGCGATGTCGGCGACGCTGATTTCGGTGATCCCCGACGTGTTCGGCCCGCTGCTGCACCTGATCATGGGCGTGCTGGCGGTGCCGGTGGGGATGATGCTCGGCACCGACTCCTACTTCTTCGGCCTGGTACCGCTCGCGATCCAGGTGGGCCAGCAGTTCGGCGTCAACCCGCTCGACATGTCCTACGCGATGCTGATCGGCAAGAACTACGGCGTGCTGGTGACGCCGCACGCCGCCACCACCTACCTCGCCATCGGCATGGCGGGCGGCATCTCGCTCAAGGAGCACCTGTCGTTCTGCATGCCGTGGCTGTGGGCGCTGAGCCTGTCGTCGCTGGCGCTCGCGGTGGCGTTCGGCGTGGTGCACGTCTGATCCCCCGGGGCGCGCCCCGCACGCGCCCCGCGCCCACCGGCTTTTCCCCCCATCCCGGCCGGTGGGCGTCCCCGCACGGGACCCCCGGAGGCGATTACCGCCGGGGCTTGCGCAAACGGCATGCGCGCCATGCCGGAAATACGGAGATGCTCGCGCAGAATCCACAAACGCTTGGAGGATTTTCGCGCGACAATGCTCCAGCCGATGTCCCGAGGCCCGAGGTTCGCCCATGAGCGTGCCGATGACGAACGAACTGCTCTCCTGCACCGTCGACCCCGCCGCCGACCCGGCGGCCCGGGCGGAGATCAAGGCTTTGCTCGAAGCCTGCGACCTGAGCTACGAGCCGAGCATCGAGGCGTTCGTCACCCTCTCGCGCGGCCGCAGCCTGATCGCCTGCGCGGGGCTGGACAAGAACATCGTCAAATGCGCCGCCATCGCCCCCGCCGAGCAGGGCGAATCCCTCTCCCTCACGCTGATGACCGAGATCGCGCACCTCGCCCACGCGCGCGGCCACAACCACCTGTTCCTCTACACCCGGCCCGACAACGTCGACCGCTTCCGCGCCTGCGGCTTCCACCGCCTGGTGGAGGTGCCGGGGATCGCCGCGTTCATGGAGAACACCCCGATCGGCATGCGCGGCTACTGCGCCCAGTTGCGCACGCTGCGGCAGCCGGGGCGCGACATCGGCGCGATCGTGATGAACGCCAACCCCTTCACCTTCGGCCACCGCCACCTCGTCGAATACGCGGTGGCGCATTGCGACTGGCTGCACCTGTTCGTGGTGGCCGAGGATTCCTCGTTCATCGCCTACCGCGACCGCCTGGCGATGATCAAGGCCGGGGTGTCGGACCTGCCGCGCCTGACCCTGCACCCGGGGTCCGAATACATGGTCTCGCGCGCCACCTTCTCGAGCTACTTCTTCAAGGAGAAGAACGCCGCCGCCGACTGCTTCACCGCCGTCGACCTGCTGCTGTTCCGCAACTACATCGCCCCGGCGCTCGGCATCACCCGCCGCTTCGTCGGCACCGAGCCGTTCTGCATCACCACCCGCAAATACAACGCCGATATGAAGGACTGGCTGCAACGGCCGGACTCCCCGCATCCGCCGGTCGAGGTGGTGGAGATTCCCCGCCGCACCCAGGACGAGGTGCCGATTTCCGCCTCCGAGGTGCGGCGCCTGCTGGCGGCCGAGCAGTTCGGCCGCATCGGCCGCCTGGTGCCGCCCTTCACCCTCGCGCTGCTGCGCGGCAAGTACCGCCCCGGCCGCACCCCTTCGCAAATCCCCGACCCGCCGACCCGGGCCGACGCCGTTTCCCCCAGGAAAGGACCCGAACCCTATGAAAATAGTTAGAGAAGCCCTGGCAGGCACGCTCGAATCGAGCGACCTGATGGTGCGCATCGCCCCCCACCCGGATCTCGAGATCGTGTTGCAGAGCGAGGTGATGCGGCAGTTCGGCGCGCAGATCGAGGCGGTCGCCCGCGACACCCTGGACAAGCTCGGCGTCACCGCCGCGCTGGTGGTGATCGAGGACAAGGGCGCCCTCGACTGCGTGATCCGCGCCCGCCTGCAAACCGTGGTGCAGCGCGCCGCCGAGGAGTGGACCGCCGAGTGGAGCGCCCTGTCATGAAACTCCGACGCAGCATGCTGTTCATGCCCGGCTCCAACGCCGCGATGCTCTCCACCGCGTTCGTGTTCAAGCCGGATTCGGTGATGTTCGACCTCGAGGACGCGGTCTCCCTGCGCGAGAAGGACGCGGCGCGGATGCTCACCTTCCACGCCCTGCGCTCGGGCCTCTACGACGGCATCGAGACGGTGGTGCGGATCAACCCGCTGTCGTCGCCGTTCGGCATGGCCGATCTCGAGGCGGTGGTGCGCGCGGGCGTCGAGGTGGTGCGCCTGCCGAAAACCGACAGCGCCGACGACGTCCACCGCCTGGAAACCGAGGTGGAGCGCATCGAGCGCGCCTGCGGCCGCGCGGTCGGCTCCACCCGCCTGATGGCGGCGATCGAAAGCGCGAGCGGCGTCATCAACGCGGTGTCGATCGCCTCCGCCTCGAAGCGCCTGATCGGCATCGCGCTCGCCGCCTTCGACTACGTGATGGACATGCAGACCGAGCGCGGCGACGGCACCGAGCTTTACTACGCCCGCTGCGCGGTGCTGCACGCGGCGCGCTGCGCCCGCATCGACGCCTTCGACGTGGTGTTCCCCGACGTCAACGACGACGCGGGCTTCCTCAAGGAGGTGGACCTGATCCGGCGCCTCGGCTTCAACGGCAAGTCGCTGATCAACCCGCGGCAGATCGAGCTGCTCCACAACGCCTACGCTCCCACCGTCGAGGAGGTGGACTACGCCCGCCGCGTCGTCGCCGCGGCCGAGCAGGCGGAGACCCAGGGCCTGGGGGTGATCGCCCTCAACGGCAAGATGATCGACGCGCCGATCGTCGAGCACGCGCGCGTGGTGCTGCGCCGCGCGGCGGCGGGCGGCACGCGCAAGTGAACGAGGACACTCCGATGACCACGTCAGACCCCCGGCGTTTCGACGCCAGCCTCCGCGCCCAGGGATTGGACCCGTTCGCCGGCGTCGCCGCGCGGATCGCCCACGTCGCCTCCGCCGAAACCCGGCACGAGCGCAAGCTCTGCAAGAGCCTCGAAGACGCGATCCGCGCCTCCGGCCTCAAGAACGGCATGACCATCTCCCTCCACCACGGCTTCCGCGAGGGCGACAAGACCATCAACATGGTGGTGGCGAAGCTCGCCGAGATGGGCTTCCGCGACCTCACCCTCGCGCCGTCGTCGCTGCTGTCGTGCAACGCGCCGCTGATCGAGCACATCAAGTCCGGGGTGATCCGCCGCATCTACACCTCCGGCATGCGCGGCAAGCTCGCCGAGGCGATCTCCCACGGCCTGATGGAAGAGCCGATCCACGTCCACTCCCACGGCGGCCGCGTCCACCTGATGGACCGGGGCGAGCTGAATGTGGACGTCGCGTTCCTCGGCGTCTCCACCTCCGACCCGTTCGGCAACGCCAACGCGGTGAGCGGGCTGTCGCGCTGCGGCTCCCTCGGCTACGCGATGGTGGACGCGGAGCGCGCCAGGACGGTGGTGCTGCTGGCCGAGGCGATCGTGCCGTTCCCCAATGCCCCGGCGAGCATCCGCCACGACCAGGTGGACTACGTGGTGCAGGTGGCGCAGATCGGCGACCCGGCGAAAATCTCGGTGGGCGCCACCCGCATGACCTCCAACCCGCGCGAACTGCTGATCTCCCGCCTCGCCGCCGAGGTGGTGGAGCACTCCGGCTGGTTCGAGGAAGGGTTCTCGCTCCAGACCGGCTCGGGCGCCTCCGCCACCGCGGTCACCCGCTTCCTCGAGGACCGCATGGTGCGCAAGGGGATCAAGGCGTCGTTCGCCCTCGGCGGCATCACCGGCAGCATCGTCGATCTGCACCAGAAGGGGCTGATCGGCAAGCTCTACGACACCCAGAGCTTCGATTCCCAGGCCGCCGAATCGCTGCGCGTCAACCCCGGCCACATCGAGATTTCCACCAACACCTACGCCAACCCCACCTCCAAGGGGGCGTTGAGCGACTGGGTGGACGTGGTGATCCTGAGCGCCCTCGAAATCGACCTCGATTTCAACGTCAACGTCATCACCGGCTCCGACGGCGTGATGCGCGGCGCCTCGGGCGGGCATTCCGACGTCGCCGCCGGGGCCAACCTGCCGATCGTGGTGGCGCCGCTGATCCGCTCGCGCATCCCCACGGTGGTGGAGCGCGTCACCACCGTGGTGACGCCGGGCGAGACCATCGGCGTGCTGGTCACCGACCACGGCGTCGCCGTCAACCCCCGCCGCCCCGATCTCGACGCCCGTCTGCGCGAGGCCGGGCTGCCGGTGTTCCCGATCGAGGAGCTGCACCGCCGCTCCCTCGCCATCACCGGGGCGCCGCAGCCGATCCCGTTCCTCGACAAGATCGTCGGCGTGATCCGCTACCGCGACGGCACCGTCGCCGACGTGGTGCGGCAGGTCGCCGACTGATGGACGGCGCGCCGGTCGCCCTCGCCGACCTCCTCGCCGCCCGCGAGCGCCGCGTCGCCCTGCGCGACGCCGCCCTCGCGGCGGCGCCGGGAGCGGCGGCGGCGTCGGTGACGCCGGTGATGCCCGGGCCGGTCAAGGACTCCGCCCTCGCCCGGCTGGTGCAGGCGGCGGCGCTGGCCGAACTCGCCCGGCTCCTCGACGCGCTGGGCTGGGCGTGGTCCCTGGCACGCGCCGAAACCGGAGCGGCGGGGCCGGAGGCGCTGTTGGTGGTCGAAGCCGACGCCGCCGACCTCAAGCGCGCCCTCGCCGCGCTCGAGGACCGGCACCCCCTCGGGCGGCTGTGGGACCTCGACGTCGTCACCCGCCACGGCGCGGTGGCGCGCCGCGACCTCGGCCTGCCGCCGCGCGCCTGCCTGCTGTGCGCCGAGGCCGCCCACGCCTGCGCCCGCTCCCGCGCCCACGCCGTCGCCGACCTGCTGGCGGCGATGCACGCCCGTGCCCTCGCCTGGATCCTCGACGATCGCGACTGGCGCGCCGGGGCGGAAGCGGAGTAACGTCGAACCCCGCCCCGCTTCGATCGACGCCGCAGATGATCGCCCAGCACCTCGCACGCACCCTGGAAGCCCTGGCCGACGCGGCGACGCGCTTCGACCTGGTGCTGGTGCCCGGGTTCAAGAACAGCGGCCCCGAACACTGGCAAACCCTCTGGCAGGACCTCTGCCCGGCGTTCGCGCGGGTGACGCAAAGCCGCTGGGACAACCCGGACATCGAACTCTGGATCGGCGCCACCCGCCGCCTGATCGCGATCCGCCAGCGCCCGGCGATCCTGATCGGCCACTCCCTCGGCGCCCTCGCCGCCGCCTGCCTCGCCGACGACCCGCTGGTGGTGGGCGCGATGCTGGTGGCGCCGCCCTATCCCGAACGCTTTGAGGCGCAAGACCGCGTGCCGCCGCGCCCCCTCGGCATCCCCGCCCTCGTCGTCGCCAGCCAGAACGACCCGCTGATGCCGTTCTCCGGCGCGCAAACCTGGAGCCGAACCTGGAACGCCCGCCTCGTCGACCTCGGCGAAGCCGGACACGTCAATGCCGAATCCGGCTACGGCCGCTGGGAAACCGGCCTCGACCTCGTCGTTTCCCTCGTCGGCACCGTGGCGTCGGGACGGTAAGGCCAGGGGCGCTGCCCCTGAACCCCGCCGGGGGGTCTCGGCCCCCCCGGACCCCGCGCTCACCTTCAAAGGAAAAGGGCCTCCGTCAGGGAGGCCCTTTTCCTTTGAAAACGAATGGGATCCAAGGGCCCAAGGCCCTTGGCGGGTCCAGGGCGGAGCCCTGGTCTGGCCTTACGTCCGCAGCGTGCCGCCGGTGGATTGGGCGACGGCGGCGACGATTTTGTCGGCGGCGGCTTCGATTTCGTCGTCCTTCAGGGTTCGGTCCATGGCCTGGAGGGTGACCGAGAGGGCGATCGAGGTTTTGCCTTCGGCAACGCCCGGGCCTGCGAACAGGTCGAACACCGAGACGTTTTGGACCAGGGCCTTGTCGGCTCCGGCGACGGCGCGGACGAGCTTGTCGGCGGGCACCGTGGCGTCGACGACGAAGGCGAAGTCCCGTTCCACCGCCGGGTAGGGCGAGACCTTGAGCAGCGGCCGGGCGCGGGTCGGGCGCTTTTTCGGCGCCGGGAGCGCGTCGAGGAACACCTCGAAGCCCACCGCGCGACCCTTGAGGCCGAGGGCCTTGACCGCCGCCGGGTGGAGGGTGCCGAACTGGGCGATCACGGTCTTGCCGAGGGTGATGGTGGCCGACTGTCCGGGGTGATACCAGCCCGGGGCGTTGCGGTTGACCTGGGCGTTGGCGGCAGGCGCTCCGGCCGCCTCGAGGGCGGCGAGGGCGTCGGCCTTGGCGTCGAAGGCGTCCACCGCGCGCGGCGGCTGGCCCCAATGGCGAGGGCCGGTCTTGCCGGTGCGGATGCCCGCCGCGACGAGGCGCTGCTCGCCCGGGTTGGGGCCGTCGAACTGCGGCCCGATTTCGAACAGCGCCGCGTCGCCGATGCCGCGGGCGGCGTTGCGGGCGGCGGCGGCGATCAGGTTGGGCAGCACCGAGGGGCGCATCACGTCGAGTTCCGACGAGATCGGGTTGTCGACCTTGAGCGCCGGGTCCGACCAGCCGAACAGGGCGGCGTGGCGGCTGTCCATGAACGAGAAGGTGACCGCCTCGGTGAGGCCCCGGGCGGCGAGGGCGCGGCGCATCCACGCGCGGCGGCGCTGGGCGTCGGTGAGGGCCACGGCGGGCATCGGCAGGCGCGGCATCGGCGTGGCGGGCACAGCGTCGTAGCCGAACACCCGCAGCACCTCCTCCACCAGGTCGTGCTCGCCGGTGATGTCGGCGCGCCAGGTGGGGGGGGTGACCTTGAGCACCTCCGGCTCGATCGCGACGGCGCAGCCGAGGCGTTCGAGAATGCCGATCACCTCGGGCGTGGCGACGTCGATGCCGCCCAGCGACTTGATCCGGCCGGGGCGGAAGGCGATGGCCTTGGGCGCGGGCGGCAGGGCGCCCGCGACCACGAGGTCGGAAGCCTCGCCGCCGCAGAACTCGAGGATCAGGGCGACGGCGCGGTCGAGGCCGTCGAGGGTGGTGGCGGGATCGACGCCGCGTTCGAAGCGGTAGCGGGCGTCGCTGTCGATTTGCAGCGCGCGCCCGGCGCGGGCCACCGCGATCGGGTCGAACAGCGCGGATTCGACGAACACGTTGACGGTCGCCTCGGTGCAGCCGGTGGCCTCGCCGCCCATCACGCCGCCGATGCCCTGGGCGCCCGCGTCGTCGCAGATCGCGACCATGCCGGAATCGAGGGTGTAGGCCTTGCCGTCGAGGGCCGTCAGTTCCTCGCCGTCGTGGGCGAAGCGGACGGTGATGCCGCCGGCGAGCTTGTCGGCGTCGAAGACGTGGAGCGGCCGGGCGCGGCCGATCGAGAGATAGTTGGTGATGTCCACCAGCGCCGAGATCGGCCGCAGGCCGACGGCGGCGAGGCGATCCTGCAGCCACTGCGGGCTGGGGCCGTTGGTGACGCCGCGCACATAGCGGCCGGAGAACATCGGGCAGGCCGCGCCCTTGCCCTCGGGGAAGGCACGCGTCACGCCCACCGGGCTTTTGAAGCCGCCCGCGATGTCGGGCTTCGGCGCGTCCTTGAACGTCCCCACGCCCTTGGCGGCGAGGTCGCGGGCGACGCCGCGCACGCCGAGGCAATCGGCGCGGTTGGGCGTCACCGAGATTTCGAACACCGGGTCGAGGGCGAGCACCTCGACCACCGGGGTGCCCGCCGGGGCGTCGCTCTGCAGTTCCACGATCCCGGCGTGGTCGTCGCCGAGGCCGAGTTCGCGGAACGAGCACATCATCCCCTGGCTTTCGACGCCGCGGATCTTGCCCTTCTTGATCACCATGCCGTCGGGCATGGCGACGCCGGGGCGGGCGAGGATGCCCTTCATCCCCGCGTGGGCGTTCGGCGCGCCGCACACCACCTGGATGGTCTCGGCGCCGGTGTTCACCTGGAGCACGTGGAGGTGGTCGGAATCCGGATGGTCGACGCAGCCGACCACGTCGGCGACGACGAAGTCCTTGAGGGTCGCCGCCGGGTCCTCGACGCCTTCGACCTCGAGGCCGAGGGCGGTCATCGCCACGGACAGCTCTTCGACCGAGGCCTCGGTGTCGAGATATTCCTTCAGCCAGGACAGGGTGAATTTCATCGGCTGAGTCCTCCGGTCACGGTCGGCAGGTCGAGGGGCACGAAGCCGTAGTGCCTGAGCCAGCGTAAATCGGCGTCGAAGAAGGTGCGAAGGTCGGGGATGCCGTATTTCAGCATCGCGATGCGCTCGATTCCCATGCCGAAGGCGAAGCCCTGGTACTCGGCCGGATCGAGGCCGCAAGCGGTCAGCACGTTGGGGTGGACCATGCCGCAGCCGAGGATTTCGAGCCAGTCGGCGCCCGCGCCGATGTGCAGCTCGCCGCCCTTGCGGGAGCAGCCGATGTCGACCTCGGCGGAGGGCTCGGTGAACGGGAAGAACGACGGCCGGAACCGCACCGGCACGTTCGAAACCTCGAAGAAGGTTTCGATGAACTCGATCAGGCAGCCCTTGAGGTGGCCGAAGTTGGTCGCCTTGTCGATCACCAGGCCTTCGATCTGGTGGAACATCGGCGTGTGGGTCATGTCGCTGTCGCAGCGGTAGGTGCGGCCGGGGGCGACGATGCGGATCGGCGGGGTCTGGGTCTGCATGGTGCGGATCTGCACCGGCGAGGTGTGGGTGCGCAGCACGTAGCGGCTGCCGTCCTCCCGCTCGGGCAGGTAGAAGGTGTCGTGCATCTGGCGCGCCGGATGCTCGGGCGGAATGTTGAGGGCGGTGAAGTTGTGGAAGTCGTCCTCGATCTCCGGTCCTTCCGCCACCGCGAAGCCCATCTGCGCGAAGATCGCGACGACCTCGTCCATGGTCTGGCTGATCGGGTGGATGGCGCCGACCGCGTCTGGCCGGGCGGGCAGGGTCACGTCGATACCCTCGGCGGCGAGCCGGGCTTCGAGGGCCGCGTCCTCCAGGCTCTGCTTGCGGGCGTCGAGGGCGGCGGCGATCTCGTCCTTGACGACGTTGAGGGCCTGGCCGCGGGCGCGGCGTTCGTCCGGGTCGAGGCCGCCCAGTTCCTTCATCAGCCCGGTGATCCGGCCCTTCTTGCCGAGCGCGGCGACCCGCACCTCGTCGAGGTCGGCGACGCTGCCCGCCGCGGCCACCGCCGCCAGCGTCTCGTCGCGCAGGGAATTGAGGTTGTCCATGATTCCGCCTTCGTCGGGTTCGTCCATGCAAAAGAGGGCCGTTCCGGGGGAACGGCCCTCAGCCTGACGGATGTCAGCGGCGATCCGGTCCCTTAAGGGATCAGGCCGCCCGCTCCAAAGCCGCCTTGGCCTGGCCGACCAAGGCTGCAAAAGCTTCCGGCTCGCGCACGGCGATGTCGGCCAGCACCTTGCGGTCGAGCGCGATGCCGGCCTTGTTCAGGCCGTCGATGAAGCGCGAGTAGACCATGCCGTGCTGGCGCACGCCGGCGTTGATGCGCTGGATCCACAGACCGCGGAAATTGCGCTTCTTGGCGCGGCGGTCGCGGTAGGCGTACTGCAGGGCCTTTTCGACCCGCTCGATCGCCATGCGGAAACAGGTGGAATTGCGACCCCGGTAGCCCTTGGCGAGCTTGAGGATCTTCTTGTGACGGGCGTGAGTCTGAACGCCCCGTTTGACACGAGCCATGGTTTACCTCTTTCGGTCCGGTGCGATCACGCGTAGGGCATGAACTTCTTGACGATCACGGCATCCGCGTCCGTCAGGATGAAGGTTCCGCGCGCCTGCCGCTTCATCTGCTGCGGGCGCTTGGCGAGGCCGTGGCGCTTGTAGGCCACGTTGGCGCGGACCTTGCCGGTACCGGTGAGGCGAAACCGCTTCTTCACCGCGCTCTTGGTCTTCAACTTGGGCATTTCAACGTCCTTTGTGGGTGTTGGGTTCGGCGTGGGGGCATGCCCTTGATCAGCCCGTTCCGCCCTTCGGTCCCCGAAGATAACCCCGGGAAGCCGTGTTTCCTAGCGGAACCGGCGGCAAATTGCAAGAGGCCTGGGCGGCACGGCCATGTTGCGTTTGCAAATCATTCGCGCTATGACGGGGCATCCGGCGCGCGTTCGCGAATGCGCGCCGGCATGGGGGTCCGGCCGTCGCGCCCCGTTGCGCGGCGCGGCGGCCGTGAAAACCGGGGAATTCACGATGCTGCGTTCACACGCCCTGATCGCCGCGCCCGGCGCGGAAGGCGCCCTCGCGCGCCTGTGCCGCTCGTGCGCCGCCTTCGGCACCGCGCGCTGTCACGGCATGCGCGGCTGCGCCGATCTGCCTTCCGGCCGTTGCAGCCTGATCGCCTGCGGCGGCAGCCTGCATCTTCTTTGCGAATCGCCCGACGCCGAGGCGCTTCGCCGCACCGAGGCGGAGATCGCCGCACACCTCGCCGAAACCCTCGGCGCGGGCGCGGAGAGTCCCGACTGGCGCGAGGCGATCTGATCGGTTCGGCGCGGAGCGTGGAGGTTTGGTCGTCATGGCCGAGGCCCAGGACAGCCGGTTGTCGGTCTTCATCGCCCAGCGCGCCGCGCTGGTGCGGATGGCGGCGGCGATCGTCGGCTGCCGCATCCGCGCCGAGGACGTGGTGCAGGACTGCTGCATGCGGTTTCTCTGCGACGACGGCGCGGTGCGGGGCGCGCTTCACCCGGCGGCGTATCTCCAGCGGATGGTGCGCAACCTCGCCTTCGACCACCTGCGCCGCCAGGGCGTCGAGACCCGCGCGCACGCCTGCTGCGCGGTGAGCTGCACGCTGCACCGGGCGCCGCGCTCGCCGGAGGAGGTCTCCCTCGGCCGCGACGATCTGCGCGCCGCGTGCGCGGCCCTCGCGGCGATGCCCGAGCGCCAGCGCCGCGCCTTCGCCCTGCACCGTATCCACGGCCTCACCTTCCGCGAAATCGGCGAGCAGGAGGGGGTGTCCACCGCCACCGCCCACCGGCTGGTGCGCGACGCCCTGGCGCGGCTGATGGCGAGCCTTTCGGAGACCGAGCCATGACCGCGCCACCCGCCCGCCTGCTGACCGAGGCCGCCGACCGCATGCTGGACCTGCGTGCCGCGCCCGACGACCCGGCCCGACAATCGGCGGCCGACGCCTGGATCGCCGCCCACCCGGACCACCGCCGCGCCTGGGCGCTCGCCGAGCGTGCCTGGATCGCCGCGGGGGACGCCCTCGACCGCCCCCTGCCCCGGCCCGCCAACCGCAACCGCGTCCGCCGCCTCGGCGCGGCGCTGGCGGCCTGCCTCGCCCTCGCTCTCGCGGTGCCCGAGGCGCGGGTGCGCCTGGCGGCGGACGCGGTGACGCCCTCCGGCCCCGGCCGCAGCTTAAGCCTCGCCGACGGCTCCACCGTCGCCCTCGCCGGAGACTCGGCGGTCGCCGCCCGACTCGGCGCCGACGCGCGGCGGGTCGAGCTGCTGCGCGGCGCCGCCTACTTCGAGGTGACGCCGGATGCGGCGCGGCCGTTCACCGTCGCCGCGGGCGCGGTGACGGTGACGGTGCGCGGCACCGGCTTCGCGGTCACCCGGGGCGACGGCCGCACCACCGTGGCGGTGGCCCACGGCGCGGTGACGGTGGAGGCGGACGGCATCGCCACCGCGCTGCGGGGCGGCGAACGGCTGGAAATCGGCGCGGGCGCCCGCCGCGTCGCCGCCGTCGACCCGGCCGACGTGGCGCTGTGGCGCGCCGACCGCCTGGCGGTGACCGACGCGCCGCTGGGCGAGGTGCTGGACGCGGTGGCCCGCCGCCACGGCGGCCTCTACCTCGTCGGCGACGATTTGCGCGGCCGCCGCGTCACCGGCGTGTTCGACCTCTCCGACCCCGGGCGGGCGCTGTCCACCCTGTTCGCGCCGCAGCGACGCACGCCCGAACGCGTCGTCGGCAACGTCTGGCGCGTCCGCGCCACGGAAAAATAATTGCCGAACCGATGAGAAATTCCCCGCCCCCGTCCGTCTACTCCGCGCGAACTGCGAATGCTTCGCATTTTCGAAGATCACACGGGGGATACAGAATGACCTTTCCACGCGACCGCCGCTCCTGGCTGCTTGCCGGGGTTGCGGCCCTGATCGGCGGCCTCGCGCCCACCGTCGCCCTCGCCCAGGCCGCCCCGGCGGCGCAGGCGCAAGCGGGCGGCTTCGCGATCGCGGCGCAGCCCCTGGGCGACGCGCTGCTCGCCTTCGGCCGCCAGTCGGGCTGGCAGGTGGCGGTGGACCCGGCGCTGGTGGCGGGGCGCGGCGCCCCGGCGGTCTCCGGCGCGGTGTCGCCGGAGGTCGCGCTCGACCGCCTGCTCGACGGCACCGGCCTGATCTGGCGGCGCACCGCCGACCGCAGCGTGGTGGTGGAGCGCCTGGACGCGGGCGGCGCGATGCAGCTGGGCGCGGTGTCGGTGCAGGGCCAGTCGGCCGCCGCCTCGCCGGACCCGGACGCCACCGAGGGCAGCCGCAGCTACACCGCGCGGCGCGCCAGCGTCGGCCAGAAGGCGGCGGTGCCGCTCAAGGAGATCCCGCAGCAGGTGTCGGTGATCCCCCACGCGCGGATCGAGGAGGAGAACTTCGCCCGCCTGGAGGAGGCGATGCAGACCGCCACCGGCGTCACCCTGCTGCCCACCGACCCGGGGCGCGGCGCGATCTTCATGCGCGGCTTCGAGCTGGACACCTTCTATATCGACGGCCTGCCCTCGACGATTTCGAGCGCCTACGGCACCCAGCCCGACATGTTCATGTTCGACCGCGTCGAGGTGCTGCGCGGCCCCTCGGGCCTGGTGGGCGGCTCGGGCGAGCCGGGCGGCACCGTCAACCTCGCGCGCAAGCGGGCGCTGGCCGAGCCGGGCGGCAGCGTCAGCGCCAGCGTCGGCTCGTGGAGCAGCGTGCGCGGCGAGATGGACGTGACCTCCGCCCTCAACCCGGAGAAGACCGTGCGCGGCCGCCTCGTCGCCGCCGTCGACGACCGGGAAAGCTGGGTCAAGGGCGTCGAGTCCAACTCCAAGATGGTCTACGGCACGGTGGAGGTGGACCTGACGCCCGCCACCACCCTCTCCATCGCCCTCTCCCACGACGAAAAGGACAAGTCGCCCAACGCCGGGCTGCCCGCCTATTCCAACGGCCGCTTCCTCGACGTCTCCCGCTCCACCACCATCAGCCCCGACTGGAACCGCTTCGACAGCACCGACAGCCAGGGGCTGATCGAACTCCAGCACCGCCTCGAGTCCGGCGGCGAGATCAAGGCCGCCACCCGCCTGACCAACCGCGAGACCGACTTCAAGTACGGCCTCTCCAACGGCGCGGTGAACCCGTCCACCGGCACCTTCACCATGAACGCCATCGAGCGCCACTGGGACGAGCAGGGCATCGCCTCCGACGTGCACCTCACCCAGCCGGTGGAGGCCTGGGGCCTCACCCACGTGTTCACCGTCGGCGTCGACCACCGCTACACCAACTCGGGCCTGACCGCCGGGAGCGCGAATCTCGGCACCCAGACTCTCGCCACCGCCACCTCGGTGGCCGAACCCACCATCGCCCAGACCTCCGACAGCGACACCACCCTGGAGCAGCGGGCGCTCTACGGCGAGGCGCGGATCAAGCCGCTCGAACCGCTCACCCTGATCGCGGGCGGCCGCCTGCTGGGCTACGACCTCGACAACGCCAACAACGTCACCCGCGTCACCGACTCGAAGTCGGAGGACGGGATCTTCGTGCCGTTCGTCGGCGCGGTGGTCGACCTCACCGACGAGATTTCCACCTACGTCAGCTATTCCGAGGCGTTCCAGCCGCAGACCAACCTCGACGCCGCCGGCAACGTCATCGACCCGCGCGAAAGCCGCCAGGTGGAGGTGGGCGTCAAGGGCGGGTTCTTCGGCGACCGGCTGAACGCCCAGTTGGGCGTCTACCGCCTGGTGGACACCAACCGCGCCATGGCCGACCCGCTCAACACCACCCGCTCGATCTCGGCGGGCAAGGTGGTGGTCAAGGGCGTGGAGGCCGAGGTGAGCGGCAGCGTCACCGAAAACCTCGAGCTGTTCGCGGGCTACGCCTACGCCTATTCGGACACCCGCGTCGCCGCCGCCAACGCCACCAGCGTGTTCAGCACCTGGACGCCCAAGCACACCCTCAACCTGCGCGCCCGCTACAGCTTCGACGAAGGCGAGCTGAAGGACCTGTGGGTGGCGGGCGGCATGCGCGCGGTGTCGGACTACTACACCGAGAGCACCAGCGGCGCCACCGCCGGAACCCGCTGGACCCAGGACGCCTACGCGGTGTTCGACGCCCAGGTGGGCTACGCCTTCACCGAGTCGGTGAGCGCCACCCTGACCCTCGCCAACCTGTTCGACAAAACCTATTACGCCCGCGCCGGAAACGGCACCGGCAGCACCTTCGCCTACTACGGCGAACCCTTCAACGCGACCTTCAAGATCACGGCGAAGTTCTGATGCACAGACCCCTGCTCACCCTCCTGCTCGCGCTCGCCCCGGGGATTTCCCCGGCGGCGGCCGACGCGACGCGCCCGGTCTCCCTGCCGGGCGCTTTCGAGTTCCTGCTCCCCATCGCCGAGGGGGAGGATTACCGCGTGCTGGTGTGGCGTCCGCCGGGCGAGCCGCCCGCCGAGGGCTGGCCCGCGATTCTCGCCCTCGACGCCGACCGCACCTTCCTCACCCTCGCCGATCTGGTGCGCAGCCAGAGCCGCAACCCGGAGGCCACCGGCGTGCGGCCGATGGTAGTGGTGGGGATCGAGGCGGCGAAGGACGCCCGCGACCGCCGCGCGCGGGACTTCACGCCCCCGGGCGGCGCCAACGCCGCCGAGGGCGGGGCGGAGGCGTTCCGCGCCTTTCTCGAAACCGCGGTGAAGCCGACGGTGAACCGCGTCGCGCCCCTCGACCCGAAGCGCCAGGCGCTGTTCGGCCATTCCTACGGCGGCCTGTTCGCGCTGTGGGCCGCCACCGCCCACCCGGGGGACTACGCCCTTTACGCCGCCGCCAGCCCGTCGCTGTGGTGGAACCGCGAGGCGACGCTGGGCGCCGATCTCGCCGCCATCGCCCGCGCCAAGCCCGCCGTGCTCGTCACCGTCGCCGAATACGACCAGGCCGACGACCCCCTCACCGACCGCCCCGGCCACGCCGAAAAGCTCGCCGAGCGGCGGATGGTGGACAACGCCCGCGCCTTCGCCGCCCGCCTCGCCGACGCGGGCGTGCCCACCTTCACCGCCGAGTTCGCGGGCGAGACCCACGGCTCGACGGTTCCCGCCGCCGCCGCGCGCGCCGCGCGCGTCGCCTCCTTCGTGTTCCGGAGTCCGTCCCGATGATCCGTCCGCTGCTGTTCGCCCTCGCCCTGCTGCTGCCGCTCGCCTCCGCCGCCGCCCGCGAGGTGGTGGACCTCGCCGGGCGCGCCGTGACGGTGCCGGACCGGGTGGAGCGCATCGTCCTCGGCGAGGGGCGGATGCTGATCGCCCTCGGCGTCGCCCGCTCGGGCGACCCGACCCGGGGCGTGGTCGGCATGATGGGCGAATACCCGCTGCTGGACCCGGCCGGGTGGGCGCTGTGGCGCCAGCACTTCCCCGGCCTCGACGCGGTGCCGCCGGTGGGCAAGGCCTCGGGCGACACCTTCGACGCCGAGGCGGCGATCGCCCTCAGGCCCGACGTGGCGATCTTCGGCCTCGCCGGGCACGGCCCGGGGCCGCAGGCCTCCGCCACCCTCGCGCGGCTCGAAGCCGCGGGCATCCCGGTGGTGTTCGTCGACTTCTTCAAGGACCCGCTGGTCAACACCCCGAGGAGCATCCGCCTGCTCGGCGACGTGGCGGGCGACCCGGCCCGCGCCGCCGCCTTCGCCGACGCCTACGCCGCCGCCCTGGCGGAGGTGGACCGGCGCGTCGCCGCCACGCCCGACCGGCCGCTAGTGTTCCTGGAGAATCGCGTCGGCCTCCAGGCCGACTGCTGCGCCACGGTGGGCCGCACGGTGATCGGCGACCTGATCGAACGCGCGGGCGGCCGCAACCTCGGCACCGGGCTGATCCCCGGCAACACCGGCCTCGTCAGCCTCGAAACCCTGCTCACCCGCCAGCCCGACGTCTACCTCGCCACCGCCATCGGCAACCCCTTCACCGCGCAGACCCAGGCGGCGCGCATTCAGGCGGGGCCGGGGGTCTCGGCGGCGGCGGCGCGCGCCAGCCTCGCCGCCGCCCTCGCCCGCCCCGGCATCGCCGATCTCGACGCGGTGCGCGGCGGCCGTGCCTTCGCCCTCTGGCACCATTTCTTCCACTCGCCGTTCAACGTGGTGGCGGTGCAGGCGATGGCGAAACTCTTCCACCCCGCCGCCTTCGCCGATCTCGACCCGGCGGCCACCCTCGCCGCGTTCTCGGCGCGCTTCCAGCCGTTCGTCGCCGAGGGCGCGTATTGGACCGGCCCATGAGCATCGCCGAAGCCTCGCTCGCGGCGCAGTATGCGCGCATCGTCGGCCGCCGCACCCTGCTGCTGGCGGCGCTGGCGGCGGCCACCCTCGCCGCGTTCGTCGCCGACCTCGCCACCGGCGCGGCGGGCCTGCCGCTGGCGGAGGTGCTGACCGGGCTGGTGGCGCCCGAAAGCCTCGGCCGCGCCGCGCGGGTGGTGGTGTGGGACATCCGCCTGCCCGCCGCCTGCATGGCGCTGGCGGTGGGCGGCGCCCTCGGCCTCGCCGGGGCGGAGATGCAGACCGCCCTCGCCAACCCGCTCGCCAGCCCGTTCACCCTGGGCGTCGCCCACGCCGCCGCCCTCGGCGCGTCGCTGGCGATCGTCTGGGGGTTCGCGGTGCCGGGCGTCGGCGGCGCCTGGACCCTGCCGCTCGCGGCGTTCGTCTTCGCCATGGCGGCGACCCTTCTGGTGCAGGGCCTCTCGGCGCGCCAGGGGGCGGGGACGCAGACCGTGGTGCTGTTCGGCGTCGCCCTCGGCTTCGCCGCCAACGCGCTGATGTGGCTGGTGCAATACATGGCGAGCGCCGACGCGGTGCAGCAGATCGTGTTCTGGAGCATGGGCAGCCTCGCCCGCGCCACCTGGGCGCACGTCGGCCTCGTCGCCGCCGCCCTCGGCCTCTGCCTGCCGCTGGCGCTGCGCCGCGCCTGGGCGATGACCGCCCTGCGCGCGGGCGAACACCACGCCCGCGCCCTCGGCATCGGCGTCGAGGGGCTGCGCCTCGCGGTGCTCGGGCGGGTAAGCGTGCTGGCGGCGGTGGCGGTGGCGTTCGTCGGCACCATCGGCTTCGTCGGCCTGGTGGCGCCCCACGTGGCGCGGATGCTGCTGGGCGAGGACCACCGCTTCCTGCTGCCCGGCTCGGCCCTGGCGGGGGCGCTGATGCTCTCCCTCGCCTCCCTCGCCAGCAAGACCCTCGCCCCCGGCACCCTGCTGCCGGTGGGCATCGTCACCGCCATCGTCGGCATTCCGATGTTCGTCGGCCTGCTGCTGGCGCAGGGGAGGCGCCGATGACCGGCCTCCGCATCGCATCGCTCTCCGCCGCCTACGGCCGCCGCGCGGTGCTCGACCGCCTCGCCCTGCCCGGTATCGCGCCGGGCGAGGTGGTGGCGCTGCTGGGGGCCAACGGCGCGGGCAAGTCCACCCTGCTCAAGAGCCTCGCCGGGGCGATGCGCGCCGAGGGCGACGCCACCCTCGACGACGCGCCGCTGCTCGCCCTCGCCCCCGCCGCGCGCGCCCGGGCGGTGGGCTACCTGCCCCAGAGCCTGCCCGACGCCAGCTCGCTGGTGGCCTACGAGGCGGTGGAGGGCGCCCTGCGCGCCACCCTGCCGGAGCTGCCGCGCCGCACCCGCGAGGCCCGCATCGAGGCCACCTTCGCCACCCTCGGCCTCGCCGGGCTGGCGCTGCGGCGGCTCGACACCCTCTCGGGCGGGCAGCGCCAGCTCGTCGCCCTCGCCCAGGTGCTCGCCCGCGCGCCCCGGCTGATGCTGCTGGACGAGCCGACCAGCGCCCTCGACCTGCGCTGGCAGCTGTTCGTGCTGGAGGCGGTGCGCGACGCGGCGCGGCGGGACGGCGCCGTCGCCCTGGTGGCGATCCACGACATCAACCTCGCGCTCCGCTTCGCCGACCGCGTCGCGGTGCTGAAGGACGGCCGCGTGCTGGCCGCCGACGCCCTCACCCCCGACATCCTCGCCGCCGCCTATGGCGTGGCGGCGCGGGTGGAGACCTGTTCCCGAGGCCATCGCGTGGTCATCGCCGACCGCGCGCTCGGCCCTTCCTGAAAGGAGGTTCGGATGTTCCGCACCCACGCCCGCGTCGCCACGCCGCTCGGCCGCCGCGTTCTCGGCCAGTTGTGCAAGCACTTCGCCCACAAGATTCCGGTGGAGCACGAGGAGGCGCGCGGCCGCGCCGCCTTCCCCGCCGGGGAATGCCGGCTCGCCGCCGACGACGACGGCCTCGACCTCACCTGCGAGGCCGCCAGCGAGGACGAGCTGCGCCGCATCGAGGGGATCGTCGGCGGCCACCTCGAACGCTTCCTCTGGCGCACCCCGGTGGCGGTGGTGTGGGAGCGCGGGGCATGAACGGCATGATCCCGGTTCCCGAGCTCGCGGCCCTCTCGCCCTGGCGGATGTTCCTCGACGCCGACGCGGTGGTGCAGGCGGTGATGATCGGCCTGTTCCTCGCCTCGGTGGCGACCTGGACCATCGCCCTGGCCAAGGGCCTCGCGATCCGCGCGGCGGTGCGCCGCACCCGCGCCCTGCTCGCCGGGCGCGCGGTGACCTGCGCGGAAGCGGAAATTCCCGCCATCGCCGCCGCCGAGGACGGCCCCGGCGCCCTCGCCCGCGCCGAACTCGGCATGGCGCGCGCGGCGGCGCGGCGGGTGCGGGCGTTGCGCGCGGGCGTCGGCGTGCTCGCCAGCGTCGGCGCGGTGGCGCCGTTCGTCGGCCTGTTCGGCACGGTGTGGGGAATCATGAACGCCTTCATCGGCATCGCCGCCGCCCACACCACCAACCTCGCGGTGGTGGCGCCGGGCATCGCCGAGGCGCTGCTCGCCACCGCCCTCGGCCTGGTGGCGGCGATTCCGGCGGTGGTGCTCTACAACCTGCTCGGACGCGGCCTCGCCGCCTATCGCGCCGAGCTGGACGACCTGGCGGCGGCGGCGCTGGCGCGCCTGAGCCGCGATCTCGAGGCGCGCCCGCACCGCCTCAACCACGCGGCGGAGTGAGCCATGGGTCCCTTGCGCGACGCCACCGACGACGACGAGCTGTCCGAGATCAACGTCACGCCGTTCATCGACGTGATGCTGGTGCTGCTGATCATCTTCATGGTCGCGGCGCCCTTGGCCACCGTCGACGTGCCGGTGGACCTGCCCGCCAGCACCGCCAAGCCCCAGCCGAAACCCGACGCGCCGCTCACCGTCTCGGTGCAAGCCGACGGCGTGCTGGTGGGCGACGCCCCCACCGCCCTCGACGCCCTCGGCGCCGCCCTCGACGCCGCGAGCCGGGGCGACCGCGAGACGCGGGTGTTCCTGCGCGCCGACCGCAGCGTGGAGTACGGCCGCCTGATGACGGTGATGGACGCGCTGCGCGACGCCGGATACCTCAAGGTGGCGCTGGTGGCGCTGGAGGACGGGCGGTGAGCGACGGCGCGCGCCGCTGGGGCGGCAGCCTGGGAGTCGCGGCGTTGGGTCACGCGGCGCTGCTGGCCGCCGGTCTCGGCTGGGCGGCGAACGCGCCCAGTTCCTCCGGCGCCCCGGCGTTCGCGGTGGAACTGGCGCTCGCCCCCACCGCCCCGCCGCCCGCCGCGCCCGAGCCGCCGCCGCCCGAGCCGCCGTCGGCCTCGCCGCCGTCGGCGTCGGCGGCGCGGGGCCCCCGCCGGGGCGGGGTGGGCCTAGTGGGGGGGCGGGCCCCCGGGGGCGGCGGGCGGGCACGGGGGGGGGGGGGGGGGGGGGGGG
>JAUVUZ010000008.1 GCA_030604885.1 Alphaproteobacteria bacterium | reverse complement strand
CGCGCAACAGCCCCACCAGCGCGTGGGCGCGGGTGGCGGCGGCCACCGCCACGTCGCCGATCCGCTCCGGCAGCCCCAGCGCCAGCGCCAGCGCGTCGGCCAGCGGCGCGGTGACGGCGGCGGCGTAGGCCTCGGCGGCGGCGACGTCGGGGAACGGCGGGTCGTCGATGTCGCGGGCGCGCGCCTCGGTCAGCGCGATCAGCCGCGGCCGGATCTCCGGCCAGACGCGCAGGCCCGCCAGCAGCCGCAGCAGCGGCGCCGCCTCCGGGTCGTCCGCCGCGTCGGCGCGGGCGAGCGCGTCGGCCCACCAGCGCAGGCGGATGTGGCCGAGGGTGGGATCGGCGGCGCGTTCGCGCACCCGCGCGATCTCGGTGTTGAACGCCACCACCGCCAGCATCGCCGGGCGGCGGGCGGCGGGCGCCAGCGTCGCCGCCAGGGCGCGGTCGCGATCGTGGCGGCGCGCGTCGTCCAGCAGCCACGCGGCGCGTGCGGAGGGGTCCATCGGCAGCTCCTTCCCGGTCGCGGGTTTTGGCTGCGCGGCGGCGGGCGAATCGCATATAGTGGCGGTTCGCCCACGACAGCGCAGGACGGCCGTTGACCCGCATGATATCCCCACGCATCGACGAAATCACCGTCGCCGGGGCGCAACGCCCGGAGAATTTCCCGGTGGCTTCGCTGCTGCTGGCGCGGGGCGACCGCGCGGCGGTGCTGGCGTTCTACCGCTTCGCCCGGTTCGCCGACGACATCGCCGATTCCCCCACCCTGCCGCCCGAGGCCAAGCTCGGCGCCCTCGACGCCCTCGACGCGGCGCTGATGGGAGAGACGGCGGCGAGCGCCGCCGTGGACACCGCCCCCGCCGAGGCCCTGCGCGCGGTGCTGGCGGCGCGGGAGCTGGAGACGGTGCACGCCCGCACCCTGCTCGGCGCCTTCCGCCGCGACGCCGAGAATCGCGGCACCCCCACCTGGGACGACCTGATGACCTACTGCCGCGCCTCCGCCGCGCCGGTGGGGCGCTTCCTCCTCGATCTCCACCGCGAGCCGCGCCGGGCGCTGGCCGCCGCCGACGCCCTGTGCGCGGCGTTGCAGGTGCTCAACCACGTGCAGGACATCGGCGAGGACCGCCGCCTGCGCCAGCGCGTCTACGTGCCGCTGGCGTGGCCCGACGGCACCCGCGCCGAGATCGCCGACCTCGACGCGACGCGCTGCTCCCCCGCCCTGCGCGCCTGCGTCGACCGCACCCTCGACCGCACCGCCGCGTTGCTCGACGCCGCCGACGCCCTGCCCGGCCTGCTCACCCGGCCGCGCCTGCGCGCCGAGGCGGCGGCGATCCTCTCCCTCGCCCACGCGCTGCTGCGCCGCCTGCGCGCGGAGGACCCGCTCGCCGCCCGCATCCGCGCCACCCCGGCGGACGGCGCCCGCGCCGCCCTGGCCGCCGTCGCCGCCCTGGTGCGCCCGCCCCGCCCCGGCCTGCTCGGCACCGGCCAGCGGCGCGAGGTGGAGGCGGTGGTGCGGCGTTCCGGCTCGTCGTTCCGCCTCGGCCTCGCCTGCCTGCCGCGGCCGCGGCGGGAGGCGATGCGCACCCTCTACGCCTTCTGCCGCGCCCTCGACGACATCGCCGACGACCCGGGCCGCAGCCGCTCCGAACGCCACGCCGACCTCGACGCCTGGGAGGCGTGGCTGGCGGCGGTGGAGGCCCACGCCCCCCTCGACGGCGCGCCGCCGCTGGTGGCCGCGCTCGCCGCCGTCGACGCCGCCTACGGTCTCGACTTCGGCGAATGCCGCACCCTGGTGGCGGGGATGCGGATGGACGTGGACGGCCCGATCGTGGTGCCCGACGAGGAAACCTTCGTGCTCTACTGCCGCCGCGTGGCGGTGAGCGTGGGCCTGCTGGCGCTGCCGCTGATGGGGGCCGAGGGCGCCTCGGCGCGGCGCTTCGCGGTGGCCCTCGGCCACGCGCTGCAATGCGTCAACATCGTGCGCGACGTGGCGGAGGACGCCGAACTCGGGCGCTTCTACCTGCCGCGCGAAACCCTCGCCGACTGCGGCGTGCGGCCGGGCCTGGTCGGGGCGATGCTGGCCGACCCCAACCTCGGCGCCGCCCGCGCCAAGCTCGCCGCCCGGGCGCGCGCCCATTTCGCCGCCGCCGAGGCCGCGCTGTCCAAGGCCGACGCCCGCGCCCTGCTGCCCGCGCGGCTGATGATGGCGGCCTACCTCGACGTGCTGGGGCGGATCGAGCGGCAGGGCTTTTCCACCCTCGCCCCGCCCCGGCGGCCCGGCAAGCTGCGACGGGCGCTCTGCCTGCTGCGCCTGCCCCAAGGGAGGTGACGATGGCTCCGACGGTGAACGTGATCGGCGCGGGCTTGGCGGGCCTCGCCGCCGCCTGGAAACTGGTGGAGGCGGGCTACCGGGTGCGGCTGTTCGAGGCCGCCGGGCACGCGGGCGGGCGCTGCCGCTCCCTGCCCGACCAGCGCTTCGGCACCGCCATCGACAACGGCAGCCACCTGCTGTTCGCCATCAACCGCGACACCCTGAGCTTCCTGCGCGGCGTCGGCGCGCCCTCCACCAGCCTGGTGCCGTGCGACGGCACGCCGTTCTTCGACGTCGGCGACGGCGTGCGTTGGCGCATCTCGCCCGGGGGCGAGAGCGCGCTGTGGATGCTCGGGCGCGGCCTCAAGGTGCCCGGCGTCTCGCGCCTCTGCCTGCTGGGCCAGGGGGCGAAGCTGCTTTCCGCCAAGGCGGGCGCCACCGTCGGCGAGCGGGTGCCGACCTCCGGCATGGCGTGGCGGCGGTTCTGGAAGCCGTTCCTCTCCGCCGTGTTCAACGCCGATCCGGCCGGGGTTTCCGCCCCCCACGCGGCGGAGGTGCTGCGCCGCCTCGCCTTTGCCGGGGCGGCGGGCGGCCGGCCGTTGCAGGCGGCGCGGCCGTGGTCGGAAATCGTCGCCGAACCCGCCCTCGCCTATCTGCGCTCCCGCGGCGCCGACGTGCGCCTCGGCTCGCCGCTGCTCGCCCTCGACCGGGGCGAGGGCCGGGTGCGGCGGCTGGTGTTCCGGCGCGGCAGCGTCGATTGCGGCGGCGAGGGCGTGGTGCTGGCGATTCCCAACGCGGCGGCGCACCGGCTCTGCCCCGACGTCGTCCCGGCGATCCCCTCGGCGCCGATCGTCAACCTGCACTTCCGCACCGAGGCGGACCATGGCCTCGGCTTCTGCGGCGTCGTCGGCGGCGTCGCCGACTGGGTGTTCTGGCGCGGCGGCGTGGTGTCCGTCACCATCGCGGGCGGCGCGCCCGAGGCCGAGGCCGAGCCGGACGCGCTGGCCCGCCGGGTGTGGGCGGAGGCGCGGCGGGTGCTGCCCCGCCCGGTGCCCGAGGCGCCGCCCGCCTGGCACCGCATCGTCGAAAAGCGCGCCACCAGCGCCGCCACGCCCGAGGCCTTCTCCCTGCGCCCGCCCGCCCGCACCCCCCACCCCAATCTCGTGCTCGCCGGGGACTGGACCGACACCGGCCTGCCCTCCACCATCGAGGGCGCGGTGCGCTCCGGCTTCCGCGCCGCCGAGGTGCTTGCCGGAATTTCGGTTTTCCGGGGTTAACTTTCGCGGCGTTCCCCCTAAATCTCAGTCATGAGATTTTCCGAGCGGGCCGCGCGCGCCCGCCCAACACGAGAAGGAGAACGCCTTATGGCCTTCGAACTCAAGCCGCTTCCCTACGATCCGGCCGCGCTCGAACCCTACATCTCGGCGACGACGATGAACCTGCATCACGGCAAGCATCTCGCCACCTACATCGCCAACCTCAACAAGCTGATCGACGGCACGCCGCTCGCGTCGAAGCCGCTGGAGGAGATCATCCTCACCGCCGCGGGCGATCCGGAGAAAGCGGGCGTGTTCAACAACGCGGGCCAGATCTTCAACCACGAACTGTTCTGGCCGTGCCTCTCGCCCCAGGGCGGCGGGGCGCCGACCGGCGAGCTGGCCGAGCGCATTGACGCCGCGTTCGGCTCGGTGGACAAGTTCAAGGAGGACTTCAAGGCCGCCGCCCTCGCCCAGTTCGGCTCGGGCTGGGCGTGGCTCGCCCTCGACAAGGGCGAACTCAAGATCACCAAGACCGGCAACGCCGACCTGCCGCTGGCCCACGGCCAGACCGCGCTGTTCGGCCTCGACGTGTGGGAGCACGCCTACTACGTCGACTACCAGAACCGCCGCGCCGACTACGTCCAGGCGGTGCTCGATCGCCTGATCAACTGGACCTTCGTGGCGGAGAACCTCAAGAAGGCGGCCTGACGCCCCTTCGCGGGAACGCAAAAACGGCGGGGATCGCTCCCCGCCGTTTTTCGTTGCCCGGTGGCCCGCGTCACGGCCCGTCGGCCGCCTCCGGCTCCAGCGGCGCGATGGCGTCGAGATCGCGGAGCTTGAAGTAGAACAGCACCGGCAGGGAAATGTAGATCGACGAGAAGGTGCCGATCACCACGCCCCAGATCAGCGCCAGCGCGAAGCCGCGCAGCACCTCGCCGCCGAACAGCGCGATCGCCAGCACCGAGAGGATCGTCGTGCCGCCGGTGAGGATGGTGCGCGACAGGGTCTCGTTGACCGACAGGTTGAGCAGTTCGAGAATCGGCATCTTCTTGTATTTGCGCAGGTTCTCGCGCACGCGGTCGTAGATCACGACGGTGTCGTTGATCGAGTAGCCCGCCACCGTGAGCACCGCCGCCACCGAGGTGAGGCTGAATTCGAGGCGGGTGAGCGCATAGAAGCCGAGCGTCGCCGCCACGTCGTGGAACAGCGTCAGCATCGCGCCGACGCCGAACTGCCACTCGAAGCGCAACCACACGTAGCCCGCGATCGCGGCGATCGCCAGCAGGGTGGCGAGCAGGCCGTCGCGGATCAGCTCGTCGCCCACCTTCGGCCCCACCACCTCGGTGCGGCGGTCCTCGAAGCCCGGGCCGAGGCTTTCGCGCACGGTGGCGAGGGCGGCGTTCTGAGTCGCCTCGTCCTCGAACGCGGGAATGCGGATCATCACCTCGCGGCCGGTGTCGCCCATGCCCTGAAGCTCGATCTCGCCCACCCCCAGCGTGTTGAGCTGGGTGCGCAGCTGCGCCAGGTCGACGCGGTGGTCGGCGCGCACCTCCATCTGGATGCCGCCGGAGAAATCGATGCCGAACTCCAGCCCTTTGACGCTCACCAGACCGATGGTGCCGATGAGGATCGCGATGGAGAGCGCGAAGCCGTAGAACCGCTGGCCGACGAAATCGATCGCGGTGACGTGCGGAAGGAACTTGATGCCACGGAACATTGTCTAACCACTCCCTTCCGGATCAGATCGGCAGCTCGGCGCGACGGCCGCGACGCGCCCACAGCACCACCATCAGACGCGTCAGCAGCACCGCCGAGAACATCGAGGTGAGGATGCCGAGGCTGAGGGTGACCGCGAAGCCGCGCACCGGGCCGGAGCCGAACTGGTAGAGCAGCGCCGCCGCGGCGAGGGTGGTGATGTTGGCGTCGAAGATCGTCGCGAACGCGCGGTCGAAGCCGGATTCGATGGAACTGAGCGGCGAGCGGCCGTTGCGGGTTTCCTCGCGCATGCGCTCGAAGATCAGCACGTTGGCGTCCACCGCCATGCCCATGGTGAGGACGATGCCGGCAATGCCGGGCAGCGTCAGCGTCGCGCCGATGGCCGAAAGCCCGCCGATCAGCAACACCATGTTGAACAGCAGCGCGACGTTGGCGAACACGCCGAACAGGCCGTAGGCCACCACCATGAAGGCGATCACCAGCGCGAGGCCGACGAGACAGGCCACCGTGCCCGCGCGGATCGAATCCGCGCCGAGGCTCGGGCCGACCGAGCGTTCCTCGAGGAAGGTGATCGAGGTGGGCAGCGCGCCGGAACGCAGCACCAGGGCGAGGTCGTTGGCCTCCTGCACGGTGAAGCCGCCGGTGATGACGCCGTTGCCCTGGAGGATCGGGCCGCGGATGTTGGGCGCGCTCACCACCTTGTTGTCGAGGACGATGGCGAGGTTGCGGCCGACGTTGTCCTGGGTGACCTTGCCGAAGATGCGGCCGCCCAGGGCGTCGAAGCGGAACGACACCACCGGGGCGGACTGGTCGAAGGTGGGCTGCGCGTCGACGAGGTGCTCGCCCGCGACCTCCACCTTCTTGCGCACCACGTAGAGCTGCTTCTGACCGTTGGGGCCGGCGTTCATGCCTTCCAGCAGCATCGAGCCGGGCGGCACGCGGCCGCGCATCGCGTCCTCCACCGAGGTGTCGGTGTCGAGAAGGTGGAAGGTCATGCGGGCGGTCTTGCCGATCACCTCGCGGGCGCGCTTGGGGTCGGAGACGCCCGGCAGCTGCACCACGATGCGGTTGTCGCCCTGGCGCTGGATCGAGGGTTCGCGGGTGCCGAGCTCGTCGATGCGCTTGCGCACGATTTCGAGGGTGGTGGAGAGCGCGCCGTCGAGGATCTGCTTCCACGCCGCCTCGCCGTAGGCCACGCGGATCGCGCCGTCGGCGCCCACCGTCACCTCGGCGTTCGGCACCGCGGTGCGCAAGGCGCGGCGGGCCTGGGCGTGTTCCGCCGCGTCGCCGAGAATGGTGGCGACCACCGCGCCATCCTTCACCGCGAGGCCGGTGTAGCGCAGCTTTTCGGTGCGCAGGGTGACGCGGGCGACGTCGAGCACGCCGTCGAGCTTGTCGCGCATCAGCTCCTGGGTGTTGAGTTCGAGCAGCAGGTGCGAGCCGCCCTGGAGGTCGAGGCCGAGGCTCAGGGGTTGCAGCCACGTCGGCATCCGGTCGGCGGTCTCCCGGCCGACGAGGTTGGGCGCGGCGAACAGCAGGCCCGCGCCGACCACCAGCGCGATCAGGGCAAGCTTCCACTTCTGAATGTACAGCATCGGGCGACCTTGGAACGGATCGGGGAAAAGCCGCCGCGCCCGGGGATGCCGGGCGCGGGGCGGAGATCTTCGGCCTTACTTGCCGCCGAGCAGGCGGCGCAGCTTGGAGCCGGAGGCCGGCTTCTCGCCTTCGGCCGCGGCACCCTCGGCGGGGGCTTCGCCCTCGGCCTTCGGCTTGTCGGCCGGAGCGGCGGATTCCTTGTAGAGGCCGAGCACGGTCTCGCGCGTCACCTTGACGCGGAGGTTCTCGGCGATCTCGACGGTGAGTTCGTTGTCCACCGTCTTGGTGACGGTGCCGACGATGCCGCCGCCGGTGACGATGCGGTCGCCGCGCTTGATCCCCGAGAGCATCGCCTTGTGTTCCTTGGCGCGCTTCTGCTGCGGACGGATCAACAGGAAGTAGAAGATCGCGAAGACCAGGACCAGCGGCAGCATCTGCTCGAAGCCGAAACCGGGGGCTCCACCGGCAGACTGGGCGAAGGCGGGCGAAATCAGCATGTATCCAAAGCTCCTCTCGGGCGCCCCTGGCGCGTTCCGGCCGGGGAAGCGGTGTTGGTGCGCAGGCGCCCTCGGACGCGTGCGATTCGACGGACTATAACCATCGGGGGCCGAGATTCAATGTTTAACCGATGGCGGATTTGTGATTGTCTCGGGCCTTCACGCGCGGAAAGCCAGGGAGGAGCTAAGCCGATGACCGACATGGCGCAAGTGTTGCGGAGCCTCGAACGCATCGCCGACGCGCTCGACCGGCGCCATCCGCCCGCGCCGCCGGTGACCATCGCCGACGACGCCGACGCCTTCGTCTGGCAGACCGCGCCGGACGCGCTGCTGCCGGTGCGGCGCGTCAACCGCCTACCCCTCGGCCTGCTGAAGGGCATCGAGCCGCAGAAGGCCAGCCTGCTCGACAACACCCTGCGCTTCGCCCGGGGCCTGCCCGCCAACAACGCGCTGCTGTGGGGCGCGCGCGGCACCGGCAAGTCGTCGCTGGTGAAGGCGGTGCACGCGGAGGCCGCGGCGCTTTCGGGCACGCCGCTGGCGATGGTGGAAATCCAGCGCGAGGACATCCCCTCCCTGCCCCGCCTGATGCGCCACCTGGTGCGAAGCGAGCGGCGCTTCCTGCTGTTCTGCGACGATCTCTCGTTCGAGAACCAGGACGAAAGCTACAAGTCGCTCAAGTCGATCCTCGACGGCGGCCTGGAAGGACGGCCGGATTCGGTGCTGTTCTACGCCACCTCCAACCGCCGCCACCTGATGAGCCGGCAGATGATCGAGAACGAGCGCGCCAACTCCATCCACCAGGGCGAGGCGGTGGAGGAAAAGGTCTCCCTCTCCGACCGCTTCGGCATGTGGATCGGCTTCCACAACATGGACCAGGACACCTATCTCGACATCGTGCGCGGCTATTGCGCCGCCACCGGCGTGCCGACGCCGTTCGCCGAAGTCCAGCCCGAGGCCCTCGCCTGGGCGGTCTCTCGCGGCGGCCGCTCCGGCCGCGTCGCGTGGCAATTCTTCCTCGACCTCTGCGGCCGCCTCGGCATTCCGCCGAAGTTCGAATGACCGCGCCTTGAACCGGCGCGCGCCACGGCGATATCCGAGGGCGTGACGGCAAACGGAGGCGGCGATGGTCAAGGCGTGCGTGTTCGACGCGTATGGAACGCTGTTCGACGTCCACTCGGCGGTGGCGCGGCATGCGGCGGCGGTGGGGCCGGCGGCGGATGCGGTGTCGCGGATGTGGCGCACCAAGCAGCTCGAATACACCTGGGTGCGCAGCCTGATGCGCCGCCACGCGGATTTCTGGGAGTGCACCGTGGAGGCGCTGGATTTCGCCCTCGAGGCCCACGGCCTCGGCAACCGGCCCGATCTCGCGAGCCTGCTGCTCGGCGCCTATCGCGGCCTCACCCCCTTCCCCGAGGTGCGCGGCGTTCTGGACGCGCTCAAAGCCTCCGGCGTGCGCCTCGGCATCCTCTCCAACGGCACGCCGGAGATGCTTGCGGCGGCGGTGGAATCGGCGGGGCTGGCGGATCTCGGCATGCCGCTGCTGTCGGTGGAGCCGCTCGGGGTCTACAAACCCGACGCGCGGGTCTACCGCCTCGCCCTCGACGCCTTCGACGCTGAGCCGGGGGAGATCAGCTTCCAGAGTTCCAACGCCTGGGACGTGGCGGGGGCGCGGGCATTCGGCCTGCGCGCGGTGTGGATCAACCGCACCGGCCAGCCCGACGAATACGGTCTGCGCGGCGAGGTGACCGAGCTGCCGTCGCTGGAGCGGCTGGCGGACGCGCTCTGACGGTCAGTCGAGGTACTTCATCGGGTCGACCGCCTTGGAGCCTTCCCGCACCTCGAAGTGGAGCTGCGGCGAGGTGACCGAGCCGGTCTGGCCCACCGAGGCGATGATCTGGCCGCGCTTCACCGTGGCGCCGCGCTGCACCTTGATATCGTCGGCGTGGGCGTAGGTGGTGATCAGCCCGCCTTGATGCTTCAGGAGAAGCATGTTGCCGAAGCCCTTGAGTTCGTTGCCTGCGTAGGCCACCACGCCCGCCTCGGCGGCGCGAATCGAGGTGCCGCTCTTGGCGGCGATGTTGATGCCGTCGTTGCGCATGCCCTTGGCGGTGGCGCCGTAGGGGATCACCACCTTGCCCCGCACCGGCCATTCGAGGCCCCGCCCCTGGCGCGCGGGCGGCGTGGGGATCGCCGCGGCCTTGGGCGGCGGCGCGGCGGCAACGCGGGTCTCCGGCGGCGCGGACGGCGCGGCGGGCGACGACGACGGCTGCGCGGGTGCCGGGGCCGACGACGCGCCGCCGCCGGAACCGGAGGGCGCGGGCGCTGGCGCTGGCGCAGACGACGGCGCGGCGGCGACGGCGGTGCCTTGCGGCTCGGTGGTGCCCGGCAGTTGCAGCACCTGGCCGACATGAATGACATAGGGCGGCGCGAGGCCGTTGACCCGCACCAGCGCGCTCATGTCAACGTTGTAGGTTTGCGCGATGCGGTAGACGGTGTCGCCCCGCCGCACCGTGTGGGTGGGGCGCGGCGGCAGCGTCAGCACCTGGCCGACGAACAGGGTGTAGGGCGGATCGAGGCGGTTGGCTTCGATGAAGCTGCGCATCGGCACGCCGTGGGCGGTGGCGATGCCGTAGACCGTGTCCCCCTTCTGCACCACGTACTGGCCGGGCGCGATGCGCGGCCCGCCCGTACTGCCGAGGCGCGGCCCCGAGCACCCCGCAAGCGCCAACAGCGCGACCAACCCCCAGATTGCGGCGGACTTTCCCATGTCCGCCACTCTACAGGCGCGCGGCCGGGCCGACAACGCCCGGGGTCATCCGGCGTCTTCCGGCACGCCCGCGACGAGCGGCACGAAGCGCACCGGAAACAGGGTTTCGGTGGAATATCCGGCCTCGGTGCGGCGCACCCGCACCACGTCCTGGCGGTCCGGGCCGGTGTCGAGAGGAGTCACCAGAATGCCGCCGATGGCGAGCTGGTCGAGCAGCGGCTGCGGCAGCTCGGGCGCCGCGGCGGTGACGAGGATGCGCTCGAACGGCGCCTGCGCGGGCCAGCCGCGCATGCCGTCGCCGTGCATCGCGACGATGTTGGTGAGCCGGAGCAGGCGAAAGCGCGCCTCCGCCTGGGTGAGCAGCGGCTTGTGGCGCTCCAGGGTGTAGACCCGGCGCGACAGTTGCGCCAGCACCGCGGTCTGGTAGCCCGAACCGGTGCCGACTTCGAGCACCTTGCAGCGCCCGGCGATTTCGAGGGCCTGGGACATCAGGCCGACCACCAGCGGCTGGCTGATGGTCTGCCCGCAGCCGATCGGCAGGGCGGCGTTGTCCCACGCCTGATGGGCGAACGGCTCTTCCACGAACAGGTCGCGCGGCACCTTCTCGATTGCCGCCAGCACCCGCGTGTCCGCGATCCCCGAGCGCCTCAGCTCCATCAGCAAGCGGATGCGCAGCGCCGGGTTCATGGGCGTCCGTCAGGCGGCCGAGCCGGCGTCGAAGGCGCCCGCCAGGTGGTCGAGGGTGGCGTGGTGGGTGAGGTTGACGGTGAGCGGCGTCACCGTGATCCACCCCGCTTCCGCCCGCTCCATGTCGCTGCCCTCCACCAGTTGGGTGTCGGCGTGCAACTGGCCGATCCAGATGTAGGGGCGGCCGCGCGGGTCGATGCGCTCCACCAGGTTGTCGCCGACCTTGTGGTGCCCCTGGGGCGCCAGCACCGTGCCCGCCACCGAGGGCGCGGCGACGTTGGGGAAGTTGATCGAGATCAGCACGTCCCCCGGCCAGCCGCGGGCGCACAGGGCGCGGATCACCTCCGGCGCGTGGACCTCGGCGGTGCGCCACTTCACCGGCTCCTGCGAGCGCAGCACCTGGCTCAGGGCGATCGCCGGGACGCCCAGCAGGGTCGCCTCCATCGCGCCCGCGACGGTGCCCGAATAGGTCACGTCGTCGCCCAGGTTGGCGCCGCGGTTGACGCCCGAGAGCACCAGAGTCGGCTTGGCGTCGGCCATGAACTTGTTGATCGCCAGCAGCACGCAGTCGGTAGGCGTGCCCTCCACCGCGAAGCGCCGCTCGGCGATCTGCCGCCAGCGCAGCGGCTGGTGCAGGGTGAGCGAATGGCCCGCGCCGGAGTGCTCGGTTTCGGGCGCCACCACCCACACCTCGGCGCCGAGGCCCTGGGCGACGCTTTCCAGCACCTTGAGACCCGGCGACAGGATGCCGTCGTCGTTGGTGAGAAGAATGCGCGCGTTCTTGAGCGGGATCGGTTTCGGTCCGGAAAACCTCATGACTGCCTCTTCAGAATTTCGATCCCGCCCATATAGGGTCGCAGGGCGTCGGGAATCACCACCGAACCGTCGGCCTGCTGATAGTTTTCGAGCACCGCCACCAGCGCCCGGCCCACCGCCACGCCCGAACCGTTGAGGGTGTGGACGAAGCGCGTGCCCTTCGGCTCCCCCGCCGGGCGGTAGCGCGCCGCCATGCGCCGCGCCTGATAGTCGCCGCAGGTGGAGCAGCTCGAAATCTCGCGGTAGCGGTTCTGCCCCGGCAGCCACACCTCGATGTCGAAGGTGCGGCGCGCGGTGGCGCCCATGTCGCCCGCGCACAGGCCGACGACGCGATACGGCAGCTCCAGCCGCTTCAGCACCGTCTCGGCGCAGCCGAGCATCCGCACCTGTTCGTCGTCGGAGGCCTCGGGCGTGGTGATCGACACCAGCTCGACCTTGTAGAACTGGTGCTGGCGGATCATGCCGCGGGTGTCCTTGCCCGCCGCGCCCGCCTCGGAGCGGAAGCACGCGGTGAGCGCGGTGAACCGCTTCGGCAGCGCCTTTTCCTCGAGGATCGCGTCGGCGACGAGGTTGGTGAGCGGCACCTCGGCGGTGGGGATCAGCCAGAAGCCGTTCTCGGTGCGGAACAGGTCCTCGGAGAACTTCGGCAATTGGCCGGTGCCGCGTACCGCGTTGTCGCGCACCAGCACCGGCGGCGACACCTCCTCGTAGCCGTGCTCGCCGGTGTGGAGGTCGAGCATGAACTGACCGAGCGCCCGTTCCAACCGCGCCAGCGGCCCCTTGAGGACGACGAAGCGCGCGCCGGAAATCTTCGCCGCGTCGTCGAACGACATCAGGCCGAGGTTTTCGCCGATCGCGTCGTGCTCCAGCGGCGGGAAGTCGAAGGCGCGCGGGTGGCCGATGCGCATGTGCTCGACGTTGCTGTCCTCGTCCAGCCCCTCGGGCACGTCGTCGGCGGGAATGTTGGGAATGCCGAGCAGCAGCAGGTCGAGGTCGGCGGCCTTGGCCTTTTCCGCCTCCTCCAGCTCCGCCATGCGGGTTTTCAGCGCCGCCACCTCGTCGATCAGCGCCTGGGCGTCGCCGCCCGCCTTCTTCACCGCGCCCACCTGCTTCGACGCCTCGTTGCGGCGCGCCTGCATTTCCTGCCAGGCGGTCTGCATCTGGCGGCGTTCGCGGTCGAGCGCGATCACCGCCTCGGCCATCGCGGGCTTGCCGCGCCGCGCCAGGGCGGCGTCGAGGAGGTCGGGGGTGTCGCGGATCAGGCGGATGTCGAGCATCGGGAATACCTTTTTTCGTAGTCGTCGCGCTCGGGTTATAGCCCCGCCGCGCCGCGTCGTCCACCCGCGATCACGGCGCGGGCGGCGGCTCCGCCTGGGTCGCCGCGTCCGCCGCCTCGGCACGGGCGCGGGCGCGTTCGATGCGGCGGCAGGCGATGATCGAGCCTTCGTAGAGCAGGATCAGCGGCACCGCGAGGCCGATCTGGCTGATCACGTCGGGCGGCGTCAGCACCGCGCCGACGACGAACGACACGACGATGGCATAGCGTCGCTTGGAGGCGAGCTGGGCGCTCTCCACCAGCCCGACGCGGGCCAGCAGGGTCAGCAGCACCGGCAGCTGGAAGCTGACGCCGAAGGCGAAGATCAGCGTCATGATTAGGGAGAGGTATTCCCCCACCCGCGCCTCGAGCTGGATCGGCAGCACGGTCTCGCCCGCGCCGGTCTGGAAGCCGAGCAGAAACTTCCACGCCATCGGGATGATGAGGAAGTAGACCAGCGCGGCGCCGAGCGCGAACAGGATCGGGCTGGCCACCAGGAACGGCAGGAACGCCCGCTTCTCGGTGCGGTAGAGGCCCGGCGCCACGAACAGCCAGAGCTGCGTCGCCACCACCGGGAAGGAGAGGAACAGCGCGCCGAACGCCGCCACCTTCACCTGGGTGAAGAAGCCCTCGGTGAGGGCGGTGTAGATCATCCGCTGGGTGCCGCCCACCTCGGCCATCACCCGCGCCAGCGGGCGCATCAGGAGGTCGTAGATGTCGAGCGACACCCAGTAGCATCCGGCGAACGCGACGACGAACCCGAGCGCGGCGTAGATCAGGCGGCGGCGCAGCTCGATCAGGTGGTCGAGCAGCGGCATCGGGGTGTCGTCTTCCGGGCCTTCGGACTCTTCGCTCATGGCTTCGGCTTGTCCTCGGGCGCTGCGGCGGGGGGCGTGTCGGCGGGCGGCGCGACGTCGGTTTCGAGGGGCCGGGGATCGAGGCGGGCGGCGTCGGCGGCGTCGTCCAGCGCGCCGCGCAGGCTGCGGTCCGGGTCCACCGCGTCCTCGACGATGCGGCCGAAATCCTTGCGTCGCGCGGCGTCGGCGGCCTTGCGGATATCCTCGAGCTCGGCCTCGCGGATCATGTCGTCCACATGCAGGCGGAAGCTGGTGGTGAGCGAGCGCACCCGCGCCATCACCCGACCGAAGGTGCGCAGGGTCGCGGGCAACTCCTTCGGTCCGATCACGAACACCGCGATCACCACGATCACGGCCAGTTCCCACCCGCCGATATCAAACATCGCGCGCTACCGTGCTTCGGTTGGACAGCCCGGGATCAGGGCTTGTCGGACTTGGAATCGTCCTTGTCGATCTGCTTGGGCGGGGTGTCGTCGTCCGCGCCTTCCTTCATGCCGCGCTTGAAGGCGTTGATCCCCTTGGCGACGTCGCCCATCAGGCGCGGAATCTTGCCCGCGCCGAACAACAGCAGGACGACGACGATAATCAGCAGAATCTGCAACGGCCCGAGGCTCATCGAATACTCTCTTTGCAGCGGGAATGGCGGAAACCGGCGGCTGCCGATCCGATCCGCACGGATGATGCCAGATAACCCGCTTGCATGCAATCCGGCGGCGGCATATTTAATGGACCGCGCGGTCCATTAAGATTAGGCTGCGCGCTCCCGTTTCCGACAGGATAGCCCGATGCGCAAGTCCATCGTTTTCGTCGTCGCCGCCCTGGCGGGCTGCGGCGCCACCGTCGCCGGCTGGAACTGGTACAGCCACGGCCGCTTCATCGAATCCACCGACAACGCCACGGTGGACGGCGACATCGCCGGTATCGCCGCCAAGGTTTCCGGCCGGGTCGCCGCCGTCGAGGTGGGCGACAACCAGCCGGTCCACGCGGGCGACATCCTGCTGCGCATCGACGACGCCGACTATCGCGCCGCGGTGGGGCAACAGGCCGCTGCCCTCGACGCCGCCCGCGCCGCGGTGGCGGTGGCCGAGGCCAACCTCGCCGTGACCCGCACCGCGATCGCCGAGACCCGCGCCCAGCTCCACGCCGCCGAGGCCGAGCGGGTGCGCGCGGGCGCCGATCTCGCCCGATACGCCAAGCTCAACGCCGCGCAGTTCGCCTCGGAGCAGCGCATGCAGTCGGCGCGCGCCGACGCCGCCAAGGCCAACGCCGAGGTGGAGCGCATCGCCGCCGCCCTCGCCACCCAGGAAAGCCGCCTCGCCCTCCAGGCCGCCGAGCGCGTCCAGGCGCAGGCCCAGGCGGAGTCCCAAACCGCCGCTCTCGACGCCGCACGCATCCGCTTGGCCGACACCGTGATCCGCGCGCCCATCGACGGCATCGTCGGCAACCGCGGCGTCCGCCTCGGCCAGTTCCTCTCCGCCGGGCAGCAGACCATGAGCGTGGTGCCGGTGGCCGAGGTCTACGTGGTGGCGAACTTCAAGGAAACCCAGGTGGCGCGCATGCGCTCCGGCCAGCCGGTGGAAATTTCCGTGGACGCCTACAAGGGCCGCACCTTCTCCGGCGTGGTGGACAGCGTGTCGCCCGGCTCGGGCGCGATGTTCAGCCTGCTGCCGCCGGAGAACGCCACCGGCAACTTCACCAAGATCGTGCAGCGCATCCCGGTGAAGATCCGCCTCGACCAGTCGGCCCGGCAGGCGCTGCTGATCCCCGGCATGTCGGTGGAGGCCCGCGTCGACACCCGCGGCGACGAAGGCCCCCTCTCCCGCGCCAACGCCTTCGCCCTCCGCCCGGCGGACGGCCAGGCGCCGCAGACGGCCAACCGCTAAATGGCCGACGCACCGGCCAAGGAGCGCGTCGAGCCGCGCCTGCTGATCGGCTTCCTCGCCATGGTGGTGGGGATGTTCATGGCGATCCTCGACATCCAGATCGTCGCCGCCTCGTTGAGCGAGATCCAGGCCGGACTCGCCGCCAGCGCCGACGAGATCGTGTGGGTGCAGAACGCCTATCTGATCGCCGAGGTGATCATGATCCCGCTGTCGGGCTACGTCTCCCGCGCCCTCGGCATGCGCATCACCTTCGCCGCCTCGGCGGCGGGCTTCACCGTCGCCTCGCTGGCCTGCGCCTTCGCCCAGAACATGGGGCAGATGATCGTGCTGCGGGTGCTGCAGGGCTTCATCGGCGGCGCGATGATCCCCACCGTGTTCGCCGCCGCCTACACCCTGATGCCGCGCAGCCGCCAGGCCTCGACCACGGTGATGATCGGCCTCGTCGCCACCCTCGCGCCGACGGTCGGCCCCACCCTCGGCGGCTGGCTCACCGAAACCCTCTCCTGGCACTGGCTGTTCCTCGTCAACATCGTGCCCGGCGTGGCGGTGACGGTGCTGGTGTGGGCGTTCGTCCACGGCGACAAGCCCCAGTTCGAGCTGATCCGCCGCCTCGACGTGATCGGCCTGGTGCTGATGGCGGCGTTCCTCGGCTGCCTCGATTTCGTGCTGGAGGACGGCTCCCGCAACGACTGGTTCGCCGACGGCACGATCTTCACCTGCGCCGTCGTCGCCGCCGTCGCCGGGGTCGGCTTCTTCTGGCGCACCCTCACGGTGGAGAACCCGATCGTCGACCTGCGCGCGTTCTCCGACCGCAACTTCGCCACCGGCTGCATGTTCAGCTTCATTCTCGGGATCGCGCTCTACGGCCTTGTTTATCTTCAGCCGCAGTTCCTCGCCCGGGTGCGCGGGCTGAACGCGATGCAGATCGGCGGGGTGATGCTGGTGACCGGCGCCGCGCAGTTCCTCTCGGCGCCGCTGGTGGGCGGCATTTCGCGCAAGGTGGACCCGAGGCTGCTGCTGTGCGTCGGCTTCGGCTGCCTCGCCACCTCCAACTTCATGCTCACCGGCCTCACCGCCGAATGGGACTTCAACGAGTTCCTGGTGCCGCAGATCCTGCGCGGCGTCGGCTACATGTTCACCATCATTCCCGCCAACGTACTGGCCCTCGGCACCCTGCCCCTCGACCGGGTGAAGAACGCCTCGGGCCTCTACAACCTGATGCGCAACCTGGGCGGCGCCTTCGGCCTCGCCGGGATCACCACCCTGCTCGACCACCGCGGCCAGTTCCACTGGGCGCGCGTGGGCGAGGCGCTGAACCCGACGCGGCCCGAGGTGCAGTCGGCGCTGCAGGGGCTGTCGCAGCACTTTTCCGCCTTCCCCGGCGTCGATCCCGCCGCCGCCGCGGCGCGCACCCTGGGGCGGATGGTGCTGCGCGAGGCGACGGTGATGAGCTTCCTCGACGTGTTCTGGGCGATGGCGTGGATCTCCCTCGCCGCCATCGGCGTGGTGCTGCTGGCGCGCAAGCCCAAGGCCGCGCCCCAGCCCGGCGGCGGAGGCCACTGATGGGCGCCCCCCGCCGCTGCCGGGGCCGCCGCCCCGACCCCGCCAAGCGCGCCGCCATCGTCGAGGCGGCGAGTGCGCTGTTCTGCTCCCACGGCTACGGCGTCAGCATGGAGACCGTCGCCGCCGCCGCCGGGGTGTCGAAGCAGACCATCTACAACCTCTTCTCCACCAAGGAGCAGCTGTTCGGCGCGGTGGTGGCGAGCCGCTCCGAACTCATCGTCGCGGCGATCCCCACCACCGCCGAAACCCTCGCCCCCGCCACCGGCCTGCTGCGCATCGCCGGGGAATACCTGCGCGTCATGGTCGGCGGCCAGGTGCCGGTGGTCTACCGCCTGATGCTGGCGACGCCGGGGGAGACCGGGAGCGACCTCATCCGCGCGTTCTACGACAACGGGCCGAAGCGCGGCCTCGGACACCTCGCCCACTATCTCGCCGGGTGCGACGCCGCGGGCAGCCTGCGGGTGCCCGACCCGGCGCTCGCCGCCGAGTGCTTCTTCGGCATGCTCAACGGCCAGATCCTGATTCGCAACATGCTGGGCCTTCAGGAGTCCTGGACGCCCGAGGAGCTGGAGGCCAAGGCGCGCTATTGCGTCGACATGTTCCTCGCCACCCACGGCGCCTGAGCCGCGCCCCTCAGGCGGGGCGCGCCCCCACCGCGCAGACGCGCAGGCGATGCCCATCCGGATCGGTGGCGACGAAGGTGTAGCCGAACGCCAGCCAGGTCGGCGCCATCGCCATCGCCACCCCCTTCCCCGCCCATTCCGCGTGCAGCGCGTCCACCTCGTCCACGGTCGCGGTGCCGAAGCACAGCTCGGTGCCGCCGAGGCCCGGCTGGGGGCGCGGGTCGATGGCATGCCGGGATTGCAGCCCGAGCACGAAGCCGCCGCCGAGGGCGAACACGGAAAAATCCGGGACGCGCTCCACCGGTTGCGCCTCCAGCAGGTCGGCGTAGAAATTCGTGCTGACGTCGGTGTCGTCTACGTACAGGATGAGGCTGTCGGGCCGAAACGTCATGTCTCGCTCCTTCTTCCGGGTCCGGCCGCGCCGGACGGTTGCGGGAGACCCATGATCGCCGCCCCTTGCTGCCAGATGCCGTCAGGAGGACACCCGTCATGGCGCGCAGCGACCGTCTTTTGCGTCTGCTGCAGGCGTTCCGCGCCCTGCCGCCGCCGATCACCGCCGCGCGCCTCGCCGAGGAGACCGGCGTCTCGGCGCGCACCCTCTATCGCGACATCGACAGCCTGCGCGCCGCCGGGGCGATCATCGAGGGCGCGCCGGGCTACGGCTACCGCTTCGTCGAAGACGTGGCGCTGCCGCCCCAGACCTTCACCCGCACCGAAATCGAGGCCCTGGTTCTCGGCCTCGCGGAGGTGCGCCACATCGCCGACCCGGATCTGGCGCGGGCGGCGGAATCGGCGTTCGCCAAGCTCACCGCCTCCCTCCCCGAGCGCCTGCAGCTTCAGGCGATCCACGCGGTGAACGGCGTCTACCGGCCGGAACCGCCGCCCCCGGCGCCGGTGGACGCGGCGCTTCTGCGCGCCGCCTGCTGGGAGGAAGGGGAACTGCGGATCGCCTACGTCGACGCCGAGGGCAAGGCGAGCGAGCGGCGCATCTGGCCGCTCTCCATCGTCTACCTCGACCGGGTGTCGATCCTGCTGGCGTGGTGCCGGGAGCGCGCGGCGTTCCGGCGCTTCCGCATCGACCGCATCGCCGCCGCCGCGCGCACCGGCGAGAGCTTCCGCCCCCGCCGCGTGCCGCTGCTGCGGGAGTTCATCGCCGAGATGCGGGCGGAAGCCTAGGCTCCGTCGTCCTCGCCGAGGAGCACGGTGTCGTCGCCGAGGGGGAGTTGCAGCTCGTCCTCCGACTGGGCGGCGTAGGCGATCATCGCCGGGCGGGTGTCGAGCAGGCCCGAGGCCTTCAGCTCCTCCACGCCGGGCAGCGCCGCCAGGCTTTCGAGGCCGAAGGCGTCGAGGAACGCCTGGCTGGTGCCCCAGGTCATCGGTCGGCCGGGAGTCTGTCGGCGGCCGGTGGGGCGCACCCAGCCCGCCTCCAGCAGCACGTCGAGGGTGCCGCGGCTCAACGCCACGCCGCGCATTTCCTCGATCTCGGCGCGCGTCACCGGCTGGTGGTAGGCGACGATCGCCATCACCTCGATGGCGGCGCGGCTGAGCTTGCGGGTCTGCGGCACTTCGAGGTGCAGGCGCGCGGCGAGATCGGGCGCGGTGCGGAAGGCCCAGCCCTCGCCCCGCTTCACCAGTTCCACGCCACGGCCGGAATAGCGGGCGCGCAGGGAGTCGAGCAGCGCGCCCACGTCCGCCACCCCCGGCAGACGGGCACGCAGCGAGGCGAGCGTCACCGGCTCGGCGGAGGCGAACAGCACCGCCTCGATCAGGCGCTCGGCCTCGAACGGATCGGGCGCTTCGGCAACTTCGGCATCTTCGCTCATCGCGTCGCCTTTCGCAGTCGGATCGGGGAAAACGCGCCGCCGTCCTGGCGCAGTTCGATGCGGCCCTGGCGGGTGAGTTCGAGGGCGGCGACGAAGGTGGCCCCCACCGCCGAGCGGCGGTAGAGCGGATCGGCGAGGCCGGGCGGCAGGAAGGCTTCGAGCTTCTGCCAATCCGCCGCCGCGCCGATGAGGTAGGAAAGCCGCGCCAGCGCGTCGTCCACCGAATAGAGCTTGGCCTCGCGGATTTCGAGGCGGGTCACCGTCTTGCGCGCCTGGAAGCCGCCGTAGGCCGCCAGCAGGTCGTAGAGCCGCGCCTCGAACACCGGCCGGGCGACGTCGCGCAGGCCTTCCGGCGCGCCGCGCGCGAACACCTGCTCGCCCAGGCGCGGCCGCGCCATCAGGTTTTCGCCCGCCTTGCGCATCGCGTCCAGGCGTTCGAGCTGGAAGGCGAGCGCGGCGGCCATCTCCTCGCCCGAAGGCTCCTCGGCGCCCGGCACCGCGGGCAGCAGCAGGCGGGACTTGAGATACGCCAGCCACGCCGCCATCACCAGGTAATCGGCGGCGATCTCCAAGTTGCGCCGCCGCGCCTCGGCGACGAACCTGAGGTATTGCTCGGCGAGTTGAAGGATCGAGATCTGCCGCAGGTCGACCTTCTGGTCGCGGGACAGCGCCAGGAGCACGTCGATCGGGCCTTCGTAGCCGTCGAGGTCCAGGAGCAGCACGTCGAGGCCGGGGCCGCGCTCGGGCGCGGGCTGTTCCTCCCAGTCGTCGAAGGTCGGCAGGCGCTCCTGGGCCATCGCGCCTCCCCCTAGCCCGTCATCAGGGCGTCGAAGCGGGCGAGGAGATCGGCGTCGGACACCGGCTCGGCCGCCGCCCGCGCCGCCAGCCGCCGCGCCTCGGCGGCGGCGAAGCGCGCCCACGCGGCGCCGGAAAGCGGCGCCAGCGCCGCCGCCACCGCCCGCATTTCCGCCATTTCGCCGTTGCAGTGCAGCACCATGTCGCATCCCGCCTCGAGGGCGGCGCGGGTACGCTGGCCGAAATCGCCGTCGAGGGCCTTCATCGACAGGTCGTCGCTCATCAACAGGCCGCCGAAGCCGATGGCGTCGCGGATCACCCCGGCGACCATGGCGCGGGAACAGGTGGCCGGGGCCTCCGGGTCCACCGCGTCGTAGACGATGTGGGCGGTCATCGCCCAGTCCTCGTCGGCGAGGGCGCGGAACGGCGCGAAATCGAGAGCCTCCAACTCGGCATAGGCGGCGGAGACGCGCGGCAGTTCCAGGTGGCTGTCGGCGCAGGCGCGGCCGTGGCCGGGGATGTGCTTGACCACCGGGTGCACGCCCTCGGCGCGCAGGCCCTCGCACACCGCGCGGCCGAGCGCGGCGACGCGGGCGGGGTCGGAGGCGTAGGCGCGGTCGCCGATCACCGCGTGGGTTTCGGGCCGGGCGACGTCGAGCACCGGGGCGCAATCCACGGTGATGCCGAGGGCGGCCAGTTCGCGGCCGATCAGCCGGGCGTTGAGATAGGCCGCCGGTTCGGCCCGCGCGCCGAGGGCGGCGATCTCCGCCGCCGCCGGAGCGGCGCGCCAGTGGGGCGGGCGCAGGCGCTGCACCCGGCCGCCCTCCTGGTCGATCAGCACCGGGGCGTCGGCGCGGCCGACGCAGGCGCGCAGCTCCGCCACCAGGGCGCGCACCTGATCCGGGCTTTCGACATTGCGGGCGAACAGGATGAAGCCGAAGGGGCGGATGTCGGCGAAGAACGCCTTCTCCTCCGCCGAGAGGTGGAGGCCGCGGCAGCCGAACAGGGCCGCCGCGGCGAACGGTTCGCGATCAGCGTTGGGCGACGACACAGCCGACGCCCTTCGCCTTGAGGCCCTCGCAGAGGCTGTTGGCCTGTTCGCGGGCGGAGAAGTTTCCGGCGCGCAGGCGGTAGAACACCCCCTTGGTGCCGAGGTCGGCGCGGATCACCTCGTGGTTGAGCTTGCCCAACTCCGGCGCGGTCTTGACCGCCCGCTGCCAGGCCTGCTCCGCCCCGGCCTCGTCTTTCAGCGCGCCGAGCTGCACCTGCCAGGCTCCGGCCGACGCGGCGGGCGCGGCGGGGGTCGGCGCGGGCTTGGGCGCCTCGACCGGCTTGGTCGGCTCCACCTTGGCCACCGGAGCCACCGGCGCGGGCGTCGGCTTGGGCGGCTCGGCCGCCTTCGGCGCCTCGGTCGGCGCGGCGGGCGGCGGCGTCACCTTCACCGTGTCCACCGGCCGGGCGGCATCGGGCAGCGGCGGCGGCAGCGGCGTCATGCCGTCGCCCAGCGGGTCGGCCGAGGTGCGCGGCAGTTCGCGCGGTTGGTTCGGCTGCGGCAGCAGGTGCTCCACCTCGGGCTTCACCGACCCCTGCTCGACGCGGTTGTAGACCAGCTTGTCCTGGTTCGGCACTTCCATCCCGCCCGGGTCCGCCGGGCGGACCTTGACCGGCGCCTTCTCGGCCTTGACCATCGGCACTTCCTGCGGACCCGAGGCGGGCTGGCCGCCGGTGCCGAGGATGTACCACGCCGCGCCCGCGGCGGCGGCGAGGCCGATCAGCGCGCCGAACAGCAGGCTGCGCCGCGCCGAACGCGCGGGAAGAAGGTCTTCCTCGGGCGGCGCTTCCCGCCCCACCCGCTCCCGCAAGCCTTCGAGAAGGCTGACGTCGAAGCTGTCCTTATCGCGACCGTCTTGCGAAGCCATGTGCTTACATCTCCTCAACCGGCGTGACGCCGAGGACCATCAGGCCGGAAGCGACTACCAACGCCATTCCCCGCACCAACGCGACGCGCGCCAACGACAGATCCGGGCGATCCGGCTGGAGGAACCGCAGTTCCGTGGCGTCGCGTCCCTTGTTCCACAGGCTGTGGAACGCCGCCGCCACCTCGCCCAGATAGTAGGCGATGCGGTGCGGCTCGTGCGCCTCGGCCGCGCCCTCGACGACGCGCGGCCAAGCGGCAAGCTGCTTGATCAAAGCAACCTCGGCCTCGTCGGTCAAGGCCGAGAGGTCGGCCGCCGCGAGACGCGAGGGTGCGAAATCCGCCCCCGGCAGCGCCTCGGCGGCATGACGCAGCACCGAGTGCGCCCGGGCGTGGGCGTATTGCACGTAGAAAACCGGATTGTCCTTCGACTGTTCGGTGACCTTCTTCAAATCGAAGTCGAGGTGCGCGTCGTTCTTGCGGGTGAGCATGATGAAGCGCACCACGTCGCGGCCCACGTCGTCGATCACCTCGCGCAGGGTGACGAAGGTGCCCGCCCGCTTCGACATCTTCACCGGCTCGCCGTCGCGCATCAGGTTGACCATCTGGCAGAGCTTGATGTCGAGGCTGCCCTTGCCCTCGGTGATCGCCTTGACCGCCGCCACCATGCGCTTGACGTAGCCGCCGTGGTCGGCGCCGAGGATGTCGATCATCGTCTCGCCGCCGCGCCGGAACTTGTCGAAGTGGTAGGCGATGTCGGAGGCGAAGTAGGTCCAGGTGCCGTCGGACTTCTTCAGCGGCCGGTCGACGTCGTCGCCGAAGTCGCTGGCGCGGAACAGGGTCTGCGGGCGCGGCTCCCAGTCCTCGGGCAGCATGCCCTTGGGCGGCTCCAGCACGCCTTCGTAGATCAGCCCCTTCTCCACCAGCGCGTCGAACGCCGCCTGCACGCCGCCCGCCTCCACCAGCGCCCGCTCGGAGGAGAACACGTCGTGGCGCACGCCGAGGGCGGCCAGATCCTCGCGGATCAGCGCCATCATCGCGTCCACGGCGTAGAGGCGCAACTTCGGCAGCCATTCGGCCTCGGGCGCGTCGCGGAAGACGTCGCCCGCCTCGGCGGCGAGCGCCCGGCCCGCCGCGACCAGGTAGTCGCCGGGATAGAGACCCTCGGGGATTTCGCCGATCGCCTCGCCCAGCGCCTCGCGATAGCGCAGGTGCAGCGAACGGGCGAGCACGTCCACCTGGGCGCCCGCGTCGTTGACGTAGTATTCGCGGGTGACGGCATAGCCCGCCTTGGCGAGCAGCGCCGCCAGAACGTCGCCCACCACCGCGCCGCGGCCGTGGCCCACGTGCATCGGCCCGGTGGGGTTGGCGGAAACGTATTCGACGTTGACCGGCCGTCCGCCGCCCATGGTCGAGGTGCCGTAGTCGGTGCCCGCCGCGAGGACGTCGCGCAGGCGGTCGTGCCAGAACGACGGCGCGAGGCGGAGATTGAGGAATCCCGGACCGGCCACCTCGGCCGCCGCCACGTCGGCCGCCGCGCCCAGACGGTCGGCGAGCAGCTGCGCGAGGTCGCGCGGCTTCATCCCGGCGGGCTTGGCCAGCACCATCGCGGCGTTGGTGGCGATTTCGCCGTGGCTCGGGTCGCGGCAGGGTTCGGTCGCCACCCGGGACACGTCGAGACCGGCGGGCAGCGCGCCCTCGGCGGCGAGCGCGGCGACCGCGTCGGCGACGCGGTTCTTGAATTCGGCAAACAGGTTCATGGATTGACTTTCGGATCGAAAAGGCGCGCGTGTTCGTCGAGCGCGAAACGGTCGGTCATGCCCGCGACGTAGTCGCAGACCTCCTGGGCGGTGGCGGGGCCGCCCGGTCCGTCGCAGCGCCGCCGCCAGTCGCCCGGCAGCAGGCGCGGCTCGGAGAGCAGCAGCCCGAAGAGGTCGTCCACCACCCGGCGGGCCTTGGTGGTGGCGCGCATCACCTTGTGGTGGCGATACATGTTGGGGAACAGGAATTCCTTCAGCGCCCGGTCGGTGGCGTGCATCGCGGGCGAGAAGCCCACCAGGGTCCGCCCCGCCGCCCGCACGTCCTCGATGTCGCCTACCCCGGCGGCGGCGATCTCGGCGCGCGCGTGGGCGACCACGTCGGAGACCATGGCGTTGATCATCCGCCGCACGGTTTCGTGGATGCGGCGGCCCGGCTCCAGGTCCGGGTGCAGGCGCTCGACGGTCTTGAGGTGCGGCCCGACGGAGGCGAGATCGCGCAGTTCGTCGAGGCCGAACAGACCGGCGCGCAGGCCGTCGGCGATGTCGTGGTTGTTGTAGGCGATGTCGTCCGCCACCGCGGCGATCTGCGCCTCCAGGCTCGAATGCCGGGCGAGGTCGAGCGGGAAGGCCTTGTCGAAGGCGGCGATGTAGGCGGGCACCGCGCCGGTGAGCGGGCCGTTGTGCTTCACCAGCCCCTCGAGGGTTTCCCAGGTGAGGTTGAGGCCGTCGAAGGCGGCGTAGTGGCGCTCGAGCTTGGTCACCACCTTGAGCGACTGGGCGTTGTGGTCGAAGCCGCCGAACGGACCCATGCAGCGCTTCAGCACGTCCTCGCCCGCGTGGCCGAACGGCGGGTGGCCGAGATCGTGGGCGAGCGCCAGGGCCTCGGCCAAGTCCTCGTTGAGGTGCAGTTCCCGCGCGATCGAGCGGGCGATCTGCGACACCTCGAGCGAGTGGCTCAGGCGGGTGCGGTAGCTGTCGCCCTCGTGATAGACGAACACCTGGGTCTTGGACGACAGGCGCCGGAACGCGGCGGCGTGGATGATGCGGTCCCGGTCGCGCTGGAACGGCGAGCGGCCGCCGGCGGACGGTTCGTCCACCAGACGTCCGCGGCTGCGGTCCGGGATGCAGGCATACGGGGCCAGCGGGGCCTGGCAGAAGGTCGCTTCCATGCCCCGGACACTACATCCCCGCCCCCTTGGGCGCAACACGTTGTCAAGCGGCGGCGAGCGCCTATACTCGGCGGGTCGAACCCCATGGAGACCTGCCCGTGCCGACCATCGCCACCTGGAACGTCAATTCGATCAAGGCCCGCCTGCCGATCGTCACCGATTGGCTCAAGAGCTTTTCGCCCGACGTGGTGATGCTGCAGGAGATCAAATGCCAGGATGCCGACTTCCCCGAGTTCGAGTTCAAGGCCCTCGGCTACGAGGTGCTGGTGCACGGGCAGAAGAGCTACAACGGCGTCGCGATCCTGTCGCGGATCGGCATTTCCGACCCGGTGATCGGCCTGCCGGAGCACGACGGCCCGCCCCAGTCGCGCTACATCGAGGCCACCGTCGGCGGGCGCTGGCGGGTGGCGGGGATCTATCTCCCCAACGGCAACCCGGTGGCGGACGCGACCGGCGACCCCTCGGAAAAGTTCGCCTACAAGCTCGCCTGGATGGATTGCCTCGCCGCCCACGCCAAGCGCCTGCTCGCCGACGACCGCCCCACCATCCTCGGCGGCGACTTCAACGTCATCCCGCAGCCCATGGATTGCTGGGACCCCAAGGTGTGGGAGGGCGACGCGCTGATGCGGCCGGAAAGCCGGATGCGCTTCCACGCCCTGCTCAACCAGGGCTGGACCGACACCACCCGCGCCCTCAACCCGCACCCGGGCCTCTATTCGTTCTGGGATTATCAGGCGGGCGCGTGGCAGAAGAACCACGGCATCCGCATCGACTTCCTGCTCGCCTCGGCGGAAGCCGCCGACGCCCTGCTCGCCGCCGGGGTGGACAGCGCGCCGCGCGGCAAGGAAAAGGCCTCCGACCACGCCCCGGTGTGGTGCCGCCTCGCCGGATGACCCCGGCTCAGGCGGCGACGTGGCGGGCGATGCAGGCCATCAGTTCGGCGGAGGTGACCGGCTTTTGCAGCCACTCGGAAATCTGGAAGCCCTCGCGGGCGGCCTCCAGGCTTTCGTCCACGTAGCCGGTGAGCATCACCACCGGCGCGGTGATGCCCCGGGCGCGGGCGGTGTGGACGAAGTCCAGGCCGTCCATGCCCTGCATCCGCCAGTCGGCGAGGATCAGGTCGAAGCGCTGGCCCTCGGCGAGGCGCAGGCCCTCGGCGGCGTCGGAGACCACCGCCACGTCGTGGATGCCGATGACGTTGAGAATCGCCTGAAGCACGTGGGCGAACGGGCGGCTGTCCTCCACCGCCAGCACCGCGAGGCGGGTCCAGTCGGGCTGCTTGCGGGTGTCCCCTTCCGCCATCAGCGCCGCGTAGTCCACGCCCTCGGCGGCGGACACCGCCTCCAGGTTGGCGAGCAGGTAGGGCTTGATCGCCATGTCGTGCAGCAGGATGTGGTCCATCAGCCAGTCGCTGAGGAAATCGAGGATGTCGCCCACCTCGATGCCGCCCGGATCGCGACGATAGGCCTCGAACAGGCGGCGCGCCTCGATCGCCAGGCGGGCGTGCTGCTCGCGGTGGTCGTCCATGTCGGGATACCCGGCGGATTCCTGCGCGCGCTCCTCGCGGGCGAAGTGGTAGCGGGTGTAATCCACCAGCGCCGAAAGGATCCCGCCGATGTCGGTGAGATCGCCGTCGACCCGCGCCGCATCGTTCATGCGGTTCAGGAGTCCGACCAGAACCTTGTGGTCGGAATCGATGAACGGCACTCCGAGTTCGAACCGGCGCGACCACTGGATGTACGCCATGGCGCGTTCCCCCTTCGCCATCGTTGCCGTGACAGCAAACAACAATTTTCCGAAAGGTTCAAAACGTTTCGATACGCTTCAGCGCTTCCCGCACCTTCTCCTGCTGAATCACCGCCTCGGCGCGCTTCTCGCGCTGCTCGGCGACGATTTCCTCCGGCGCGGAGGCGACGAACTTTTCGTTGGCGAGCTTCTTGTCGAAGCGCTCCACCTCGCCGTCCCAACGCTTCAACTCCTTCGTCAGGCGCGCCTTTTCCTGGTCGAGATCGATCACCCCGGCGAGCGGCACGGCGAAGGTGGCGCCGCCGAGGACGATCTGCATCGCACCCTTGACCGGCGTGCCGTCGCCTTCGGAGATTCCCTCGACGCGCGCAAGCCGTTCAACCACAGGTGCATAAGCCTCGAGCCGACGGCGCGACTCGGCATCCGCCTCCTGCATCACCAGCCGGGTTTTCGCCGCCGGCGGCACGTTGACTTCCGAGCGCGCCGAGCGGATCGCCGAGATCAGCGCCACCACCCAGTCCACGTCGGCGGTCGCGGCGGCATCCACGTCGCGGACGCCCGGCCACGCCTCGACGATCAGCTGGCCGCGCGGCGCCACCGCGGTCTTGGCCCACAGCTCCTCGGTGATGTAGGGCATGAACGGATGCAGCAGCTTGAGCGTCTCGTCCAGCACCCAGGCGGCGGTGGCGCGGGTCTCGGCCTTGAGGGCCTCGTCGTCGCCGGTCAGCAGCGGCTTGGCGATTTCGAGATACCAGTCGCAGAAGGTGCCCCAGACGAACTGGTAGACCGCCCCCGCCGCCTCGTTGAACTTGAAGGCTTCGAGGGCCTCGGTGACGGCGGCGGCGGCCTCGGCCACCTTGCCCGCCACCCAGCGGTTGACCGCGTGGGACGCGGCGGCGGGCGCGAACGCCGGGTCGAGGCGGCACTCGTTCATCTCGCAGAAGCGCGCGGCGTTCCACAGCTTGGTGGCGAAGTTGCGATACCCCTGGACGCGGTTCTCCGACATCTTGAGATCGCGGCCCTGGGCCGCCATCGCCGCCAGGGTGAAGCGCAGCGCGTCGGCACCGTAAGTCTCGATCAGGCCGAGCGGGTCGATGACGTTGCCTTTCGACTTCGACATCTTCTGGCCCTTCTCGTCGCGCACCAGGGCATGGATGTAGACGGTGCGGAACGGCACGTCGCCCATGAACTTGAGGCCCATCATCATCATCCGCGCGACCCAGAAGAAGATGATGTCGAAGCCGGTGACGAGCACGTCGGTGGGGTAGTAGCGGGCGAGTTCCTGGGTCTGTTCCGGCCAGCCGAGGGTCGAGAACGGCCACAGCGCCGATGAGAACCAGGTGTCGAGCACGTCGGTGTCGCGGGTCAGCGCCACCGCCTTGCCGTAGTGGCGCTCGGCGGCGGCCTGGGCCTCGGCCTCGGTCATCTCGACGAAGATGCGGCCGTCCGGGCCATACCACGCGGGCACCTGATGCCCCCACCAGATCTGCCGCGAGATGCACCACGGCTGGATGTTGCGCATCCACTCGTAATAGGTCTTGGTCCAGTTCTCGGGCACGAACTTGGTGCGGCCGTCCTCGACCGCCTTGAGGGCGTCCTTGGCCAGCTCGGCGGCATCGACGAACCACTGGTCGGTGAGCCACGGCTCGATCACCACGCCGGAACGGTCGCCGAACGGCTGGGTCATCGGGTTGTCCTCGACCTTCTCCACCAGCCCGAGGGCGTCGAGATCGGCGAGAATCCGCTCGCGCGCGACGAAGCGGTCGAGGCCGCGATAGGCCTCGGGCGCCGCGTCGTTGAGGTGCGCGTCGCGGTCGAGCACGTTGATGAGCGGCAGGTTGTGGCGCTTGCCGACCTCGAAGTCGTTGAAATCGTGGGCCGGGGTGATCTTCACAGCGCCGGTGCCCTTTTCCGGGTCGGCGTAGGCGTCGCCGACGATGGGAATCTCGCGGCCCACCAGCGGCAGCACCACGCACTTGCCGATCAGGTGCTTGTAGCGCTCGTCCTCCGGGTGCACGGCGACGCCGGAATCGCCCAGCATCGTCTCGGGCCGGGTGGTGGCGACGGTGAGGAACACCCCCTCCTCCCCCTTCACCGGATAGCGCAGGTGCCACATCTTGCCCTTCACCTCGCGCTGCTCGACCTCGAGGTCGGAGATCGCGGTGTGCAGCTTCGGGTCCCAGTTGACGAGGCGCTTGTCGCGGTAGATCAGGCCTTCCTTGTGCAGCGTCACGAACGCCTTGCGCACCGCGAGGTCGAGGCCCTTGTCCATGGTGAAGCGCTCGCGCGGCCAGTCGAGCGAGGCGCCGAGGCGGCGCAGCTGGCGGGTGATGGCGCCGCCGGATTCCGCCTTCCACTCCCACACCCGCTCGATGAAGCCCTCGCGGCCGAGGTCGTGGCGGGTCTTGCCCTGCTCGGCCAGCTGGCGCTCCACCACCATCTGGGTGGCGATGCCCGCGTGGTCGGTGCCCGGCTGCCACAGCGCGTCGCGGCCGTTCATGCGGCGGTAGCGGATCAGGATATCCTGGATCGAGAAGGTGAGCGCGTGGCCCATGTGCAGGCTGCCGGTGACGTTCGGCGGCGGGATCATGATGCAGAAGGGTTTCTCCGCGCTCTCGGGATCGCAGCCGAATACGCCCGAGTCTTCCCACTGCCGGTAGAGGCGGTCTTCGATTTCGGCGGGGGCGTAGGTCTTGTCGAGCATTTTTCGGAAACCTCTCAGGAGAAGCGGCGATCGGCGCGGATGCGCGGCACCCTGTGTAGAAAACAATCGCGGCGGGCGCAAGACGCCCGCCGCGAAGACGACGCGGAAATCCGGTTCAGGTCATTTCATCGGGCCGAGGCGGTTGACGATCCGCTCCACCTCGCGCTCGACGATGCGCTCGACGATGCCGGGCAGGTTCTCGTCGAGCCACGCCTTGAGGATCGGCCGCAGCAGCTCGCGCACCAGTTCCTCCAGCGTCACCCCCAACTGGCCGACGCCGATGTTGCGGCGGGCGAGAACGCTCGCCAGGCTGGCGAACGCCTGCTCGGAGACGTCCTGGGTGGTGCGGTCGAGCAGCGCCTCGCCGCTCACCGGCTCCGGCTCCTCGGGCGGCGGTGTCATCTCGAACACCGGGCGCGGTTCCGGCTCCGGCGGCAACGGCGGGAAGTCCTCGAACGGGTCGGGCTTGGGCGCGGGCGGCTGGAACGCCATGGCGTCGGTGAGGTCGAGAACGTCGTCCTCCGCCTCCTCGAAGTCGTCCTCCGGCTCGTCCTCCATCACCATGTCCTCGGGCAGCAGGGCGATCGGCTCCGGCTCGGGCTCCGGCTCGAATTCGGGCATCGGCTCCGGCTCGAACTCCGGCATCGGCTCCGGCTCCGGCGCGGGCGGCGGCGGAGGTGGCGGCGCGGGCTTGGCCTCGACCGGCGGCGGCTTGGGTGCGGCCTTGACCGGGGCCGGTTCGGCGGCGGGAGCGATGTCGCCCCCCTTCTTTCCATCGTCCTCGGACAAGATCCGGCGAATGGAGGCGAGAATGTCCTCCATCGACGGCTCTTGCTGGCCCTTGTCCTCGCTCATGGATGTCCAGCCCTCTGCACGCGGGAGCGCCCACCCCGAAGGCGGAGCGCCTGCTCAATCCGATCAACCCATAACACAGGTTGCGACTGAACTTAACCCGGATTTCGCCGCCGCCGCAATGGGATGTCGCGGCGGTGGCGGTCGGAGGGGCCTACTTCGCGGGCCGCATCGCCTCGCGGCCGTCGTCGGAGAACACCTCTCCGCCGATCCAGGCGTTGGCGGCGCGGTCGTAGTGGGCGGCCGGATTGTAGAGCGGCGTATCGAGGCCCATGTCGGCGGCGGTGAGGCGGCCGAGGGCCACCTGCACCTGATACGACGCCAGCGCCTCGTTGCGCTGCGCCTGCACCAGGTTGACGCGGGCGTCGAGCAGTTCCTGCTCGGCGTCGAGCACGTCGAGCACGGTGCGCGACCCCACCTCGGACTCGCGCCGCACGCCGTCGAGGGCGATTTCCGAGGCGCGGATCTCTTCCTGGTAGGCGACCATCTGCGCCCGCGCGGTGACCAGCGATTCCCACGCCGAGGTGGCGTTTTCCACCACCTGGCGGCGCACCCGCTCCAGCGCCTTGCGGCTTTGCGCCGCCTGGTCCTTGGCCGAGCGCAGGCGCGCGTAGGTGCCGCCCGCCTCGTAGAGCGGAACCGTCATCTGCGCGCCGACGGAATAGACGGTCGATTCGTCGGACGCGGTGGTCTGGTCCCAGAACTGGCCGACGCTCGCCACCGCGCGCACGTCGGGCAGCAGCTCGGCGCGCACCACGCCGACGGCGTTCTCGCGCACGTCGACGGTGTGCGCGGCGGCACGGACGTCGGGATTGTCGCCCATCGCCTCGGTCACCAGCCGCGCGAGGTCGCCGGGCAGGGCGTCGGTGGGCGGCACCCGCTCCACGCCCTCGGGCAGCTTGCCGACGACGCGCAGATAGGTGGCGCGGGAGACCTGAAGGTTGCCCTCGGCCGCGACCCGGTCGGCGCGCGCCTGCGACAGCCGCGCCTCCGCCTGGGCGACGTCGGTGCGGGTGATCTCGCCCACCTGGAATCGGTCGCGCGAGGCGTCGAGCTGGCGCTGGAGCACCTGCTCGTTGTTGATGTTGAGTTCGACCACCGCAAGATCGCGCCAGACGTCCACGTAGGCGGAAACCACGTCGAGCATCACCGCCTGCTCCACCGAGCGCAGGCGCTCGCGTTCGGCGAGAACGGTGTTCTCGGCCTGGTCGACGGCGTTCACCGTGCCGAAGCCCTGAAACAACGGCTGCGACACCGAGACGCTGGCGCCACGCTCCTGCCGCCACATCGACCGCTGACCGACACCGTCGACGGAAGCGCCGTCGCGATGGACGCTCGACGCGTCGGCGTTCATCGTCACCGTCGGCCGCCAGCCGGAAAGCGCCTGCGCCACGCCCTGGTCGACCGAGCGCAGATACGCCCGCTGCTCGAGCAACTGCGGGTTCGAGGCATAGGCCATCGCCATCGCCTCCCGCAGGGTTTCGGCGTGGGCGACGCCCCCCGCCAGCACGCACGCGATCGCCGCCACGGCAATGCCGCCGGTCAGAAAATGGCCTCTACTCGCCATGAAGGAACTCCATATTCAGACGATTGGACCGCCCTCCCCAGGGCGGCATCCAGGCCCCTCTCCCGCGCGTGCGCAGGCTCCCGACGCCAGAGAAATATACCGATCGGTATCGATTGTCCAGAGGCAGGCCGCACGCTCACCTCCAACGCATTACGCCGAAATGGGAATGACGTCAAAACACGAAGGCGGAATCGCCCGCGAAACCCGGCAGCATGCGGATGTTGGCGTCGAACTCGGTGCGGTGGCCGAAGGCGCCGCCCCGGCGCGTCACCAGAGTCGCCTGGCCCACGCCCCTCTCCCCCTGCACCACCGCCACCAGGCGCCCGCCCTCGGCGAGCTGGGCGCGGATGCCGTCGGGGATGCGCGCCACCGCGCCATTGAAGAGAATCACGTCGTAAGGCCCCTGCCCCGCCAGCCCCTGAGCGAGCGGACCCTCCACCACCACGGCGTTGTCGATGCCGAGGCCGAGCAGGGTTTCGGTGGCCCAGTTCACCAGCGCCGGGTCCTCTTCCAGCGCCACCACGCTCGAGGCCATCTTGCCGACCACCGCAGTGGAATAGCCGGTGGCGCAGCCGATATCGAGCACCGCGTCGGAGGTTTGCACCTCCGCCAGCTGAAGCAGGCGGGCGAGCACCATCGGCTCCATCAGGTGCCGCCCGGGCGCCACCGCGATGTCGTCGTCGAGGTAGGCCACGCCCTTCTGCGGCGCGGGCACGAATACCTCGCGCGGGATCGCGCGCAGCGCGGCGATCACCAGCGGGTCGGTGACGCGGTTGGTGCGGACCTGGTTGTCCACCATGTTGCGGCGCGCCAGTTCGAAATCCATCGCGGTGATCCTCGTTTCCATTGCCCGGCGGCGCCGCTTCGGCCTCCGTCTTCGGCACTTATATAGCCACGCAGCCGCCGGGAGACAAAGGGGAAAGCCCGCCGATCCGACAGCCCGCGAGAAAGCGAAAAAAGCCCCTTGACCCCCACCCGGCCATCCCTTATACATCGCCACCTCGCCGGGACGACCCGGCGGACCGCGCGGGCGAAACCGCCGCCCGCGGCGCGCATTCCGGAGTAGCTCAGCGGTAGAGCAGCCGGCTGTTAACCGGCTGGTCGGGGGTTCGAATCCCTCCTCCGGAGCCAGCGCCGCCCTTCGCGGCGCCTGCGCTTTTCAAGCGAATCCGAAACCCGCCCCATGGAGCGGGTTTTTTGTTGTCCGCCGCGCCGGCTCCCGAGGCCACCTACTACAGGCGTTGCCGCCTGCCTCGCCCTATCGGTACCATTTTATCACCATAGGCTCAGTGGAATGGAGCGGAAATGGACTCGGGGCTCTGGAAAAGCCGTCGAAACCGCAGAAAGTAAACACACCAGTTTTGTGATCTCCTCCCCTGTGGTGACATTGCGACATGAAATCCCTCACCAGCCGGGCAAGCGTTGCCGAAGAGCCTGCGCGCTTTTCCTCCTGTGTCATGGCATTGCTGTATCAACGCCATAAGGGGCAGTTCCATGTCGAAAATCACGATGGAACAAAACATTGGAGGTTAGGGGGCAGTGCCCCCCTCCCCCTTACTTACAACGCACAAGGAACATGAAACACTCAGCGGTCCGAGGGTAAACGGTCTTGCCCGTGCGCCAGTGCTTGAAGCACTTGCAACACACCCAACGGAACCCCCGAGGCGCCGGCCGATCGATGGTAGCCATGATCACCTCCAAGAATCCTAGGATTCCCTTGACACCGGCGACCCTTGGGAACGAATATCCCAATATCCAGCTGGGTCTGTCCCGGCCCCCCTGCGGATGAACCCTTTGTCCGAGGGAGATTGAAAGCTCGGAGCAGTTGCCGCTGCTCCGAGCTTTTTCATGCATCATCGTCGCCTTCATCGTCTGCGAGCAGCAGGTCAATCTGTGCTTTCATGCGCCCCTTGTCCGCACAATAGAATGGCGTCGGAATTTCAATCCAAGCGCGGCGCCCACCAGAAAGCCTGACGGGAATGCGGTCAAAGTCTTCCAATCGTTCCGATTGCGGGGCAATGCGCAGCGGCGCCTGGTGAAGAGCAGAAACTGTCGACTCCATCGCCGACAGCGGGATGCTATCCGTCTCATCGTAGCCGGAAACCTCCTCCGCAACCGCAGACGGCATCTCGAAGTACTTCGAAAAATCCAAGGACCGGCGGAAGGCGGCGACGCATCCAGCAGCGCTTTCCGGTTTGAAGCCGCGCTGGATCAAGTCGTACTGGAGCGTCGCATCCGACGGCAGCCCAGCACCGTATTTTTCCAAGAGATCCGAGAAAATTTGCGGCGCGCGAAGCCACTTCAAGGCAATCTGGCGCTTGATCTCCTCGGTCGGCGCGTACTTGTATGCTTCGACGTCTGCGCTGACAGAAATATAGCCTTCCTTGGGACGCTCAACCAAACCGTAATAGCCAAGGGAGGCGATCGACGACAGAGCTGCACCGTTTTTCGCATCCTTGTAGCCAATGTGCTTGGCCACAACATCAACCGGTGCGGGGTGCCTCTGCTCCTTTTCATAGACCCGAAAGGCCTTATCCACGGCCTCATCAAGGCTCATGGAGGGCGCCCTCGGACTCTTCTTGCGAATAACGACCGCCATTTTCCGGCCTCCAATTACGAACCACAACCCATCCTATACCCCGGGTTCCCTGGCCGGTCAAGCGCATACGTTTAGGATATTCGTATATTGAGCGTTTATGAAACGCATACCCCCGCAATATGATTCTAATTTGTTGATATTTATCTATTTTTTATGAGTCCCCCGGCAGGCTTGAAACTTTCAAGGCGGGGAATTTAGAGATTTATCGAGCGGGAACGTTTTGCATGCGGCGAAAGCTCTGGCAGAGTCGCCGTACAGCCAAAGCGTAGTTTTTGAACCCGGCGCGCGCACCTTGTCGTGGTGCTGGATGTGCGCCCGAAGGGGTAGCACATTCACCTAAGCACCTGATTCCTCCAAAATTATTAGAACGACTTGAGAGGACCAGCGGCTTAGACCGCCCCCTCCTCCGGAGCCAGCGCCGCCCTTCGCGGCGCCTGCGTTTTTCAAGCGAATCCGAAACCCGCCCCATGGAGCGGGTTTTTTGTTGTCCGCCGCGCCGGAGCATGAAAAAACCGCTTGATCGCGGCGGCCGGGTCCGTATAGTTGCGCCCTCGCGACCGAAAGGCCGCGAACCTGCCTCGGACGGCCGGATGGCAGAGTGGTGATGCAGAGGACTGCAAATCCTCGTACGTCGGTTCAATTCCGGCTCCGGCCTCCATCCTTCTTGCGAAACACCGCGCTCCGGCGCGGTTTTTTGTTGCCCGAAGCGACGGAAATCCCGCGCTCCGGTGACCCCCGTCATACCGGCCGCGCCCCGCCCCACGGCATATCATACCGCGCGTTCGCGCCGCGCCCCGTCCGGCCCCGCCATAAGGTAATGATTTGGCAACGGGTTTGATTTAAAGTGGCGTGTCTTTTGGGGATACCATCCAGTCGGAGCCTTGCCGGATGTCGCTGACCACGGTTCTTGGAATTATTCTGGGGTTCGGCCTGTTCGTCAGCTCGATCATCCTCAAGACCGCCAACTACATGCTGTTCCTGGATTTCGCCAGCTTCATCATGGTGATCGGCGGAACCTTCGCGGCAACCTTCATCGCCTTCGAATCCCGATACGTGCTGAACGCGTTGCGCGTCACCGCCTCGATCATGTTCGTCCACCGTTTCAGCCGGTCGATCCTCACCAACGAGGTGGGCCGGGTGATCCGCTGGGGCTACATCGTGCAGAAAAGCGGCCTGCCGGGGCTGGAGACGGACTCCAAGAGTCTCGCCCGCCAGGATCGCTTCCTCGGCTTCGCCATCGACCTGGTGATCTCCGGCTACTCCGGCAACGAAATCCGCGAAATTCTCAAGAACACCGTCGAGACCACGTTCCAGCGGTCGGTGATCAACGCCGACATCCTCCGCAGCATGGGCAACACCGCGCCCGCCTTCGGCATGATCGGCACCCTGGTGGGCCTCATCATCATGCTCGACAGCATGGCGAGCGACCCGGCGCAGCTCGGCCCCGGCATGTCGGTGGCGCTGATCACCACGCTCTACGGCGTGCTGGCGGCGCGGCTGGTGTTCCTCCCCGCCGCGTCGAAGATCCAGCAGCGCGAGGAGATCGTGCAGTTCCGCAACTACCTCCTGGCCGAAGGCATGGCGCTGCTCGCCGAGCGCAAGAGCCCGCGCTACATCCAGGACAAGATGAACTCGTTCCTCGATCCGTCGATCCACTTCAACATCGACCGCCATCTCAAGGCTCGCCCATGATCCCGCCGCGCCGCCAGCAGCAGTCCAACGACGAAGACTGGATGACCACCTACGCCGACATGGTGACGCTGCTGCTCGGCTTCTTCATCCTGCTGGCGTCGATCTCGAAGGTGGACATGGCCCTGTTCGAGCAGGTCCAGGCGGGCATGGCCAAGGGCGTCGGCAAGCGCGACATCCAGACCCCGATCGAGAACCTCAAGCGCGAGGTGAAGGAAATCCTCGTCGAGATGAACGTCGACGAGACCTCGAGCATCGGCTCGGACGCCTCGGGGGTGATCATCGAGTTCGCGTCCAGCTCGTTCTTCGACCCCGGCTCGGCCGCCCTGCGCGACAGCGCCCGGCCGATCCTCTCCCGCGTCGCCGACACCCTCAACGCCGACATCTACAAGAACTTTCAGATCGAGGTGCAGGGCCACACCGACGACACCCCGATCCGCTCCCAGCAGTTTCCCTCCAACTGGGAGCTTTCGGCGGCACGCGCCACCGGCGTGGTGCGCTATTTCCTCGAACAGAAGATGGTGCCCGCGCGGCTGCGCGCCGTCGGCCTCGCCGACGTGGCGCCTAAGGTGCCGAATCTCGACCCCTTCGGCAACCCGCTGCCGCAGAACCGCGAGATCAACCGCCGCATCGTCATCCGCGTCAACCCCGACCGCCTCTGACGCCGACGGCCCGCCGCGAACGGCGGGCCGCCCGGCCGATGCGCCCGCCTCAGGCGGCGCGCACGCCGGTGAGGAACTCCTCGACCACCGAGCGCAGCCCCACCGCCTCCTGCGACAGCGACTGGGAGGCCGACAGCACCTGCTGCGACGCCGCGCCGGTCTCCCCCGCCGCCTGGTTGACGCCCTCGATGTTGGCGGCGATCTCCTGGGTGCCGCTGGCGGCCTGCTGAACGTTGCGGGCGATCTCGGCGGCGGCGGCGATCTGCTGCTCCACCGCCGAGGCGATCGCCGCCGAGACCTCGTTGATCTCGCCGATGCGGGAGGAAATCTCGCCGATCGCCGAGACCACGTCCTCGGTGGCGCTCTGCACGCCGCCGATCTGCTGGCCGATTTCGTCGGTGGCCTTGGCGGTCTGGTTGGCGAGAGTCTTCACCTCCCCCGCCACCACCGCGAAGCCCTTGCCCGCGTCGCCCGCCCTGGCCGCCTCGATGGTGGCGTTGAGCGCCAGGAGATTGGTCTGGCTGGCGATGTCGTTGATGAGGTTGACCACCTCGCCGATGCGGGCGGAAATCCCGGCGAGGTCGTGAACCCGGGCGTTGGTGCGGCTCGCCTCGTCGGTGGCGCGGCGGCTGACGGTGCTGGCGTGCTCCACCTGGCGGCCGATTTCGGTGATCGAGGCGGAAAGCTCTTCGGCGGCGGTTGCCACCGTCTGCACGCTGGCGGAGGCCTCCTCGGTGGCGGCGGCCACCACCGCCGACTGCCGCGAGGTCTGCTCGGCGTTGGCGGACAGGCTCTGGGCGGTGGCGTCCATCTCGGCGCAGGCGGAGGAAACCACCTCCAGCATCCCCGACACCTTGCGGTCGAAGGCCTGGGTGAGCGCCTCGATGGCGCGGGCGCGCTCCTCGCGCTTCTGCCGTTCGATCTCCTGGGCGGCGCGCATCGCCTCGGCCTCGCGGGCGTTATCGCGGAACACCAGGGCGGCGCGGGCGATATCGCCGATCTCGTCCTTGCGCTCGGTGCCGTCGATGGCGCAGCCGAGGTTGCCGCCCGCCAGCTGCTTCAGCACGTTGATGATCGACGCGATCGGGTTGACCAGGCCGACGCGCGAGATCGCCAGCCCGAGGACGACGCCGAACAGGATACCAATCGCCGCCACGCCGATCATCAGGCGCGTCAGCAGCGTCGCCTGCGCCGCCGCCTCGTCCACCACCCGGTCGCCCGCCTTGTCCATCGCGTTCACGAAATCCGCGACCTGCTTGGCCAGGGGCGCGAGCGCGACGCGCGACTCCTGCACCGAGGCATACACCTCGCGCTGGGCTACGCCGAGATCGGCCTTCTGATGCCTGGCCGCCACGTCGAGCGTGCCCTTCACCTCGGCCTGATAGCCGGTGAAACTCTTGCGGATCGCCTCGAGATCGCCCCGCCGCTCCGGGTCGACCATCCGTCCCAGCCGTTCGAGGCGTTCGAGGAACCCGGATTCGGCCTCGCGCATCGCGGCGGTGATTTCCGCCGCCTCGGTCGGGTTCGCCGCGATGCGATATTCCGCGCGATTCATCGCGGTGAGGTTGTCGGTCATCCGCGCACCGATGCGGGTCATGCTGCCGTAGTCGTTGATGCGGACGGAGGCCTCGGTGAGCGCCGAGAGGCCGTAGTAGCCGACGCCGCTGATGGTGGCGGCCGCGAGCGCCAGCACCGCGATGACGATGCCGATCTTTCCGGATATGCGAATATTCTGTATCGATAACATCAATACCCCCTTTGGGCCGCCTGGGCGACCGCGATTGCGCGGCTCGGCCCCCTGCGAAAGCCTCGCCGCGATGATCCGGGCCGCGCAGCCGGGATCCCCGCCTGCCCGCACCCGACGACCCCCAAACCGCGCCCGGACTCCCCGAGAGCACGGAAGTGCCGCGGGACATCGAGAGGGACTCTGGCAGTCCGGGTTCGAAACCGGGCAGGCCTGGGGAAGAAGCAACGCCACCGGACATGCAGAAAAACATGCCATTGTACTCACGCGACTCGTCGACTGATCTCGCCGGCATTGGCTTGCCATTCCGGCGAGAGTCGGTTTTTCGATGGTAATCCGCTGCGGGGATTGGCATTGTTGAGGCGCATTCCGTCGCGCCGCAGCCGTCGAGTGCGGCGCGGTGAGGGTGCGCAGTCCTGCAGCGTCCGGCCCGAACCGGCTGGCGAGCCAGGAGACATCCTTGCGCGTCTCCGGGACTTTCGGAGACGAACCGACGGCGGCTGGCGGCGCGTCCGCTCGCAAGCCCTCTGTGCCCGGCCAACCGCGCGCGCTCCACCGCGGACGTCGTCACTTCGCGCGGGCGGGCGGTCTCCGTCGATTTCGGCCGACCTGACGGAGGAGGACCCGCACCCATACCGGCAGTCAAAGGCTAGCGATTCGCGGGGCGGCGATCAAGCCAATTAGAACGATATTCCGGTCATTGTTAGCGAAATTTCACGCACCGGCAAAACCGGCGCACTTCCGGCCAAAGGCCTCCTGGACCAACGGATACAAGAGTCAAGCATGCGCGAAAACGGGCTGGGCGAGCGAATCAGAGAGGCGATGGGCGAGGAAAGCGCGCGATCCATCGCGCGGAGGGCCGGGATCAGCGACAGCACCCTGCGCAGCATCCTCGCCGGGGCCCGGCCCACCGTCGACAACCTCGTCGCGCTCGCCCGCGCCCTCGGCGTGGGCCTCGACTGGCTCGCCACCGGCCAAGGCACCGCAAGCGGCGGAACGCCCGGCGTGCGGGTGGCGGTGTACGGGGGCGTTTCCGCCCTCGCCGACCCCGCGCCGCCGACCGGCGCGCTGGAGCTGCCGCTCGCGACGGTGCGCAGTCGGCTGGGCTGCGGGGAGGAAGCCATCGCGGCGGTGGAGATTGCCGACGACGCGATGGCGCCGACGCTGTGCGCGGGCGACATGGCGCTGCTGGACCGCGGTTGCGACCGCATCGCCCATGACGGCTTGCATGTGGTGGCGTTCGAGGGGACGGCGCTGTTGCGGCGCGTCCAGCGCTGCGGCGCGGCGCTGATCATCGAGGCGGACAACCCGGCCTTCCGGGCGTGGACCATCGAGGCGGCGCGGGTGGCCGAGCTGCGGGTGGTCGGCCGGGTGGTGGGGGCGATCCGCCGAATCTGACGGATCGCCCCGCGCCCTCAGGCGGCGCGCACGCCGGTGAGGAATTCCTCGACCACCGACTTGAGATCGGAAGCCTGGGTGGTGAGCGACTGGGAGGCCGACAGCACCTGCTGCGACGCCGCGCCGGTCTCCCCGGCGGCCCGGTTGACGCCCTCGATGTTGGAGGCGATCTCCTGGGTGCCCACGGCCGCCTGCTGGACGTTGCGGGCGATCTCCGCCGCGGCGGCGGTCTGCTCCTCCACCGCCGAGGCGATGGCGGTGGAAATCTGGTTCATTTCGCCGATCCGCTCGACGATGCCGCCGATCGCGTCCACCACCTCGTCGATGGCACCCTGCACCGCGCCGATCTGCTGGCCGATTTCCTCGGTCGCCTTGGCGGTCTGGTTGGCGAGGTTCTTGACCTCGCCCGCCACCACCGCGAAGCCCTTGCCCATCTCGCCCGCGCGCGCCGCCTCGATGGTCGCATTGAGGGCGAGAAGATTGGTCTGGCTCGCGATGTCGGTGATCAGGCCGATGATCTCGCCGATCCGCGCCGAGTTCTGGGCGAGGCTGCGCACCCGGTCGTTGGCGCGCGCCGCCTCGTCGGCGGTGGTGCGGCTGATGGTGCTGGCGTGCTCCACCTGACGGCCGATCTCGTTGATCGACGCGGCCAGCTGCTCGGCGGCGCTCGCCACCGTCTGCACGCTGGCGGAGGCCTCCTCGGTGGCCGCCGCCACCGCTTCCGACTGGCGGTTGGTCTGCTCGGCGTTGGCCGAGAGACCCTGGGCGGTGGTGTCCATTTCCCCGCAGGCATGGCCGACGATGTCGAGCACGCCGGAGATGCGGGAGTCGAAGGCGCGGGTCAGCGCCTCGATCGCCTGGGCGCGCTGCTCGCGCTCGGCGCGGGCCGCCGCGTCGGCCAGGGCGAGGCGCTCGGCCTCGATGGCGTTGCGCTTGAACACCTCGACCGCCGCCGCCATCGCGCCGACTTCGTCATGACGGTGCGCCGCCGGAATCGCCACGGTCTTGTCGCCGTCGGCGAGGCGCCGCATCGCCTCGGTCATCGCCACCACCGGGTGGCCGATGCCGCGCAGCAGCAGCATGCCCGCGCCGAGGGAAACCAGCATCACCACCGCCAGCAGCGACATCACCACCAGGGTGGCGGTTTCGCGCACCGCGTTGGCCTGGGCGATCGAGGTCTCGGCGCCCTTCTCGTTGATCGACACCAGCCGATCCGCGTCGCCCGCCGCCTTGAGGGCGAGGTCGCGCGCCGGGCCGGAGGTGATGGTGAGCGCCTCGGCGTCGCGATTCTCCTTCGCCAGGGCGACGATCTGGTCCTGCAGGCGGGCGAACGCCGCGCGGCGCTCCACCAGGCCCTGAACCACCGCCTTCTCCTCGGCGTTGGCGGCGAGCTTGCCCACCGCCTGGAGAGAGGCGGCGATGCGCCCCTCGTACATCTCGATGCGGTCGGAAAAGAGCTTGAGATCCTCGGGCTTCTCCGAGGAGATCAACTGATAGAGCACGGTGCGCTGCGCCTGCATTTCATATTGCAGCTTGCGCCCGGCGTTGACGCTCGGCATCCAGTTTCCGGCAAGATCGTCGGCGGCCGCGCCGAGGCGGCTCAATTCGTACAGCGACACGCCCCCCAGGGCCGCCCCCAGCATCACCACCGCCGCGAACACCGCCAGCAGTTTGCGCGAGAGGCGCAAATTCTCGAACCACGCCATTTTGCATCATCCCCCAAACCTTGCGGCAACCCGCCGCGACCCCGTGCGATCCAGACACCGCGCACAGGCCCGCGCTCATACCATCGAAGGGCGTCGAGGAAAACCGGAAATCCGGCTTATGAATTGAATTTCTTCTAAGGTGTGACGGGCCGCACAGGTGCGGAGGCATGGGCGGGAAAACGTGCCGCCGCGCTGCCGCAATTCACCGCAATTTCGACCAATCCGTTGGCGTTTTCATACCAGAACGCCTCCCCTGGGGCGCACGCGCCGAAGCGCGGGGCATAGCCCACGGTCTCGCCGCCGATGGACAGCCGCGAATCGGGCGCTACGTCCGATGCGCGCAGGCCGGTCATGAGGTTTCCATACGGATCGACCAGGATCACCCGAAAGGCGGGGTCGGCGACGCCGTGGACCAGCGACGGGGGCGCCACGGCCACGCACGGCGCGGGCGGCGCGCCGGTGCGCGCGATCGTCGCCGCCACCGGCGCGAACAGGTCGCGGCCGTGGAAGGTGCGGGAGATTTCCCCCTCCGGCCGCCAATCGACGCGCCAGGCGGCGCATTCGCGCGCCCGCCGCGCCACCACCGCCAGCAGGCCGTTGTCGGGCGCCACGAACCACAGGCCATCCGCCCGCGCCGCCACCACGCCGCGCGCGCCGCCCACGTCCGGGTCCACCACCGCCTCCACCACGCTGCCGGGCGGCAGGCGGTGGGCGAAGGCGTGGAGCAGGTGCGCCCCCGCCTCCACGTCGAACGCGGGGGAAACGGAAAACAGCTCGACGCGGGGGATCTCCGGCGCAGCGGCGGCCCACGCCGCCATCACCTGCCCCACATAGGGGCCGCTCGCGCCGAAATCGGAGAACAGCGCCAAGAGCGGCGCGGCGTCACGAGCCAAGGTCGTCCTCGTAGAGCCGCGCCAGGGCCTGGGCGCCCTCGGTGCCGTAGCCGAGCGCGGCCAGTTCCTCGTAGCGGGATTTGGAGAGTTCGAGGGCGGGCAGGTCCAGCCCCATCGCCGCCGCCTCGTCGAGGGCGATACCCATGTCCTTGAGGAAGTGGTGGACGTGGGAACCGGGGGCGTAATCCCCCGCCATCATCTTCGGCGCCTGCACCGCCAGCAGCGGGCTGGCCGCCGAACCGGCGCCCACCACCTCCAGCACCGCGTGGGGATCGAGGCCGCAGCGCCGCGCGTAGGCGACGCCCTCGGCGATGCCCATCAACGTCGCCGCGACGACGATCTGGTTGACCATCTTGGCGTGCTGCCCCGCCCCCGCCGGGCCGAGGTGGCGGATCGTCCGCCCCATCGCCCGGAACAGCGGCAGCGCGCGGTCGAAATCCTCCCGCGCGCCCCCGACCATGATCGCGAGCCGCGCCTCGCGGGCGCCCGGCTCGCCGCCGGAGACCGGCGCGTCGAGGGTCGAGACGCCGCGCAGCCGCGCCGAATCCGCCAGCAGCCGCGCGAGAGACGGGTTGGAGGTGGTCATGTCCACCAGCAGGGTGCCGGGCCGGGCGTTGGCGATCAGCCCGCTTTCGCCCAGGTAGATCTGCCGCACGTCCACCGGATAGCCCACCACCGTGACCACCGCGTCGCACGCGGCGGCGAGATCGGCCACCCGGTCGTGCCACACCGCCCCCTTCTCCACCAGGAGCGCGGCGCGGTCGCGGCTGCGGTTGTGGACGTGGAGCGCAAAGCCCGCGGCGAGGAGGTGCCCCGCCATCGCCTGCCCCATGATTCCGAGTCCGATGAATCCGACCGTGCGGATGGTTCCGCCTTGCTCTTCCAAATGCCCCGCTCCCCCCGATGACGACGTGCCATTCGACAATGGGGCTTCGCCGCCGCGCCGACAAGACGAGCAGAACCGGCGGAAAAACATCGGACGCTGCCGATGGGCGGGCGAGAGGGAAACCGCCCGGCGACGCGCGCCGCCGGGCGAGCCTTCAGAAGCGATACCCCAGGCCGACGCCGATCAACCACGGGTCGAGATCGACGTTCGCGCGGGTCGCCTCGCCGACGCCGTCGAGCACCACGCTGGCCGTGGTGGAGACGTAGAGCTTCTTGACGTCGAGGTTGAAGAACCACGAGTCGTCGATCTGATAATTGAAGCCCGCCTGGAAGGCGTAGCCGAAGTCGTTGTCGTAGTTGACCTTGGCCTTCTGCCCCGCGATGTCCTGCGTGCCGCCTTGGCCATAGAAGATTGTATAATTGATGCCCGCGCCAATATACGGGTCGAAGCGGCTGCGCCCGAGCGGATGCACCTGCACGGTGAGGGTCGGCGGCAGCAGCCAGACATGGCCGAGGTCGAGGTTGCCGATGCTGCTGTTCTTGTCCTTGACCGAATGCCGGGTGGTCGCGGCGATCAGCTCGGCGGCGATGTAGTCGGTGAAGTAGTAGGTGAAGTCCACCTCGGGAACCACGGCGTTTCCGACGGAGATCTTGCCGCCCAACTGGTCGTCGTGACCGCTTTCCTGCGGCACCACCGCCAGGAGTCGGCCACGCACCAGGAAGTCGCCCGCGCCCAGGCCGTCTTCCGCATGGGCCGCGCCGACGGCGCCCAGGGCGACCGCCGCGGCACACCCCGCTTTCGTTAAGGGACCAAGCATAATTACCCCTTCCGCTTGCTGTGACGTTGAAGGCATTAACCACGAAAACATTGAGGTTATTGACCCTATGCGCTCGTCGGTTATGGCCGTCAAGGGGGCTTCCGCACCCCACCCGGAGAGGCGCGGCACGGCAGAATAAAAACTTAATAATTCAAATGCATAGTTGGCTGCGTCCGGGCGCCTTCGGGTGGGTTCGGGCGCACCCGCACCTACGCTCCAGGGTGGAATGGCGGCGCTTTCCGCGCGACTCCACGACGGCGCCGCATACACTTTTCCGGCGCATGGCGTTTGGATGCGTCGCGTGTTTCGGGCATACTATCTTTCGCGTTTCCGGATTCGGCTTGGGGGGGGAGACCCATGGGCGACACCACGACGGAAACCGGCGCGCCCGCCCCCACGCGGAGCGCGCTGGAGGTGGAGTGCGACGCGCTCAGGCGGACCAACCGCATGCTGGCGGAACGCATCGACGCGCTGATGAACGTCCACCACGCGGCGATCCTGATCCTCGACCCGGAAAGCGGCGCGATTCTCGACGCCAACGCCGCCGCGGTGCGGCGCTATGCCAATGGGCGCGCCGAGCTGCTCACCCGCAATATCCGCGACATCAACACCCTCTCACCGCCCGAGATCGCGCAGCGGATGCGCCTCGCGGTGGCGGCGCGGCGGCACCACTTCGAGTTCCTCCACCGGCTGCGCGACGGCTCGGTGCAGGAGGTGGACGTCTACTCCGGGCCGATCCTCTACGACGGCAAGCTGGCGCTGGTCTCGTTCATCCACGACGCCACCCGGCGCAAGACCCTCGAGCGCAAGCTCAAGACCATGGCGAGCACCGACGCCCTCACCGGCTGCTGCAACCGCCGCCGCTTCCTCGCGCTGCTGCGCCAGGAGTTCCGGCAGGCGCGGCGCCATCGCCTGCCGCTGTCGGTGGCGATGATCGACCTCGACCACTTCAAGCGCATCAACGACACCTTCGGCCACCAGACCGGCGACGCGGTGCTGAAGGCGGTCGCCGCCGCCTGCCGCCGGATGATGCGCGACGGCGACGCCTTCGGCCGCCTGGGCGGCGAGGAATTCGGCGTGCTGCTGCCCGGCACCGACCTCGCGGCGGCGGAGGCGGTGCTCGGCCGGGTGGCCGAGGCGGCGCGGGGGGCGACGGTGCGGGTGCAGGGCGAGCGGGTGCGGGCGACGATGAGCGTCGGCCTCTCCGCCGCCCTGCCCGACGACGCGGACGAGGCGCCGCTGCTGCGCCGCGCCGACACCGCGCTCTATCTCGCCAAGGCGGACGGGCGGGACCGCATCGCCACCGCCGCGGGCTGAAGCGTCTTGCCGAAATTTTTAGACAATTCCCGCCCATGGATCGGTTGAATATTTCTTTTTTCTGAGGCAAAAAGAACGTCCGCTGCACGCCAGCGCACGCCATGACCGCAAGCGGCCGCCGAAACGAAGCCGCGCCTCAGGAGGACTTCCCGCATGCACCATCCCCGCAAGCTTGCCGTCGCGGCGTTCGCCGCGTTCGTCGCGGCGGCTCCGGCCGCTCCGGCGGCGGCCGCCGACTACAAGGCCGAATACACGGTCTCCACGGTTCTGCCCGCGCCGTTCCCGTGGGGCATCGCCGCCGACAAGTGGGTCGAACTGGTGAAGGAGCGCACCCAGGGGCGCATCAACCTCAAGATCTATTCGAATTCCCAGCTGGTCTCCGGCGACCAGACCAAGGAATTCCCGGCGATGCGCCAGGGCATCATCGACATGGCGGTGGGCTCCACCATCAACTGGTCGCCCCAGGTCAAGGAACTCAACCTGTTCTCCATGCCGTTCCTGATGCCCGATTACGCGGCGATGGACCGCATCACCCAGGGGCCGGTGGGCGAGAAGCTGTTCGAGATCCTGCGCGCCCGCGGCGTCGAGCCGCTCGGCTGGGCGGAGAACGGCTTCCGCCAGGTGACCAACTCGAAGCACGAAATCCGCACCCCGGCCGATCTTTCGGGCCTGAAGATCCGCGTCGTCGGCTCGCCGCTCTACAACGACATCTTCACCGCCCTCGGCGCCAACCCGACGCAGATGAGCTGGGCCGACGCCAAGCCCGCCCTCACCACCAAGGCGGTGGACGGCCAGGAGAACCCGATCTCGGTGTTCAAGATCGCCAAGATCGCCACCGTCGGCCAGCAGTACATGACGCGCTGGAACTACGTGAACGACCCGCTGATCTTCGCCGTCAACAAGCGGGTGTGGGAGAGCTTCACCCCCGAGGATCAGAAGATCCTGCGGCAGGCGGCGGTGGACGCCGGGGCGTTCGGCATCAAGGCCTCGCGCGAGGGCGACGAGGCGGCGCTCGCCGAGATCAAGGCCGAGGGCGTCACCGTCACCGAGCTGACCGCCGCCGAGCGCGCCCAGTTCGTCGAGAAGACCCGCGGCGTCTACGCCGACTGGGCGAAGAAGATCGGCCCCGATCTCGTCAAGGCCGCCGAACAGGCCGTGGCCGCCAAGAAGTAATTCCGCTGGAGTGGTTCCCGTGTCCCGCGATCCCGCAACCGAAGGCCGGTCCCCGCAAGGGGGCCGGCCGGTCCGCATCGACGAAATGCTCGCCGCCCTGGCGATGGCGCTGATCTGCGTCATCAGCCTCGCCAACGTGGCGGTGCGCTATCTCACCGACGTCTCGTTCGCCTTCACCGAGGAGTTCTCGGTGTTCCTGCTGGTGTTCATGACCCTGATGGGGTCGGCGGTGGCCTTCGCCGCCGACGGCCACATCCGCATCCTGTTCTTCCGCGACCTGCTGCCCCTCCGCCACCGCCGCCTGGCGGACGCGGGGGCGCTGCTGCTGGCGGCGCTGCTGTTCGCGATGGTGCTCTATTACGGCGCGCTGTTCGCGTGGGACGAATGGGCGTTCGAGGAAACCTCGCCCGGCCTCGGCCTGCCCAACTGGATCTACACCGCGTGGCTGCCGCTGCTGTGCGGCTGGATCCTGGTGCGCATCGGCGGGCGCCTGCTGCGCCTGTTCCGCCACGGCGGAGACGCGTGATGGACGCCTCCTGCGCGCTGCTGCTGACCTTCGCGGTGCTGCTCGTCGCCGGGGTGCCGATCGCGGTGTCGCTCGGCCTCGCCGGGGTGGTCGGCATCATGACCGGCCTCGACACCTTCGCCCTCGGCACCATCGGCACCAACACCTACAACGGCGTCGCCAAGTATCCGCTGATCGCGATCCCGCTGTTCGTCCTCACCGGCATGATCTTCGAACGTTCCGGCGTGGCGCAGAAGCTCGTCGACTTCGCCTCGGCGCTGGTGGGGCCGCGGCGCGGCGGCCTGGCGGTGGTGGCGGTGCTGGTGTGCATGCTGATGGGCGGCATGTCCGGCTCCGGCCCGGCCGACGCCGCCGCCGTCGCCACCGTGATGATCCCCTCGATGGCCAAGGCGGGCTATCCGCGCGGCTTTTCCGCCGGGGTGATCGCCGCCTCCGCCTCCACCGCGATCCTGATCCCGCCGTCGATCGCGCTGATCGTCTACTCGATCATGGTGCCGGGCCTCGACCTGCGCGCCCTGTTCGCGGGCGGGGTGATGCCCGGCCTGCTCGCCGGGCTTTCGGTGATCCTGCCCACCCTGTGGCTCTCGGCGCGCCACGGCTTCGGCCACCTGGAGGCCGCCGAACGGCCGCCGCTGCTCAAGAGCTTCCTCGCCGCCCTGCCCGGCCTGATGGCGCCGGTGATCATTCTCGGCGGCCTGCGCACCGGCGCCTTCACCCCCACCGAGGCGGCGGTGGTGGCGGTGGCCTACGGCCTGCTGGTGGGGCTGCTGGTCTACCGCAGCCTCACCTTCGCCGACATCTACCGCGCCCTGGCGGATTCCGCGCAGACCTCGGCGGTGATCCTCATCATCATGTCGCTGGCGGGGATTTTCGCCTGGGCGGGCAGCACCCTCGGCGCCTTCGACGCGGGCGCGAAGCTGATGTTCGGCCTTTCCGACAACGGCACCGTGGTGCTGCTGCTGGTGATGGTGGTGTTGCTGCTGGCGGGCATGGTGCTGGACGGCATCTCGATCTACCTCATCACCCTGCCGCTGCTGATCCCGCTGATGGATCGCTTCGGCTGGAATCCCACCTGGTTCGGCATTCTGATGGCGATGAACATCGCGATCGGCCAGTTCACCCCGCCGGTGGCGGTGAACCTGATGGTCACCGCCAAGGTGGGCGACGTCAGCATCGAGGCCACCACCCGCTGGGTGATCTGGTTCGTGGGCGCGATGGCGGCGGCGATCGGGCTGGTGATCGCCTTCCCCGGGATCGCCCTATGGTTGCCGGAGCGGTTGGGCTACGTCACCGGTTGAATGCAAGCCCGGTCCGCCCGCGCCGCAAGTGCCGGGCGGACCGAAAGGCGGCAAGTCTTGGGCAATACAAAGCGTTTCTTGAATATTCGTCTGCCGCCGCAGAACTTCCGTGTTACAATGCAAGCCTCTGCCGGGCGCATTACGCCAACTCCGTTTGCGACGGCGCGCACCAATTCGGGGTTTCGCTTCCATGGCGGTTCAACTCAGCATCGCGAAAAAAATCTGGATCCCGATCGTCGTCGCGGCGGTCGGCTTCGGCGCCCTTGCCCTCTACGCCCGGGCGATGATGGCCGAGGTGATGATCGAGGACCGGATCGAAAAGATCCGCACCGTCGCCGAAAGCGCGGTCACCACCATCGCCCGCTTCGAGAAGGAGGCGGCGGAAGGCCGGTTGAGCGCGGACGCGGCGAAGGCGGCGGCGATCATGGCGATGCGCGACCTCCGCTACGACGGCAACGACGGCTACATCTACATCTACACCGCCGACGGCACCGCGGTGATGGTTCCGCCCAAGCCCTCCATCGAGGGCAAGAGCATGGTGGACATGAAGGACCCCAACGGCGTCTTCATCGTCCGCGACTTCATGGAACAGACCGGCCGCCAAGGCTACGCGATCACCCGCTACCTGTGGGAAAAGCCCGGCTCGCCCAAGCCCGAACCCAAAATCGGCTATACCATGACCTTCAAGCCGTGGAACTGGATGGTCGGCACCGGCCTCTACGTCGACGACATCGACGCCGAGGTGACGGCGGTGACCTGGAAGCTCCTCGGCGTCGCCGGCCTTTTCCTGGTGCTGATCGTTCTGCCCTCGGCGTGGGTGGGGCGGCAGGTGTCGCGGCCGATCGCGGCGATGACCGCGAGCATGCGCCGTATCGCCGCGGGCGAGCTGGAGGCCGAGGTGGCGTTCCAGGACCGCGACGACGAAATCGGCGAAATGGCCCGCGCCGTCAACGTCTTCAAGGACAACGCGCGGGACCGCCAACGGCTCGAGACGGAGGCCGCCCTGGCCGACACCCGCCGCGCCGAGGAACGCCACGCGCTGATGAACAAGCTCGCCGACGACTTCGAAAGCGCCATCGGCGAGGTGCTGCGCGCCACCTCCTCCACCGCCCGCAACCTCACCGAGCTTTCCCGCGTGATGGGCGACAACGCCCAGCGCACCGCCCAGGAGGCGCGCACCGTGCGCGACGCGTCCGACATGGCGTCGCGCAATGTCGAAACCGTCGCCTCCGCGTCGGAGGAGCTTTCCGCCTCGATCTCCGAAATCGCCCACCAGGTGCAGGAAGCCTCCACCAACGCGCGGGAAACGGTGTCCGACGCGGAAACCGCCAACACCCGGGTCGGCGTGCTCGCTGCCACCGCCAACCGCATCGGCGAGGTCATCAACCTGATTTCCGACATCGCCAGCCAGACCAACCTCCTCGCGCTCAACGCCACCATCGAGGCGGCGCGCGCGGGCGAGATGGGCAAGGGCTTCGCGGTGGTGGCGGGCGAGGTCAAGACCCTCGCCAACCAGACCGCCAAGGCGACCCAGGACATCACCGAGCAGATCAACAGCATCCAGGCGGAAACCCAGCAGGTGGTGGGCGCGATCCGCACGGTGTCGCAGCGCATCGCGGGGATCGACGACGTCACCACCTCGATCGCCGCCGCGATCGAGGAACAGACCGCCGCCACCTCCGAGATCAGCCGCAGCGTGCAGGAGGCGGCCCACGGCACCCGCACCGTCTCCCACTCCATCGCCGCGGTGGTGGACACCGCCGCCGAGGCGCAGAAGGCCTCGGACAAGCTTTCCGACGAATGCAAGAGCCTGCTGCGCCAGACCACCGACCTCAAGGTGGCGGTGGACGGCATCCTCTCGGCGATCCGCGACGAATAAGACCCCCGCCCCGGCCGCTTCGGCGCCGGGGCGTTTTTCTTAGTTTGAATTGATAATGAGTTGCATTCTCATTTAATCTTCCCCAGATTGAAGCCGTGACCACTGCGATGGGAGTTCGCCCGATGGCGTACCGGCTTGCGTTCGCATTCCTGAGTGCCCTGTTGGTCGCCGCCCCGGCTCACGCGGCGGAAGAGAAGTTCAAGGCGGTGACCACCTTCACGGTGATCGCCGACATCGCCCGCAACGTCGCGGGCGACGCCGCGGTGGTGGAGTCCATCACCAAGCCCGATGCCGAAATCCACAACTACCAGCCCACCCCCGGCGACCTGATGCGTGCGCAAGGGGCGCGGCTGATCCTCTGGAACGGCCTCAACCTCGAACTCTGGTTCGAAAAGTTCTTCCGCAATCTCAAGGGCGTGCCGAGCGTCGTGGTGTCCACCGGAGTGGAGCCGATGAGCATTGCGGAAGGCCCCTACACCGGCAAGCCCAACCCCCACGCCTGGATGTCGCCGCAGGCGGCGATGATCTACGTCGACAACATCCGCGACGCCTTCGCCGCCCACGACCCGGCCAACGCCGCCACCTACGCCGCCAACGCCGCCGCCTACAAGGCACGCATCGAGGCCACCGTGGCGCCGATCCGCGCGGCGCTCGCGGCGATCCCCGAGGAGCGCCGCTGGCTGGTGTCGAGCGAGGGGGCGTTCAGCTACCTCGCCCGCGATTTCGGCCTCAAGGAGCTGTACCTCTGGCCCATCAACGCCGACCAGCAGGGCACGCCGCAGCAGGTGCGCAAGGTGGTCGACGCGGTGAAGCGCCACCGCATCCCGGCGGTGTTCAGCGAGAGCACGATCTCGCCCAAACCGGCGCAGCAGGTGGCGCGGGAGACCGGCGCCAAATACGGCGGCGTGCTCTACGTCGACTCCCTCTCCGCCGCCGACGGCCCGGTGCCCACCTACCTCGACCTGCTGCGGGTCACCGCCGAAACCGTCGCCCGGGGGTTGGCGCCATGACCGCGGGCCTCGCCGTCGAGGGTCTTACCGTCACCTATCGCAACGGCCACACCGCCCTGCGCGACGCGAGCTTCGCGATCCCGGTCGGGGCCATCGCCGCCCTGGTGGGGGTGAACGGCAGCGGCAAGTCCACCCTGTTCAAGGCGATCATGGGGCTGGAGCGGGGCAGCGGGCGCGTCGCGGTGCTCGGCCAGCCGGTAGAGGCGGCGCTGAAAGCCAACCTCGTCGCCTACGTGCCGCAGAGCGAGGACGTGGACTGGAGCTTTCCGGTGCTGGTGGAGGACGTGGTGATGATGGGGCGCTACGGGCGGATGAACCCGCTGCGCATCCCCCGCACCGCCGACCGCGCGGCGGTGGACGCCGCCCTCGCCCGCGTCGGCCTTTCCGCCCTGCGCAAGCGCCAGATCGGCGAATTGTCCGGCGGCCAGAAGAAGCGCGTGTTCCTCGCCCGCGCCCTGGCGCAGGACAGCCGCGTGATCCTGCTCGACGAACCCTTCACCGGCATCGACGTGGGGAGCGAGGCGGCGATCGTCGAGCTGCTGCGCGGCCTGCGCGCCGAGGGCCGGGTGATGCTGGTCTCCACCCACGATCTCGGCAGCGTGCCGGAATTCTGCGACCACGTGGTGCTGCTGGACCGCACCGTGCTGGCCTCGGGCCCCACCGCCGAGGTGTTCACCCGCGCCAATCTCGAAGCCACCTTCGGCGGCGCGCTGCGCCACGTGGCGCTCGGCCGGGGCGACCGGCCGGTGGGGGTGATGACCGACGACGAGCGCCCCCTGCTGCTCTACGGCGATCCGGCGGAGGGGCGATGACGACGCTGCTGGAACCCTTCGCTTACGACTCCATGCGCACCGCGATCCTGGTGAGCGCCCTGGTGGGCGGCATCTGCGCCTTCCTCTCCGCGTTCATCATGCTGAAGGGCTGGTCGCTGATCGGCGACGCGCTCTCCCATGCCATCGTCCCGGGCGTGGCGGGGGCCTACATGCTCGGCCTGCCGTTCTCCCTCGGCGCGTTCTTCGCCGGGGGCCTGGCGGCGGCGGCGATGCTGTTCCTCAACCGCCGCACCCGGCTCAAGCAGGATGCGATCATCGGGCTGATCTTCACCGGCTTCTTCGGCCTCGGGCTGTTCATGGTGTCGCTCTCCCCGACGGCGGTGAACGTTCAGACCATCGTGCTCGGCAACGTGCTCGCCATCGCCCCCGCCGACACCCTGCAACTGTTGCTGATCGGCGTCGTTTCCCTCGTCTTCCTCGCGGCGAAGTGGAAGGACCTGCTGCTGGTGTTCTTCGACGAAACCCACGCCCGCGCCGTGGGCCTGCCGGCGACGCGGCTGAAGGTGATGTTCTTCGCCGTGCTCGCCGCCTGCACCGTGGCGGCGATGCAGACCGTCGGCGCGTTCCTGGTGATCGCCCTGGTGGTCACTCCCGGCGCCACCGCCTATCTGCTCACCGACCGCTTTCCCCGGCTGCTCGCCATCAGCGTCGGCATCGGCGCGGGCACCAGCCTGGTGGGGGCCTACCTCAGCTATTTCCTCGACGGCGCCACCGGCGGCGTGATCGTGGTGCTGCAAACCCTGCTGTTCCTCGGCGCGTTCGTGTTCGCGCCGGTCCACGGCCTGCTCGCCGCCCGCCGCCGCGCCGCGGAGGTCGCATCATGACCGCGTTCGATACCCTGCTTCAGGTGCTGTCCCTCGACTTCATGCAGCGGGCGCTGGCGATCTCGGTTCTGGTGGCGGTGCCGACGGCGCTGCTGTCGTGCTTCCTGGTGCTCAAGGGCTGGTCGCTGATGGGCGACGCGATCTCCCACGCGGTCCTGCCCGGGATCGTCCTCGCCCACGTCGCCGGGGTGCCCCTGCCCCTCGGCGCGTTCGCCGCCGGGATGACCTGCGCCCTGGGGGCGGGCTATCTTCAGGCCAACAGCCGGGTGAAGCAGGACACCGTGCTCGGGGTGGTGTTCTCGGGCATGTTCGCGCTGGGCCTGGTGCTCTACACCAAGATCGAGACCGAGGTTCACCTCGACCACATCCTGTTCGGCGACGTGCTCGGCGTCTCCTCCGCCGACCTCCGCGACACCGCGCTGATCGCCGCCGTCATCGCGCTGGCGGTGGCGGCGAAGTGGCGGGACCTGCTGCTGTTCGCCTTCGACCCGGTGCAGGCCCGCGCCGTCGGCCTGCCGGTGCGGCTGCTGCATTACGGCCTGCTGGCGATGCTGTCGCTCGCGGTGGTGGGGGCGTTGAAGGCGGCGGGAATCATCCTCACCGTCGCGCTGCTGATCGCGCCGGGCGCCGTCGCCTTTCTCCTCGCCCGCAGCTTCGGACGGATGCTGGCGACGGCGGTGGCGGCGTCGCTGCTGGCGTGCGGCGTCGGCATCGGCGTCAGCGCCGTCATCGACAGCGCGCCGGGGCCGACCATCGTGCTGGCGCTGATGGCCGAGTTCGCGCTGGCGTTCGCGGCGACGGCGCGGCGTCAGGCGGCCTCGGCGGCCAGCCCGTCCTCGGAATCCGTGCGGCGGCCGATCGCCAGCGACATCACCACCGCCGCGAGGCACAGCACGCCCGCGCCGAAGAACGCCGCGAAATAGTCGCCGGTGGCGGTGCGCACGTACCCGGCGGCGTAGGCGGCGAACGCCGCGCCGATCTGGTGCGCCACCGCGATCCAGCCGAACATCAGCGCGGCGTTGGCGTCGCCGAACGCCTTGCCCGCCAGCCGCACCGTGGGCGGCACCGTGGCGATCCAGTCGAGGCCGTAGAACACCGCAAAAATCGACAGCCCCAGGGTGTCGTAGCCGAACGCGAACGGCACGAACATCAGCGACAGGCCGCGCAGGCCGTAATACCACGCCAGCAGCTTGCGGCTGTCGTAGCGGTCGGTGAGCCAGCCCGAGGCGGTGGTGCCGATCAGGTCGAACACGCCCATCGCCGCCAGCAGCCCCGCCCCCACCACCTCCGCGTAGCCGTAATCGACGCACAGCGGAATCAGGTGGGTGCCGACGAGGCCGTTGGTGGAGGCGCCGCAGATGAAGAAGGTGCCCGACAGCAGCCAGAAATCCCGCGAGGCGACGCCCCGGCGCAACGCGTCGATGGCGCGCCGCGCCGGGTTGACGGAGGAGACCGGCGGCGGCGTCGGCTCGGTTTCGCCGTAACGCGGCAGGCCGAGGTGGGCGGGATAATCGCGCAGCAGCCACAGCGCCACCGGCGCCAGCGCCAGCGCCGCCGCGGCGACGACGTAGGACACCGTGCGCCAGCCGTGCGCGGCGCTGATGCTGGCGAGCATCGGCAGGAACACCAGCTGTCCGGTGGCGGCGGAGGCGGTGAGCGCCCCCAGCACCACGCCCCGGCGCTTGACGAACCAGCGGTTGGCCACCGTCGCGCCCAATACCATGGCGATCATGCCGGTGCCGCAGCCCACCAGCACGCCCCACAGCGCGGTCATGTGCCAGGGGTGGGAAATCCGCGAGGTGGCGAACACGCCGAAGGCCAGCAGCAGCAGCGCCGCCGACACGCTGCGGGCGAGGCCGAAGCGTTCGAAGATCGCCACCGCGAACGGGCCGCACAGGCCGTAGAGGAAGATCGTCACCGCGATGGAAATGCTGATGGTGGCCTTGGTCCAGCCGAACTCCTGCTCCAGCGGCACGATCAGCACCCCGGGCGAGGCCCTGACCCCCGCCCCCACCACCATCACCGCGAAGGTGACGGCGGCGACGACCCATGCGTAGTGCAGCCGCTCGCGCATCGTCCGAATGTCCCTGCGGCCCGGCGACGCGGGCGAAGACTATAACTTACGGAAGGGAGGAGCCGCCGACAACCCGCGCCATCGGAGCGGCAGGCATGCGCAAATGGAAAAAGGCCCGTCGGCGGATCTGATCCACTCCGACGGGCCCTCTTCGGAAACGCCCTCCGGCTCTTGAGGATGTCCTCCTGAATTGCCGGATATCTTCGCCGGTCCGTGCCGACCCCGCACTTGAAAAGCGGACGGTGGAGCCGGGAATGGGTCGTTCCCATGCCTTGGATATGGGGCGGCGCGGCCGCCGCGTCAATGCTTCAGGGCGCTCCGCAACTGCGCCTTGGTCATCTTCGAGCGGCCGGGAAGGTCGCGGCGGCGGGCCTCGGCGTAGAGGTCGGCCTTGGTCTCGCGCTGCCGCTCCTTGGCCTTGGTGCGGCGCAGGTTGGCGCGATTGGCCTGCGGGGTTTCCCGGTTCGAGGCGCCCGCCTCGCTCAGGGCGATGGCGATCGCCTGCTTGCGGGATTTGACCTTGCGCCCCGAGCCGCTTTCGAGGTCGCCGTGCTTGAATTCGTGCATCACCCGCTCGACCGTGCGCTTCTGCGGTTCGGATGGTTTCGGCATGGCAGTGCTCCTTTCGGGAGTCAACCGCCGTCGTCCCCGGCCGGTTCCCGGCGGCGTTCGAGGGCCTGCATCGCCGGGGTGACGGTGACGCCGTGCAGCAGGATCGACAGCAGGATGACGAACGCCATCGTCGCCCACACCTCGCCGGGCGCCGGAAACAGGCCGTTGCCCAGGCCGAACGACAGGTAGTAGACCGAGCCGACGCCGCGGATGCCGTAGAAGGCGATCACCGCGCGCTCGTCGGCGGGCAGCCCGGTGCCCGCCAGCCCCACCCAGGCGGTGAGCGGCCGCACCACGAACACCGCCGCGAGGGCGAAGGCGACGCCGCCCCAGGTCAGCGCCTCCAGCAGGCCGCCGCCGGTGAGGGCGCCGCCGAAGCCCACCAGCAGCGCCATCATGAACAGGCGTTCGAGCTGCTCGGAAAACTCGTGGAGGCGGCGGTGGTATTCGTGGTCCCGCTCCGCCGCGCGCACCGCCACCGCCGCCACGAACACCGCGAGAAAGCCGTAGCCGTGGGCCAGTTCGGCCAGGCCGTAGGCCACCAGGGTGATGCCGAGGGCGACGAAGCCGTCGCCGGTGCGCGAGATCTGCGCGCGCTGGGGAATGTGGAACAGCAGCCAGGCGAGCGCCTTGCCCACCGCCAGCCCCACCGCCAGCCCGGCGCTCAGGCGCCAGATCACGTCCACCAGCACCCAACGCCCGAACCACGGCTCCCCGGCCTCGGTGAAGACGGCGATACCGAGGGCGGCGTAGACGAACGGGAACGCCAGCGCGTCGTTCAGTCCCGCCTCGGAGGTGAGGGCGAAGCGGCTTTCCGCCTCCTCCCCCGAGTTGGGCGGGCCGACCTGAACGTCGCTCGCCAGCACCGGGTCGGTGGGGGCCAGCGCCGCCGCCAGCAGCGCCGCCGCCGCCCAGCCCACCCCCAGCAGCGCCTCGCCCAGCAGCATGAAGCAGAGAATCCCGAGCGGCATGGCGATGCCCAGCAGCCGCCAGGTGACGCGCCACGCGCGCCAGCCCACCGGGCGGTCGAGCTTCAGCCCCGCGCCCATCAGCGAAATGATCACCAGCAGTTCGGTGACGTGCTCGACCACCGTGAGGTTGTCGTCGAGGCGCAGCAGACCGCCCCAGTCGTGGGGCAGCGCGAACGCCACGGCGCCGATGCCGACGCAGACGATCGGCAGCGACAGCGGCGCGTTCTTCAGCAGCATCGGCAGCCACGCGGTCAGCAGCACCAGCGCGCCGAAGGCGATCAGGGACAGGATGTAAGGCGTCACGGCGGCGCGTCTCCCGTTGGCGGCGCACCTGCGCCCCAGCGGAAACCGCCGCACCCGGCCCGCGGTTCCTCAGGAGACCGGCAGAACCGTCATGTCGGCGCCCTGAAAGTGCCAGATCACGTCCTGCGGCAGCGGTTCGGCGATCGCCCGCTCGCGCGGCATGCCGGTGCAGACCGCCCGCAGCACCCGGCCGACCATGCCGTGGGCGACGGCGATGCACGGGCCTTGCCGCTCCGCCAGCCATGCGGACACCCGCGCGGCGGCACGGTCGAAGCCCTCGCCGTCGGGGCAGAGGAAGCCGAAGCCGTGGCCGGTGAACCCCGCCACCAGATCCGGATGCGCGGCGGCGATGGCGTCGCAGGTGAGGCCCTCCCACGCGCCGAGGCCCACCTCCTGCAGGCGCGGCTCCACCGTCACCGGGCCGAGGGCGACCTCCTCGGCGAGGATCGCCGCCGTCGCCATGGCGCGGCCGAGCGGGCTCACCCACAGCGGCAGCCCGGCGAGGCCGAGCCGCGCCAGCGCCCGCCCGGCGGCGCGCGCCTGCGCCCGGCCCCGGGGGGTGAGCGGCGAATCCATCCGCCCCTGGAGGCGCGCCGCTCTGTTCCACTCGGTTTCGCCGTGGCGCACCAGATAGATGTCCATGAGGTTCTCCTCCCCCGCCCAGCATCGCACGATCCCGCCCCCGGCGCGCCCCCCGATTTCGCTTCGGCGCGGCGCCGCTTCGGGCTATGTAGTCGCGATGAGCCAAGATACCGCATTCGAGATTTTCCTGGTCGCCACCCCCGGCCTCGAGGCGCCGCTGTGCGAGGAGGCGCGCGCCGCCGGATTCGCCGACGCCCGCGTCGCCGCCGGCGGGGTGACGCTGCGGGGCGGCTGGCCCGAGGTGTGGCGCGCCAACCTCGCGCTGCGCGGCGCCAGCCGGGTGCTCGCCCGGGTGGCGTCGTTCCGCGCGATGCATCTGGCGCAGCTCGACAAGCGCGCCCGGCGGGTGCCGTGGGCGGAGTTCCTGCGCCCCGACGTGCCGGTGCGGGTGGAAGCCGCAGCTTCCAAGAACTCGCGCATCTACCACGGCGGCGCCGCCGCGTCGCGGATCGCCCGGGCGATCGCCGAGGAACTCGGCGCCGAGGTGCGCGACGACGCCGAAATCGCGGTCAAGGCGCGCATCGACGACGACCTTTGCACCGTCAGCCTCGACACCTCCGGCGAGGGGCTGCACAAGCGCGGCCACAAGGAGGCGGTGAACAAGGCGCCGATGCGCGAAAGCCTGGCGGCGATGTTCCTGCGGATGTGCGGCTACGACGGACGCGAGCCGGTGCTCGACCCGATGTGCGGCTCCGGCACCTTCGTCATCGAGGCGGCGGAGATCGCCGCCGGGTTGCTGCCCGGCCGCTCGCGCGGCTTCGCGTTCGAGCGGTTCGCGAGTTTCGATGCGGCGGCGTGGGCGGCGATGCGCGCGGCCCCGCCCCTGCCTGCGCCCGGGCTGCGGTTCTTCGGCAGCGACCGCGACGACGGCGCGGTGGCGATGAGCCGCGCCAACGCCGCGCGCGCGGGCGTCGACGCCCTGTGCGGGTTCGAGCGCCGCGCCATCAGCGACCTCGCCCGCTCCGAGGGGCCGCCCGGCCTGGTGATCGTCAACCCGCCCTACGGCGGCCGCATCGGCGACAAGGCGGAACTCGCGACCCTCTACCGCGCCCTCGGCGACACGTTGCGGGCGCGCTTCTCCGGCTGGCGGGTCGGCGTCGTCACCGATGCCCCGCACCTCGCCAAGGCCACCGGCCTGCCGTTCCGCGCGCCGTCGGCACCGGTGCTGCACGGCGGCATCCGCGTCAACCTCCACGCCACCGGGCCGTTGGACTAGGCGCGCGGCGTCACCAAATCCAGGACATCATGCGCGACTCCCCCACCCCGTTGGTGCTGCTTCCCGGCCTGCTGTGCGACGCCGAACTGTGGCGCGAGACCATCGCCGCGCTGGGCGAGAGCGTGGCGCCGACGGTGGCGGACCTGACCCTCGACGACAGCCTCGGCGCGATGGCGGAGCGGGTGCTGGCGGCGGCGCCGGAGCGGTTCGCGCTGGCGGGGCTGTCGATGGGCGGCTACGTCGCCTTCGAGATCATGCGGCGGGCACCGCAACGGGTGACGCGCCTGGCGCTGATCGACACCAGCGCGTCGCCGGATTCCGCGGGCCGCGCCGGGCGGCGCGAGGCGGCGATGGACTCCCTCGGCGTCGGCCGGTTCGCGGGCGTCACCGGCCGCCTGCTGCCGCAACTGGTCCACCCCAAGCACGTGGACGGCCCGGTCGGCGCCAAGGTGCGGGCGATGGCGGAGCGGGTCGGCGCCGAGGCGTTCCTGCGCCAGCAGCGCGCCATCCTCGACCGCCCGGACTTCCGCCCCGGCCTCGGCGCGATCCGCGTGCCCACCTGGGTCGCGGTGGGGGATTCGGACGTGCTGACGCCCCCCACGGAAGCGCGGGACATCTACCTCGGCATCGCCACCGCCACCCTCCACGTGTTCGCCGAGTGCGGGCATCTGCCGCCCCTCGAACAGCCGGAGGAAACCGGCCGCTTCCTCGCCCGCTGGCTGATCGGCTGACGGCGGCCCGAGACCCGCCCGGGCGGGCGGGAATCTCCACACATTCGCCCGCGCCTCGGCTTGATTCGCGACCCCGCAATCCACATTTTCATGACACCGCCGTCCGGCGGCGGCGTGAACATCGATCCCATGGCTTTTCCCGCGGTGCGCGTGACGTCGTCTCGGAAATGCAAGCTGACAGTTCAACCTCCACCCCCTCCGGAAGGCTCGCGGCCGACTCGGCGCGCGGATCGCCGGAACGTGTTCATCCCTTGGCGAGCAGGTCGGTAAAATTCGGGGTTTTGCAGTGACGCGGGTCGGATCGGAATGGGGAGCGCGCGAAGGCGGCGGAACCCCGTGCCCCGGCGCGCCGCCACGGCACGCCCCGGATGAACGAAACTCATGGAATTCGGATTTCAGTTCATCTCGTCCCGCTCAACATCTGGATTTTTTCTCAGTTGAGGTGCATGATCCTCATCCGTCTTTGCGGGAGATGACACCTTCGCTCCAGTTGATTCCCGAAACCTCGAACATGCCTGTCGCGTCGCGTGGGTCGGCCCTGTCTTCGACGCCGCCCCGCAGCAAAATTATGTTTTCATTTCACTCGATACGCGGATCCTACGATGCGAATCAAACCCGGCTTGGACTTACCGATCTCAGGCGCGCCCGTACAGGAGATCCACGACGGACAGCCCGTCCGTAGCGTCGCGCTGGTGGGGTTCGACACCCCCGGCCTGAAGCCGACGATGCTGGTGCAGGCGGGCGACCGGGTGCGGCTGGGCCAGCCCCTGTTCGCCGACAAGACCAACCCCGGCGTGCGCTTCACCGCGCCGGCCGCGGGCGTGGTCGCCGACATCCACCGGGGCGACAAGCGCCTGTTCCAGTCCGTGGCGATCGAGATCGACGGCGACGAGGCCGAGACGTTCCCGCAGGTCGCCCCGGCCGACCTCGCCGCCCTCGGCGAAGCGCAAGTGCGCGAGACGCTGCAGCAGTCGGGGCAATGGACGGCGCTGCGCACCCGGCCCTTCAACAAGGTGCCCGCCATCGACGCCACGCCCGCGTCGATCTTCGTCACCGCCATCGACACCCATCCGCTGGCGGCGGACCCGGCGGTGGTGATCGCCGCCCGGCCCGACGCCTTCGCCGACGGCCTGACGGTGCTGACGCGGCTGGCCAAGGTGTTCCTGTGCAAGGCGCCCGGCGCGGCGTTGCCGGGCGAGCAACTGCCCGGGGTGGTCACCGAAACCTTCGAAGGCCCCCACCCCGCCGGGCTGCCGGGCACGCACATCCATTTCCTCGACCCGGTGAGCGTGCGCAAGACCGTGTGGTTCGTCGGCTACCAGGACGTCATCGCCATCGGCAAGCTGTTCACCACCGGCCGCCTGTGGACCGAGCGGGTGGTGTCGCTGGCCGGGCCGGGCGTGGTCCGCCCCCGGCTGGTGCGCACCCGCCTGGGCGCCAGCCTCGACGACCTCACCCGGGGCGAGTTGCAGCCCGGCGAGCAGCGCGTCGTCTCCGGTTCGGTTCTCGGTGGGCGCACCTCGCGCGGCGCGGCGGCCTGGCTCGGGCGCTATCACGTGCAGGTGAGCTGCCTGCCCGAGGGGCGCGACCGCGAGTTCATGCATTATCTGCGCGCCGGAACCCGCAAGCATTCGGTGACCCACGCCTTCCTCTCCAGCTGGATGGGCCGCAGGCTGCTGCCGCTCACCACCACCACCAACGGCAGCCCGCGCGCGATGGTGCCGATCGGCAACTACGAGGCGGTGATGCCGCTCGACATCCTGCCGACCCAGCTGCTGCGCGCGCTGCTGGTGGGCGACACCGACACGGCGCAGAAACTCGGCGTTCTGGAACTGGACGAGGAAGACCTGGCTCTGTGTACCTACGTGTGTGCCGGCAAGTACGAGTACGGTCCGGTGCTGCGGGACATGCTGACCCGCATCGAGAAAGAGGGCTGACGCATGGGACTGCGAGAACTTCTGGACAAGATCGGGCACCACGTCGAACCCGGAACCAAGTACGAGCGCTTCTTCGCGCTCTATGAAGCCATCGACACCTTCTTCTACCGGCCGGGTTCGGTCACCAAGACCACCGCCCACGTGCGCGACAGCCTCGACCTCAAGCGCATGATGACGATGGTGTGGCTGACCACCTTCCCGATCATGGCGTTCGGGATGTGGAACATCGGCTATCAGGCCAACCTGGTGTTCGCCCAGCAGCCCGACCTGCTGGCGGCGCAGGAGGGTTGGCGCTTCTTCTTCCTCCGCATGCTGTCGGGCTTCGACCCGGGCAGCGTGTGGGACAACGTGATCCAGGGCGCGTTCTACTTCCTGCCGCTCTACGCCACCATCTTTCTCGTCGGCATCGCCTGGGAGGTGCTGTTCGCCTCGATCCGCGGGCACGAGGTGAACGAGGGCTTCTTCGTCACCTCGGTGCTGTTCGCCCTGGTGCTGCCGCCCAGCCTGCCGCTGTGGCAGGCGGCGATCGGCATCAGCTTCGGCGTGGTGCTGGGCAAGGAGGTGTTCGGCGGCACCGGCAAGAACTTCATCAACCCGGCGCTGGCGGCGCGCGCGTTCCTGTTCTTCGCCTACCCCGCCTTCATGTCGGGCGATTCGGTGTGGGTGCCGGTGGACGGCTACGCCGGAGCCACGGCGCTCAGCCAGGCGGCCTCGGGCGGCATCGAGGCGGTGGTGGCCAACGGCCTGAGCTGGCAGAACGCCTTCCTCGGCGTGATGCCCGGCTCGGTGGGCGAAACCAGCACCCTCGCGATCCTCGTCTGCGGCGGCATCCTGGTGCTGGCGGGCATCGCCTCCTACCGCATCGTCGGCGGCGTGATGATCGGCATGATCGGCTTCTCCCTGCTGCTGAACTGGATCGGCTCGGCCAGCAACCCGATGTTCGCCATGCCGTGGTACTGGCACCTGGTGGTGGGCGGCTACGCCTTCGGCATGATGTACATGGCCACCGACCCGGTCTCGGCCTCGATGACCAACACCGGCAAGTGGATCTTCGGCGCGCTGATCGGCGTGATGGTGGTGATGATCCGGGTGATCAACCCGGCCTTCCCCGAGGGCATGATGCTGGCGATCCTGTTCGCCAACCTGTTCGCGCCGCTGATCGACCATTTCGTCATCCAGGCCAACATCAAGCGGAGGGCCGCCCGCAATGTCTGAGCGTAAGGAAACCATCGGCCGCACCCTCTCCGTGGCGCTCGCGGTCTGCCTGGTCTGCTCGGTGGTGGTCTCGGGGGCGGCGGTGTCGCTCAAGCCCCAGCAGCAGGAGAACGCGCTGCTCGACAAACAGCGCAGCATCCTGCGCATCGCCGGAATGATCGACGAAACCGCGGGCAGCGCCGAGGTGCAGCGGGTGTTCGACCAGGGCATCACCGCCCGTCTGGTCGACCTGCAGACCGGCCACTTCACCGACGCCGAGGACCCGCGCACCTTCGAGCCGGTCAAGGCGGCGCAGAACCCGTCCCTCTCGCGGATCCTCTCCCCCGAGCAGGACGTCGCCTCGATCCGCCGCCTGGAGCGCTACAGCGTGGCGTATCTGGTGGAGAAGAACGGCGAGATCGAAACCCTGATCCTGCCGGTGCGCGGCTACGGCCTGTGGTCCACCCTCTACGGCTTCATCGCCCTCGAGAAGGACCTCAAGACCGTGAGCGGCTTCGGCTTCTATCAGCATGCCGAGACCCCCGGCCTCGGCGGCGAGGTGGACAACCCGCGCTGGCTGTCGCAATGGCCCGGCAAGCGCGTCTACGACGACAACGGCCGCGTCGCCGTGGTGATGCTCAAGGGCGGCGTGAACCCGGCCAACCCGCAGGCGGTGCACCAGGTGGACGCGATCGCGGGCGCCACCCTCACCAGCCGGGGCGTCGAGCATCTGCTGCACTTCTGGCTCGGTCCGGACGGCTTCGGACCCTTCCTGCAGAACCTGAAAAAAGGGGAGGCCTGACCATGGTCGCCAAACCCACCGTTCGCCACGTCCTGTTCAACCCGGTCTTCGAGAACAACCCGATCGGCCTGCAGATCCTCGGCATCTGCTCCGCCCTCGCGGTCACCTCGAACCTCAAGACCGCCCTGGTGATGTCGCTGGCGCTCACCCTGGTGACCGGGTTCTCCAACCTGTCGATTTCCGCGATCCGCTCGCAGATCCCGTCGTCGATCCGCATGATCGTGCAGATGGTGATCATCGCGTCGCTGGTGATCGTGGTCGACCAGATCCTCAAGGCCTACGCCTTCTCCCTCAGCAAGCAGCTGTCGGTGTTCGTCGGGCTGATCATCACCAATTGCATCGTGATGGGCCGCGCCGAGGCCTTCGCGATGCAGAACCCGCCCAAGCTCTCGTTCTACGACGGCATCGGCAACGGCCTCGGCTACAGCTTCATGCTGCTCTCCCTCGGCTTCGTGCGCGAGCTGTTCGGCGCGGGCAAGCTGATGGGCATCACCATCCTCCAGACCGTCAACGAGGGCGGCTGGTACATCCCCAACGGCCTGCTGCTGCTGCCGCCCTCGGCGTTCTTCCTGATCGGCCTCGCGATCTGGGGCCTGCGCAGCTGGAAGACCGGGCAGAAGGAACCGGCGGCGTTCCGGATCACCAGCCACGTGCGAGCGGAGTCCTACTGACATGGAGCATTATCTCAGCCTGCTCTTCCGGTCGGTCTTCGTCGAGAACATGGCGCTCGCCTTCTTCCTCGGCATGTGCACCTTCATCGCGATCTCGAAAAAGGTGCAGACCGCCATCGGCCTGGGCGTCGCGGTGGTGGTGGTGCAGGCCATCACGGTTCCGGCCAACAACCTGATCTACCGCTACCTGCTGAAGGACGGCGCCCTCGCCTGGGCGGGCCTGCCGCAGGTGGACCTGAGCTTCCTCGGCCTGCTCAGCTACATCGGCGTGATCGCCGCGCTGGTGCAGATCCTCGAGATGACGCTCGATAAGTACGTCCCCAGCCTCTACAACGCGCTCGGCGTGTTCCTGCCGCTGATCACGGTGAACTGCGCCATCCTCGGCGGCACCCTGTTCATGGTCGAGCGCGACTACACCCTGGCGGAAAGCGGCGTGTACGGCGTCGGCTCGGGCCTTTCCTGGGCGCTGGCGATCACCGCGCTCGCGGGCATCCGCGAAAAGCTGAAATACAGCGACGTGCCCGACGGGCTTCAGGGACTGGGCATCACCTTCATCACCATCGGCCTGATGGCGTTGGGCTTCATGTCCTTCTCCGGCGTGCAGATCTGAGGGGCGGCGAGGCATGGACAATACGGAAATCATTCTGGGCGTCGGCATGTTCACGGCGATCGTGCTGACGCTGGTGGTCGTGATCCTGTTCGCGCGCGCGCGACTGGTGTCCTCCGGCGACGTCACCATCGAAATCAACGACGAGCGCACCATCACCGTGCCCGCGGGCGGCAAGCTGCTGCAAACCCTGGCGAACAACGAAATCTTCCTTTCCTCCGCGTGCGGCGGCGGCGGCACCTGCGCCCAGTGCAAGTGCATCGTCGAGGAAGGCGGCGGCGAAATGCTGCCGACCGAGGAAACCCACTTCAACCGCCGCCAGATGGTCGAGGGCTGGCGCCTCTCCTGCCAGACCCCGGTCAAGCAGAACATGAAGATCGTCGTCCCCGAGGAGGTGTTCGGCGTCAAGAAGTGGCAGTGCACCGTCGAGGCCAACGAAAGCGTCGCCACCTTCATCAAGGAGCTGACGCTGCGCCTGCCGGAGGGCGAGAACGTCAACTTCCGCGCCGGCGGTTACGTGCAGCTGGAGGCCCCGCCCCACGAGGTGCACTACAAGGACTTCGACATCCCCGAGGAATTCCGGCCCGACTGGGACAAGTTCAACCTCTGGCGCTTCGTCTCCAAGGTGGAAGAGCCGGTGATCCGCGCCTACTCCATGGCGAACTACCCCGAGGAAAAGGGCATCGTCAAATTCAACATCCGCGTCGCCTCGCCGCCGCCCAACCGCGACGACATTCCGCCCGGCAAGATGTCCTCCTGGGTGTTCTCCCTCAAGCCCGGCGACAAGGTGGACGTCTACGGCCCGTTCGGCGAGTTCTTCGCCAAGGAGACCGACAACGAGATGGTCTTCATCGGCGGCGGCGCGGGCATGGCGCCGATGCGCTCGCACATCTTCGACCAGCTGCGGCGAATCAAGACCGACCGCAAGATCTCGTTCTGGTACGGCGCGCGCTCGCTGCGCGAAACCTTCTACGTCGAGGAATACGATCAGCTCCAGGCGGAGAACCCGAACTTCACGTGGCACCTGGCCCTCTCCGACCCGCTGCCGGAGGACAACTGGACCGGCCCGACCGGCTTCATCCACAACGTCCTCTACGACAACTACCTGAAGTCCCACCCCGCTCCGGAAGACTGCGAATACTACATGTGCGGACCGCCGATGATGAACGCGGCCGTCATCAAGATGCTTCTGGATTTGGGAGTGGAGCGTGAGAATATCTTCCTGGACGATTTCGGCGGCTGAGGCGGCACGCGCGGGGCGGCTCGGCTGCCTCGCCATCGCCCTCCTTCTGGCGGGCTGCACCGGCGAAAAGGTCCAAAGCTTCGGCGGCCCGACCATGGGGAGCACCTACCGGGTGCAATACGTGGCGGGTCCCAAAACGCCCGGGGGCGAACCCCTCCAGTCCGGCGTGCAGGCGATCCTGGACGAGCTGGACCGGGCCGTTTCCACCTACCGCGACGATTCCGACGTGGCGCGCTTCAACGCCGCCCCCGCCGGCACCTGCCGCGCGATGCCGGACAGCGTGATGACGCTGTTCGCCTACGCCCGCACCCTCAACCGCGAGAGCGAGGGCGCCTTCGACATCACCCTCCTGCCCGCCCTCTCCGCCTGGGGCTTCGGCCCCCGCGGCACGGTCGCCGAACGCCCGACGCCGGAACGGCTGGAGGCGTTGCGCGGCGTCGTCGGTATGGCGCACGTCCGCGTCGACGACGCGGACCCCAAGGCCCTGTGCAAGGACGCCGCCAGCAGCATCGAGTTCAACAGCGTCGCCGCCGGATACGCGGTGGACCGGATCGCGGCGTATCTGGAAACCCAGGGCGTCACCAGCTTCCTCATCGACGTGACCGGCGAACTGCGCGCCCGGGGCCGCAAACCCGACGGCAACGCCTGGCGAATCGCCCTCGAAGCCCCGATATCCGATGCACGGGTGGCCCAGCGCATCGTGCCGCTGGAGGGGGCGGGCGTCTCCACCTCCGGCGACTACCGCAACTACTTCGAGGAGGCGGGCGTCCGCTATTCGCATACCCTGGACCCGCGTACCCTGTCGCCGGTGGTCCACAAGCTGGCGGCGGTCTCGGTGATCGCCGAAACCGCCCTGGAAGCTGACGGCCTCTCCACCCTGCTGATGGTGCTGGGGCCGGAACGGGGCTACGATTTCGCCGTGCGGCACGGACTGGCGGCGTTCTTCGTCACCAAGACCGACACGGCCGCCGAGGGCGCGCGGGCCTTCACCGCCCACGGCACGCCGGAATTCGAAAAGCGGTATCCCGCAGGGAAAGGAAGCTCATGACCTGGTTGATCGTGTTCATCGTCATGCTGGTGGTGGTCGGCGCCATGGCCGTCGGCGTGATGGCCGGGCGCAGGCCCATCATGGGGTCGTGCGGCGGCATCGCCCTGCTCGGCATCGAGAAGGAGTGCTCCTTCTGCGGCGGCAAGCGCGAGAACTGCAAGCGCCGCCAGGACGGGCACGAGCACCACGAAGATCACCCCTGAGGCGCCCGTCTACGCCTCGCCCCGGCGATAGGGGCCGAGGCGGCGCCCCTCGGCGATCTCCGCCGCCATCAGCACCCGCTCCCGCTCCAGGAACCCGGCCACCGCATCGCGGAGCGGCGCCTCGCGGATCCAGTGGGCGCTGTAGGTGGGCACCGGCAGATAGCCGCGGCTGATCTTGTGGGCGCCCTGCGCCCCCGCCTCGACCCGGGCCAGCCGGTGGGCGATGGCGAAATCCAGCGCGCGGTAGTAGCACATCTCGAAATGCAGGAACGGCGCGTCCACCTCGGCCCCCCAGTTGCGGCCGAACAGGGCGTCGGCGCCCAGCAGGTTGAGCGCTCCGGCCACCATCCGCGGCCCGTCCTCCGCCACCACCAGCACCACCCGCTCGCCCAGACCCGCCCCCAGCCGGTGGAAGAATTCGCGGGTGAGGTAGGCCTGCGCGGATTTGCGCTCCACCGTGTCGAGGTAGAAGCGGTAGAACGCATCCCAGTGCCGCGCCTTGATGTCGTCGCCGGTCAGGGTGCGGATGGAAAGACCGAGGGCGGCCGCCCCCTCCCGCTCCTTGCGGATCACCTTGCGTTTGCGCGACGAGAGAGTGGCGAGGAAATCCGCGAAATCCGCATAGCCCGGGTTGTGCCAGTGGTACTGCTCGCCCAGGCGCAGCAGCCAGCCCTGCCCGGCCAGCAGCTCCGCCTCGTGCGCCGTGCAGAAGGTGACATGGGCCGACGACCAACCCGCCTCATCGGTCAGTTGAACCATGCCGCGCGCCAGCAGCGCCTCCGCGCCGATCCCCCGCGCCTCGGGGCGCACCAGCAGCCGCGGCCCGGGCACCGGGGTGAAGGGCACGGCGCATTGCAGCTTGGGATAATAACGCCCCCCGGCCCGCTCCCAGGCGTCCGCCCACCCCCAATCGAACACGTATTCGCCGAACGAATGGGTCTTGGCGTAAAGGGGCGCCACCCCCACGATCCGCCCCTCCCCGGTCTGGAGAACGAGGTGACAGGGTACCCACCCGGAGCGCGGCGTCGCCGACCCGGATTCTTCCACCGCCCGTAAGAACGCATGGGAGACGAACGGATCGTCCGCCCCGGCGCACGCATCCCACTCGCCCGCCGGAACGCGGGCGACCTCCCCCACCCGGCGCAGCACCAAACCTTCACGTCCTTCCCGCATCGCCACATCACCAAACGGTTCCGGCCCCTACATCTTTGCTCCTCGTCACGCAGCATCAATGGATAGACGGCGTTTTCCCCACCTGCCGAACACGCAAAAGCCCGCCAGCGTGTGCTGACGGGCTTTTTATTGGTTGCGGGGGCATGCAACTGCCTTTGTTCGACGATGACGTTACTGAACTGCACCGAAACTGCACTCTGCCTAAGACCTCCCTTCGGAAGCCGGGGCCAGCATCTGCAGGGCGATGTCCCGATAGATGAACGCCGACTGAGCCAGTTCGGCGACCGGGACGAATTCGTCGGGCTTGTGCGCGAGGGCGAGGTCACCCGGGCCGACGACCACGCCCTGCGCCCCGATTTCACGAAAATGCACGAGATCGCAACCACCACCGAAGCCGCCGAGCTTCGCGCCGGTAACGCCGTTCGCCCGGCACGCCGCCAAGGCTGCAAGGACGATGGGGTGCCCAGCGGCGGTCTCGGTCGCACCGCCGGTGGTTTCCTGGAACCGCACGATCATAGCATGCACCCCGTCCTCGGTTTCCACCGCGCGCAGCAGCGCCTGGATTTCACCGATCGCGTCCGCCTCGCGCTCACCCGGAATCATCCGGCGATCCAGCATCATCTCGCACGCATCGGGAACGATGTTGTCGGCAACGCCGCCCGAGATCCGCGTCACCGTCAGGCTGGCCGACCCGACCAGGGGATGACGGCGGAGAGAAATCTCGCGATGCGCAGCCGCGACACGATCGAGCACGCGAGCGGCACCGAGGATCGCGTTGACGCCGAGGTCGGGCGTGCCCGAATGGGCCATGCGCCCCTCGACCCGCACGATCGGCCGCAGACTGCCCTTGTGCGCGATCACCGGCGCGTTGCCGGTCGGCTCGCCGACGACGACGAAATCAATACCCGGCAGTTCGCTGGCAAACCGCCGTGCGCCGCGGCTGCCGACTTCCTCGTCGGCAACGAACACCGCGACAAGGGTTCCCGCCCATGCACGCCGATTATTGGCGAGCATCGCCACCGCCTCGATCATCGCTACGATCGGCCCCTTGGCATCGCATGCGCCGCGCCCGAACAGACGCCCGCCGTCCTCCACCAGCACGAACGGATCGCGAGACCAACCTTCTCCTGCGGGAACGACGTCGAGGTGGGAATTGAACGCAAGCGTCGGCCCCTCGCCGTTCTGCAGCACGGCAACGATGTTGGCGCGCTCCGCGTCGAACCCGTCGACGTGGACTTCGCAGCCGCATGCGGCGAGTTCGTCGGCGACGAAACGTGCCGCCTCGATCTCGCGTCCGGGCGGATTTTCGGTGTTCAGCCCGACAAGCCGCCCGAGCCGAGCCTTCAGCCTGCCCTCGATCGCCCCGGTCATCGCACCGCAATTCCGCGAGGCAGATCCGATAGCACGTCCACGCCACTTTTGGTGACGATCACGGTTTCGGACGCACCGACGGTCCACTCGCCGTAGGCGCGCAGCGTCGCCGGAAGGTGAAACGCCATGCCCGGCCGGAGAATTTCGGTCACCCCGGTGAACAGGCTGAGAATGCCGCCCTCGCCCCAGTCCGGCGCAAACGCCACCCCCATCGAATAGCCGATCCGCTTGCGGAAGGCCTCGGTATAACCGCCCGTGTCGATCACCGCCTGGGCGGCTTGGTGCGGCGCGGCGCACGGCTCTCCGGGACGGATCGCAGCGAGCGCGGCATCGAGGGCGCGCTCGGCGCAATCCATCATCCGTCGCGCCTCGGCGGGCGGTTCGCCGATCCAAACCGAGCGCATCAATGCGCCATGATAGCGCGCGTGACTGCCTGCGAGTTCGAGGAACACCGGATCGCCCTTGGCAAGAACGCGCCGCCGCCAAGTCATGTGCGGCAGGCCGCTTCGCCCTCCGGAGGACACCAGCGGCTCCATCGCCATCGCCTCGGATCCCGATGAAACCGCAGCGGAGAGCATCGCCGCCGCCACCGCATTTTCGTCGACGCCTTCCGCGCACGCCGAGATTCCTGCCGTGATCCCCGCGTTCGCGTAGCTCGCCGCCTTGCGGATCGCGTCAAGCTCGGCGGGAGACTTGACCATGCGCAACGCCGCGACCAGACCCGAGCCGTCGACTGGCGGGCGCGCCAAACCTGCGCAGACATCGACATACAGACGCGGCGAAACGAACCAGCCGTCGGCTTCTAGCGCGACCCGTTCCGCGCCCAGGTTCCGCAATATCGCAGTCAACGCCGCCGCCGGAGCCTCTCCGTCCTGATAGGCGACGATGGCATCGATCCAGGTGTTGGCACACGAACCGGGAAGCTCCAACTGACGCACCAGGAGGGTGGGTGCGCCCTCGGCCGGCATCACCAGCGCCTGGAATGCGAAATATCCGGCGGTCTGGCGACCGCTGAGCCAATAGATGTTTTCCGGCCCGGTCACCACCAGAGCGTCGATGTGCTGCCGCGCCATGCTCGCCTGTAACTTCGCCTGGCGCGCCGCGAATTCCGACGCGGGAAATGCGGCTTCCCGCCCCCGCAGTTCAGCAAAACAACTCAATTCCGTGTCCTCGTCTATGACCGCGCCACCCATTCGAGGAAGCGTGTCCGCGTGTTGTCGAAATGATTTTCCATCGCCTTGCGCGCGCCGGGCGGATCGCCCGCCTCGATCCGCTCGATCACCGCGAGATGTTCCTTCGCCTGCTGCACGAAGCTGTCGTGGGTGCGAACGATGGTGCAGCGGCGCGCGGCGGTGCGAAGTTCGTCGAGAATCCCCGGCAGAAGCCGGAATTGCGCGGAGTCCGCGACCGCGTGATGAAACGCCCGGTCGCTATCCCAGAAGCTGTCGAACGGTACGTCGGTCTGATCGATCAGCGTCCGCATCGTCTCGTGCGATTGCAGCAGGCTTGGCGCGGGTCCGAGTTCCGCCGCGCGTTCCGCCGCCAACCCCTCAAGCATCCGCCGGGTCTGCACGATTTCGAGAAGCTGAATCACTGTAACCGGGCGAATCACCAGGGCGCCGTTGGCGAGCCGGGTGATCACCCCTTCGTTCACCAGGCGCGAGATCGCCGCCCGCAGCGGCGAGCGAGACACTCCGCAAACTCCCGCGAGTATGCGCTCGCTCAGCACATCGTCGGCGGTGTAGGCTCCGTCGAGGATACTGCGCTTGAGCACCTGATAGGCGTGTTGGGAAAGATTGTCGGTGGCGGGCACTCCAGATTACTCCCGCCAGGTCGCGTAGAGCGCGCCGACGGCAGCGGCGAGATCGGCAGCGTCCATGGCTTCGTCCGGGTTGTGGCTGCCGTTCCAGTTGCGGATGAACACCATCACCGACTCCCACCCGGCCTGGGCGAAGGCGGAAGCGTCGTGCCCACCGCCCGAAGCCATCCGGCGCGGCTTTGCCCCGATCCGCGCCGCTCCGGCGGCGATCTCGTCGGCGAGCGCGGCGGAAAGCACCGAGGGCGTGCTGCGGGACACCGCCCCAAGTTCGAAGCGCACGCCGCGCGCCGCTTCCACCTTGGCGATCTCGTCCTTGAAGATCGCGTCGACGCGGCCGAGGGTCGGCACGTCGTTACTGCGGAAATCGACGCAGAAATCCAGCCGTCCGGGCACCTTGGCGAAGGCATGTTCCGGGCTGGCGGCATCGACGCGGCCGAAGGTCACGGCGATGTCCGCACCCTCGGCAAGCAACGCCGCCCAATGCCGGTCGAGCGCGGTGACGACATCGGCCAACGCGAACACCGTGTCCGCCCGGCCCTCGCGTGGTGCGCCGCCGGAGTGCGCCCACTCCCCGACGATCCGGGCGTTGCGGTAGCGCAGCCCGCCGCGAATGCCCGACACCAGCGCGAACGGCTCACCCGCACGATCGAGGATCGGCCCCTGCTCGATATGCAGTTCGACGAACCGCGCGGGAGCAAGCCCAGGCCCAGCCAGCACCGCGTCCGGATCGCCGCCCTGCTCGCGCATGTGGTCGGCCAGGGTTCGCCCGGTGTCGGATCGAACCGCCTCCAGGTCTTCGGGCAACAGTCGACCGAGCGCGCTGCGCGAGCCGATGTAGGAGACCGGGAACCACACGCTCTCTTCCGCCCGGGTGACGGTCACGACGATATCCATCGGCGGCGGCGTTCCGGCGGCGACGAACGCCGCTACCAACGCCATGCCGCCCACCACGCCCGCCTGCCCGTCGTAGCGCCCGCCCATCGCCACGGTGTCGAGGTGCGAGCCGATGTAAAGCGGCGGAGCGCTGCGGTCACGGCCCGGCAACCGTGCGAACAGGTTGAGCGCCGCGTCGCGGGTGACGGTCATGCCCAGGCGCAACGCCTCGCGTGCGACCAACGCATGCGCCTCGCTTTCGAGATCGCCGTACGACGGACGGGTCACGCCCGGGCCGGGAAGGCTGATGGCGTTGATTCCTTCGAGCAGGCGATCGATGGTATCCTGAATCACCGGAGTCACGGCTTGACCCTTTCGTGCGGGCGGTTGATGGTCGTGGCCGGAACCCCTCCGGCGCAAACGGTGAGAACGTGGCCCGCCGCCGCGGTCGCGACGCGGGCGAGGGAATCCTCGGTGGTGCCGCCGAGGTGGGGAGTAAAGATCACCCGGTCGGCGAACGCCGCGAGTTGGCCGGTCGACGCGCCCGCAGAATAGACGTCGAGCGCGGCGGCGCGCACGCGGCCGCCGGCGAGCGCCTGGGCCAGCGCGGCCTCGTCGACCAGCCCGGCGCGGGCGGTGTTGACCAGGATCGCGCCGGGCTTGAGCGCCGCAAGGCTGGCGTGCGAGATCAAGCCGGAGGTCGACGCGGTGAGCGGCGCGTGCAGGCTGACGAGGTCGGCCCGCGCCAAGCCCTCCTCCAGCGTCGCCTCTCGGGTGAAGCCGAAATCGTCGTCGCAGACCGGGGAATAAATCAGGATCTCCATTCCGAGCGCAGCGTTGAGCAAGCGCCCGACGCGTGCGCCGATGTTGCCCCAGCCGATGATCAGCGCGGTCTTGCCGTGGAGTTCGACGAACCCGCCGCTTTCGCGATAACCGTGTTCGCCCGCCCGCTCGCGCCGGTCTCCGGCGGGAATCCGGCGCGCGGCGGCGATCGCGAGCCCAAGGGCGAGTTCGGCCACCGATTGGGCGTTGACGCCGGGGGTATTGCAGACCAGCACGCCGCGCGCGGTCGCCGCCGCGACATCGACCGGGTCGTAGCCCGCGCCGTGCACCACGATGGCGCGCAGCTTCGGCGCGGCGGCGAGCGCGGCGGCGGAAAATCCGGCATCGCGGGTGATCGCCGCGTCGCAGTCGCCGACGTGGGCGGCGACGGTAGCCATGTCCGGGGCCGGGCAGATCACCGGCTCGACGCCGCCCGACCGCAGGGCTTGCAGGCCGTCCTCGTGGATCGGCTGAATGACCAGGCACTTCACGATGTCTTCTCCACGCCGGAGGTGCGTTCGAGGCACGAAAGAATCGCGTCCCGCGCGTTCGCGAGGTGCACCAACATCAGGCGCGAGGCTTCGTCGCCGTCGCCCGCCCTGAGGGCGTCGAGCATCATCAGGTGTTCCTCGCAGCCGAGCAGAAACCGCTCCGGCACCCGCGAGCGGTCGAACACGTAGGTCCGCAGACGCAAACCATCGAGGGTGTGGAGCAGGATCGGGTTGTTGGTGGCGCGCGCCATCATCCGGTGGAACGCGTCGTCGATGCTCCACTCGTCTTCCCCCTCGCCCGGCCCGGTGGCCATGAACGCCTTGATCCGCGCGGCCATGTCGTCGAACACCGAGCGCGGCAAATGCACCGCCGCGCGCGCGGTTTCGGTCTCGATCGCGGCGCGGAGCAGGAAGATTTCCTCGACCTCGGCGGCGTCGACCATGCGGAGGCGGAGGAAACGCCCCTCGCGGGCGAGCATCCCCTCGCACTCCATGCGCTTGAACGCCTCGCGCACCGGCGTGCGCGACATCGACAGGCGCGCGCTGAGTTCGGCCTCGTGGAGCGCGTCGCCGGACTTGAGGTCGCCCGAAAAGATCATTTCGATGATCCGGGCACGCGCCTGATGCATCAGGGACTGGGTCATTCGCTCTCCGCGACGGCGGCCACGCCGTCGATCAAGTTGATGCCGAGAAGAAAGCCGGACTCGCAGACCAACCCGGCCTTGGGCCTGAGGTCCGCAAGCAGCGACCGTAACGCCTTGCGCGCCGCGATCAGCAGCTCTTCCGCGTCGTCCCGCGAGATTTTTACGAACCGCACCGGCTGTCCCGTGGGGATCTGGCCGAGACGCGGCAGGTCGACCGACGCGACGGTGCCGATCTTGGGGTAGCCGCCGGTGGTCTGACGTTCGGCCATCAATACCATGGGTCGCCCGGACCCCGGAACTTGCAACGAACCGAGCGGCGTGCCGTCGGAGACGATGTCGTGGCCGCGTACCGCCGCGATCTTTGGGCCTTCGATCGCCTGCGCCATGCGGTCGCGGGTCGGAGAGACGGTATAGCCGTCGCCCGCGAGGAGATCCCATGCGCCCTGGTCGAAGGCGTCGTCCTGCGGGCCGGGCACGACGCGGATCGGGCCGTCCGCGCGCGCAAACGGCTGCGCCAGACGAAGGCACGGCGCGGCGATCGCGTCGCCGAGAGGCAGCACATCGCCGACCTTGAGAGTGCGGCCTTCGTGCCCGCCGATGCCGGTGCGCAAGTGGGTGGCGCGCGACCCGAGCACGAGGGGCGAGGCGATCCCGCCCGAAATCGCGAGATACCCCCAGACGCCCCGCTGCAACGCGCCGACGCGCAGGATCTGGCCGGGCAAAAGGTCGTGGCTTTCCCAGGCCGCGATGGGTTCGCCGGAAATCCGCGCCGCCGCATCGCCGGTGACCGCCACCCGCACCGGAGCCGAGACCGAGAACTCGCCGCCCATCCCGGCGAACTCGAGACCGGCGGCGTCGTCCGGATTGCCGACCAGGGCGTTGGCGATGGCGAACAGCGGCGGGTCCATCGGACCTGAGCCGGAAACCCCCGCGTGCAGCAGCCCCGGACGCCCGGCGTCCTGCACCGTGGTCATCGGCCCGCTTCGCAGAATCGATAACGTCGCGCTCATCGGATTTCGGGCTCCACGATGGTCTCTCCGGCGGCGACGGCGGCGTCGAGATCGGCTGCCTCCTCCGCACTCACCGGCACGAAGCGCACCGCGTCGCCCGCCGCGAATAGAAACGGCTCGGGCCGCGCCGGATCGAACAACCGTAGCGGCGTGCGGCCGACGAAGCGCCATCCGCTCGGCCCCGCCACCGAGTTGATGTTGGCCTGCTCGCCGCCGATCCCCACCGCCCCGGCTTCGAGGCGCTGGCGCGGCGTCGGCAGGCGCGGCGTGTGCAAAAGTTCGGGCAAGCCGCCGAGATAGGCGAAGCCGGGCGCGAAGCCGATCATGTAGACGCGGTACTCGGGCGAGACGAACAGCGCGATCAGTTCGTCCACCGAGAGCGACTTCATCTGCGCCAGGTCTTCAAGGTCGAGTCCCGCGCTGCCGCCGAACAGCAACGGCACGCGCCACAGCCGCGAGGCCGACACCGCGTCGGAAATCGCCGCGGCGCGACGCTGCAAGGTCTCGGTTAGCGCCGCGCCGCGCACAGCTTCCGGGTCGTAACAGACCAGCAGCGAGCGATAGCTCGGCACGGTCTCCCGCACTCCCGGCAGCGGATCGTCGGCGAGGGACTTGGCCAGCGCGATCACCCGCGCGTTGATCGCCGCGTCGATGCGGCTGGAGAACTCCACCGCGAGCGCCTGATCCCCGGCGCACAACACCCTCGGCGTCATCAGCCGTTCCTCTGCACCAGAAGGTTGGGCAGCCAGTCGATCACCCCGGGGAAGCAGGCGATCAGGATGGTGAAGGCCGCGGTGATCAGGAAGAACGGCAGGGCGGCGCGCGCCACCTGGCCGATCTTGCCGCCGACCAGCCGCTGGATTACGATCAGGTTGAAGCCCACCGGCGGCGTGATCTGCGCCATCTCGACGACGAGAACCAGGAAGATGCCGAACCAGATCTTGTTGTACCCGGCGGCGAGCACCAGCGGTAGGGTGATCGGCAGGGTCATGACGATGCACGACATGCCTTCCATGAAGCAACCGAGCACGGTGTAGAACACCAGCAGCACCACCACCAGGGCGATCGGTGAAAGCCCGAGCGACTGGATTTCGCTCGCGACGAAGCGCGGCAGGCCTAGGTAGCCGAGGCCGACCGAAAGGAACATCGCGCCGACGATGATCAGCCCGATCATCGCGCAGGTCTGCGACGCGTGGTACAGCGATTCGCCAAGGATGCGCCAGGACAGCGACTTCTGCCAGACGCCGAGGGCAAGCGAACCCGCGACGCCGACGGACGCGGCCTCGGTCGGCGACGCGAGCCCGCCGTACATCGAGCCGATCACCGCGAAGATCAGCAGGAACAGCGGCCCCAGACCCTCACGATGCAGGGTCGCGAGCTTCTCGCGGAAGGTGATGCGCTCGGGCGCGGTGCCGACCAACGCCGGATTGAGTACCGCGCGGATGCCGATGTAGGCCATGTAGGTCGACGCGAGCAGGATGCCCGGTACGATCCCGGCCATGAACAGCTTGAGGATCGATTCCTCGGCAAGCACGCCGTAGATGATCATAATCGTCGAGGGCGGAATGAGAAAGCCGAGCGTCCCCGCCCCCGCCAGGCTGCCGGTGACGAGATCGCGGTCGTAACCCTTGGCGATCAGTTCCTTCGCGGTGATCCGCCCGACCGTCGCGGTGGTCGCGGCCGACGAGCCGGAAACCGCCGCGAACAGGGTGGAAGCGAGCACCGTGACGTGCGCCATGCGGCCGGGCAAACGGCGCGTCCAGGGCGCGAGGCCGGTGAACAGGGCCTCCGAAACCCGGGTGTGGAACAGCAGTTCCGCCATCAGGATGAACAGCGGCAGGGCCAGCATTTCCATGCTCACCGAGGAATTCCAAGCCTGCTGGGCAAGGAGCTTTTCCACCGGCATGCTCGGGCGGAAGATGGCGATAGTGCCGATGCCGGTGCCGATCAGGCCGAGGCCGACCCATACGCCGGCGCCGAGGAGCAAGGTCATCAGACCGACAAGAGTCAAACCGATTTTACCCATTACACTGCTTCCTCGATCGAAGTGTGCGCCATCGGCATTTCGCCGCGCAATGCGCGCAGGAACTGCGCCACCAGTTGGAGGACGAAGACCGCCGCGCCGACGGTCATCACGCCCTGGGGGATCCAGAGCGGCGTCTTCACCACGGTTGCCGCCGCCGAGCCGCGCACGAACGACAGATAGGCCATATTGCCCAGCGCATAGGTCAGCACGCAGGCAATCGCAAAACCCACGGCGCACGCCGCGAGGTTGAGCAGGACCACGCCGCGCGGCGACAACACGTCGAACAGGGCGGTGACCCGCACGTGGCTGCCGCTCTTAAGCGCATTGCCCGACGACAACAGGAAGCACCCGCCCATCATGTAGGCTGAGAAATCCCAGCTGAACGGAATGCTGGTCCCGAGAATGTTGCGGCTCAGCACCTCGAGCGCGACGAGGATGAAAATCCCCGCGAGACAGATGCTGCCGCCGACGCAGGCGCCGAACGTCACGGCATCGATCTTCGAAATCACGGCCTCGAAGCGGCCGCCTTCGGCGTTGGTCATGGTCGGAAAATCTCCAGGCCGATGGGGCGCCCGAAGGCGCCCCTCAAACCATCAGTTACGGGCGGCGAGGTAGGCGTCGATGTACGGCGCGGAGTCCGGTACGCGGGCTTTGAAGGCATCCCACATCGGCTTAGCGCGTTTCATCAGCTCGGCCTTGAGTTCCGGCGAGGGCTCGACAACGTTGACGCCGTGCGACTTCAGAATCTCAAGCTTCTTCGCGTCTTCGGCGCGGCTGACCAGCCAGAACTGGCCTTCGAGGCGCTTCGCGGCATCCTCGATCGCGACTTGGTCCTTCGCCGAAAGCGCCTTCCAGGCGTCGAGATTGACGGTGACGATGTTGCTCGAGGCCTGCCAGTTGAAGGTGCTCATGTTGGACAGGAACTCCCAGAACGCGCCATCGACGCCCGAGGACGAAGAGGTGGTCACGCCGGTGATCGTGCCCGCGGCGAGGGAGGGAACCACTTCGCCCCAGGGCATCTGCAACGGCGCGGCGCCGAGGCGCGTGAAGAAATCGTGTCCGTTCGCGTCGACGACGCGAAGCTTGAGACCGGCAAGGTCGTCGATGGTCTTGATCGGCTGCTTCGAGTACACCGCCTGACCCGGCCACGGCACCATGTAGAGCAGCTTCTGATTCATCTTCGCCGCGACGTCCTCGACCTTCGGACGGAAGAACTTATGCAGAAGCGCCAAGTCCTGGGTCGTCGGCGCGAGGAACGGCAGGGTCTCGATGCCCAGCACCGGCGCTTCGCCGACCTGCTGGTTCATCAGGATGTCGGCGACCGGCACCAGGCCGTCGCGCACCGCCGCCATGCCTTCCGGCCCCTTGATCCCGAGCGCGCCGCCCGAGTGGACGGTGATCACCACGTTGCCCTTGGTCACCTTCTTCACTTCGTCGGCGAAGGCCTTGGCGTCCTGGGTGTGGAAGTTCCCTTCCGGCCAGACCACGGACATATCCCAACGGGTTTCCGCCAGAGCGGGGGTGGCGGCCAGGGCAATCGCCGCGACCAGTGCGGTGCGGATACCGAATGTCTTCATCGTCAAAATCCCTCTCGTCGATAGGAGCAGAGGCTCGGGGAAGCGGAGCGCAAATGGCTTGCCATTTCGGTATACCACCTGTATGTCCGTGAGGAGGGATCGTATGATGCTTTTTTGCGCAAATCAACGCCGTGATGCAAATTTGTGCTTAAACCCGGAAAACCGACGCGATTCCCGGGGCTTGACAGGAGGTTGCAATGACCACTTCGGTGGATTTGAACTGCGACATGGGAGAAGGGTTCGGCGCCTACACCATCGGTGACGACGCCGCGATGATGGAGTTGATCACCACCGCCAACATCGCGTGCGGGTTCCATGCGGGCGACCCGGCGGTGATGCGCCGCACCATCCTCGCCGCCAAGGCGCACGGGGTTGCGATCGGCGCGCATCCGTCGTTCATGGACCTCTACGGCTTTGGACGGCGTAGAATTTTCGGCGACCGGCCGGAAGATCTCGAAGCCCAGTTGATCTATCAGATCGCCGCGATCCAGGGCATGGCGCACGCCCTCGACTGGCCGATCACCCACGTCAAGACCCACGGCGCGCTCGGCAACATCGCCGCCGAGGACGCCGACCTCGCCGCCCTCTGCGTGCGCGCGATCAAGGCGGTCGACCCGAGTCTCGCCTTCATCACCCTGCCCTATTCGGAAACCATGAAAGCGGCGGAACGCGCCGGTTTGCGCGTCGCCTGCGAGGTCTACGCCGACCGCACCTACGACGACAACGGCATGCTCACCTCGCGCCAGCGCCCCGACGCGGTGATCCACGACCCGCGGCAGAGCGTCGAGCAGGTGCTGTGCATGGTGCGCGACGGCTTCATCCCCACCGTCGGCGGTCGCAAGCTCGAAGTCGACGCCGCCACCTTGTGCATCCATGGCGACACCCCCGGCGCGGTCGCCACCGCCGCTGCCTTGCGCGCCACCATGGCCGCCGAAGGCATCACCTTCGCGCCCTTCGCCCTCCCCACCGCAACCGCTTGAGGACCCTGCTCATGCCGACCTTGATCGACCGCAACACGCGCGGCGTTTACATCATCTGCGCGACGCCGTTCACCGCGAACGGGGCCATCGACTTCCCCAGCCTCGAGCGCCTGCTGGAGTTCTATGTGGACTCGGGCGTGAATGGCGTCACCGTCCTCGGCATCATGGGCGAAGCGGACAAGCTCACTCCCGACGAGCGCCGCGCCGTATTCGACCGCGTGATGACCCGCCTCGACGGCCGGATTCCGGTGATCGCGGGCGTTTCCGACGCCGGAATGGGTAACCTCGCCGACATCACCAAGTTCGCGATGGACAAGGGCGCGGCAGGCGTAATGGTCGCGCCGAGCCGGGGCACGCCGCGCGAAGACCGGGTGCTCGCCTACTTCCATCAGGTCTGCGCCGCGATCGGCCCGGAGGTCCCGGTGGTCTACCAGGACTTCCCCCAGACCACCGGCGTGCCGATCTCGGCACGCGGCATTCTCGAACTCACCCGCGACCTGCCGCAGATCGTCATGCTCAAGCACGAGGAAAGCCCGGCGCTGGCCAAGATCACTGCGATCCGCCAAGCCGAGAAAGCCGGTTCGCCGCGCCTCTCGATCCTCTGCGGCAACGGCGGCCTCTACCTCCCGCAGGAACTGATGCGGGGCGCGGACGGCGCGATGACCGGCTTCGCCTACCCCGAGGCGCTGGTCGAAACCGTCCGCCTCCATGCGGAAGGCAAGGACGACGCCGCGGAAGACCTCTACGACTGCTATCTGCCGATTCTCCGCCTCGAACAGCAACTCGGACTCGGTCTGGCGGTCCGCAAGCACATCCTGATGCGACGCGGCGTGATTGCCGACTCCGCCCTGCGCGCGCCGGGGCCCAAACTCTCGGCGGTGGACATCGCCGAAATCGACCGCCTGATGGCGCGCACCGACAGCAAACTCAAGGATCTCTGAACATGGACTTCGGATTGAAGGGCAAGGCCGCGCTGGTCCTGGCGTCATCGAAAGGCCTCGGCCTAGGCATCGCCGAAGCACTCGCGGCAGAAGGCGCGAGCGTTCTCCTCACCGGTCGCGACGAGGCGGCTCTCGCCGCCGCCACCGACGCGATCAACGCGCGGGGCGCTGGCAAAGCCCAGTGGGTCGCCTCCGACCTGTCGAACCCGGCCTTCGTCGACACCTTGGCGGCGGAAGCGGAAACCCGCCTCGGCCGGGTCGACATCCTGGTCAACAACACCGGCGGCCCCGCGCCGGGCACCAGCACGATGATGGACGAGGAAACCCTGACCGCGCAGGCGCAGGCGATGGTGTTCCGCGTCATCGCCCTGACCAACCGCCTGCTCCCGGCGATGGTCGCGACGGGCTGGGGACGCGTGCTCACCTGCGCCTCCTCCGGCGTACTCCAGCCGATTCCCAACCTCGCCATGTCCAACACCCTGCGCAGCGCTCTGGTGGGCTGGAACAAAACCCTCGCCAACGAGGTCGCGGCCGATGGCGTCACCTGCAACATGCTGCTGCCGGGCCGCATCCACACCGCGCGCACCGACCAGCTCGACGCCGCCGCGGCGAAGCGCACCGGCAAGACCATCGACGAGGTCCGCGCCGCCTCGCGCGCGGCGATCCCGGCGGGCCGCTACGGCAAGGTCGCCGAGTTCGGCGCGGTCGCCGCGTTCCTCTGCAGCGAACCGGCGGGCTACGTCACCGGTTCGGTGATCCGCTGCGACGGCGGCTCGATCAAGTCGGTCTGAAACCGCGAAAGGCCGGGGTCATCCCCGGCCTTTCCACTCCGTCATCGCATCCACCGCGACCTCGCTCAAGGCGCGCACCAGCCGCGCGGCGGGCGTCATCCGCACCCAGAACAGGCCGACGCTCCGCACCCAGCCGGGAATCGGCAGCGGCAGCTTGACGATCCGCAAGCCCTCGGGCCACGGCGGCGCCCAATCCGGCACCAGCGACACCCCCAACCCCCGATCCACCATCGCCGCGATCGCGTCGAGCGCATCCATCTCGAAGCGTTCGCGCGGGCGAATCCCCGCCATCCGCAAATAGCGATCGACGAGCTGCCCGCCCCAATGATTGCGGTCGTAACGCATGAACGGCTCGGTCGCGAGCAAGCAGTGCGGGTCGGCGTCGCGCAGCGCTTCGGGCGCGAGCACCACCATCGGCTCCTCGTGCAGCAACTGCCAATCGCACGCCTTCGGGATCGCGAACTGCGGCTGCACGATCACCGCGCCATCCAGCTCGCCCTGCAAAACCTGATGATACAAATCCACCGAAGTGCCGGGCACGATGTAAAGCTCGATCTGCGGGTGCCGCCCCATCAGTTCGGAGAGAATTCGCGGCATCAACCCGGTCAACGCGGTCGAGGTCGCGCCCAGGCGCAGCGACCCGCTCAGCACCCCCTCGACGTCCACCGCGCGCAGCTCCCGCGCGGTGCGGAGCAGCAGTTGCGCGCGATCGAGAATCGCCATGCCGGTTTCGGTGGGGCGCACCGTGCGCCCCACCCGCGACACCAGCGGCTTGCCGAGTTCGGACTCGAGCGCGCGCAGGCGCTGCGCCACCGCCGCCGGGGTAAGATACAGGCGGCGCGCGGTTTCGGCGATCGAGCCGGTTTCGACCACCATCACGAAGCTTTCGAGGAAGCGGGTATCCATGAAGATAGATTTTATATCGTCTGAATTCACGATTATATAGATTTTTTACCCTGACTCCTCCGCCCATACTCGACCGCGAAATTCAGCTTGGCAGAGGTTTTCTAGAATGGGTCTCATTTCCGTCAAACTCGGCGTGGTTCAGCCCTCCCCGACGATCGCGATCACCCGCATGGCCGCCGAACTGCGGCGCCAGGGCCGCGACATCATCGGCCTGTCCCAGGGCGAACCCGACTTCGACACGCCGCAACTGGTCAAGGACGCCGCCGTCGCCGCGATCGGCCGCGGAGAGACCAAGTACACCGACGTCGACGGCACGCCCGCGCTCAAGGCCGCGATCGTGCGCAAGTTCGCGCGCGACAACGGCCTTTCCTACGAGACCTCGCAGATCAGTGTCGGCACCGGCGGCAAGCAGGTGCTGTTCAATGCGCTCTACGCCTCGATCGACGTCGGCGAGGAGGTGATCATCCCCGCGCCGTATTGGGTGTCGTACCCCGACATGGTCCGCCTCGTCGGCGGCGTGCCGGTGATCGTGCCCTGCCCCGAGGCGCAGAACTTCCTCCTCGACGCCGAGCGTCTGCGCGCCGCGATCTCGCCACGCACCAAGTGGCTGATCCTCAATTCGCCCTCGAACCCGACCGGCGCGGGCTACACCGCGGCGCACCTGCGGGCTCTTGCCGACGTGCTGCTGGACCACCCGCACGTCTACGTCCTCACCGACGACATGTACGAGCACATCCGCTACGACGGCTTCGCATTCGCCACCATCGGCGCGGTGGAGCCGAAGCTGATGCCGCGCATCCTCACCGTCAACGGCGTGTCGAAGGCCTACGCCATGACCGGCTGGCGCATCGGCTACGCCGGCGGCCCGGTGGAGCTGATCCGCGCGATGGCGACGGTGCAGTCGCAGAGCACCAGCAACCCGAGCTCGGTCTCCCAGGCCGCCGCCACCGTGGCGCTCGACATGCCGCTCGACTTCCTCGCCGAGCGCAACGCAGCGTTCCTGGAACGCCGCGACCTCTGCCTCGAAAAGCTCAATGCTATCGACGGCATCACCTGCCGCGTGCCCGATGGCGCGTTCTACCTGTTCCCGTCGTGCGCCGGGCTGCTCGGGCGCAGGAGGCCGGACGGACGCACCATCGCCACCGACATCGACTTTTCCACCTACCTGATGGAAGCGGCAAACGTCGCGGTGGTGCCGGGCACCGCATTCGGCCTCGCACCCTATTTCCGAATCTCCTTCGCCACCGCCACCGAACGCCTCCGCACCGCCTGCAACCGCATCGCGGCGGCGTGCGCGGCCCTCGAATAAGGACACCCGAACATGGCTCTCTCCCCCGAGATCGTCGCGGCGCTGAAGCACGTCTCGACCGCGACCCTGACCACCGTCCTGCTTAAAAAAGGCCTGCGCAACGTCTGGCTGCGCGGCACCAAGCCGCTGCGCGAAGGCCAGGGCCGAATCGTCGGCGAGGCGTTCACGCTGCGCTTCGTCCCGGCGCGCGAGGATCTCGCCACCCCGGCGTCGTGGTCGTCGCCGATCTCCACCCGCGCCGCGATCGAGGCGATGCCGGAAGGCTGCATCGCGGTGGTCGACGCGATGGGCATCACCGACGCGGGCATCTTCGGCGACATCCTCTGCTCGCGCATGGCGAAGCGCGGCGTCGCCGGTCTGGTGACCGACGGCGTGGTCCGCGACGTCGCGGGCGTGCTCGCCTCCGGCCTCGCGGTATGGTGCGACGGCGTCGCCGCGCCGCCGTCGGTGGCCGGTCTCACCTTCGTCAACTGGCAGGAGCCGGTGGGTTGCGGCGGCGTCGCGGTGTTCCCGGGCGACGCGATCGTGGTCGACGACGATGGCGCGGTGGTGATCCCGCAGGCGCTGATCGACGAAATCGTGCCGGTCGCGGTCGAGCAGGAACGCCTCGAAGGCTGGATCATGAGCGAAGTTGAGAAGGGCACCCCCCTGCCCGGCCTCTATCCGCCGAACGAGGGAAACAAGGCGCGCTACGAAGCCTTCAAGGCCGCGCAGTAACGCCTCATCTCCCCAGCGCCGCTCCCTTGCCGGAGCGGTGCACCCTTCAGGAAGGCTCCGCCATGCGCCCGCACATCGCCCTCGTCTCGGAAATGACCGACACCGACGAAACCCTCTGGCTCCAGGTGCTCGGCGATGCGCTCCGGCAGGAGCCGGTGGTGTCGTTCCGCCGATTGACGGCAGAATCCTACGCCGACATCGACATCGCCATCGTCGCGGGCCCCAACCCGGACAACCTCGCCAAGCTCCCCAACCTCAAATGGGTCCACAGCCTGTGGGCGGGGGTCGAGCGCCTGGTGGCCGAATACGGCAGCGCCGGAATCCCGATCGTCCGCCTCGTCGATCCGCGGATGAGCAAAACCATGGCGGAATCCGCTCTCGCCTGGACCTACTACCTGTTCCGCCGGATGCCGACCTACGCCGCTTTCCAGCGCGAGCGACGCTGGGAGCAGTTGCCCTACCGCCCCGCCGAGGATGTGACCGTCGGAGTGCTGGGGTTGGGCGAACTCGGCCTCGCCGCCGCCAAGCTGCTCAAGAGCGCCGGCTTCAACGTCACCGGCTGGAGCCGCTCGCCAAAGACAGTGAACGACATCGAAATCCACCACGGCATGGATGGTCTCGAAACCATTCTGGCGCGGTCCGAAATCCTCGTCTGCCTTCTGCCGCTGACGCCGGAAACCCGGGGGTTGCTGAACGCGGAGCGGCTTGCCCTGTTGCCGCGCGACGCCGGGATCATCAACTTCGCGCGCGGCCCGCTGATCGTCGCCGACGATCTGCTCGCCGCGCTCGACGCGGGTAATCTCTACCACGCCGTCCTCGACGTGTTCGACGTCGAACCCCTGCCGCGGGACTCCCGTTTCTGGTCGCACCCTCGGGTCAGCGTCCTCCCCCATCTCTCCGCACCGACGCCGCGCGAAAGCGCCGCCGAGACCGTCGCGCGCAACATCCGTCAGTACCGACGCCAGCACACCCTGCCGGTCACCGTGGACGTCGCGCGCGGATACTGACGCCGAGGCTCAGGCGCGCCGCAGGGGAACACCTGCGCGCGCACCGGTGTGGAGGCCGTCGCGCAAGGTGATCGCGCCGTTCACCACCACCGCAGCGATCCCTTCGGCAGCCTCGCTCGGGGTTTCGAAATTTGCCGCGTCCCGAACCGTATCCGCATCGAACACGGTGATATCCGCCGCCGCGCCGACACGCAGCACGCCACGATCATCGAGGCCGAAGGTCGCGGCGGAAAGGCCGGTCATCTTCCACACCGCCGTTTCGAGCGGAAACAACCCGACATCGCGGCTATAGTGGCCAAGGACTCGGGGAAAGGTTCCCCAAAGGCGCGGGTGCGGCCGCTTGCCGACGCAGATTCCATCGGAACCGACCATGGTCTGCGGGAACGCCAGGATCCGCCGCACGTCGTTTTCGTCCATGGTGAAGTAGACCGCGGTGCCGGGCTGCAGGCGGCGCGCCGCCTCGTGCGGTTTCACCCCCCACTCGGCGGCGATCTCGGCAAGCTCGCGGCCGTCGCACTCCGGGTGCGGGCCGCTCTCGGCAATGATCACCCGCATCTCGTCGAGTGCGGGATCGCTGCGGATCATCGTCGAACTCGCATGATAGGGATAACAGTCGAGACCCACCCGCTGGTTCGCCATCGCCTCGCGGATGCGCGGCAGGGTCGCGGCGGAACGCCCGAAGTTGCGCGGGTACATCACCTTGTGATGCGAGATCACCACCGGAATCCCGAGCGCGCGGCCGATGCCGAAGGTCTCCTCCAGCGCTTCGAACACGCGGTCTTCCTCATTGCGCATGTGGGTCACGTAGATGCCGCCAAACTCGGCGAGCGGCCGGCCGATCTCGATCAGCTCCGCCATCGGTGCGGCGGCGGCGGGGGGATACACCAGTCCCGAGGACAACCCCACCGCCCCACCTTCGAGGCTTTGCCGCAGCGTCTCCCGCATCTCCTCAATCTCCGCCGCGCTTGCGGGACGATCGAGATCGCGACCCATCGCCCGCACGCGCAGCGACGCATGCCCCACCAGACCCACGACGTTCACCGACGGTGGCGCATCGGCAAGGGCGTCGAAATAGTCGGCGAACGCGGCAAAGCTCCGGTCGTCGGGCAGATCGAGAAGGTTGAACGGCGGAGGAAGGGGCCGCGCCGTGGTCATCGGTGCGGAACTGATGCCGCAGTTGCCGGTGATCACCGTGGTCACGCCCTGCGAAACCTTCGCCATCATCTCCGGATCGACGAACAGCGCCTGATCGTCGTGGGTGTGGGAGTCGATAAACCCGGGCGCGACGATCCGCCCCGCCGCGTCGAGAACCTCCCGCGCCGTCGCCCCGCCGAGATCGCCGACGGCGGCGATCCGCCCGTCCCGGACCCCGATATCGGCGCGGAAGCGCGGCCGGTTGGTTCCGTCGATCACCATGCCGCCGCGAACGACGAGGTCGTACTCACCGACCATCTGCTGACTCTCCTAAATCCGCGCCGCCGGGCGCAAAACCCTACCGTGCCGTGCCTCGGTCGTCACCGGCGCGCTGCCGTTCCACACCATCTCGCCGTTCACCCAAACCCCGGAAATCCCGGTGCTGGTCTGGATCGGCGCGGCGAAGGTGGCGCGATCGCCGACCGCATCGGGGTCGAAGAGCACCAGATCCGCCCAATAGCCTTCCTTGAGCAAGCCGCGCTCCACCAGCCCATAGCTCGATGCCGCCAAGCCAGTCATCCGATGCACCGCCTCCTCCAGCCCGAGCACGCCCTGCTCGCGCACGAACGCGCCGAGAACGCGGGGGAAGGTGCCCCACTGGCGCGGATGCGGGTGCGGATCGAACGGCAGGCCGTCGGACCCGACCATGGTGCGGGGGTGGCGGAATATCCGCTTCACGTCCGCCTCGTCCATGAGGAAATAGATCGCTCCGGCGGGCGCGAGGCGTGCCACCGCTGCCGCGTCGTCGAGTCCGAGTTCGGCGCAGACTTCGGCGAAGTCGCGCCCCGATGCTTCCGGATAGCCCTTCGACCAGGTGACCAGAGTGCGGCTCGCCAGTCGCACCCGGTCGAGACGCAGCATCGTCGAGGTCGCCGGATAGGGGTGGCAGTCGATGCACACCGGCTGGGTTTCGGCAGCGCGGTCGATCATCGCCAGGGTCTCGCGCGACCGGCCGTGATTGGCCGCGCCTGCGAGCTTGTGGTGTGAGAACACCACCGTCGCGGCGCACGAACGACCGGCGGCGAGAGCTTTCTCCATCGCCGGAACGATCGCGTCGGCCTCGTCGCGGAGATGGGTGGCATAGATCGCCCGCCGCCCCGCGAGCGGCGCGCACACCGCGATGATTTCCGCGAGCGGCGCGGCGGCGGCGGGCGGATAGAAGGTGCCGGTGGAAATGCCGAACGCCCCCGCGTCCATCGCCTCGGTCAGCAGGCCGCACATTTTCGCGATTTCGCCGGTATCGGCGGGCCGGCCGACGTCGTCCATCGCCGCGACGCGCAGGGTGGTGTGTCCGACCAGAGGCACAACGTTGGTCGCCGGATTGGCGGCATCCACCGCCTGCGTCCAATCGGCGAAGCGCGCGAACCGGAACAGGCGATCGGGGCCGAGCAAATCGAGCGGCTGGGGCACGGTCTCACGCACCAGCGGCGCGAGGCTGATGCCGCAGTTGCCGGTGACCACAGTGGTCACGCCTTGCGACACCTTCGGCACCATCGTCGGGTTGGTGAGCAGATAGCCGTCGTCGTGGGTATGGGAATCGATGAACCCGGGCGCGAGAACCCGCCCCTCGGCCTGCACGACGCGCCGTGCCGTCCCGGCCGCGATGCTGCCGATCCGGGCGATCCGCCCATCGCTCACCGCGAGGTCGGTTTCCTCCCCGGGCGCGCCGCTGCCGTCGATCAGCCGCGCCCCGAGAATAGCGAGATCGTACATTCCAGTCTCCTTAGTTCCCGGCTTCGGTGAGGTGGCAGGCCACCTCGTGGCCTTCCGCCTGCACCGCAAGCACCGGCTCCTCTTCGCGGCAGCGCGTGAACGCGAGCGGGCAGCGGGTGTGGAAGCGGCAGCCGCGCGGCGGTGCGATCGGGCTCGGAATGTCGCCTTCGAGCACGATGCGGGACCGCTCGGCCTCCGGATCGGGCACCGGAACCGCCGACAGCAGCGCCTTGGTATACGGATGCTTGGGCGCGCCGAAAATCTGCCGGCGGCTGCCGATTTCCATGATCTTGCCGAGGTACATCACCGCGACGCGATGGGTGAGATATTCGACGATCGCGAGATCGTGGCTGATGAACAGCAGCGATAGCCCCATCTCCCGCTGCAGGTCGGCGAGCAGGTTGACGATCTGCGACTTCACCGAAACGTCGAGGGCCGAGACCGCCTCGTCGCAGATGATCAGGTCGGGGCGCGTCGCCAGGGCCTTGGCGATGCCGATGCGCTGCCGTTGCCCGCCCGAAAACTCGTGCGGGCGGCGGTCGAGCGCCTCCCCCCGGAGGCCGACCTTGGTGATCAGATCGACGAGTTGGGCTTCGAGGTCCGCCGCCGACGTGGCGAGACCGAAGTTGCGGATCGGTTCCGCGAGAATGTCGCGCACCCGCATGCGCGGATTGAGGCTCGAGAACGGGTCCTGGAAGACGATCTGCACCGAGCGGCGATACGGCCGCAGGCCGCGCGGCGACAGGCCGTCGATGCGCATGCCGTTCAACACCACCTGCCCCGAGGTGACGTCGGTGAGACGGAGGATGGTGCGGCCGACAGTGGACTTGCCGCAGCCGGATTCGCCGACCAGCGACAGCGTCTCGCCGCGCGCGATGCCGAACGACACGCCGTCCACCGCGTGGACGAAGCGGCGCTGCCGCCCCGGCAGGCGCGAGCCGACCGGATAGCGCTTGCGCACGTCGTTGAGTTCGAGAATCGGGATGCTCATACCGGCTCTCCCTCGCAAAGATGACACGCGACGACGTGGCGGGGGCCGGTGCGGCGCAGGCCGGGAACCACCGCGCGGCAAACGTCGCGCGCCTCGGAACAGCGGTCGGCGAAGACGCACCCGGTGATCCGCCGCGACAAGCTCGGCACCGTTCCGGGAATTTCCGACAGACGATCCGTCGCGCCGGAAACCGAACCGCCGAGGCGCGGCACCGCGCCCAGCAGGCCGCGCGTATAGGGGTGGCGCATGTCGCGGAAGAGTTCGCGCACCGGCGCTTCCTCGACCTTGCGCCCGGCGTACATCACCATCACCCGCTCGGCGACCTCGGCGACGACGCCGAGATCGTGGGTGATCAGGATGATCGCCGCGCCGGTTTGGGTCTTGAGGTTGCGCATCAAATCGAGAATCTGCGCCTGGATCGTCACGTCGAGCGCGGTGGTCGGCTCGTCGGCGATCAACAGCTTGGGCGAGCAGGCGAGCGCGATGGCGATCATCACCCGCTGGCGCATGCCGCCGGAGAGTTGGTGCGGATACTCGCGCACCCGCCGCGCGGGCTCGGGGATTCCCACCTGCCCCAGCAGTTCCACCGCGCGCGCCGTCGCCGTCCCGCCGTCGAGCTTCTGGTGCAGGCGCAGCACCTCGGCGATCTGGCGACCGACGGTCAGCACCGGATTAAGGCTGGTCATCGGTTCCTGGAAGATCATCGAGATCTCGTTGCCGCGGAGCTTGCGCATCTCGATGTCGGAGAGCTGCAACAGGTCGCGGTCGCCGAAGCGGATGCTGCCCGCGATCTTGCCGGGCGGCTGCGGCACCAGCCCGAGGATCGACATCGAGGTGATCGACTTGCCGCACCCGGATTCCCCGACGATGGCGAGAGTCTCGCCTTCCTCCACCGCAAACGACAGGCCGTCGACCGACCGGTTGACGCCACCGCCCTGGGTGCGGAAGTGAATCTGCAAATCGCTGACTTCAAGCAATGCCATGCCACTACGCCTTCGTCGCGGAACGGGGGTCGAGGAGGTCGCGCAGGCCGTCGCCGAGCAGGTTCACCGCGAGCACCGTGATCGACAGCGACACGGCGGGGAACGCGATGATGAACGGCTTGACCTGCCAGAGCATCCGCCCCTCGGCCATGATGTTGCCCCACGACGGCACGTCGGGCGGCGAGCCCGCGCCGATGAACGACAGGATCGCCTCGGTGATCATCGCGCTGGCGCAGATGTAGGTGGCCTGCACGGTGAGCGGCGCGAGAGTGTTGGGCAGCACGTGGCGCAGGATGACGCGCGGCGTGCTGCTGCCCGCGGTCACCGCGCCCTCGATGAACGGCAGTTCTCGCAGCGACAGCACCGAACTGCGCACCAGGCGGCAGACTCGCGGTACGTCGGCGATCGCGATTGCGATCACCACGTTGCCGACGCTGCCCCGGGTCAGCGCCATCAGCGCCACCGCCAGGAGGATCGGCGGGATCGACATCAGGCCGTCCATCACCCGCATCACCGGGCCGTCGACCCACTTGAGGAAGCCCGCGACGAGGCCGATCGCAAGGCCGATGCCCGACGCCACCAGCGCCACCGCAAATCCGACGAACAGCGACACGCGGGTGCCGTAAACCACCCGCGAATAGAGATCGCGGCCGATCATGTCGGTGCCGAACCAGTGCTCCGACGACGGCGGGCGGGCACGGCGAGAGGGCGCGATCGCGGCCGGGTCGACGGTCCCGAGATACCCGGCGAACACCGCGCAAAACAGCAACAGCAGCAGGATCGTGCCGCCCACGGCGATTCTCGGGTTGCGGCGGAGGAAGCCGATCACGCCGGCGCGCGGCGTGAACTCCGGCAGGATATCCGGCATCTCGGGCGCGGCGATCACCCCGACGGCGCTATCCGGGAAACGGTCTGGTGCGGCGCTCAATAGGCGATCCTCGGGTCAAGAAGCGTGTAAACCAGGTCGAGCATCAGGTTGACGCCGACATAAACGAAGCTGAACACCAGCACGACACCCTGGATCACCGGGTAGTCGCGCTGGAGAATGGCGTCGACGGTGAGGCGGCCGACGCCAGGGATGGCGAACACGCTCTCGGTCACCACCGCGCCGCCGATCAGCAACGCGAGGCCGAGGCCGATCGAGGTCACCACCGGCACCGAGGCGTTCTTCAGCGCATGCAGGAACAGCACCCGGCCGAGGCCGAGGCCCTTGGCCCGCGCGGTGCGGATGTAATCCTGGCCGAGCACCTCGAGCATCGCGGCGCGGGTGACGCGGGCGATCAGGGCGATGTAGACGCCGCCCAGGGACAGCGCGGGCAGGATCAGCCCGTGGAGCCAGGGCCAGAAGCCCTCGTCGAGCGGCCGGTATCCCTGCACCGGAAACGCCTGGAGCTGGAGCGCGAAGACATAGGTGACAAGGTAGCCGACGACGAACACCGGGAGCGAAAACCCGAGCACCGCCATCATCATCACACCGGTGTCGACCCAGGTGCCCTGCCGCGCCGCGGCGAGCACGCCGAGCGGCACCGCGATCAGCACCGCGAAGGTCAATGTCACCGACATCAGCGACAGCGTCGGGCCGAGGCGTAGGCCAATCAGTTCGGTGACCGGCTTGCCGTTGAAGATCGAGGTGCCGAGATCGCCCATCATCACCCGGCTGAACCAATGGCCGAACTGGACCAGGAAGCTCTGGTCCAGTCCGAGGGTGCGGCGAATTCGCTCGACGTCGGCGGGCGACGCTTGATCCCCCGCGATGATCGCCGCCGGATCGCCGGGAGCGACGAACAGAAGGCTGAAGACGATCACGCCGACGATGAGCACCACCGGAATGGTGGAGAGAATGCGACGCGCGATATAGCCGTACATGCTCTGTCCGTCCTCCAATCACGCGGTTTTGTTGACGCCCCAGAAGAACGGCAGCGGCCCCTTGGCGATACCGCTGACCGAATTGCGCCACGCCGCATAGGTGCGGAAGAAGCCGGTTGGCGCGTAGACCACGGATTCGAGGCCGTAGCGGTTGACACGCCGCAGAGCGTCCTGCTCGCCAGCGAGGTTGGTCGCGGCGAACCAGTCATCGAACGCCTTCTCGACGTTGGCGTCGCTCGGCCAGCCGAACCAGGCATGATCGCCGCTGGCGCGCGCACCGGTGTACGGCCCGATGCAGTCCGCGCCTTTGTGCCAGGAGTGGAACATGCTCCAGCCGCCTTCGGCGACCGGCGCCTTGCTGGCGCGGCGAGAGCCCACCGTTGCCCAGTCGGTGGCGACGAACTCGACATTCATGCCGAGGCGCTTGAGCAGGTCGATGGTAACGTCGCCCATCGCCTTGACGATCGACTGGTTCTGCGCGATCAGGCAGACCACCGGCTCGCCCGCGTAACCGCTCTCGGCGAGCATCTTCTTGGCGAGGGCAAGGTCGCCACCATTCTTGAGGACTTCGCCGCCGTCCTCGGTGTACCAGGGGGTGTCGGGGGTGAAGAAGCCCGGCAGCGGCTTCCACAGCTTCGGATCGTCGCCAACCACCGCCTGCATGTAGTTCGACTGGCTGATCGCGGTGAGAACGGCGCGACGCACCTTGACGTTGTTGAACGGCGGCTGGAGGTGATTCATGCGGAACGAACCGACGTTGCCCATCGGATCGGCGATATCGACGGTGACGCCCGCCGCGTTACGGAACAGCGGCACGAGATCGGGCAGCGGATCTTCCCACCAATCGATCTCGCCGTTCTGCAGCGCGGCGGCGGCGGTCGAGGGATCGGGCATGGTCACCCACTCGACGCGGTCGAGCAGCACGCGCTTGCCGCCCGCCATCCACGACGCGGCTTCGTCACGCGGCAGATAGTCGGCGAAGCGCTCAAACACCGCCTGCGATCCCGGTACCCACTCGTTGGCGACGAAACGGAACGGGCCGGAGCCGACGTACTCGGAAATCTTCTTGAACGGATCGGTCTTGGCGATGCGCTCGGGCATGATGAACGCCACCGGCGTGTTCATCTTGCCGAGAACGAAGCGCAGCTTCGGGAACGGCTTGCCGAGGGTCCAGCGGAAGGTGCGATCGTCGCGCGCCACCAGTTCCTTCTGCAGCGCTCGCACCATCACACCCATATTGTCGCGCTGGCTCCAGCGGTCGAGGCTGGCCACCACATCCTTGGCGCGGACCGGCTCGCCGTCGTGGAACTTTAGGCCCGGGCGCAGCTTGAAGGTCCAAACCAGTCCGTCGGCGGACACGTCGTCGGATTCCAGCATCTGCTTCTGGATCCGGAATTTCTCGTCGAAGCCATAGAGCGTGTCCCAGACCATCGCCGATGCGTTGCGCACCACGAGTTGAGTGCCCCAGATCGGGTCGAAATTGGCGAGATCGGCCTGCGGCACGAAGCGCAACACCTTCGGCGACGCGGCGCGAAGCAGCGTCGGCTTGGCGAGGATGCCCGCCCCCGCCGCCACACCAGCCGTTGCGAGATTTTTCAGAAACCATCGACGATGCATTTCACCCCCCGGAATCTGGAGTCATTCGGAATGGAGTAAAAACGCTAACATCGGCATTCCCCGGGCCGGTTATCAGAAAAAGTCGCAATCCATAATGGACGGTTATGGAACCTGCCGAAAAACCGGGCGCATCAAAGGATTTGCACATTTTTCGCGCCGGCGTCCGCCGCAAACCGCCGCACGCACTCCAGACAGAAACCCACCTCATTGAAATATATTAACAATTCTGCACGAACACGATGGTCTGCATCTTGCTTGAGTACGGATCATGCTTCTCAGCCTGCGTCAAATCGAAGTTCTCAAGGCGATTACCGAGGCCGGATCGATCAGCGGCGCGGCGCGTATCCTCTGCGTGTCGCAGCCGGCCATAAGCCAGTCGCTCGCCTACATGGAGACCCGCCTGGGCTACGCGCTGTTCCTACGCGTGCGCGGCCGCCTCCACCCAACCCACGAAGCCCGCGAACTTCAGCGCGAGATCAACGCCGCCTACGTCGGGATCTCGCGCATCAACGACCTCGCAGGCAAACTCGCGCTCAAGGCCGACCAATACCTTCAGATCGTCTCCAGTCCCTCCACCGGCGAGGTGATCATTCCTCGCGCGATCGCACGGTTTCGCGAGCAATACCCAGAGGTGAAGGTTTTTCTGCACAAGCTGCCGCGTAGCCTTCTGGTGCAGTCGGTGCTGGACCAGACCCACCAGCTTGGCTTCCAGATCATGCGCAGCGACCACCCCAGCCTCGAATCCCGCGTCGTCGGCTGCGCGGGCCTGGTCTGCATCTGCCCGCACGGACACCCGCTCGAACGCCTTGCTCGCATCACGCTCGAAGACCTGACGCGCTATCCGCTGATCAGCTATCCGCCGGAAAGTCCGCTGGGCTCAATTCTCGAAACCATGTGGGCCAAGGCGGGCGCGCCCCTGCATCCGGTGATCGAGGTTCTCTCTCCCGCCCACGCCTATCCGATGGTACAGGCGGGCGCCGGGATCGCCATCGTCGACGAATTCGCGACGGGAAAGCTCGAACTTCCGGGGTTGCGGGTGCGGAAAGTCGTGGGCACCGAGACCATCGACGTTCCCGCCGAGGTGATCTATTCCCGCTACGCACCCCTGTCAAAACCCGCGAAGGCCTTCATCCGCACCATCCGCGCGGCAATGGCCGAGGCCGGCCTCGGCGCACGGGAAGACACCGCCAAGACCGAGCCGAAGTCGGCTCCGGCGCGACCACGCGGCAAGCGCCGCGCCGGAGCGGACGCGTTCGCACAGTCTCTGCCGACGCGCCGGGTATAAGCCAGGGTTATCCTTCCCACGCAATACTGATTTCCCCCGCCTGCCCTCACACCGTATGGACAAGGTTCATCTCAGGCCGTGATAAGGACAGGCAAGCATGACCAGACTCATTGTCGGCGGCGCCCAGATGGGCCCGGCTCAGAAGGAGGACAGCCGCGAAACCGTGGTGGTGCGGATGATGGACTTGATGCGGGAGGCCGCGGCGAAGGGTGTCGGCATGCTGGTGTACCCGGAGCTCGCGCTGACCACCTTCTTCCCCCGCTGGTATATGGAAAATCGCGCCGAAGCGGACGTCTGGTTCGAGCGGGAGATGCCGAACGGCGCGACCCGCCCGCTGTTCGATCTGGCGGCAGAACTCGGCGTCGCGATGACCTTCGGCTATGCCGAGCTTACCCCCGACGGACACCACTTCAACACCTCGATCCTCACCAACCGCAAGGGTGAGATCGTCGGCAAGTACCGCAAGATCCACCTGCCCGGCCACGTCGAATACGACCCCGAGCGCACCCACCAGCACCTCGAAAAGCGCTACTTCGAACCGGGAGACCTCGGCTTCAACGTCTGGCGCAACGAAGGCGTGCTGATGGGCATGGCGATCTGCAACGACCGCCGTTGGCCGGAAACCTTCCGCTGCATGGGTCTCCAGGGCGTGCAGCTCGTCACCATCGGCTACAACACGCCGTCGGCGAACAGCCAACACCCCGGAGAAGGGCTGAAGGAGCGCCTGTTCCACTCCGAGCTTTCGCTGCAAGCGGGCGCATACCAGAACGCCACGTTCGTGGCCGGAATCGCAAAGACGGGCGTCGAGGACGGAAATCACCTGATGGGCGGCAGCGTGATCGTCGATCCGAACGGATTCATCATCGCCAAGGCGGAAACCGAGGACGACGAGTTGATTACCGCCGACTGCGATTTCGACCTCTGCGCGTTCGGCAAGAGCACGATATTCGACTTCGCCCGCCATCGGCGGATCGAACACTATGGCCGAATCACTGCCCAGACCGGAGTCGTCGAACCTCGCTGATCCAAGCGGCAGAAACAAAAAAAGGGGAGCAGGTCCAAGCCCGCGCCCCACCCTAGATCATCCCTGCGCCTGCGTACAATAAGCCCGCCAGGATTTCTCCTAACGGGCTTTGTTTTGGTTCCGGGGACCCCAACTGTCTGTGCTCAGCAGCTCTGTTATCTAAATCCATAGATCCTTGGCGTTCATACCGGCCCCATGTTGGACGTGGCTTCGGCCTCCTGGAGTCACCCGAACTGCGATGCGGATTCGCATTTTCCCTCGTTTTCCGACTCCCCATCTCCCATGACGGCATCTTCGATATCGCCCTCGGCGTCGAGCAAAAGCGCTTCCAAGTCGGCATAGGCCGCGCCGGGGCTCTCCCACAGACCTCGGGAAATCGCCTCCATCAGACGTTCGGCGATATCGTGGAGCGCATAGGGGTTGTGCGCCTTGAAGAACGCCTGCATCTCCGGGTCGAAGGCGTAGGTCTTGGCGATTTCCTCATACTGCCAGTCCTCGAGGATGCCGCTGGTGGCGTCCCACTGGCAGGCGAGTTCCACCTGCCGCGCCATGTCCCCCGCGCCCTTGAAGCCGTGGCGGCGCATGCCCTCGATCCAGCGCGGGTTCAGCACCCGGGCGTGGAACACGAAGCGCGCCTCCTCGGCGGTGGTGCGCACCTTGGGCTTGCGTGGGTCGCTGGAATCCCCGGCGTAGCTCGCCGCCGCGCGGCCGGAGAAGGCGCGCACCGCCGCGTTCATGCCGCCCTGGTAGGCGTTGGGGTCGTCGCCCGAGAGGATGTCGTGCTCGCGGCTGTCCTGGGTCTTGAGGGTCAGGTCGAGACGCCCGAGGCGGCGGCGGAAATCCTCGTGGCCCGCCGCGCCGTGGACGCCCTCGCCGTAGGCGTAGCCGCCCCAGCCGACCTAGACCGCGGCGATGTCGTCCACGGTGCGCCACTCGCCGCTTTCGAGCAGGTGGTTGACGCCCGCGCCATAGGTGCCGGGGCGGTCGGAAAACACCCGGAAGCGCGCGCGCCGCGCCGCCTCCTCGGGCGGCACGCCCGCCCGCACCAGCTCGGCCGCGTCCACCGCCACGTTGCGGGCGAGCGGGTTGACCTCGGGCGGCTCGTCGAGGGCCGCCACCATCCGCGTCGCGGCGTCGATCAGCCCCATCAGGTTGGGGAAGGCGTCGCGCAGCAGGCCGCTCGCCCGCACCGTCACGTCGAGGCGGGGGAACGCGCGCTCCGCCAGCGGGATCGGCTCGACCCCGAGAATCCGGCCGGACCCCGCCTCCCACACCGGCCGCACGCCGATCAGGTAGAGGATTTCCGCGACGTCGTCGCCGCGGGTGCGCATCGTCGGCCCGGCCCACAGCACCATCCCCACCTGTTCGGGATAGCGACCGTGGTCGGCGCGGTAGCGGGCCACCAGGGCGTCGCCCTGCGCCACCCCCACGGTCCACGCCTCCCGCGTCGGAATCCGCGCCGGGTCGACGGAGTAGAAGTTGCGCCCGGTGGGCAGGGCGTCGAGGCTGCCGCGGGTCGGCGCGCCGGAGCCGCCCGGCGGCACGTAGCGCCCGGCGAGGCCCCGGGCGAAAGACTCCAGCTCGTCGGTGGTCTGAACCAGCTTGGGCCGCGCCACCTCGGCGACGAAGGCGAGCGCCGCGCGCACCCGCGCGGAGCCGCCGAACCGCTCCGCCGTCACCGCCGCCACCGTCGCCGCATCCCAGCCGCGCGCGTCCAGCTCGGCGAACGCCGCCTCGGCCTGCGCCAGCGCCTCCGCCTCGCCGACGCGGTTGGCGGCGGCGATCGCCTCCCACAGCGAGGGCGTGCCGCCGTTGGGCAGACGCGCGAACTGGGCGAGGGTGCGGTTGAAGCGCGCGCCCTGGGGCGGGCTGCCGAACACGTGCAGGCCGTCGGCCACCGCGGTGGTGGCGAGTTCGGTGATCCGATCGTGGAGCGCCTCCAGCACCGCCGCGTCGTCGCCCTCGGGCACGTCGAGGTGCGCGGCGGCGGCGCGGGCGCGGATCTCCGCCGCCAGCATCGCCACCTTGGCCGGGTCCTCCTGCGCCGCCAGGCCCGCCCGCTCGATCAGGTCGGCGATCTCCTGGACCGGCTCGGCGAGTCCGGCGCCCATCTGCGCCGGGATCATGTGGTCGAGGATCAGCGCGCGGGCGCGGCGCTTCGCCTGGGTGCCCTCGCCCGGGTTGTCGACGATGTAGGGGTAGAGGTTGGGAAGGTCCGCCAGGATCGCCTCGGGATAGCACGCGCCGGACAGGCCCACCGCCTTGCCCGGCAGCCATTCGAGGGTGCCGTGCATGCCGACGTGGACCACCGCGTGGGCGCCGAAGTCCTCCCGCAGCCAGCGGTAATAGGCGAGGTAGTGATGGGTGGGCGGCAGATGCGGATCGTGGATCAGGCCGCCGTCGGGCAGGTCGAGGGCCTCGCCCTCGCCCGCCTCGCGCACCCGCGACGGCTGCATGCCGATGAAGACGTTGCCGTTGACGACGCCGCCGATCAGCGCCTCGCCGCCGTGGCAGAAGGCGACCCCCGGCGGCGGCCCCCACGCCCGCGCCATTTCGGCGCGCGGCGCCTCGGGCAGCGCGTCCGCCCAGCGGGCCACCCGTTCCCCCGGCACGCGGGCGGCGGCGCGGCGCGCCATCTCGGCGGGCGGCAGGAAGCGGCGGTCGTTGGTGAGGCGGGACAGGAGGTCGAAGGCCAGGGCGTCGCCGTCGGCGTAATCGCGGGCGACGGAATAGCCCTCCGCCTTCAAGCGCTCCAGCATCGCCACCACGCTGGCGAAGCTGTCGAGGCCGAAGGCGCAGCCGAGGCGGTGATTCTTCGGCGGATAGTGGTGGAACAGGATCGCCACCTTGCGCGCGGCAGGCGGCGTGCGGCGCAGGCGCACCCAGTTCATCGCCCAGGCGACGAGGCCGCGCACCCGCTCCTCCACCGGCTCGCGCCGCACCGCGCGGGCGCCGGTGGCGGCATCCGGCGCGCCGAGTTCGCGGGTGGCGACGACGCCGCCGAGGATCGCGCCGTCGAACTCCGGCTGCGCCACCTGCATCGACACGTCGACCGGCGACAACCCCTGCGCCGAGGCCTCCCACGCGGCGGCGGAGGAGGAGGCGACCACCAGTTGCAGCACCGGCACGTCGAGGGCTGCGAACATCGCCTCCGCATCCATCCCGGCGCGCGCCAGGGAGAAGCTCATCGGCGACAGCAGCGCGTCGATCACCGCCCGGCCGCGGCGCTTGAAGAACCGCTCCACCAGCGCCGCCCCGGTGAGGTTGCCGAGGTCCGCATCGGGGAAGCGCACATGGAACACCGGCAGGGGAATGCCGCCCTGGGCCTCGATTTCCGCGATCAGCGCATCGTAGGGCGCGAGATCGGCGTTGGCCCAGGCGTTGTGGTGGAACCACAGGCCGAGCACCGGCGCGTCGGCGCCGAGGCGCGCCCGCGCCCAGGCGAGATAGGCGTCGGTGTCGTGACCGCCGGTCCACGCCGGGTGATGAATCCCCTCGGTGGGGCGCTCGGCGGGCGGCGGCGGCGCGGGGAGGTCGCGCCCGCCGTCACGCAGCAACTGCTGCATCAGCGCCGCCAGGTTGTCGGCGCCGCCGCGCCGCAGGTACGCCTGCCGCCGCAGATACGCGGGACTGCCGAAATCGGCGCACACGGCCTGGGCGAACCCCTGTTCGTCGGCGGAGGAGAGACCGGCGTGAACGTGCACCGGCCGCCCCGCCAGCGCCGCCACCAGACGGTCGCGCCCGGGAATCGACGCGCTGCCGCCCATCGGCAGCAGAATCAGCGCCGCGGCCTCCGCCGCCAGCGCCACGCAGGCGTCGAGGGCGCCCGGGCCGGCGAGGTCGTCGCGGCTGCGGGCCGCCACCCGCACCCCCTCGGGCAGCCGTGCCGCCGCGGCGGCGAACTGGGCGAGATGCGAGCCGGTGGCGTCCACCACCAGCACCGTTGCGTCGCTCGAAGACAATTCCAACCTCCACGCATACGAAAAGGCGGCGGCAGCCGGGAGAGGCCGCCGCCGCAAGTCTGCCGACCCGCTGCTCGGTGCGGGGTCGGTCAAACGCGACCTTCAACAGGGGGGAGCGGGCGGGCCGTTATCGCCTGCTCCAAAGTTGCAGGTCACGGTCCCGTCTGTGCCGCCGGAGTCTCGCGCTCGCCGGGCGCGGTGTGGGCGCACCCGGCGGCGAACGGCAAATCCTCGGGGAACGCGCGCGCTCCCCAGAACGGCGGCACGAATCCGCGATCGCCCGACCAGCGGGCCAAAACATGCAGGGAAAATCCCGGAAACTCTCGCATCGCAACGGACTCCGACCCATGACACAAAACCTTGCGTCACAAGCGGAAATCCGCACCGCACACAGCCCCCGGCCTGCGGTCGTGACGCGTGCGGCGGCAGGTCTCCTGGCTCGCGGGTCTGGACCCGGGGTCCGCCTTCCCGGCCATTCGGCCAGTGGCATTCGGACTGGGCTCGCCGCTCACAGTTGCGGGGACAGCGCCGGAATTGAACCGGCTTCCCTTTTCACCCCCGGTGGTCCGGGGGAACCGTCGCATCGACAAGAATATTTGTTACACTATCACATACCAGAGGTCAAGGGGTTTCAGCCCCCCAACCCCACTTCGAGACCGAAGGCGCGCAAAACCTTGAGCACCGCCAGCGGCACCGTCATCGCCCCCGCCTCCACATCGGCGCGGATCGCGGGCAGTTCGGCGCGCACCTCCGGATGGCTCTTCACCGCATCCATCAGCTTGTCCTCGATCATGCTCCACATCCACTTGATGCGCTGGCGGCGGCGCGCCTCGTCCAGCTCGCCGGTTTCGGCGAGAATGCGCTGGTGTTCCTCGATATTCTCCCACAGCTCTTCGAGGCCGATGCCTTTGAGACCGGAGATCTTCAGCACCGGCGGCCGCCAGTTGGGCGAGGTCGGGGTCATGATGTGCAACGCGTTGGCATAGTGCTGACGCGCCGCCTCGGCCTTTTGCGCGTTGTCGTCCTCGCATTTGTTGACCGCGATCATGTCGGCGAGTTCGAGCACGCCCTTCTTGATCCCTTGAAGCTCGTCGCCCGCGCCGGGCAGCATCAGCACCAGGAAGAAATCGGTCATGTCGGCGACCACGGTCTCGTTCTGCCCCGCGCCCACCGTCTCCACCAGGATCACGTCGTAGCCCGCCGCCTCCATCACCAGCATCGTCTCGCGCGTGGTGCGGGTGACGCCGCCCAGCCGCCCCGAGGAGGGCGAGGGGCGAATGTAGGCGTCGGGATTGTTGGCGAGGGTCTCCATGCGGGTCTTGTCGCCGAGGATCGAGCCGCCGGAGCGGCTGGAGCTGGGGTCCACCGCCAGCACGCCGACGCGGTGCCCCTTGGCGGTGAGGAGATTGCCGAAGCATTCGATGAAGGTGGACTTCCCCACCCCGGGCACGCCGGTAATGCCGATGCGGTGCGCCTTGCCCGCATGCGGCGCCAATTGCACCAGCAGCTCCTGAGCGAGCTTCTGATGGTCCGGGTTGCTGCTCTCCACCAGCGAGATCGCCCGCGCGAGGCGGGCGCGGTCGCGGGAGAGGATGCCGTTCACGTAGTCTTCGAGGCTGAGGGAGGCGCGCTTGACGCGCGCCTCCTTGCCTGCGTTGGGCGGCGTGACCGACACTTTGCCGGTATCGACCGAAAGCGCCGTCATCACGCGACCGCCCCGGTGTCGAAGCCGAGGTGGACCATCAGCTTCTCCAGCACTTCCTTGGCGGATTCCGAGATCACCGTGCCGGGCGGGAAGATCGCCGCCGCGCCGAAATCGTAGAGCGCCTGGAAGTCCTGCGGCGGAATCACGCCGCCGACGATAATCATGATGTCCTCGCGGCCCATCTTCTTGAGTTCGTCGCGCAGCGCCGGAACCAGGGTGAGATGCCCGGCCGCGAGCGACGAGACGCCGACGACGTGGGCGTCGTTTTCCACCGCCTGGCGAGCGGCTTCCTCCGGGGTCTGGAACAGCGAGCCGATATCGACGTCGAAGCCCATGTCGGCGAAGCCGGTGGCGATCACCTTCTGGCCGCGATCGTGGCCGTCCTGGCCCATCTTCGCGAGGAAGATGCGCGGACGACGGCCTTCCTTGGCCTCGAAGCGTTCGATCAGCTTGGCGACGGTTTTCATCTGCGGCGAGTCCTTTCCGACTTCGGCGGTGTAGACGCCCGAAATCGCGCGGATCACCGCCTTGTGGCGACCGAACACCTTCTCGCAGGCGTCGGAAATCTCGCCGAGCGAAGCGCGGGCACGCACCGCCTCGACCGCCAGTTCCAGAAGATTGCCGTAGGCGGCTTCGCCACGCTTGGCCCCCGCCGCCTCGGTGATGCGGGCGAGGCAGGCGTCCACCCGCGACTGGTCGCGATTGGCGCGCAGCCGTTCGAGCTTCTCGATCTGCTTCTTGCGCACCTCGGTGTTTTCCACCTTCAGCACGTCGACGGATTCCTCGCCGTCGAGCTTGAACTTGTTGACGCCGACGACGGTCTGGCGACCCGCGTCGATGCGCGCCTGGGTGCGGGCGGCCGCCTCCTCGATGCGCATCTTCGGAATCCCCGCCTCGATCGCCTTGGCCATGCCGCCGGAGGCCTCGACCTCCTCGATATGCGCCCAGGCGCGCCGCGCCAACTGGTCGGTGAGGGATTCGACGTAATACGAACCGGCCCAGGGATCGATGATGTTGCAGATGCCGGTTTCCTGCTGGATGAACAGCTGAGTGTTCCGGGCGATGCGGGCCGAGAAATCGGTCGGCAGCGCCAGCGCTTCGTCGAGCGCGTTGGTGTGGAGCGACTGGGTGTGGCCCTGGGCCGCGCCCATCGCCTCGATCTGGGTGCGCACCACGTTGTTGAACACGTCCTGCGCGGTGAGCGACCAGCCCGACGTCTGCGAGTGGGTGCGCAGCGACATCGATTTCGGGTTCTTGGGATCGAAACCCTTGACGATCCGCGCCCACAGCAGGCGGGCGGCGCGCATCTTCGCCACTTCCATGAAGAAGTTCATGCCGATCGCCCAGAAGAACGACAGGCGCGGCGCGAAATCGTCCACCGTCAGGCCCGCCTCGATGCCGGCGCGGATGTATTCCTTGCCGTCGGCGAGGGTGTAGGCGACTTCGATATCGGCGGTCGCTCCGGCTTCCTGCATGTGATAGCCGGAGATCGAGATCGAGTTGTACTTCGGCATATACTTCGAGGTGTACTCGAAGATGTCGGAGATGATCCGCATCGACGGGGTCGGCGGATAGATGTAGGTGTTGCGGACCATGAACTCCTTCAGAATGTCGTTCTGAATCGTTCCGGCGAGCTTGTCGCGGGAGACGCCCTGCTCCTCGGCGGCGAGGATATAGAGCGCGAGCACCGGCAGCACCGCGCCGTTCATCGTCATCGACACCGACATCTGGTCGAGCGGAATGCCGGAGAACAGCACCTCCATGTCGAGGATCGAATCCACCGCCACGCCCGCCATGCCGACGTCGCCGACGACGCGCGGATGGTCGGAGTCATAGCCGCGATGGGTGGCGAGGTCGAAGGCGATCGACAGGCCCTTCTGACCCGCCGCGAGGTTGCGGCGGTAGAACGCGTTCGACTCCTCGGCGGTCGAGAAGCCCGCGTACTGGCGCACCGTCCACGGCTTGTTCACGTACATCGTGGTATACGGGCCGCGCTTGTAGGGCGGCAGGCCGGGCATGGTGTGAAGGTGATCCATGCCGTCGAGATCGGCCGCCGAATAGAGCGGCTTGACGCCGATCTTCTCCGGGGTTTCCCACAGCACCGCATCGACGCCCTTGGCGGTTTCCGCACGCACCCGGGCTTCCCAGTCGGTATAGGCGGCGCTGCTCTTGATCGACTTGAGATCGACGTTGGCGAAATTCGGAATCATTGCGCGATCACTCCCAGGCGAACCAACTGGGCGGTCAACTTGCCCAGAACGTCCGCACCCATGAAAATGTAGTCGTCGATGCCCACGGCGTCGTAGGCGTCCTTCTTGTCGCCGGGCGCACCGGCAAGGTAGAGGGTCTCGGCCCCGGCGGCCTTGAGGGCGGGCGCGTAGGTCGGCACCATTTCCTCGTAGAGCGCGTCCGACGAGCAGATCACCGCGATCCGCGCACCGCTTTGCTCGAATGCGGCGACGCACGCCTCGACGGTTTCGAAGCCGTTGTTGCCGAGCGCCTGGATGCCGCCCGCCTCGAAGTAGTTCTTGGCGAAGGTGGCGCGGCCGGTGTGCTTGGCGATCGGCCCGAGATTGGCGAGGAAGATCGTCGGGAACGCGCCGGTGGTCTCCTTGTGCGCCAAGGCCGCGTCGCGCAGCCGCTCGAAGGTGTCGGCGAGGTGACGCTTGACCACCGGCTTCACCGCCGGCCCCGCCGCCTTCGCCAGCGCCGCCGCGAAGCCGACGCCCGCGCCGACGGCGTGGGCCGCATCGGCCACCGGATTGCCGCTCGCGGCCGGAGCCTTGGCGGCGGCGATCCGCTTGACCGCCTCGGCCTTGGCCTTGGCCACGTCCGCCACCGGACGCACCACCGGCTTCTCGAGGATGTTCGGGAATTCGGAAACGCCGGTGAGCGGAACCTTGCGCTTGGCGATATCCTTGTCGCGCTGCGCCATGGTCGCGGCGATCGCGTCCTGGACGAAGCCGGAGCCGAGCGCGGCGACGATGCCGCCCTTGGCCTCGATCTCGCGGAAGAACGCCCAGCCCTTTTCGGCCATCTCGTCGGTGAGGGTTTCCATCGACCACGCGCCGCCCGCCGGATCGGCGACGCGGTAGAGGTTCGATTCCTCCGCCAGGATGATCTGGGTGTTGCGGGCGATGCGGCGCCCCATGTCGTCGGGCAGGCCGATCGCGACGTCGAAGGGCAGGCAGGTGACGGCATCCGCCCCGCCGACCGCCGAAGCGAAGGTCGAGACGGTGGCGCGCAGCATGTTCACCCACGGGTCGATGCGCGTGAACATCCGCTCCGCCGACTTGGCGCGCAGGCTCATGCACGCGGCCGCGTCGGAAGCGCCGCACACCTTGGCGAGCGCCGCCCACAGCTTGCGCGCGGCGCGCAGCTTGGCGATCTGGAGATATTCCTCGCAACCCACCGAGACGGTGAAGGCGATTTGCCCGCAGGCCTGGTCGATGCCGAGACCGGCATGTTCCATCGCCTTGACGTAGGCGAGCGCGGTGGCGAGGGCGATGCCGAGGTCGTGGGCCTCGTTCGCGCCGCCGTTGTGGTAGACCGAGGTATCCACCGAAACCGCGCGCACCTTCGGCCAAGTCTTGACGGTGAAGGCGGCGAGCGCCCCCAGTTGCGCCAGCGCCGCGTCCGCCGACATCGGCAGGCCGCCGGTCTCGGCAAGAGTGGCGACCGGATCGGCGCCGAAGCCGCCGGTGGCGGTCTCCGCCGTCAACCCCGCCTTCTTCCACAGCGCGGAGAGCGCCATCGCGGCGGGCAGGAACGCCGCGCCCGCTTCCAGCGCCACCGGAACCTTGGCGAGATCGACCCCCGCGAGCGCGGTTTCGAGGGCGGCGAGATCGTGAATCAGCGCACCGTTCGCGCCCGCGCCCGGCGCATCGGGACCGAAACCGGCGCGGACCGCTTCGTCGAGGCGAAGCGCCACCGAGGTCACGCCGCGCCCGAGGTCGTGCTTGATCTCGCGGTTGGCGTCGGCCGGGTCGGCTTCGCGGAATTCCTGGCGGATATCCCAGCCCTTGCGGGTGCGGGCGATCGCCTGGGTGCCGCGGGTATAGGGGAAGAACCCGGGAAAGCCCGAGGGATCCCCGGCCCACGGCCAGTTCTCGGCGACGTAGAGGGGCCGGATGTCGATCCCTTCCGGGGTCTTGGTCACCATCTTCTTCTCGAAGGGCACGCCCTTCAGTTCTTTGTCCTCGACGATCTTTTTCCATTGATCGTAGCTGACTGCGGGGAAATCCGCCGCGAGTCCGAGTTCCTGCTGATCCATAGTCATTCCCACTCCATGCAGGGCTGATGTGCCATCGGCAATCGAGTCAGGTATGTTCTAGCGTTACATAACATCACTGCCCCATCCCCCAACGCAACCCGCGACCGCCGCCGCGAACCGGCCCTCTCCCCCAATGGAGCGACCGACTGCGGACCCCGGCGTCGCCGCCGATGTCCCGTTCCCGTGGGGCCTCCCCGCCCCTTGGGTGGGTACGCGCACGACGGCAGGTCTCCTGGCTCGCGGATCGTCGCGGCCGCCCGCCTTCCCGGCTCCCCGGTCGTCCGGGGCGTCAGTGGCGACTGTGGGCGGCAACTCCTCGCTGACAGTTGCGGGGGCAGCCCCGGATTTCCACCGGGTTCCCTCATGGCCCCGCCCCAAGGCGGGGACCGTCGTGCGCGGATGTAATAACATCACACATCCACCCCGTCAACCGAACCCGGAGGCCTTGCGCATCCCCACAAACGCACGCCGCCGCCCCGGGGAGGGGCGGCGGCGGCAAACGGCAGCGGTCGGCCGGGGGATCAGAACTTGGCGCGAACGCCGGTGTAGGCGCCGACCCCGGCGTTCTCGAAGCCGTACATCTGGCCGTAATCCTTGTCCAACAGGTTCTCGACCCGGCCGTAGACGCTGAAGGTCTGGTCGATCTTGTAGTCGGCGCCGAGGTCGAAGGTGGCCCAGCCGTCGAGCTTTCGGCGGCCGAGCGCGGTGCTCGGGGTGTCGAAGCTCTTGCCCGCGGCGGTCATCCGCACCCAGGTGTCGAGTCCCTCCACCGCGTGCGGCGCATAGGACACCCGCATCGATCCCTGGTGCACCGGCGCCTGGTCGATCTGGAGGCCGGTGGCGTTGTCGCGCGACTGGGTGAAGGTGTAGGTGCCGGTCAGGGTCACCTCGTCGCTCACCTCGAAGTCGGCGCTGGTCTCGAAGCCCATGTTGCGCACCGAACCGATGTTGACGTAGTAGCGGTTGGCGGTGGGGCCGCGGGATTCGATCGCGTCGGTCATGCGGTTGTTGAAGAAGGTCACGTCCACCACCAGGCGGCCGTCGAGCAGCGACTGCTCGACGCCCACGTCGTAGCCGCGGGATTCCTCGGGGTTCACGGTCTCGTCGAATCCGGCGGCGACGGCGGTGGAGCGGTTGTAGAGGGCCTGCACCAGGGTGGGCGCCTTGAAACCGGTGCCGTAGCTGCCGTGGACGCGGGTGCCGGTTTCGGGCACGCGATACGACGCGGTGGTGCGGTAGGTGGTGTTGCTGCCGAAGGTGTCGTGGTAGTACTGGCGCATGCCCGCGCTGAGGGTGAGGTTCTCGAACAGGTCGACGGCGTAGTCGCCGAACACCGACGAGTTGACCAGCGCCTGGGTCTGCGCCGCGGTCGAGGTGCGGGTGCGGAAGTGGTCGCGCTCCTGATCCGCGCCGAACACCAGCGAATGCCCGTCCAGCGGCTTCAGCACGCCCTGATATTCGTATTTCTGCAAGTCGCCCCAGTAGCGGTTGAGGGTGCCGGAATACCGATTGGAGCGGGCGACGACGTAGGCGTCCATGCGGCTCGCGGTGAAGGTGTTGTCGAGCACGCCGTCGAACATCTTGGCGTTGAGCTTGGCGCTGGAGGTCTCGGTTTTCTGGTGGAGGAAGCCCTCGGTGTCGGTGGCGGAAGTGGCGGTGTCGTATTCGGCGTCGCCCCGCATCCGGTTGTGGGTGCCCTCGATATTGAGGAGGTCGAGGACGCCCAGGTCCTTGACCACGTCGGCGCCGATCTTGAAGTCGGTGTTGACGCTCTTCGAACCGTCGCTTTCTTCCGGGGGGACCATCGGGCGGTTGTCGTCGCCGTGGGTGGCGAGGGCGGCGCCCGAGGCCTTGTAGTAGACGTCGCCATAGCGGCCCCAGGCGGAGAGCGAGGAGCTGCGGGTGACGAACGAGCCGATCTCGGCGGTGGCGACGCCCTCGATGATCTTGCCGGCGGCCTTGCCCGACTTGGTGGTGATCGAGATCACGCCGCCGATGGCGTCGGAGCCGTAGAGCGAGCTCTGATTGCCGCGCAGGATCTCGACGCGGTCGATGTCGGCGGCCTGGAGGTGGTTGTACGGGCGGTCGTACATCTGGCTCGCCTGGTTGTCGATCTTGACGCCGTCGACCAGCACCAGAACCCGGCCGGAATCGTAGCCGCGCAGCTTGAAGCGGGTGTTGTTGCGCGAGTTGCCGTTGGAATAGACGTAGAGGCCGGGCACGTCCTTGAGCACGTCCTCCAGCGTCGCCGCCTGCTTCTTCTCGAGGTCGGCGGCGGTGATCACGGTCACCGAGCTGCCCACCTTGTTGGCGTCGGTGGCGACGCGGTTGGCCGAAATCACCATCTCGCCCAGGTCCTGCGCCTGCTGCGCCAGCGCCGCGCCCGGCGCAACCGCCAGCGCGGCGACGCCCGCGCACAGCATCGCCCGCGGCGACGCGAATCCGAAAGTCATCGGGTGTCCTCCCCCATACACGGTGTGTGGGGCCGTTTCCCCACGGCCCCGCGAAACCGGGACGGCGCACCCCCGCGCGCCCTCTCCGGCGGCCGCATACTAGGGCGCGACGGTCGACGGCACGAGTCAAATGTTATGTTATAGTATTCTATCCGTGCCGGTGTGGCACCGGGGTCACACCGGCGCCACGAAGGCCACCATCGGGCAGGCGTGAACCGGATGCGGCGTCACCACCGCCGTCACGCCGAACAGGTCTTCGAGATTGGCGGCGGTGACGGTCTCCGCCGCCGGTCCGGCAAACCGCACCCGCCCGCCGCGCAGACCGACGAAGCGGTCGGCGAACGGCGTCGCGAGGTTGATGTCGTGGACCACCGCCACCACCGTCAGCCCCCGGTCGGCGAGCCTGCGGGCGTGGGCGAGCACGCCGAGGCCGTGGGCCGGGTCGAGGTTGGCGGTGGGTTCGTCGAGCAGCAGCAGCCCCTCGCCCGCCGCCGAGGCCTCGGCGATCTGCGCCAGCACCCGCGCGTACTGCACCCGCCGCTGCTCGCCGCCCGACAGGTTGGGGTAGAGTTCGGCGGCCCGGTCGGCGAGGCCCACCTCGGCGAGGGCGGCATCGGCGAGCGCGCGGTCGTCGCGGCCGGACCCGAACGGCAGGCGGCCCAGGCGCACCACGTCGCGGGCACGGAAGGCGAAGGCGAGGGCGATGCCCTGCGGCAACACCGCGCGGCGGCGCGCGATCTCCCGCCGCGGCCACGCGCCGAGGTCGCGGCCGAGCACCGCCACGGTGCCCGCGTCGGGGGCCAGGTCGCCGGTCACGACCTTGAGCAGGGTCGATTTGCCCGCGCCGTTGGGGCCGACGATGGCGGTGAGGCTGCCGGGCGCGGCGTCCAGGTCGACACCGTCGAGCAGGGTGCGGCCGCCGCGCCGCACGGTGATGCCGCGGGCGGAGATCATTTGTCCATCCCCCCGCGCATCAGCAGCCACAGCAGGAACGGCCCGCCGATCAACCCGGTGAGCACCCCGAGCGGCAGTTCCGCCGGGGCGACCGCGGTGCGCGCCGCGAGATCCGCCAGCAGCACCAGGGTCGCCCCCAGCAGCGCCGCCGCGGGGATCACCAGCCGGTGCCGCGCCCCCAGCATCAGCCGCACCAGATGCGGCGCCACCAGGCCGACGAAGCCGACCATGCCGACGAACGCCACGCTCGCCCCCACCGCCAGCGCCACCGCCGCCAGAACCCGGCCGCGCACCGCCACCGGATCGAGGCCGAGGTGCCCCGCCACGTCGTCGCCGAGGGTGGCGGCGTCCAGGGCCAGGGCGTGGCGATAGACCGCGAACGCCCCCAGCCCGCCCGCCAGCGCCACCACCAGGGTATGGGCGCGGTTGGCGTTGGCGAGGCTGCCCATCATCCAGAAGGTGAGGTTGCGCAGCTGTTCGTCGTTGGCGATGGAGATCAGCAGGCCGATGGCGGAGCCGGACAGGGCGTTGATGGCGATGCCGGTGAGCAGCAGCGTCGCCGCGCTCGGCAGAGCCACGGCGCGCGCCACCGCCACCACCACCAGGGTGGCCGCCAGGGCGCCGCCGAACGCCGCGCCGGGCACCAGCAGGTGGGCGAAATCGTGCCGTCGCGTCAGCCAGCCTTCCAGCACGATCGCCGCCACCGCGCCGAGGGCCGCGCCGCTGGTGGTGCCGAGCAGGCCCGGCTCGGCCAGCGGGTTGCGCAGCACCCCCTGCATCGCCGCGCCGGAAACCCCGAGGGTGGCGCCCACCACGCACGCCATGGCGAGGCGCGGCAGGCGAACGTCCAGCAGCACCACCTCGAAAATCCGGTCCGCCGCGCGCGGCTCGGCGAGGCCGAGCGCGGCGGCGAACACCCGCAGCATCGCCTCCAGCGGCACGTGCAGCGCCCCGGCGGACAAGTTGACGCCGAGGGCCGCCAGCAGCGCCGCCGCCAGCAGCGCGTAGGCCCGGGCCTCGCCGCCCTCGGCGGCGGCCATGCGGCTGCGCAGCGCCCCGATCATCGGCCGTACACCGCTTCGCGCAGTTCCCGCACCGCCACGCCGAACCCGGGGCCGAGGCCGAGAAAGGCGGCGTCATCGGACATCACCAGGCGGTTCTCGCGCACCGCCCGGGTGTCGCCCAGCCCGGGCGAGGCGGCCAGCCCCGCCGGACCGCCGATGCGGTCGAGGGCGCGCTTGAGGATCACGATCGTGTCCGGGTCGATGGCCAGCATCGCCTCGGCGTTCAGCGGACGATAGCCTTCGAACGCGGTCACCGCGTTGTCCACCCCGGCGGCCTCCAGCAGCGCCGCCGCGGTGGTGCCGGTGCCGGAAATCATCAGCGGCCCGTTGCCCATGCTCTGGATGAACAGCACCCGCGCCTTGCGCGCCGGGCGCGGCAGGGCGTCGGGCCAGGCGAGGTCCCGGTCGATGTCGGCGAGCAGCGCGCGGCCGCGTTCCGGCGCCCCCAGCCCCTCGGCGATGGCGAGAACCTTTTGCCGCGCCGCCTCCACGTCCGGGCGGCGCGGCACCGTCACCACCCGGATGCCGAGGGATTTCAGGCTGGGGATCGCCTCGGGCGGCTGAAGATCCGCATAGGTCACCACCACCGTCGGCGACACCGCCAGAATCGCCTCCAGCGGCACCGCGCGGGGGCTGCCGACGCGCGGCACCCGCTTCGTCACCTCGGGCGGGCGCAGGCTGCTCTGGTCGACGCCGACGATGGCGTCGGCGAATCCCAAGGCCGCCACGGTTTCGGTGATCGAACCGCCGAGGCTGACGATCCGCTCCCCGGCCTGGGCCGTGGCGGCCAGCATCGCCCAGCCGACGATCCCCGCCAGCGCACTCCCCAGCCTTCCCATCGCGTCCCCCAATGCAACACTATAACGTCGTCCGGGCTAGCCGAAGCCGACCGGCGTGTCAATTGCGGAGGCGGCGGCGGATGACCCAGGCCCGCCGCCGCCTCCGCCCTCAGGCCGCGTGGGGGCCGAGGATCTCCTCGAACGGCTTGCGCCGCATGCGGTGCGGCAGGGCGAGGGCCGCGGCGCGCTCGACGTCGGCGGGCGTCACCTCCTCGCGCCCGCCCCAGGCGGCGAGGGCCTTGGCGGCCTTGAGCATGACGATGTCGCTGCGGTGACCGTCCACCCCGAGCTTGAGCGCGCGTTCGGCGATCGCGAACAGGATCGCGTCGGACGCCGTCACCTGCGGGCACAGCGCGATCGCCGCCGCCACCTTGTCGCGGAGTTGCGCCGTCTCCTCCGCCCAGCGCGCGGCGAAGGCGTCCGGGTCGTCCTCGTAGGCGGCGCGGCGCTTCACCACCTCGACCCGCTCCGCCGGGGTGGTCAGCCCCTCCACCTGCACGCACAGGCCGAAGCGGTCGAGGAGCTGCGGCCGCAGGTCGCCCTCCTCCGGGTTCATCGTGCCGATCAGGGTGAAGCGCGCCGGATGCGAGAAGCTGATCCCCTCGCGCTCGATGGTGTTCACCCCCATCGCGGCGGAATCCAGCAGCACGTCGACCACGTGGTCGTCCAGCAAGTTGACCTCGTCGACGTACAGCAAGCCCCGGTTGGCGGCGGCGAGCAGGCCCGGCTCGATGGTTTTGCGGCCCTCCTTGAGCGCGGTTTCGAGATCGAGGGTACCGACGACGCGATCCTCGGTGGCGGAAATCGGCAGTTCGACCACCCGCACCTTGCGCCGCCGCACCGGCAGCGCCTCGCCCGCCGCGAAGCGGGCGCGCACCTCGGGCGCCATGCCGCGCGGGTCGGCCGGATCGCTCTGAAAGGGGTCGCCCTCGACCACCGCGATCTCCGGCAGCAGGTCGGCGAGCGCGCGCACCGCGGTGGATTTGGCGGTGCCCTTCTCGCCGCGGATCAGCACCCCCGAGAGGCCGGGGTTGACGACGTTGAGGATCAGGCTCTGCTTCAGCGTCTCCTGCCCGACGATGGCGACGAACGGATAGACGGCCGGGGACGCGGTGTCGATGCTCACCACCCTTGATGCTCCTTGGCTATGGCCACCAGATCCTCGGCGCGAAGATCGGCGACCTTGACGTACGCCGCGCCCAGCGCGGCGGCGAGTTTGCGCGCGAGGCCGAGGCGCACCGCGCCCGGAGCCTCGGTGTCGACGACGACGAACTGCGCGCTCGGATAGCGCTCGGCGAGCGCGGCGGCGGCCTTCAACGCCTCCTCGTGGGGTGGCGCGGCGCCGATTCCGGCGTTGGCGCGGCCGTCGGTCATCACGATCACCAGCGGCAGCAGCGCCGGATCTTTCCGCAGCGCCCGGCGCAGCACGTTGGCGGCCGCGCCCAGCCCGGCGGTCAGCGGCGTGCGGCCGCCGATGGGGAGATCCGCCAACAGCCGGGCGGCGCGATCCACCGAATGGGTAGGCGGCAGCACCACCGCCGCGCCGCGATGGCGGAAGCTCACCATCGCCACGGTGTCGCGCTTCTGATAGGCGTCGAGCAGCAGGCTCAGGATCGCCGCCTTGGTCTCGACCATGCGCCGCTGCGCCCCCATCGAGCCGGAGCCGTCCACCACGAACAGCAGGAAGTTCCCCACCCGACGCTCGCGCACCTTCTCGCGGATGTCGCCCTCGGCGATGTGCACCGCGAGATCGTGCGCGGCGGCGGCACGACGGACGATCTGATAGGGCGCGGCGGCGCGGATCGTCGCGTCGAGGGCAAGGTCGTTGCGGCCGCGCCGGGTGGTGCTTTTGACGTAACGCCCCTGTTTGCTCGCCGAGCGCGACCGCGAGCGGCGGCCGGAGCCGGTGCGCAACTCCCGATCCACGCTCCGCCGTTCGATCCTGCGCACCGCGAACGGCGCGCCGACCTCCTGAATTTCCTCGGGCGGATCGTCGTCGGACGGTTCGGGGCGCTCGGCGGCATCGTCCCGGCGCTGCTGTGGCGGCGCGGGAGCCTCCTCGCCCGCCGCCTCGCCTTCGGGCGGCGGCGCGTCGGGAGTTTCCGCGTCCTCCTCCGGTTCCGGCGGACGAGGAGGAGGCGGCGGCGGCATGTCCGGGGTACCCGAGCGCATGCGGTGCAGCAGCGCCAGCGGCGCGACCTTGAGGATGTCGTCGGCCGAGACGTCGCTCCGCCCCTCCCACGCCGCCAGCGCGGCGGCGGCGCGCGCGATGACGATGTCGGCGCGGTGCCCGGCGACGCGGTTGCGGGCGCAGATCTCGACGATGAAGCCGACCAGATGACTGGCGATCATCACCTCGGGCAGGCGCGCCCGCGCCTCGCCGACCCGGCGCGCGAGATCGGCCTCGGCGGCGGCGTGGGCGGCGAGGAAGCCCTCCGGGTCGGCGTCGAACGCCTCGCGGCGCTTCAGCAGTTCGACCCTCAGCGCCGGGTCCGCCTCGCCCGCGATCGCCACCGCGAGGCCGAAGCGGTCGAGCAGCTGTGGCCGCAGCTCCCCCTCCTCCGGGTTCATCGTGCCGATCAGGATGAAGCGCGCCGCGTGGCGCAGGCTCTGGCCCTCGCGCTCCACCACGTTGGCGCCGGTCTCGGCGGCGTCGAGAATGCTGTCGACCAGATGGTCGTCCAGCAGGTTGACCTCGTCGATGTAGAGCACGCCCCGGTGCGCGCGCGCCAGCAGCCCGGGCTGAAACCGCACCTCGCCGTCGCGCACCGCCGCCTCGAAGTCGATCGAGCCGACCACCATGTCCTCGGTCGCGCCGAGGGGAAAATCCACGAACGCCGGAACCCGCCCGGCATCGTCGCGCGGCAAGAGCGCCCGCACCCCCCGCGCCGCGGTGGATTTGGCCGTCCCCTTCTGCCCGCGCACCACCACCCCGCCCACCGACGGGTTCACCGCGTTCAGCAACAGCGCGAGCTTCATCTCCTCTTGCGCCAAAATCGCCGAAAACGGATACACGCGGCACGAAGCCGCACCCGAGCCATCGTCCCCCACCCTTACCCCCTGTGCTCCCCGCCACGCAAACCGCAGCCCGCCCCCGCACTGCGTATATCAACGTCGGCCCGGACCGGTCAATTCGATATGTTATGGTATTGCATTCCCCGCCGACCTCTCCCGCATCGGCGATGCTCGCCTCGATGTGCGCTCGCGGGATTTTCATTGAGGGGCGGCGGACATGAAAAAAGCCGCCGGAGGTGTCTCCGACGGCTTTGATCAAGTAAAGTTGGTTGCGGGGGCCAGATTTGAACTGACGACCTTCAGGTTATGAGCCTGACGAGCTACCGGGCTGCTCCACCCCGCGGGAAGGTGTATTTGAGTTGAAGTGTGAAGCGCCCGGCTTTTTGGGCTGGG